>CAYMLO010000040.1:55478-67211 GCA_964390905.1 uncultured Planctomycetales bacterium | reverse complement strand
TGCGTTTACCGATGCTCGGAAGGCCAAGCCCGGGCGGTTCGCCGTGGCGGATGGGGGAACGCTGCTGCTCGACGAGATCGGGGACGTATCGCCCGCCATGCAGACACGGCTGCTGCGCGTTCTGGAGGAGGGCGAGTTTGAGCCTCTGGGCTCCGTCGAGACGGTCAAGACGGACGTGCGGATCATCACGGCAACGAACAAGGACCTCGCCAAGCTGGTTGGGCAGGGAACCTTCAGGAGCGATCTGTACTACCGGGTCAACGTGATGCGCTTGCCGCTGCCCGAGTTGCGAGATCGCAGGGAGGACATTCCTCTGCTTATCGATCACTTCGTCGCGAAGTACAACCGACTTCAGAGCAAGGACATCGCCGGGGTCTCTGACGAAGTCATGGCGATACTGATGGATCACGACTACCCAGGCAACGTGCGGGAGCTGGAGAACATCGTCGAGCATGCTTTCATTCTCTGCCGAGGGGGGATGATCGAGGTTCGACACCTGCCTCCCTTGCTCCGCGAGGAGACCGAGCTGCGCGCAGGACGGACCCAAAGGGGGGTCACGCTGAGGGAACTCGAAGCGATGCACATCGCTGACGCCATCCGCAACCATCATGGCAACCGGAACGCAGCGGCCCGGGAACTCGGCATCCATCCCAGCACGTTGTTCCGTAAGATCAAGTCGCTGAGGATCGATCTGCCTGACACCGACGGGCGGACCCGGAATGGGCCGTAGCACAGCACCTTGCCGCCGTCTCGGACCGATGAGGCTCGCAGATTGCAACGCCGTTTCTTCGGACCCTTGAGCCCTGTTCGTCTCTAACTCATTGTCTTTTCAAGGGCTCCGACTTGGCGTATGCCCGGCTCGGCCTTGGCACGCCGAGTGCAACCTGCCTGACCGTGAGAGTGGCCATATCTACACACGATGGCCGGGTTTCTCCCGTGTTCGATGAGGCTCGGCGCCTGCTTGTGGTCTGCGTCGAAGGCGGGGGCGAGACCAGCCGCCGCGAGGAGCGAATCGACGAGACCGATCTCGCTCGCAGGGCCTTGCACGTTGCGGGGCTCGGCGTCGATGTCTTGATCTGCGGGGCGATCTCGTGGCCGCTCGAGGCGAGCTTGGCGTCGGCAGGCGTGCGAGTGATCCCGCAGACGTGCGGGCCGGTGGAGGACGTCCTGAACGCATTCGTGTCCGGGCGGTTGACGGACGGAGCCTTTCTCATGCCGGGTTGTTGCGGTCGGCGCAGGCGACGTCGACATGGCCCAGAACGCCGCTGGCCGGGCCAACACCCACAAGCAAGACGATGGAAGTGGCGGTGAGGGTTGCCCCGTCCACGCACGCCGGTAGGGCCCTCACTGCGTCAGGCGTCACGATGGCACGCGATGTGGGACATTGCCGCTAGCGTCGGGGGCTAGGGAGAGCAAACATGATCATCGCCGTGGCCGCAACGGGGGGCTCGTTGGACGCCCAGGTGTCTGAGCAGTTCGGTCGCTGTCGGTACTTCCTGATCGTGGACACAGAGACACTCCGCTTCGAAGCCTTCTCGAATCCGGCAGCCGGGATGACGACTGGCGCGGGGCCGGCGGGGGTTCAGGAGATCGTGAACCGACACGCCGAGCTGGTTCTGGCGGGCCAATTCGGGCCGAAAGCGCAGCAGGCCTTGGCGGCCGCAGGCATCCGCCACGAGCAAGCCACCGGCAAGGTCCGCGATGCCGTGGCACGCTGGAAGTCGTAAGCGACGAGCGCGAGCCCTGGCTCAGCGCGATGCGGTCCGCGCGACGCTAGGTGGGTTCGGCTCCCCCTGCAGGATCCGGGTTCGACGCGAAATAGGGGAGTGTGCCCTCCGCTCGCTTCCGGAAGTACGCCCGCAGCGCGTCTTCCGGAAGGTCGACTCCCTGTAGGGCTTCCTGGGTCAAGAGGTAGGGGCGGGAGACGCCGGGGCGCGCCTGTCCTTGGACGTCATACTCAGCCCCCTGCTTGATCACGAGGTCCTCCGGCGCTTCGAACTGATGCGTGTTGTGACACAGGAACTTGGCCTGCTTGATGTCATAGACAGTCGTCAGATCGCCCGGGAAGACGCGGAAAGGCGTCTTGTCCTGGTCTTCTCGTCTGTTGGCCAATGCCTTGTCGATCTCGTCCACCAGGGCGACCTTGATGTCCTTGAGCTCCTCCCCGAACTCACTGACGATCGCTGCCCGCGGCGCCAGCTGGTCGAGCAGGATCAGCGTCCCCAGCAACCCGAGGTGGTCCTGATAGAACGTCGGTTCCTGCTGTGGATCCCAGGCGGTGAGGTCCTCCCTGAACTCCTCCTGCCGGATGGACCCGATGTGGGCGACGAGCAGATCGGTCTTGCCAGGCTCAGCGAACCGGTTCGGGTAGCACCGATAGAGCGCTACTTCTTCGCGGGCATCAACGGCATCGTCGTCCCTGAGGTAGTCGCCATGCTTGTCCCGTCGACGGGGATAGAGGCCCGTGTCTGCGGTGAAGACGACCCGCCGTGTCGGCGTGTCCTTTCCGCGGAAGCGGAAGTCGAACGCCAGTCCGACGGCGGTGTCCGGTGTGACCACGTCATCGTGGTAGGCGGGCAGGACAGTGAGCGTCGCGCCCGTGAAGAGCGGGATCACCTGTGGCCTGTCCTTCCGCGCAGGGTTGAGCGTCACGATCTGGTCGATGTAGTCGACGTCGCGCAATGGGATCAGCCCGGAGAACTTCCGTTGCGCTCCCGCACCGAGATACAGCTTCACCCGCTTGCGGAGGTCGGGGCGGTCTTCACGCTCACGCTGTTTGTTGTAGTTGAACAAGAGGTTGAGCACCGACTCTAGGTCGGCGGTGTGGTCGTTGTGGGCGTGCGTGACGATCACGTGGTCGACGTCGTGGATCCGCCCACCGGCCTGCTGGAAGTTGACTAGGAAATCGAAGCCGGGGTCGATGACGATGCCCTGCCCCCGATGCCAGACGAAATACCCGCCGCCACGGTCGGCCTCGCTCTCGTCAGGAATCGCAGGCGTGTAGGAGTTCCACTCGCGCAACACCATCAGCACGGACTGGTCGCCGTGGAACGCGCCTTTGGGCTCCAGGAAGCGCTCGACGCGGCCCTGGCGCTGCTTCATCTTCTCGAAGTACTCCTCCTTCTTGTCGCCGAATCGCTCGATCACAAACCGCAAGTACGTCTCGATCTGCTTGCGATGGTCGTCGCCCGCGACCGCAACCGCCGACCGCCTCGCCGCCGCCTTGTCCGCTGGCTTGGCCTTGTCGTCCCGGTCCAGGAGCAGCGCACGCGTCTGTCGGACGAAGAAACTGCCCGAATCTCGCCGCTCCCCCTCCTCAAGGCATCGCAAGGCCTCTTTCTTCCTTCCCTGCCGTCCGAGGACTTGTGCCTTGTAAGCCAGAGCCTGAACCAGAAGCTCTTTGGAGGCGTCTTCGGTTGACTCCCCAGCGCGCGAGATCGCCTGGTCGTAGGCCCGTATGGCATCGTCGAAGCGTCCTAGCGCCTCCAAGGAAACACCTGTGTTGAATAGGGCCAGCGCCACCTGCTCCCGAAGCGGCGGCTCCTCTGATTCGCCGAAACGCGAGGCCACCTGATCGTATGCCGCAATGGCGTCGTTGAACCGTCTCACCCGCCCCAACACGTTCCCTTTGTTGACCAGGCACTTTGCCACCAGCTCCAGGGCAAAGAGTTCCACCAAGGAGCTAAGCCGCAGGACCGCGTCGGTGAAGGCGCTTATAGCATCGTCGAGGCGCCCGAGGTCCCGCAACACGTTGCCCTTGTTAAACAGAGACACTCCCACCCGCACTAGGAGAAGAGGTGCCTCCGACGAGCCAAGCCGCGAGACCGCCTCGTCAAAAGCCCCTATGGCGTCGCCAAAGCGCCCCAGTCTGTGCAGCACGACGCCTTTGTTGACCAGGGCCGCTCCCACCCGTTCTTGAACAACCACCTCCTCCGACGCGCCGAAGCGAGAGACGACCTCGTCGTAGACGCGCATCTCCTCCTCAGTGCGGCCCAATGCGTCTAGGCTGGCTCCCCTTGAGAAGAACGCGAACACGTGGTCACGGTCGAGACGCAGAGCTCGTTCGAACTGCGCGAGGGCATCCTGATGCTGTTCCCTCTCCTGCTGGATCCGCCCTTGGAAGAACCGCTCCCACGCGGCCTCCCCTTCGTCCCTGGCACGTCGACAGAGCCCCAGGAGCCTCGCGATCAGTTCCGGCCGCCTGAGGCACGCCTCGATGACTTCTACGTACGCCTCGGCCAGTTCTCTGTGTTCCATCATCGTCGGCTCGTCCTACTCACGCCCGCAGATCGGGAATCCTTGTCCCCTCGTGATGTTTCAGGATTCCCGGGACCCCGAGACCCGCTTGTAGGCTACCATGCCGCCGGACCGTCCGCAAAGCCGCGTCGGGCGACTCAGCGGAACCGTATCGCGTACAGATCGGCGTCCTTCATCACGAACCGCAGGCGGATGGGTTTGCCGGCCAGGGGGGCGACGTCGGGGCCTGACTTCCAGCGGACTTCTTGCTCGATCGCGTCGCCGTACGTGAGGAGCGACTGTTTCAACTCGAAGCCGGGGAGGGGCTTGCCGGTCGGGTCCTGGATCTCCACGCGGACGGCCCCGGCGGCGGACGTCGCGAAGTTGATGACCAGACGACGGCCGGCGAATCTCAATGGTTTGGTGACGAACTCGCCGCCGGCGTACGTCGCGTGCATCGAGACGAAGCCGTCCAGCCGCAGCGTGCCGCGTCGCATCTGGGCGATCGAGCCCACCTGGGCGGCACACTCGATCCAGTAGACCGACAGCTCATCAGGACCGGTCTGAAGGAGTCCGCACGCCGGTTCGGTGTTGCCGTGGATCCACGACTTCCGCTCGGGATCCAGGCCGGGGCGGATCCAACCTTCCATGTAACTCCGGTCGAAGCGGACGCCGTCGCGCGACGACATGAACACGGCGTCGGAGATCTCGTGCTCGGGGTGCTGCTTGACCCACACCCGCCCTGTTACCAGCCGCATCGGGAACGCGAGGTAGATATGCGGCGCCCGGAAGTACGGGACGACCTTCGGGCTGTAGAGGTGCTCGTTCGGCGTGTTGCCGTAGGTGACTTCTTGGTCGGGCGTCCAATGCAGGAAATCCTCGGACGTCGACGTGATCAGATCGCGGTAGCCGCGTCGCATGTTGCCCCGGTGAAACTCGACGTATCGCTTCCGAACCGAGTCCCAGAAGACGGCCGGGTGGGTGTCGTTGCGGCCTTCGGTGGTCACGGGCGCGTCCTGCATCAGCGACCAGTGGATCGCATCGGGCGACTGAAACGCGAGCAGGCCCGCGACCTTGCCGTCGAACATCCGGGCGAAGGCCTTGTACCGCGCCTCGGGCTTGCAGGCCGGGTTCGTGTCGCGAAACGGCGAGAAGTTGTGCGTGGTGTCGACCAGCCGTCCCTTGCCGATCCAGACGATGTTGTTGTCCCGGCCGACGGTGAATTTCTTGCCGTACCGGCTCGTGAACTCGCCGACGAACAGGTTCAGCTTGGGACGCGTCCAGTGGATCCCGTCCTTGCTCTGGGCGGTGCAGGTCACTTCGGGTCCGTACATGTTTGGGAAGCGGATATACGGTCCGACCACGTCCTGCGCGCGGTAGTACATGCGATAGACGCCGTCGTCTTGAAAGACAGTTGGGTACCCGCACGCGCCGCCCTCCCAGGGCTTGTCGAACTTGATGGCCACCTCGCGTCTCTGCGGCGCGTGGAGCCTGCGCGTGACGCCCTTGACCGTGTCGATCAGGAACGCATCGACGAACAGCTCCAGCCGATCGGCGATATCGATGACGTTGGGCGCTGCGGCTGGGGCGGTCGGACCCAACACCAGACACAACGCGACGAGCGTTCCGTTTCGCTTCATGGCGTTTCCTCGTGCCCCGACCCTACGATGTCCGGTCGGCGCTGCCGGGGCGGAATTCCATTCTGCAGGCCATGTTCGCAGATCACCAATCGACGCGCAGCTTCGTCCAGCGAATCCCGAAGGTTCCCTCCTCCCGACACCAGTGCGTGGCCGAGATCGTGCCGTCGTGCAGCCTGATGGCGGTCGGGAAGCCGAACTCGAACGTGTCGAACTCCTCGACGCCGGACGTGACGTCCGACGGGCGATCCCGTCTGCGCCGTGCGTCGTACAGCAGGTCTTCGTAGTGACAGACCCAGGTCTCCGGCGTCAGCGCCACCAGAGCCATCACGATGCCCTGATGCCCGTACCGACGGTTGTAGAGGACGAGGAGCCGATCGCCGCCCAGCCAGAGCGGCGTGAGCGTCTGGCCGTCGATACCCGTCGAACGAACCGGCTCCCACGTCGTGCCGCCGTCATCGGAGATGGTGTAGCTGTTGGGCCGATCCGCCACGTCGCCGAGCGTGACCGTCCACGCCGTGGCCAGAACCCGACCGGGCTCGAGCTCGGCGAGCTTCTGCTCGAAGTAGCCCAGCCGCCTGTCGGGATCCTCGAACACGACGCTGTGCGACGGCCAAGTCAGGCCCCCGTCGTCGGAGATGGCCACGAAGACCTGCTCGCCCAAGCGGTCCATGTCCGGGAGTGTCGCGGCCGGCGCCAGGAGCCGCCCCGACGAGAGCGGCAACACGCCGTGCGAGATCTCCAACGGGCAGCTGACCGGCATCGGGACGACGCGCGGGCCTGACCAGGTGCGCCCCCAATCGTCAGACACGCACAGCACGGCCTCGCGCCGGCCGTGACCGAACTTCTGGCCCGGGGTGCGGTACAGCCGTGCCCCATACGCGTAGACGGTGCTTCCGTCCGGGGCGAGTGTGAGCTTGAGGAAGTTGCTGGTCTTTGGCTTGTCGGTCGGCGGCAGGAGGGTGCCCTCGACGCGCCACGTTCGGCCGCCGTCGGTGGACCGCGCCCAGTCGGTTCCGCCGTGCACCTCCGGTCCGCCGCCGACGCTGAACGAGCAGAGGATGTCTTGATTCGGCAACTCGACCGCCTGCGGAAACGCCGAATCCCGCTCGTCCAACCGACCGGTCTCGAGGATCTCGATCGAGGGCATGGGGACCTCCCGTCGGGCTGACCGTCATCGACGCCGAGATGCATACGACTCATTCATATACCAGAAACCGGGACCGGACACATGACGAGGGGACCGGTCCACTCCGAGTCGGTAGCTGCGTTGTTGGGTCAACCGTCCCCCTCTCCCCGAAAGATGCGCTTAAGCGCGAAGTATGCCGGCTTCGGTTGGCGTTCGAAGTCGATGACCGAGTTGTTGGCGGGGCATGGGAAGCAATCGTGGCCCATCCAGATCACAAAGCCGCCGCAACGGGGGAACCGTCCCTTGCATGCGGCGGCGGCGATGGCGTAGGCCTCGGCCTGGTCCGACTGGGTCGCTCGAATGTACTCGGCCAGGCCCTCGTCCGGCGGCAGCGACGCCAAACGATCCTTGAAGCGATCCCACTGTCGCCACCACGAGGACGTGTGCATCCAGTACTCGGTGGTGGGCGGCCAGACGTCCACGCCCTCGGCGTATCGCTTCATCAGGTCCATGCCATGGGCGCCCGGCATGCCCGTTTCGGATCGAAACAGGGCGTCGTCCTTGGCCCAGTATGCCCGCCATGCGTCCATGTCTTCGCAGCCCGCGCTGAACCCCCACGGTCCGTGAACGTCATGCAGCAGGCCCGTGCCGAACTTCTCCGGCGTGCCCCACTCCCACGGACCGCTCGCCGAGGTCGGCAGGAACCGTCGGCCCGGGTCCTCGGCGGCCACGACGTCGCGCATCGCGGCGACGCACGGATGGTCGTAGCCCACCGGCACGCCGTCCTCGCCCGGGCCTTCCGGTCCGCCGCCGAGCAACTCGTTGCCGCCGCACCAGAGCAGCAGCGACGCATGATGGCCCCGCCTGCGGATGTACGACGACGCGATCGACGCGAGACGCTCGATCGCCGCCGGGTCCTCCGGCGGCCAGTTGTCCACGCCGGAACTCGACAGGGGGAATTCCTGCCACACCAGGATGCCGGCCGCGTCGCAGCGGGCGTAGAACGCCTCCTTCTCCAAGATCCCCCCGCCCCAAACCCGCAGCAGATTGCAGCCCATCTCGCGGTAGAGGTCGATCAGTCGGGCGTATTCGTCTGCCGTCGTGTCGTGGTAGCAGACCCGCGGCGGGACCCAGTTGACGCCCTGCAGGAAGATGGGCCTGCCGTTGACCGCGCAGATCCACGGCTCGGCGTCGGGCGACGCCCCGTCGCACGGGAGCCACTCGACGCGCTTGAATCCCAGCGTCCGTTTGTGACGCCAGACGTCCACACCGATGACGGCTTCGAGGGTCAACGTGTAGGTCTTCGCCTCGCCCTGCCCGTTGGGCCACCAGGGCTCGACGGCGAGTCCATCGACGACGATCTCCATCCGACCCGGCAGCGCTTGGGCGGAAACACGCCCCACCTCGCGCTCGCCGTCTGTCACCACGGCCGTGATCGCGCCGAGCTTCCCCGCGGTGACGACCGACCCGTCCACGTCCAGGGCAAGCTCGACGCGGCCGGTCCGGTTGTCGTCCTTGAGAATGGCCCGTGTGTGCACGGGGTCGATCGCCGTCGACGCGCCACACTTCAGAACCAGCGTATCCCACACGCCGACCGGCACGACTCTCGGGCACCAGTCCCAACTGTAGGGGTAGCGGGGCTTGAAGTGGACCGATCGCGAGGTGTATCCGAGCTGCCCCTGCTCGCGGGGCGGCTCGTCGAACACGATGCTGAGCAGGTGCTCCTTCCCGTCGCCAAGCGCGTCGGTCAGATCGATCTGGTGCCGGATCAACGCGCCCTCGAACCGGGCGACCTTCCTGGCGTCCACGAGGACCCAGCCGGCGTGGTCCAACCCCTGTGCGTCGAGGATCGCACGCTCTTGCGGCGGGACCGTTCCCGCTGGGAGGGTGGTGCTGAACTCCCAATGGCGGTGTTCCACCCATTCACACGCCCGTGAGTTGACGCCCACGTGCCAGTCAGCGATCACGCCGGCGTCGAGGAGCGCCTGTTGTACCGACCCGGGCACCTTGGCGGGGAACGGCCCAAGTTCGGCCAGCAGATCGCCCCCCGTCTCCATGGACTTGCCCAGCACCCACTGGAACGGCCGCCATCCCAGCAGCTTCCAGTCCAGACGTGACAGGTCGACGTCGGCAATCATCCTGCTGCTCCCGTGGGCCTGGCGGCGGCCGCGCTCGCCACGCTCGACGCGACGGGCCGTTCCCGCCACCACGACGCCAGCATCGAGCCGGACATGTTCATCCAAGGGCCGAAGATGGCGGGCGCCAACGCCGTGTCGGGGCTGTTGAGCACCGTCACCGCCAGGCCAGACGCCATCCCACCGTTCTGGAGCCCGACCTCGATCGCGACGGTTCGGCGAGCGGTCTCGTCGAGCCCCGCCATCCACGCGCCCGTGTAGCCCAGCACGTAGCCGACCGTGTTGTGCAGGATCGCCGCACCGATCAGCAATAGCCCGACGCTGAGCAGCTTGTCCCGCGACAGCGACGTGATGATGGCGATGATGAAACAGATCGCCGCCATGGCCATGATCGACAGCGCCCGGTCCAGCCACGGACCTCGCCATTTAAGCATCTGCAGAACCCTATTGGCGATCAGCCCCGCCACGATGGGCACGATGATGATCTTGATGATGGTCCACATCATCGCCACGAAGTCGATCTCGATGTACTGCCCCGCCAGAAGCCGCATCATCAGCGGCGTCATGAGCGGCGAGGCCAGCGTCGAGCAGGCCGTCATCGAGACCGACAACGCCACGTTGCCTTTGGCGATGTACGTCATGACGTTGGACGCCACGCCGCCGGGGCACGAACCGATCAGGACCACGCCGGCCGCGACCGTCGGATCGAAGCCGAACGCCGCTGCAATCCCCGCGCCCGCCAGCGGCATGACGGTGAACTGGAGCCCCATCCCGATCAGGATCGCTCTGGGCATGGCCAGCACCCGCGTGAAGTCCTGCACGCTCAGCGTCGTCCCCATGCCGAACATGATCAGTTGGATCAGCGGGATCATCAGGGCCTTGAGCTCGAACGTTCCCCACGATCGAAACGCGCTCGGGTAGAACATCGCCGCGGCGACGAACGTCAGCACCCACAGCGTGAAGACGAACCCCCGGAACCGTCGTGTCGTCCGGGCGCTGATCGCCAGACAGGCGATCATGGGGATGACGCCCCACCCCAGGAGTGCCGTGCGTCCCGCGCCCCACAGCACGGCCGTCAACGCCGCCAGCATCCCACCAAGCACCAGGAAGATTCGCGTCAGCATCGTCCGCCCACGGATCACGCCGATCTTCGATTGGCCAGCAGCTTATGGAACGGGGATCCTCTCCCCGTGCCCCGGGAAGGCGTAGGAAGGCGAATTATCGAAGGGGGTCGCGGCGATTTCAAGACACACGGGCCGCGGGCACCCACCGATGACGATCACTGCGGTCGGGCGCTCGGGTCGGCCGTGATAAACAGACGGTCGATCTTCGTACCGTCCTCTCGCGTGCGGAGCTCGAGGTGCAGAACGCCGGCGGGGAGCGTCAGACGCGTGGGCCTGCGCGTGCGATTCAGTTGCATGGGCGTCCACGCCCACGCCTTGTGGACGCCGGTGTGCCACTCGGCCAGGCCGACGAGCTCGGCGCGTTCGGTGAGCGCCCGAACGTTGAACGAATCGTCGTCGGGCGTGGGTGCCAGGATCCGGCCCCAGATCGCGTAGGTCCCGGGGTGTACGGCGCGGAGCTTCCAGAGGACGTAACCGTCGCCCGCGCCGCGCTCACCCGGCTTGCCGGGCGTCCAGACGTACTTCCCGCCCGACGCCGACGCATCGGTGACAACGACCATCTCCGGCATGACGAAGCCCGACTCGGCCTCGAGGTAGGTGCCCGCGCCCTGGCGGAGGACAACGGTGGCCAGCTTGGCCTGCCGGTCCCGATAGTCGGCGATGGGCTGGATCCGTTTGAGAATCTCCCGTCCGATGTCCTTGCCGTCGAGCTCCAGGACGGCCCGCGACGGCGTCGGGACGAGCGTCTCGGCGCCATGGTAGGGAGACTTGGCCGCGACGATGATCGGCCCATCTTGGCCGACCGCCTCGACGCGAATGCCCTTCGGCTGAACGCGGACCTGCGCCTTCGCCGTTGCGAACGTCCGACGCCAGGTCCAGAAGGACGGATCGGTCGTCAGACCGCTGCCGATCCGGACCCACAACGCCGCCCCAGGATATGCCGCCCAGTCCTCATCGGCGTTGCTGACCGCACGGCCTGGGATGTGATGACCGATCGTCAGCCGGACGGCACCGTGCTCGTTCCCGTCATAGACGAGCTTCGCCGCGGCCGGCGTGCCGTCCAGCTTGCGAGCCCACGGAACCCGAACGCCCACCGCAGCCGTCCCTTCGCGGAGCACCACGGCCTCGCCGGCGGGCACGTCGTGCGAGACCGGTGTCGTCCCACTCAGGTCGACCCGGCGGTCGCCGATCCAGAAGCCATCCACGTCCCGCCGCATGACGAAGTGCGACTCCAGCGTCTCGTACGACCCTCTCAGGTGCACGGGGCGATACACGGCCAGGCCCACTGCGTCGAACCGGTCTTGTGCCGCCGTCCAGAATGGCCGGAGGTGTTGTGCCTTGCGGTGCGCGCCGGCCTCGATCCGCTTTGGCTGCAACTCGCTTGCGAACTGGGAAAAGCTCCCGATCTCCAGAGTGCAGGCCGCCGCGGTCACCTGGCCGGCGCTGGCCTGGCTGGCGGCCAGGATCCTGAA
>CAYMLO010000040.1:1601-55468 GCA_964390905.1 uncultured Planctomycetales bacterium | reverse complement strand
CCTCGATCCGCTTCTTGCCGTAGGGATCGCCCCGGCCGTCCGGGATGAAGTAGCACCGCGGACGGCGGCGTCCTCCGGGCAGATCCACCGTCAGCGGCAGGTCCATCGGCCCGTAGTTGGCCGCGGACGCGCTCAGCCCGACGTCGCGGCAGGCGTAGTACGTCCGCGACGCGCTCAGCGGCACGCCCCAGCTCTGCCGCACCAGACGCGGGTATCGGTTCAGGTTCATCTGGCGAAGACGCGCCGGCGGCTTCCACCGCCCGAGGGTGCCAAAGATGCTACCGCCTGTGCCCGGTAGCCATCCCGCCAGACGCATGTACGAATCGAGGTGGCCGGTGCCCAGCAGATATCGGTAGTCGCGGCTGCAGGCCCCGCCCAGCCGCTCCGACGGTTCGTACCAGTTGAGCGCAATGTCGGTCCAGAACAGCTCCAGCAGTGCGCGGGCCTGATCGCGACCCCGCTTGCGCTCACAGAATGCCTCGATGAGCAGCAGGCACTCCAGGTCGACGCCGTAGTACGTCGGGCTGCAGTACTCGTGCGTCCCCCACTGCCAGGTGTACAGACAGACGCGGTCGAGTCGCCTGTAGCCTTCGTCGGCGACCTCGGGTTTCCCGAGCCCCTCCCCGAGCAGGATCAGGTCCAGCGCGTTCATCAACGCGATGTTGGTGTAGCTCGTGCGAACGCGATGCCGCAGGCAGCCCTCCACGCCGTATCTGAGGGTCTCCCGCAGCGTCTTTCGTGCCGCCGGCGTCAGGGCATCGCGATGGCGGATCCACAGCAGCGAGCCGCCCATCATGCAAAAGTCCACCGCATTGCGGTCGCGGATGCTCGTCTCCCGCCAGTACCAGCGGAAGTTCCCGTAGGTGCTGCTCTTCGGATCGCGGTCCTGCATCTTGGCGCCCACCTCGAGCAGCCGCGGGACACGGTCAAGATCCCTCTTCGCCTCGCACAGCGCGAGCGCAGAGGTGAATAAGGAGCGTGACGAGACGTTGCCGTCGGGCTTCTGGATCGCGGGGCGATCTGACGCATCGGCAGCAGCGGCGACTGTCACCGCCAAGACCCACAACATCCTGGCAAACACGTGGTTCATGCTTTCTCCCGCCCTTTCGACTCGTTTACCGAACCGGGATCGCCGCCCCATGCCATGGGAACGCATACGTCGGCGTGTTGTCAAACCGCTTGACGCCGACCTCGAGGCGGCCGACGGCGCCTGGCACGAGGTGCACCTGGAAGAACTTGCGGTTGACCTTGTGGAACTGATGCGGGTAGTGGACGACCTGCCGAACCGTCGTGAACGTGTGCTCGCCGAACGCACCAGCCTGGAGGATGACCTCCCGGGGTTCGCTCGGGTGGAGGTTCACGAGCTGAACCGAGATGCCCGTCGGCGTGATCTTGTCCACGAGCACGGCCACGTCCGCCGGCACGCCAGGCCGGGCCCGCACCGGGTCGAAATAGCGGACGCTGCAGTGTAGCAACCCCCCGTGATAGACGTGGTTGGGCCCCCCCAGCATCAGTTGGACCAGCCCCTCCAGGATGACCGGGTTGCGCTGCTGCCAATGATGGACGTCCTGCTCGTCGGGCGTGGTGTGGTCCGTGCGGATCATCTCCAACCGGCGGAGCGATTCGGCGTACGTGGCCCGCAGGATCTGCGCCGGGTAGTCGGGGTTCCTGCCTTCGATGAATCCCAGCCACGGAGCAAGGTTCTGTGAATCCCCCTTGCCCTTGGCGTACTTCAGCTCTCCCCACGTCGAGACGTCGGAGAGCCGCACGACCCGTTGCCAGTCCCGTTTGTCTCGCGAGATCCACCACAGGTGCGTGGGGTGCTTGGGGTGCAGCGGTCGGAACTCATCCCATCCCTTGTCGCCGTGCTTGTGTGGGACCAGGACGCGGTCGCCCTCCTTCTTCGCCTTGCTCTGCACCAGATCCAGCACCGAACGCGGTAGAGCCAGGACGTTCGGGTCGCCGCCGACCAAGTACGCGTTGCTGGCGCCGATGACGGTCGACTCGAGCTGATTGAACAGCCCGTGCGGCCACCGCCAACCGTAGTAGCCTCCCCACCACTTGCCGTCCATGTACTCGCCGATCCTGCCGGAAAGACCGACATTGTCGGGCAAGATGCCGTTGTTCTGCTTGACGCGCTTGATCCACGCGGCGACGTAGTCGGTGATCCACTGCTTGTACTTGGGCTCACCGG
Source organism: uncultured Planctomycetales bacterium (assembly GCA_964390905.1). Lineage (GTDB taxonomy): Bacteria > Planctomycetota > Phycisphaerae > UBA1845 > JAFGLZ01 > JAFGLZ01. Next base: position 53,274 of record CAYMLO010000040.1, on the reverse strand, counting down.
TGACCATGAACGCATTGAGGATCAGGCTGGTGGCCGTCAGATTCAGCGGGACGTCGCCCCGCATCATCCGCTCGTTCATCGTCTCGAGGATGAACGGGAACTTCACGTCGTCGTTCCACGCGTCGCTCGACGTGACGTTCGGAATGTCGTCGTAGGGCAGGGGGTAGTGGGCGAGGATCGGGCGGTGCGTCACCCAGTCCTCGGCCGAGTTGACGAATCTTGGGCCCCGGCTACCGTTGATGGGCGAGCGGATGAGCTTGAGCTTCGGATCGTAGTTGGGTGCCTTCGGGTCTTCACCCATGTAAAGCCCGGCGAAACGAATCGCCCGTTCGCGGAACGTGCGGTCGGTCGGGTCCGCCAGGCCGAAGAAGTAGAAGTACGTGTAGCTCTCGCCGTGGTGCATCCAGTCGTAGTAGCCGTCGAACTCGTTGTGGACCTGACCGTATCGCGTGAACTGGCGCGTCACGGCATCCCAGAGCTTTCGCGACAGTCGATGAATCTCTTCCGGCCCGCCGAGCACGTAGTAGAGCGGGAAGTTGTAGAAGCTCTCGTACCCATCGTCGGAGCCGTCCATACCCGGCCACTCGTCGCGCCAGATCAGCGTTCCGTCGGGACGGGTGTACTTGGTGACGAACTCCATGGCGGCCGGGTGAAGCTTCTCGAGAAGATGGCGTTCCAGAAGCGCCCATTCCGGCGGCGCGTCGGTCGTCGTAATCGCGACGGTCTCGAGCCCCTCGACCTCGACGCGCGCTTTGAGCCGGGCCGTCCCCGGCCCGGCCTGGGATACGGGTTCACCATTCCCGGCAATCGCGGGAGCCCCTAGACTCAGACAAACCGCAAGCACCAACACGACACCGACCCCTTTCAAGACCCCTTTCAAGATCTGCCTCGACGCAAGACCCGCGACATCCAAGACGCCTCCCTCCCAGCCGATCGCCCCGGTCGACGCGTTCTTGCGAGGCGGTCAAACCATTCGCTCAAGACGCGGGCACTCATCAACACCATGGGAAACAGCGTCGGCACGAGGAATCGCTGGGAGTACGGCCATATCCTGCTTGCCAGGCCCGCAGACGAGATCAGATACAAGAGGAGCACGAATTCCCTATCGCGCCAGTGCCTTCTGGCAAAGGCAACGGTCAGCCACACCAACAGGGGGAAGATGACCAGCCCGCCCGTCCCGAGAGCGAAGCCGAGCCACTGTTTCCCAACGCGAGCCCACATTCCCTCCGCACCGGCCAGTCGGTCGCAGAAGTGCAGCACGAAGTACATACTCACGAAGACTCTCGAATCGATGAGCATACCGTAGATGATGAACGCCAACGTTCCAACGATAAAGCCCAGGATTCCGGGCGAGAGGAGGGCCCGCCAGCGACGCTCAAACGCCTCCATCACAAGAACGGCAGGGAGAACATACACGACCTTCTGGCTCACCAGCGCCCCGCACAGGCCCACGAAGAACGAAAGCCAACGTCGTTCCTTCATGTAGAGCCATACGTACAACAGCCCCAGACTGTACGCGATGAACAGTGCCTTGTAGCAGCTCAGGAACCAGATGGCATAGGACTCCCGGTCCCAGAAGAGGCCCACCAGCAAGACCATCGCGCCCAGGGCCAGCCAGGGCCTGCCGACGAGCCGAAGTGCGAAGAGATAGACGAGGGCGCAGAGGACCACAATATGGTAATTCGTGGGAGCCCTATTGCATGCTAGATACCCCTTGTCCGGGCGCAGGTCGCCGTAGCGCATCGAGGGCGCGTGCTTGTCGGCCTCCATCTGGCGTGCCAGGGCCTTGCTGTAATCCAGGTACCCGCAAAGCGTGCTTGCGTACGCGCAGTTGAACACAGCCAGCGGAGGATGCGAGAAGTCATACTTGAGGAACGGCGTGTAATCGGCATAGACCTCGGTTCGCGACGGCTCGAAATAGCCCGCGCCTGGGATGGACTTGGTCATGAGGCTGTAGGTCCCGAACGTGACCCTGTCGATGTCCGGGACGGGGTCGATTCGGATGGACGTCCTTTCCAGCAAGACGAACAGGACGACCAGAACGAGTGAACACGCCAGGCCGGGGAGCCAGGGAGTCGGAGTGCGCCGCGCCGCATCCTTCTCCTCGGATGCTTGTCGTGTGGCCTCTTGCCGCGTTGCCCAGCGATACCTGATCCCTTGCAGGACAATGCACAGATTGCAGTACCCCAGGATGGCCAGAGAGAACGTCAGGGCAGAGAGGGAGACCTGGAAAGCGTTCAGGACCAACTTCACGCAGAGGACCGACGCGGCGGAAAGCATTGAGGTGCACAGCCACAGGTGAACCAGATCATCGAAGGATCGCCGAATGCACAAGGCTGTGAGGAGCCCCGGCAGGATGAACAGAATCACCACGACGACGGCGTGCAGCCCGAGGGTCAGCCAGGGAGTCTCCGTTCCTCGGTAGTAGCAAAAGAGCAACCCGTACAGCCCGAAAGTCGCGTTGACCATCGCGAGCTGTGCGAGCCAACCCCAACGACCGAGCATCCAATCGGTACGCAGGTATCTCGTCTTGCTGGCGGTCGTGGTCACGGTTGCAGCCAGATGGGAATGACGATGCTCTCACGCATCTCCGGCCCGCCCAGGTTGCCAGACGCCCATGAGGCCGGCTTCAGCCATCCATTCAAGCCATTCTTGCCTTCCCGCGCTACCTGTCAAGAATGGCACTCGAGCGCCCGGCCTCTCGGCCCTTCTCCTCTGCCGCTCCCTCGAGTCTTCACCATAGCGCGATCCCTTCGCCGCATACACCCCGGTTCACGCATCGAACCACGCAACCGGAAGGATCCTGAACCACAGCGCGACATCCAGCATGTACTGCGCGTACGTGATGAAGGCGCGGTCGCCGATCCAGGTGACGGCCGGGTAATCCCAAGCGTCCTTGTTGCCCTGCTCGAGGTTGCGGAAGCGGTGCCACGTGTCGCCCTCATCGGCCGACACCGCGGCCGTCAGCGGGTTCCGTTTGGGGATACCTGACGGCGGCAGGTCCCGGTTCTCCGCCCCCGGGTTGTGATTCCAGATCGCCAGCAGGTCTCTGGTCGTCGGGATCCTGCTGACAGATGCGGGTGCGGCCGTGCCGAGTAGCTCGGACAGGATGGGCTCGGACCACGTCTGGCCGCCGTCCTCGGAGACGCTCTTGTATTGCCCGCCCATCTCGGTCCGCATCAGCATCATGACGCGCCCGTCTTTCAGCTCGATGCAGGCCGGCTCGGTGCACTCGCCGCCCGCCGGCCTGACGCGACCGCCGTCGCGCCACGTCTCGCCGTCGTCGTCCGACAGACAACAGTAGCTGTCGCCACCCTCCCAGGCCTCCAGCAGAATCCGACCGGTCGATAGCCGGATGCATCGACCGTTCGTCAGCCCCGTGTACTTGCCCGACGGGCTCAGCTGCTTGCCGGGTCCCCAAGTGCGTCCCTCATCACCCGACGTTCGCATCATGATCCGGCAGTCGGTGCTCTCCGTGTTCTTCTGGCAGTAGAACAGGGCGATGTCCCCGCTCGCGAGGCGCAGGAAGTTGACCTCCATCACATTGCAGCCGCCGTCGTTGGCGACGAGCGTGTACCGCTTGCCCCACGTCTGCCCCTCGTCGGTCGAGATCATGCCCGAGATGCGGGCCGGGGCGTGGTCGGCATCGTCGGCGGCGTAGAAATCGGTCCAGCCCAGCAGGAGCGCCCCGTCGTTTCGCTGGATGATGGCCGCCTCGCTGTTGCGGGGATTCTGTGGGTGGGTTGGGACCACGATCCGGGCGGCAGAATCCTGTGGATTCATCTGGAGACCCTCCTCCGTTCCAACGGTGCGCCGCTGACGGTTCGTTTGTCGTCCGAACCATGGCATAATCAGACGAAGGGAGCAAGACCATGGGAAGGTGCGTCGTCTGCGATGCCCGGTCGGATCGGATTACCGATGCGCTCGGTCTGTGCGCCGCCTGCATCCTGGACGATACGCCCGCAGCCCGCGAGCGGGCCGCCGCCGCCCACGCTCGGAGCCGACGCAGATTCGATCTGCCGCCCTCGCCCCCGCGAAGCCCGAACGGCGTCCGCTGCAACCGGTGCGTCAACGTCTGCAGCATCGAAGCGGGCGATGTCGGCTACTGCGGCGCGAGACACAACCGCGATGGCCAACTCTTTGGCGGCGACGCAGAATTCGGCGCGGCACAGTGGTATGACGACCCATTGCCGACCAACTGCGTAGCCGACTGGGTTTGTCCCGCCTCGGGACCGGCCGGCTTCCCCGACTGGACTGACACACGGGGCCCCGAACACGGCCATGTGAACCTGGCGGTGTTCTACCAAGCTTGTTCGTTCGATTGCCTGTTTTGCCAGAACTGGCACTTCAAGCACCACAGCCGCACGGGACGGAGGCGGAGTGCGACCGAATTGGCCGCCGCCGTCACGCCGCGGACGCGCTGCATCTGCTTCTTCGGTGGCGACCCGTCCTGTCAGGTCGAGCACGCCTTGGCTGCGGCAAGGTCGGCGCGCGATGCCCGTCGGGGCGAGATCCTCCGCGTCTGCTGGGAGACGAACGGCTCGATGTCCCGCTCCGTGTTGACCGAGATGGCCGACCTATCACTCGAAAGCGGCGGGTGCATCAAGTTCGACCTGAAGGCGTGGGACGATGCCCTCCATCGGGCGCTGTGCGGCGTGTCGAACCGCAGGACGCTGGCCAACTTCGAGTTCCTGGCCGGCCGGATCGCTCGTCGCCCGGACCCGCCGTTCCTCATCGCCTCCACGCTCCTGGTGCCCGGCTACGTCGACGCCGAGCAGGTCCGCCAGATCGCCCAATTCATCGCCCGGCTCGACCGGACGATCCCATATGCGCTGCTGGCCTTTCACCCCGATTTCGAGATGGGCGACCTGCCGACGACGTCCCGCCGGCTCGCCATGGAATGCCTGGACGCTGCACAGGCGGCGGGCCTGACGCGGGTCCGCATCGGGAACGTGCACCTGCTTGTCTAGCGGATCTCGCGAAGCGGACGAAAGACGGGAGGTGCCTCAGGGCTTTCTCGGTGCGTTGGCGTTGATGACGTCAGCCACCCGAACGGGTTGTCCGCTGTCGCGGGCTTGGCGGAAGGCTTCGGCGATGGCGATGCCCTCGATCATTCGGGCCCGGGGTTCGCTCGCCCTGCCGGTCCGCACCATCTCCCGGACGCGCCGCAGGATCTCGGCCGCACCGTACGGGTGTTCCCAGTCGCCCATTCCCGCTGAGTGGATCTTCGCGCGCGGACCATTCGCCGAGACGAACATCGCACCGTGGAACGCAGCCCCGACGTCGCAGTGGATAACCACGCCGTGCTTCGGCCGGTCAGACCGGCCGGCGTAGTCCAGGTGCACGCTGGTCTGGTTCGGGCCACTCATCACGCGGACGCTCTCGATGCCGGGCCCGAACACGTGCTGGGCCAACCCGATCGCGTGGATCAGTCCGTCCAGCGTCGTCCCACCGCCGTCGATGGCGCCGAACGTCACCCCGCCCGTCTCGGGCAAGCGATTCCGGAACCGCGTCGCCGCCGGCGCGGCGTGCAGGATCGACAGCGACATGAGCGGCGCACCGTGGCGGTCCGCCAGGTCCAGCATGGCGTGGGCGTCGGCCACCGTGTAGGCGAACGGCTTGTCCACGAACGTCGCCACGCCCTTGGTCAACCCCGGCCTGGCCAGCTCGAGGTGATCGGCGCCCTCGCCGTTGCAGTCGGCGATGAAGACCAGATCGACGTCGTCGCTGACCTGATCGAACGCGTCGCAGACGACCGGCCGGTTGATGAACACGTCCGCTGCCATCTCGGCTGCGGCGCGGTCTTCGTCCCACACCTTGACCAGCTCGAACCCGTCGACGGTCTCGACGGTGATCCGCTTCGGATCGGCGTAGTGCGTGTAGAAGTAGTACCAGTTCCCGCCCGTCTGCCACGTGTAGCGCGTCGGCTTGCCCTCGGGATTCGGCGCCCGGAAGCGCAGGGGATCGTGCTTGGCGAACAGCGGCGCGTAGTACATGCCGTGCGTATCGCAGCGGATCAGGCCGACGCGGATCTTGTCGTCTGATTGCCTGGTCATCGGTGCAGGTCCTTTCCGATGGATGCCGGCGCCGTTGCCGGCCGCTCGAGTTCCCATGCTTGGCGAGCTGCGCGGCACGTATACCTGAAACCTCTCGCGACGAGAAGGGGCCGCTGCCGGTTTTCTCCCCTGTGCCTTGCACGCGCCTCCATTCTACCGCCGGCGCTGGACCCTCGGGCGCTGGCAGCCTAGGATGCGAAGGGAATCGGGACGACGAGTCGTCGGCCAACCGCGATTCTCGCAGAACAGCTCGACAGCCCCAGTCATGCAACGACCCCGCACAGTGTGGTTCAAGCTCCTGGCCGTGGTCGGCGGTCTGGTCTTGGCGTTGGCCTTGGCGGAGGCGGCGATCCGGATCGTGGAGGGGCAGGCCCCACGCCCCGAACAGGTCACGGTCCATCCCGTGGCGACCGACAGCCTCACGAATCCCCTGGGGCTGCGCGATCGCGTGGACGCGTTGCCCGAGGATCCCGATCTGCTGCGCATCGCCTTCCTGGGCGACTCGTTCACCTACGGCCTGGGCGTTCAGGCGGGCCAGGCGTTTGTCCGGCGAACGGGCGTGCTGCTCAGGGAGCGGAAGACGCGTTGGACCATCACCGTCAACCTGGGCCGACCCGGCGTCGATCTGATCACAGCCTGGACCATCCTGAACCAGGTCGCCGACACCGTCCGACCCGACGTCGTCGTTCATGTCCTGTCGCAGGACGATCTGGACGTGGATCTCTACCAGGAGGGGCAGGCCATCGAGCGCCTCGTGTCGGAGCGATCCTGGCTCAGTCGCTACTCCCGGCTCTTCGACCGGGCTGAGACCGCCATCCGATGGTCGATGGCCACGCCCCGCATCGTCGACCACATGCAAGGCGGCGCAACGCCCCAACAGCGTGAGCGGGCCTGGCGGATCGCCGACCACCAGATCCGGGCGATCCGGGACCTCGTCGTCGCGCGTGGCGGCGCGTACGTGCTGGTGCGGTTCCCCTGTCTAAGATGGGTGGACGGCGGCAAGCCGTATCCGCTCGAGGAGACGCACGACAAGACCGCCAAACTCGCCGAACAGCTGGGCGTGCCCTATCTCGACCTGCTCGAGACCTTCCGCGGCCGGGACCCCGCCGAGATGTGCCTGTCGACGAGCGACGACCATCCCACACCAGCGGCCCATCAGATCGCCGCCGAGGCCATCGCCGACTTCCTCGTCCGCGCCGTGCTTCCCATGGCTCAGACCAAACCGGCGACCCGGCCGGCGAAGCCGCGATCCGCCCAGGAGGTCGTGGCCGCGGAGATCAGCCAGTACGAGCAGATCCTCCAGCTCGACCCCACCTGCGCCAGCGCCCGTTTTTGGCTGGACAAGGCACGGAACCGACCGCGCCGTCCGTGACCCGTCGACGAGGTGTCAGCTGCCGGTCGATCGATAGTGTCGAACGGCGAACCGCCGAGAATAGGGAGAATCGAGGACAGGGAGAGTAGAGAGCCGGGGACAGCCCCTATTCAAGGAACGGCTTCGGCGAAAGAGCAGCACAGAGTGGATGACTGCTCCCGATCTGCATAGGAGACAAGCCATTGTCTACGAATGACATTGATTTGCACGCCATGTACAACAACGAGCGCTTTCCGCGCTCCGGCAAGTACGACATGCAGTGGGCGCTCGACAACGAGATGGGACCGAGCGCGCTCTGGCTGACCGAGGCGCTTTGCGAGGTCATGGACCTCAGGCCCGGAATGCGGGTCTTGGACATGGGTTGCGGTAAGGCGCTGAGCTCGATCTTCCTCGCCAGGGAGTTCGACGTTCAGGTCTGGGCAACGGATCTGTGGATCCCGCCCTCCGAGAACCTGCAGCGCATCCGCCAGGCCGGCCTGGACGACCAGGTCTTCCCGATCTACGCCGAGGCGCGCAGCCTGCCCTTCGCCGACGAGTTCTTCGACGCCATCGTCAGCCTGGACAGCTACCACTACTACGGTACTGACGTGCACTACCTGGAGTTCTACATGCTGAAGCTCCTCAAGCGCGGCGGTCAGATTGGAATCATCTCCCCCGCCTCGCCCCAAGAGGTGCCCTGTCCGCGGCCGAAGCACCTGGGCGATGAGTTCCATTGGGTCAACTGGGTGGATTGGTGGCGGCATCACTGGCGGCGCTATCCGCAGCTCGAGCTGGAACGTGCCGAACCCCTGCCCGGCGGATGGGAACTGTGGGTCCGCTGGTATGAGTTGTGTCTGGCCTGGGGGACCGAAGACCGCCACGGCACGGCCCAAGAGCTGGAACAGCTCCGCCAAGACGCCGGTGAGTACCTCGGATTCGTCCGCATGGTCGGTCGGCGGAAGGAGGCAGTGCAATGAACATGGAATAATGAGGTAATGCAATATGGCGGACAGTAGGGCTGTTGAAAAAGCCCTGCATCTTTGACGCGTTGCGCTGGAGTGCGTTCCGACAAAGCGAGTGCTACGGAAGGCGGTGGCTGCCGGATCCCAGCAGCCTGACGCGGATACGTCAACGTTGGGGCCCTGAGCGGTTCCGGCGCGTCTTTCACAAGAGCATCTCAGCGTGCGTGGAAGCGGGCCTGGTTGACGGTGAGACGCTGCACGTCGACGCGACCTTGGTCCGGGGGGACGTGAGTTGGGAAAGCCTGGTCGAGCGACATGTGGATCAGGTCCTATCGTCGAACGACGATGAGACGTCCTCGGGGGATGGGGATCAGGACACCCCATCGGGTTCGTCAGAAGGTCAGGGACACACGAAGACCGGACAGGGCAAGAAGGCCAGCTCCGCGATGAGCGGGAACGCCGCCGGCAGCCTCGAAGGCGCGCTTGCATGTGCTCAACGTCGGCTCTGGTGACAAGGCCCACAACGCAAGCCGCTGCGCGCCAGTGCACGCCGTTTCGACTTTTTGCCCTTCACAACCTTGGCGTCACCTGGTATAATTGCGGATCACATTTCATGGGAGCGGAGGGAGGCTTCTGTCTGGACATGCCACATCGGGAGAGTGGGAGGAGAATCATGACCGTCAGAGTTGCCGTTGTGTGCGCGATGGTGATTCTTGTGTCGACGCCGGCCTTGGGTCTGGACATCGAGACGGTACCCGTGGGGAATCCGGGGAACGCGCCGGACACGCGATACGAGCCGAACGGCGTCGGCGGCGTGGACTACGCATACAGCATCGGCAAGTTCGAGATCACAGCCGGTCAGTATGCTGAGTTCTTGAACGCCGTGGCCGACACGGACCTATACTGGCTGTACGACACCAGGATGTGGAGCGAGTATGGGTGCCTGATCGAGCGGACGGGCTCGCCTAACAGCTATGCGTATAGCGCGGTACCCACCCTCGAGGACATTCCGGTCAACTTCGTTTCGTGGGCCAGTGCGGCGCGCTTCTGCAACTGGCTGGAGAACGGTCAGCCGACCGGCGCCCAGGACCTGACGACCACGGAGGACGGGTCGTACTACCTGAACGGGGCGTTATCCGACTATGACCTCTTCGCCGCGACGCGAAAGGAAGGCGCCAGGTGGGTGATCCCGACCGCAGACGAATGGTACAAGGCGGCGTATCACAAGAACGACGGCGTGACGGGCAACTACTTCGACTACCCGACGAGCAGCGATAGCACGCCGAGCAACGATTGGATCAACCCAGACCCGGGCAACAACGCGACGTTCGCAGACGACGATTACACGGTCGACTGGCCCCATCAGACGCCGGTCGGGGCGCACGAGAACTCTGAGAGTCCGTATGGTACGTTCGACCAGGGCGGCAACGTGTTTGAGTGGAATGAGACGACCTTCTATGATCAGGCACGCATGTATCGGGGAGGGGCCTGGAGCTCCCCCCACGGGCACATGCTCTCCTCGTATTGCCGCTATAGCGACCACAACACCGATGCGTGGGACCACACCGGGTTTCGTGTCGCCTACATCCCCGAGCCCGCTACGTTGGCGTTGCTGGCGTTCGGCGGCTTGGCGCTGCTGCGTCGGCGGAGAACTGACAAGCCCCACAATCCTATGTCCCGTTCAGCGTAGGGGCCGTCAACCCTTCCCGATGAATCGTGCTGCCTTGTTCGAAGTGGCTTCCAGCTTCGGCTCCGGCACGACGATCCGGCCGCGGGCGTCTGGCGTCATAGTATGAGTATGGGGGACAGTCACCTGCTTCTTGCTGCTGCAGTATGGGGGACAGTCACCTGCTTCTTGCTGCTGGGTGCCCCCCGCTGAAGCGATGGGGCGTCCGATCTGTGCGACTTCCCGAGACGGGAAACACTGACCGAGAGCAATACTAGCTGCCCGTCGACCGATAGTGCCGGACGCCGAACCGCCACACCTGAAGCGAGACCGCCAAGAAGAGCACCCCGACCAGCGGCGCCGACCAACGGAACCAGATCGGGCTGCCGAGGGCGGGATCGTCCCGACCCAGGATCGCCAGGGCAGGAAAGTACGACACGCACGCCAGCGGCACGACGAACGTGAAGAACCGGCGGAACCACGGGCGGTAGATGCTCAGCGGATACTGACCGGTGTCCTTCCCGCCGTACGTCATCGTGTTCATCAGCTCGAGCGTCTCGGTGGTCCAGAAGGCCAGCGTCGCCTGAAAGACGAACAGCCCCGCGAACAGACACGCCCCCCCGAAGACCGCGAAGACCGCCAGCCCGACACGGGCGGGTGTCCAGTCGACGTCCAGCGCCCCGGCCGCCCAGAGCAATACGACCAGTCCCTGGACCAACGGCCCGATCCGCAGGAGCTGGATCTCCCGGGCGCCGACCTGGAAGGCCGTGCTCCGCGGGCGCAGCAGCAAACGATCGAAGTCGCCGCGCTTCACCATGCCCGGAAAGACGTCGAAGCCCCGACCCAACGCCTCGGCGACCGCCATCGAGACGTGGATCAGACCATAGAAGAGCCCTATCTCGGCCAGCTGCCAACCCCGGACCGAGCCGAACCGGTCGAACAGCGCCCAGATCCCGACGAACTCGGTGAAGTGCGCGACACCCGCCCCCAACATCAGCATGACGAACGACGCGCGGTACTGCATCTGGCTGCGAAGCGAGACGCCGATGTAGCCAAGATAGAGCCGCGCTGCGTTCACGACGCGTTACCCTCCCTGCACCACGAGCCGGCGCGACGCCCGGGCGATGAGCCATCGCCCGAGCATCACCAGCGCGACCGTCCAGGCGAGCTGATGGAGGACCACGTGCCAGGCCTGACTGACCGGCAGGTGCCCGGTGAAGAGCCGGAACGGAATGTCCTGGAGGCCTCGAAACGGCAGGGCGTTCAGCACCGGCTGGAGCCAGTCCGGGAACATCGGCAGCGGCACGACGATGCCGCTGAAGACCCACATGACCGCGAGGACCAAGCGGTTGAGGCCCTGACCGGAGATCGTCCAGAAGAACGTGATCGTCATGAGCGTCCCGATCGCCGACGAGAGCAGCACCGCTCCCACCATTGCCGCCGCGAAGGCCATCAGCGTCCGCGCGTCGGGCCAGTGCAGCCAGCCGACCAGCGTCGCGATCACGAGCATGGGCACGCATCGCAGCATCGTCGGCGCGATGCGGTTGGCGAGGCCCCGGCAGTACCAATACAGGTAGAGGTCGATGGGGCGAAGCATCTCGTAGGCGACGTTGCCCGTGCGGATCTGCTGCTCGATGTCCGCGTCGCCCCGAAAGGGGATCAGCATCAGGAACGCCTGGCCCAGCCAGATGTAGCCCACCACCTGCTGGAGCGTCATCGGCGAGCGGTCCGCCGCGTGCTCGATGAAGGCGGTGAAGATCATCATCCGGATCAGGCCCCAGAAGAGCTGCGTGCCGAACCCCGCCAGCGCCGCAGCGCGGTATTGCAGCAGCAGCCGGAAGCGTGCGGACAAGACCGCCGCGTAGGGTCTCATCGTTCCCCCTTCACCGGTCCGACGGGCCGGACCAGCGAACGTCCAGGATGGCGTCGCGGGCCTGGTTCATATGCAGCCACCATTCGTTCAGCCACGGGGCGTGGTTGCCGCGGGCGTGGGCGGCGTCGATCAACGTTCGGCGGAGGGTCATCAGCTCCCGGCCGATCGGGTGATCGCACTCCGGCCCGGGGAACCGCAACTGGTCCTCCCCGAGCAGATCGATGATCGCCTCGACGGTGGGGACCAGCCGCCGCCCGGTGGGCGTCTTGCAGGCCGCCTGGTAGAGCCACTTCTCGTAGGGGTACGGCTCGCCGTCGAGGACAATCGCCGCCCGAAGCGCGTGCGCGATCGTCTTGGGCAGGAACATCAGCAGCGCGACCGGGTCGGTACGGTCCATCGGGTTGTCACACGCCCGATGGTCGCTCCGCATTTCCACGTAGTGGTAGAAGAAGAAGGCATCACGGACCTCCCGCCGCATCGGCCGTCGGGCTGCCTCGATGAGCCCCGCGGCCGCGCCCAGGTCGTCCGTCAGGATCTCCGCGTTGCGCAGGTGGTAGACCGTGTCCATGTCGCACCCCTCGAGCTTGCCACGGAGCTCGTCGGCGGTGTGGGCGACCACGTGACCCGCCTTCCCGTCGACCTCGAACGCGAAGAACCGCGTCTCGGAGACGGCGTCGAGCCGGGCCAGGTCGCCCTCCGACAGGAGCAACCACAGGTCGAGGTCGGAGAATGCGTCGTCGACGCCCAGCGTCGTCGAGCCGTACAGCACCACCGAGCCCGACCGATGGAACCTCGACAGGACTGGGTGCGCGTTGAGGAACTCCGGCAGCCACTCAGTGAGTCGGGCGGACCAGTGGTCCCTAACCTTAGTCTTCTGGCTCGTCTCGGTCATGCGCGGTTCCTGTTTGCCTGTTTGATGTGCCTTGAGGCGCGCGGCCACAGCGCGCGCTGTGGCCGTCGTCTACAGGGGATACGCAGAACCGTGACAGGTCAGGAGGTGGCTTCTGCAGATCAGCGCGTCGGGTCGCCGTAGACGCTAGGCGCCAGACTTCAGGCCTTAGGTTTCAGGCCTTCGGTTCTGATTTGTCGCGCCAGCCCTGTGGCCTGACGCCTGACGCCTGAAGCCCAAGCCGTGCAGCGTCAGGCATTGCCGACTGACCACTAGAGGTCCAGATACCACAGCAGCATGGCTTCGTGGGCCAGCTCCGGTTCGTCGTAGGCCTGTTGGACGATCGAGCCGAGGCGGCATCCCTGGCGTGCGTAGAACCGACAGGCTGGGACGTTGTTGTTCTGCGTCTCGATCTTGAGCTGCCCGCAGCCGCGGGCCCGGGCCCAATCGGCCGCCTGCTGAAACAGGCGGGTGCCAATCCCCTCACCGCGCCGATCGGGGTGGACGCGGAGGTCCCACAACACGGCCAGGTCGTCGCGGCCCTCCAGCATGTTCACCTCTGGCGTGCGAAAGGCGACGGTCGCGCCCCCCACCAACTGACCCGCGTCGACAGCCAGGAAGAAGCCCCAATTCGACACGTCGAACCGCTTGGGCCATCGCGTGGGCCCTTCCCCCTTGATTGCGTCATAGTCCTTGACATAGGGCCTGTCGACGACGACTTCGGTCGTCCGAAGCCCACCGACCCACCCGTCGACATGATCCACCCGAAGCACCGAATCCACGCGAAAGCGGCTCGGCACCTCGGCGTACCTCACCAGGCCTTCTCGACCCGTCTCCTCGATCTCAACGCCCATTACGCCCGTTCGTCTGTATAGCGCGTTACGCCCCATGGAACGCCCCCGCGAACCCCGGACCCTGACCCCTGACCCCTGAAACCTCTTTGTCAATGGTACTGCTGTTGGAGCCATCCGTGCCTGTCGGGTACCCCCATGATCCCTCGCAGCAGCCAGATCTGCCGACGACCACCGGATCCTCCTCCGCGTTCGGGCCGGGGATGATCGTTTGGCCGTCAGCTTAACGCATCGCACCACGGGATGGGAATGACATCACAGCTTCGGTTCCCAGACGCGCCCGATGAACAGGATGCTGCCGGTGGTCCGGTCGCGGATCAGGAACAAGAACGGATGATCCGCCCGGAAGAGGGTGGGCCGGCCCCGTCGCTTCATGATGACCGCCGACCCCGCGGCGGCCTCCGTGCCCTCTTCGTTCACCTCGACGCAGGCCTGGTGCACGACGGCCGAGATGAACAGCCATCGCTTCCCGTCGATCCCCGAGAAATCCGCGTCCTTTCGCGAGAAGGCGTCGCGCATCCCCATCGACTTGAGCGACTCGTCCAGGCGGAACGCCTTGCGCATCTTGAACCGGGGCAGCTCGACGACGATCGTCTGCTCCTGCAGCCCCGCGATCCACGACGCCAGCTTCTGCGTCGTCAGCGCCTTCTCCAGCGCGGGCAGCCCGTCGACTTCCTTGGGCAACAGGATCGTCATGGACAGGCGATCGCCGGCGTAGGGCAGGTCGACGGCCTGCAGGTTGTCAGTCTGCAGGTACGCAACCTTTATGGCTTGGTGCATCATGGGGACGTCGACGCGCTTGCCGCCAGGCAGTCGGAAGGGTTGCTGCTTGGTGTAGCGCGTCTTGAACGGCGTCGCCCACTTCCCCTTGAAGTAGATCGCATTGGTCAAGACGAGCCGCGTGAGCTCATCGATCAGCCTGGGTTGGATGAGGTCCTTGATCTTGCCGTCGGTTCGCTTCTCGACCCAGGCGTTGATCGTCTTGCAGGCGTCGCCGGGCGCCGTCTTGAAGTCCAGCCCTGTCAGGCCGGCGTCGTAGTGGGTCTTCGTGATCGCAAGGTATGACTTGAGAAATGGGTAGCCCTTCTGGGCCCACAGGGCATTGGCGACGCTCAGCCGGCAGTCGCCCCCTTTCCCCGCCGACCGGATGTCGTTGTTGACCGCGCCGAAGGCGGGGTGCAGCCGGTCTTCGGCAAGCTTGATGTGCAACGCCTCTTTCATCTGAGCAGCCGTCTGCCCGCGCGCCCCCGCATACGTCATGTTCAGCGCCGCCGACAGGCTGTAGGGCGACAGGAACAGGTTACCCTCCTCTCCGCTCAGCCTGGCATAGAGGTCCAACCCGAAGGCGTTGCCGCCCTCGACAACGGCGGCCCTGTCCGCGTCCGTCGGCGCGGCGACCGCACACCCCACGGCACCGATCAGCACCCCCCCCAAGACCATCCCGACCGCCCACGGCTTCAGCTCGTTGTTCATGGCAATCCTCCGTTCAACGCATGGTACTGGTGGCCACCCGCGCCCGTCCCCCCCCGGGCGTCGCCCTCTGCCCAGGCCTTTGACGCGGCAATCGGACGGAGGTTCCAAAGGAGGGGTGTTCTTCCCGCGCCTTGCGATCGTCTCGTCGCAGCCCCGGTCCGCAACAGATGCGGCGGGCTGCATTCAGGCCCGAAGGGCCGAAGGAGTGTAGCCAGGGGTGGAGTCCGCCGCTTCGGCGGACGAAACCCCTGGTAGCTAATCCCCCAAGCCAACCAGCCCTGAAAGGGCGAAGGAAGGTCTGGTGTCCCGTCCGGCGCTTGCTGCCTGCGCATAGAACTCGCAGACAGAGCCGCCGCAGGGGGCCTCTCTTCGCACGACACACGGGGGCGGTGGTTCCCCAGAGCGATTCGGCGGCGCGTCCTTCCTGCGCCCCGTCGGCGCTCACCTCGTGAGGGGTCCCTAATTGCATCCAGGCCCGAAGGGCCGAAGGAGCGTAGCCAGGGGTGAAGTTCGCCGTTCCGGCGGACGAAACCCCTGGTCACCGATCCACCAAGCCAATCAGCCCTGAAAGGGCGAAGGAGGGTTTGGTTACCAGGCCCGCGTCTGCTGCCCGTGCGCAGAACTCGCGGAGAGAGCCGCCGGGGGGGGCCTCTCATCGCACGACACACGGGGGCGGTGGTTCCCCAGAGCGCTTCGGCGGTGCGCCTTCCTGCGCCCCGTCGGGGCTGACCTCGTGAGGGGTCCCTAACCAGGGGTTGCGTCCGCCACGGGCGGACTTCACCCCTGGCTACGTTCCTGGGCCCCCTTGGGGCCAAAGGTGCGCCGGTCTTTGCCCTTGCGTGTGTTTGCCTGGGCTTCGCCACGCCGCCTCGATTGTCATGCAACCTTGCAGCCCAGCCGGGCGAGTGTCGCCTTGACCGCCCTATACCGCGCGCTACAATGCGGGTTGCCAACGGTTGCAGACCTTGGAGTGTGATTGTGGCCGCCGTCCACTTGGCCGCTTGAGGTCTGGGCCGCGTCAGTCGGGACGGCAAATCATGGGCGACGACGCCAACAAGTCCAAGCGCAGACGCCAGGCTGAAGGCATCGTCGAGCTGATCGCCCGCCACGGACTCAAGGGCATCCTGGACCTCTCCTCCCAAGCACTCAAGAGCAAGGACTTGCCCTGGTACCACAAGTCCCTTGTCTATCTTGCGGGGGTCTGTGTGATGCTGGGGTTCGCCGCGACGATCGCCTTCATCGCCTCCGGGCAGCACGCCTATGCCTTCAGGACCATCATTGCCCTGCTTGCGTTCCTCGTTATGACGATGGGCAGTCTGCTGTGGACGCTGTCTGCGTTCGAGAAGCTCGGCGCGTCGCGTGTGCAGAGCCGCGCGACGGGTGAGGAGGAGGAACCACCACCGGCGCTCGCGCCTCCCGCCCCAACCGTCAGCACCGGAGACGTGACGGGGCCGGTCATCGGGACCGTTTCCGGCGGGTCGGTGACCATTACGCAGACCACGGCCCCGACGACCGAAGACGGAGGCAAAGCACTTGCCCCCGACGACGAGGCGTTCTGGAAGAGCTTCTGTCGCTACGCGAGCGCGTCGGCGATGCGCGAGCTCCGATACCCGAGACTCCGGCTGACGAGGCGCGAGCCCCCGACGCTCGACATCGAGCAGGTGTTTGTGCCGTTGGAGGTCCGGCGGCGACGGGGGCGTCGGGCGGATCGGCTGGCGATGCGCTACGCCGGCGCCGAGCGGATGGACGAGACGCCCGGCGCGCCGGAGGACGTCCCGTTCTCGCGGTTGGGGGACGGACCCGAGCGGACCGCGCCTGAGCCCTTCAACGATGTCTTGGCCAAGTCGCGAGGCGTGGTTGTCCTGGGCGATCCGGGCGGTGGCAAGACGACGCTGTTGCGGTGGCTGGCCGTCGTCGCGGCGGGTGGGGCCGAAAGCCTGTCCAGCGAGGTCGGCCTGAACGAGCGCCTCCTGCCGCTGCCCGTCTCGGTCGGCATCCTGGGCAAGATCCGCGAGGACCGGGAGAAGAACGGCGAGCGCATCCCGGTTCTGGACGCTCTCGCTGAATACTACTGGGGCCGCAATCTCGGTACCCGCGCGGGCACGGCCGATCAGCTCCGCGCATTCCTGCAGGCCCGACTGACGGCGGGCGAGTGTCTGGTCTTGCTGGATGGCCTCGACGAGGTCAAGTCGTCCCATCGGGAGCCGATCCGCAATTGGCTGGAGGCGTTTGCGGGCGAATTCCCCCGGAACCGCTTCGTCGTCTCGTCGCGGCGCGTTGGATACATGGGGTTCGAACTCCCGGACGGCGAGGTGGTTGCGCTCAAGCCGTTCGGCAAAGAGCAAATCAAGCGGTACGTCGAAGCCTTCAGCCGGGCCTGTCAGTGCTGGGACAACGACGGCGTTGACGACGCGGACGCGGCGGACCAGACGGCCAAGCAGCTCCTCTCCGCACTGAACCAGAGCCGGCGCCTGCGAGGCCTGGCACAGAACCCTTTCCTGCTCACCGCGATGGCCCTGATCCAGCAGGCCGAAGGCGAGCTGCCACGGCACCGCGTGCAGCTCTACGACAGCTTCGCGCGGTGTCTGACCGAGTCGTGGAGGAGCGCCCGCCGGCTGGCCGCCGAAGATGTGGGGCACGACATCCCGTATGAGTATCAGGAGGAGGCCCTTCCGATCTTGGGCGAGCTGGCGTTGCGGATGCACCGTGACCATCCCACCGGCCGGGCGCCCCGGCCGTACGTGGTCGATGTGCTCGCCGAGACGCTGCAGGCCAAGGAGGGCGTCGCCGCCGACGAGGCCCGCAAGGCCGCCAACGAGTTTCTCCAGCGGGGCGGCGAAGACGCGCAGCTCTTCCTTGAGTGCGGCGCAGACGAGTGGGGGTTCTTGCACCTGACGTTCCAGGAGTTCTTCGTCGCCGCCGGCCTCCACGCGAACAAGCGGTTTGAGGAGGTCGCCTTCGAGCACCTCCTCGAGCCCCGCTGGGAGGAAGTCATCCGCCTGGGCGTGGGGTACATGGCGCTGGTCCAGAAGCGTCCCAAGGCCGCCCGAGCGTTCATCGAGCGCGTCCGCAACGCCCGCTGGGAGCGCCGACCGTGGGCGACCGAGGTGTTGCGTTTGCAGATCCCCCTGGCCGCCCTGCTCGCTGCCGAAGCCGGTGATGCCCTGCCTCGCCCTGACCAGGAGGCCATCGCCAAGGAGGTCGCAGTTTGGTACTTGGCAACTCCCGGCACCGAATTCTCTACGAGGGCCCTCAGAGAGCTTAGCTCAGCGGACTTCGCCGGACATATCGCGACGCCCTTCGTCGTTGCACTCCGGGATGAGAAGCAGGGCGTACGCGCCCTTGCGGTCGTTGCCCTAGGGCTGCTGCGGGCAGAATCGGGCGTGGACCATGTCGTGGCTGCTCTGAACGACGACGACACGCGAGTCGGCCAGAGCGCAGCCATGGCACTTGGCATGTTAAGGACCGAGAGGGCACTGGAAGGGCTGGTGGGTGCGCTGACGAATGACAACGAGTTTGTTAGGCGCCAGGCGGCCTGCGCGCTCGCGTTGTTCGCGCCCAGGACGGCGCTGGAGGTCCTGGTTCCCTTCCTCAAGAGCGAAGTCCCGTTTGTTCGCGGAGAGACGGCATATTGGCTCGGCCTCTCAAGACTTGAGGGCGCGGTGCGAGCCATTGTCCCTCTGCTCAAGGACGAGGACCCACAGGTGGGTGCGCGAGTTGCCGAGGGGCTCGCCCATTCGGGATGTCTAGCGGCGGTGGACCCGCTGCTGAGCGTGCTGAAGGATGGAGCACGCCCAGTTCGTGCGCGCGCGGCGTCCGCCCTTGGCGAACTAGGCGGTACGGTAGCAATCGATTCCCTCCTCCGCGCTCTAGAGGACAGAACGTCGGAAGTCAGAGCAATGGCGGCGAGCGCAATCGGTAAGGTCGGGACTCAAGCGGTAGCGGACCGTCTCCTTGCAGTACTCGGAGATGAAAGCCCATACGTCCGAAGCAGCGCGGCTTCTGCACTTGGGAATCTGGGGTCAGATGTTGGGGTGCAGGCGCTTGCTGGGGCACTTGACGATCCGCACCGATCCGTCCGCGGGAGCGCCGCCTTTGCTTTGGGCAAGCTGCGGGCGAAAGAGGCCTGCGACGTCCTGTTAGAGAAACTGAAGGACGAGGCCCCCTTTGTCCGCGACGGCGTGGCCCGTGCGCTTGGTCGTCTAGCGTGTGGGGACGCCGTGGCGGCTCTGACGATGGCGCTGAAGGACGAAGCTTGGCCTGTTCGCTCGACTGCGTGCCACGCTCTTGGGCAACTGAAAGCGGAGGAGGCTGTGGACTCCTTGTTGGCATTGCTTGAGGACCGACATCCCGGCGTTCGCGGAAGCGCGGCGCGCGCGTTAGGTGAGCTGAAGTCCGATGCGACTGTCGATGCCCTCCTGGCGACCCTCAAGGACCGTGATCCGGACGTCCGCGCGAGTGCGGCCCAGGCGCTCCTGAACTTCCTGGACGAGACGCCCGACACGGCGTGAGCCAGACGCGTCGGGGCTGCGGACGCAACCTACGCGGGGAATGACCGGCGGGGACAAGACATGCGAGCGATCGCGCTGCTTGGGAGTCCGAGGAAAGGGGGGAACTCTGACCTGCTGGCCGAGGCCGTGCTTCGGGGGGCCGAGGGGGCGGGGGCGGTCGGCGAGAAGGTCTATCTGGACGACTACACGATCCGCCCGATCGGCGAGGTGTGCGACAACTCCCGCCAGCGCGACGACCCGCGGGCCGACGACGACTTTCCGGGCGTGCTGGATAAGTTCCTGGAGGCGGACCTCGTCGTCCTCGCCACGCCGGTCTACTGGGCGGGGGTGTCGGCCCAGCTCAAGTGCTTCATCGACCGGCTGTCGTCCTACTTCAACCGCGACCCGTACGCACAGCGACTCCGGGGCAAGGGGTACGTCGTCGTGACCACGTTCGGCCGGCAGGACCCCGCCCACGGCCAATGGGTGACCGAGCCGCTGAAGCTCTGCGTGGAGTTCCTCAAGGGAAGGTACCTCGGGGACCTGTGCGTGTCCGTCTACGAAAAGGGAAAGGTCGCCGAATCGCCCGACAGCCTCCAAGCCGCCCACGACCTCGGCCACCGGGCCGTGCAGACGTTGATGGGCGACGTAGCACGGGCGTCTCGCCCGTGAGGGGCCATGGGCAGGATGCCCATGCTACGGCGCGGGTGCCCCATGGCTTCAGCCGTGGGAGACGCCAATTTTTGTTCCGATTTGCGTCCCCCACCTCTGAAGAGGCGGGGCACCCACGCGGGGCGTGTGGCGGCCTCCCAGAGGTCGCCTCAGAAATCGAATCCGTACAACTGCGCGTCGCGCAAGGAGAACTCGAGGCGTACGGTGCGTCCCTTCAGGGACGCCAGATGGTCCTTGAAGCTGACGCGGTGGGCGACCGAATCGCCGCGGATCGGTGGGGCGTCCGGCCAATCGAAGCCCGACATGGCCTTGCCTTGCTCGTCGAGGAGGCGGACGCGGAGCTCACCCTTGACCACCGCGTTGACGGTTAGGGCGTTTGCGTTCCATCGGAGGGGCGGGGTTCGCAGCGAACCGCCCTTCGGGCCGGCGTCGCGCGAGACGAAACCGTTCTTGCGAAGCCTCGCTAGGCCGACCTGGCGGTCGCCGATCTTGTGTCCTGCCGAGTAGCCCCCGTAGTAGACGTACTCCTGCTCGCCGACGGTGACGCAGTCGCCGACCCAGGCGAACGCGTGGTCCCACGTCCCGGGCTTTGTGTTGCGATCGAGGAACGGCTGCTGGTATCGCGTCCAGCGTTCGCCGTCGCGACTCGTGATCAGCTCGGTCCATCCGATGCCCATGACGGGTCCGCCGGCGTCGGCGGGCAGATCATCGCGGAGCACGCGCAGGAATCCGAGGTAGAGGTCGCCGCGCACCATCGGCTGCATGCCGTAGAACTCCTCGATGCCGTTCTTGGGGTCCGGCGTCACGATCCGCCAGGGGGTCCGCCAGTGGATGAAGTCCTTGCTGACGGTCATGCCGACGATGCGGCGGAATCCCTCGTGGTGGTAGTGCGGCTTTCCCGGATAGCCGTCGGCCTCGATCTTGCAGCCGATCAGGTACTGCTTGCGGAGCGGGTCCCAGCAGCCGTCGATGATGTCGCTGATGACGCTCTTGCCGCCCTTGCTGGCGGGCAGGACCGGGTTCTTGTCGTACTCCTTGAAGCGTCGCCCGTCGGCCGAGAACAGGACGCTGAGCCCGGGGCCGTAGTGGGCCATCTTGTATCGCCGGGCGGGATCGGGGCAGTCGGGTCCGTCGTCGATGAAGAACAGGCCGAACTTGCCGAACGTGGCCACGATCAGGTTGTTGGCGGTCGAGCCGCCGATTTCGACGAGCCCCAGGTTCGGGCGGCGCCAGTGGATGCCGCATTCCGACTCGGCGTAGGCGAAGCAGACCGGCGGATGGGCCCCGGGGTTCTTGACGTTGTACCACATGCGAAACAGGTCGCCGCGGGGGTCGCGCATGACCTTCAGGAAGAACAGCGGCTGTTGGTGCCAAGATTCGGCCTTGGCAAGGATCGGCTGGGGCAGCTTCTCGGGTCGGTGGGTGGTGCGGACGAGTCCTGTGCTCTGGTCGATCAGGTAGTCATCGATGAAGAGGTGTGGTCCGCGGGACAGCTGCAACGGCGTGTCCGCCCGTGCCGACGACGCGTATGCCGAGAGGACGAGCGCCGAGCAGAGCAGCACGATCAGGCATGACGTTCGATGGACACGGTCCGTTGGCAAATGCAGGGCTGTGTTTTCAAAGTTCATGGTTGGCTCCCAGCGCATCGCGTGATTCGTTTTCAGGCGACATGATGGTCGATTCGCAGGCTGCGTCAACTCCTTGGAGCCTTGTAGCACGGGCGTCTCGCCCGTGAGAATCCACGGGCGAGACGCCCGTGCTCCGGTGGCGCGGATTTACGCATGGCCATCTGGGTGGGGTCATCGGCTGGATCAGGAGCCCGAGGTTCGGCTTCCGGACAGGTCTCTGGGCGTGTTGAGGTTGACGAGCTGATCGCGCTGGTCGTCGGGGACGGTCACGCCGTGTACGGTGAGCAGCTTTAGTGTCCGCCAGATGGCGAGTCGGCCGGCGGCGATGGCTTGTTCCATCGGCGGGAGGCATCGGGCGGCGTAGACGCCCACCAGCGGCTCGAGCCGACCCCGCATCGGGTTGTCCACCAGTGCGCAGTCCACCTCGCCCACGCACGCTTGGATCAGCCGGCGCAGAAGATCTTGCGTCAACAGCGGCATGTCGCAGGGGACGATCAAGCAGGCGTGGGGGGCACTGAGCTTCAGCGCGGTCGCGATGCCGCCGAGCGGACCCGCGTTGGGGCAGGCGTCGAGGTGGGCTTCGACGGCCGCAAAGCGCCCGTCCGGCACGTGCCGACCGACCACCAGGACGCGGTCCGCCAATGGCTCGACCAGCCGGACCGCGCGGTCCAGCAGGGGGGTCGACTCGTAGACGACGTCGGCCTTGTCGGAGCCCATGCGTCGGCTGTCCCCGCCGGCCAGCACGGCGGCGACGGGGCATCGATCTGGTCGGTTAGGTGAGTTCACGTCCTGGGCGTGCAGGGGGTCGGCTCCTGCGGCTCGCCATGCGTGCAGTTGGGCCGGCGCGACCGAGCGCTAGCTGACAATCTGCCGTACGTGTTCAGCGTGCTTCGGTTGGCCCCGCCGCGTGCGGCGGGGGAGGGCCCGCACGCGGCCCCGCTAAACGAAGTTGACCCCGGACACACAGCATAGCGTGTCCGGGGCGCTTCTGGCCAAACGCGGGCAGGCGGCCAGTGGCACCCGCGCATCTGCCGCTGTCCGGGGCGCTCGAGCTTGTCGGTCATACGCGCTGCTCGGGCTTCTTGGCGGCCGCCTTCTTCTTGAGCTCGGCGTTCTCTTTCTTGAGTTGGGCGTTTTCCTTCTTGAGCCGCTCGATCTCCTGCTGGGCCTTCTTGAGGTCCGCCTGGAGCTTGGTCAGCTTGGCGCTTGCGTCCTTGGCGGCCTTGTCGGCTTCCTTGGCGGCGAGGGAGGCCTTGGCCAGATCGGCCTTGGCCTTCTTGAGCTGGCCGTCGACGTCGGCCTTCGCCTTGTTGGCGCTGGCCAGATCGGCCTTGGCCTGGTCGGCGGCCTTCCGGGCGGCGTCACACGCCTTTTTGGCGGCGGCCAGATCGGCCTCGAGCTTCTTGGCCTTGGCGTCGGCGTCGGCCTTCGCCTTGTTGGCCGCTGCGAGCTTCTTGGCCGCCTCGTCGGTCGCCTGCTTGACGTCGGCGCGGGCCGTGTCCAGGTCGGCGGCCAGGCGCTTCATCTGCGTATTGGTGATCTCCAGATCCTTCTGCTTCTGATCCCTCTCGGCCAGCAGCTTGGCATTGTCCTCCTCCAGCATGCTGATCTTCTGCTCCATGCTGGGGCCCTCACATCCCGCCGTCCACAGCGCCACAAGGGCCAGTCCCATCGATGTTCGCCACGCCCGGCTCGCGGTGAGTCTCATTCCTAGGGTCTCCTTTCGGTCTGAGGCCTCTGAACTAGACACGTCCTTTCGTCAGACGACTTGCTCGCGGGGGCATTCGCCCGACGATCCTCGCCGGGCGACGCCGATCCTTCGACGTACGCAACCGACATGATATGACCACTCGCATCAGATCGTGTCAAGCCCACTCGATGCAAACGACTACGGGAACTTGACCGTCCGACCGCGCGAATCGTGGCAGCTGAAGTCCAGCTGTTCGGGGGCCAGGCCGTCGACGGCCCGGACCACGATCCTCTTGCCCGTCTTCATCTCCAGCTCGTGAATCGCCTGGCGCCTGCGGTTCTGCAGTTCGAAGGCGACCTCGGGACAGACCTGGATCTCGACCTGATCGATGCTCTGACGGTGACTGGCCAACTGCAGCATCCGCATCGCCTCGAGCGAGGCCGACTCGGGCGTCTTGACCATGCCCGTTCCCCGGCACATGGGGCAGTCCCGGTGCATGCTCCTGGAGATGGACGGACGGGTCCGCTGCCGCGTCATCTCGATCATGCCGAAGCGCGACATCCGCAGCATCTTGGCCCGTTCCTTGTGACGCTTGACGGCCTCGCGGAGGGCTTTCTCCACCTGCCGACGGTTCTTGTCATGCCGCATGTCAATGAAGTCGCATACCACCACGCCGCCCAGATCGCGCAAGCGGAGCTGACGGGCGATCTCTTCGGCGGCCTCCAGGTTCGTTCGCAGCGCGGTCTCCTCGGCGTTGTCGTGATCCCGATACTTGCCGCTGTTCACGTCGATGGCGACCAGGGCCTCCGTCGAATCGATCACCAGCGATCCCCCGCTCGCCAGCGGCACGTGGCGGCTGTGGAGCTTCTCGATCTCCTCCTCGATCTTGTAGCGGTAGAACAGCGGGACCGCGTCGTCATAGACAAGGACCTTCTCGGCTGCGCGAGGCATGGCGATGGTCAGGAAGTCGCGGACCTTCTGGGCCGTCTCCTCGTCATCGACGACGATCCGCTCGACGTCGGCTTCCAGCGTGTCCCGAACCGTCCGGATGGCCAGGTCGGATTCCTGATAGAGCGTCGTCGGGGCCGGCTCGTTCTTGATCTTGTCGCTGACGGTCTTCCACAACCGTATGAGGTAGTTCAGGTCGCGCTGGATTTCTCGCTTCGTGCGGTTCAGGCCCGCCGTTCGGAGAATGAACCCCATCCCCTTCGGGAAGCTGAGCTGGTTGAGCATCTCGCGCATCTTCTGCCGATCTTCGTCGTCCTCGATCTTGCGCGACACCCCCAGCCGGCCCATGCCGGGCATCATGACCAGAAACCGACCGGGCAGGCTGATGTAGGTGTTGAGCGTCGGTCCCTTCGTGCCGATCCCCTCCTTGGTGATCTGGACGATGACCTCTTGTCCGCGACGAAGGCACTTCTGGATCGGGGGGCGTTCACGGTGGGGCGTCTTCCGGCCGATGTCCTCTGATTCGCCGTCATAGCCGGGGAAGTACTGGGGCACCAGGTCCGAGATGTGCAGAAAGCCGTTCTTGCTCAGCCCGAAGTCGACGAAGGCCGCCTGGATGGAGGGCTCGACGTTGGTCACCCGGCCCTTGTAGATGTTCCCCACGTGGGATTCGGCCGATACGCGCTCGATGAAGAGTTCCTCCAGCTTCCCGTCGAGCGTCATCGCGACGCGACACTCCTCGTTGGGCATGACGTTGATG
This sequence comes from uncultured Planctomycetales bacterium, assembly GCA_964390905.1. GTDB lineage: Bacteria > Planctomycetota > Phycisphaerae > UBA1845 > JAFGLZ01 > JAFGLZ01. The sequence goes on along the minus strand of CAYMLO010000040.1, from coordinate 27,965 downwards.
AGCATCTCGCGTCCGCGACCGATCTTGCTCACCGGGGCCGACTTCGGGGCGTCCTTGCCCCGTCGGCGCGATCGCCTTCGCTTGGTCTTCTTGGCTGGGTCCTTCTCCTCGCCCTCAGGCGTCAACGCTCCCTCGTCAGCCTGCTCAACGGGTTCCGGGGGCGGTTCGCCGGCGGACGCCTCAGACGGCTTGCCCTTGGTGTCGGCAGCGCCGGCCTGGCTTGCGTCCTTCTTGGCCTTCTTGCCGGCGCGCCCACGACGGGGCTTGCGCTTCTTGGCCCGGGACGGGGGCGGATCGCCTTCAGTGGCCTCCTGTTCAGTGGGCTTCTCGGCTTGGGAGGCATCCGACGCCTCGGCAGGCGCTTCTGTCGCTTCGGTGCCCTCGTCAGGAGTCGACGCCGGAGGACGAGGCTTCCGCCGGCCTCGTCGCCGTCTCTTGCCCGTCCGGGCAGTTGGTGCGGACGGATCGGCGCCCGCTCCGTCCGTCGCGGCCTTCTGTTGAGATGAGTCCTTGGCAGCGTCGGATGCGCCAGCCGACTCGCCAACTGCGTCCGACCGTGCGGAACGGGCGGACGTCGCTCCTTGCCCCGTCTCGTCCCGAGCCTTGCCTGGGTCGGCCTGCTCCTCAGACCGGGCCTGGCCATCACTGCCTTGATCGGTCTCGTCGTCTTCCGCGGTCCGTCGCTTCTTCGTTCGTTTTCTTGCCACGTATCATCCTTTACCGGGCACGAGCCCTTCCCATTGGACGGCCACGCGCCGAAGGCACGGTAGTGCCTCCGTCGCGTCCAGCTCCAGCAGCTCGAGCACCTCTGCCGGACGGGCCGATCCTTCGGGACTGATTCGTAGGGTCATGGTCAGGACATCGGCGCACACATCGACGCGGGCAATCCACGCCCGTAGGTCGATCGTGCGGCACTGACTGCCCTTCTTGGTGACGCGCTGTACCTCGAGGCGATCGGCGTCCGTGATCCGCCGAACCGCCTCTGCCAACGGCGGGCGTTGCTCGCCAGCAAGGTCGAGTCGATAGGTCGCCTCGACGGCTCGGGGCTTGCCCTGTCGGGCCAGCTCGATGGTCTCGCCCAACTCGATGCCCGTCAGCAGTTGCCGGGCCAGCCGCTCGTGGACGCGATCCGGCGATTCGTGCCGTTCCAGCGTTATCACGAGCAACTCGTCGTCCGAAGCGACCCCCACGCTCCGGGGCAACGGCAGGCGCACGTATGGCCTGGGGTTGAAACCTTCCGAGTAGCGCACCGGCAGGTCCGCCCGCGAAACGGCTCGCTCGAAGAGCCGAAGCATATTGCGGTGCGACAAAAAACGGAGGTCGCCCGTTACCGCGAACCGGATAGCCAGTCTGTGCCACAACGCCTACACAATCCGTCTCGATCGGCTGCCTTCTTCCTTCCTCAGAGTCTAGTCCAGCGGCGATCAGCCCCCAGCTGCGCCGCAACAATGTATCCCGTCCTCCCGAGGTTCACGCGACCTCGGGCAGAATCTTCCGCAGTTCATCGCGAAGATAGTTGTAGATCTCGCGATCACTCTCCATCGTCAACACCTTGCGGGCGACCTTTTGGGCGTGCGCGACCGTCACCTTCCGGATGATCTGTTTGATCTCGGGGATGTCGTTCGGGGCCATGCTGAATTGTCGAAGCCCCAGCCCCACCAGCAACAGCGCGAACATCGGATCGCCCGCCATCTCACCGCACAGGCAGCACTTCACTTCCTGCCGGGACGCGTTGCGGATGACGTCGCGAACGAATCGCAGAACCGCCGGGTCCGCACCGGTGTAAAGCGGCGCGACGCGCTCATTGGAGCGGTCCACCGCCAACGTGTACTGGATCAGGTCGTTCGTGCCGATGCTGAAGAAGTCCACCTCCTTGGCCAGTCGCCCCGCCATCGCGACCGCCGACGGGGTCTCTATCATGATACCAAGCGGGATGTCCTTGCGGTACGCCACGCCTTCCTCGTCGAGGTCCTCCATGGATTCGGCTAGGATCCACTTGGCCTGACGGAGCTCCGTGATCTTGCTGATCAACGGGAACATGATCGACACGTTGCCCAGCGTCGAGGCCCGCAAGATGGCCCGCAATTGCGGCTTGAAGATCTCCACGTGTGCCAGGCAGAACCGGATCGATCGCAATCCCAAAAAAGGGTTCCGCTCTCGGTCGCGGTCATCCCTGGAGGTCTGGACGTACTTGTCCGCCCCCAGGTCCAGCGTGCGGATCACGACCAGCTTGTCACCCGCCGCTTCAATGGCGGCGCGGTACGCTTCGTAGTGATCCGCCTCGGTCGGTTCCTCCCCGCCCCTCAGATACAGAAACTCCGTCCGGTACAGCCCGATCCCCTCCGCGCCGCGGGCCAACGAGGTGGCCACCTCGTGCGGGAACTCGATGTTGCCCAGCAGTTCTACCCGTTCCCCGTCCAACGTAACGGCCGGCAGATCCCTCAGCTCGTTCAGCTCGTGGCCGAACTCGATCAGCCGTTCCCCCGTCTGCTCATACTCCTTTAGGGTCTCGGCGTCCGGTTTGCAGATCACCAGTCCCTTCGTGCCGTCGATGATGACCAGATCGCCGCCGGAGACGTCGGCCGTGATGTCGTTCAGGCCGACCACCGCCGGAATCCCCGAGCTTCGGGCCAGGATCGCCGTGTGCGACGTTAGGCCGCCCGCGTCGGTCACGAACCCCAGCACCTTCTCCGGGTCCAACTGGGCCGTCTGCGATGGGGTCAGGTCGTGGGCGATGACGACCACGGGTTCGCTCAGGTGGGCCAGATCTTCGCGGATGTGGCCAAGAAGGTGCCTCAACAGGCGCTTCTCGATGTCATACACGTCTTTGATACGATCGTTGAATACCGCTTCCCGTATGTCCAGGAACCGGCGCTGGTACTCGTGCATGACCTGACTGACGGCGTAGGCGGCGGTGTAGTTGTGCCGGCTGACCGCGTCGCACAGCTTCTGTTTGAGCGTCTCGTTGGTCAGCACACCCAAATGGAAGTCGAAGATGGCGGCCGTCTCGCGACCGAGGCGCGCCGCCGTCCGATCGCGAAGCTCCTCGACCTCTTCTCTCGCGGCGTTCAGGGCGATGTCCACGTGCCCGAGCTCGTGGGGGACCTCTTCGGGGGGCACGAAGACCTGGGTGATCCGGTACTCCTCGGCGTCGAGCACCACCGCCGGTGCGATCGCGACGCCAGGTGAGGCCGGAATGCCCTTCTTGACTTCCATGATGCTCCGTCAGGCCCGCGGTTCGGGCGCTTAGGCCTCGTTGAACTTCCTCTCGATCAGGTCGACCAGGGCGTCAACCGCCTGGTTGGCATCCCGGCCCCGCGCCGTCAGCCTCAGCTGGGTCCCCTGCGTTGCCGCCAGCAGCATCATCTCCATCGGGCTCTTGCCGTCGACGACGGTATCGTTGCACTGCACCTTCACCTCGGCCGCGAACTGAGCGGCCGTGTCCACGAACTGCATCACCGGGCGCGCGTGCAACCCCTGATGGTTCAGGATGGTCACCTCGCGGTGGACCTCCACAGGCTGGGATCTCGAGTCAAACACGACGCATCCCACCGCGCCGACGGCCCGTCCGATCGTTCTCACGGACGGTTCGTCGCGGACCGGGCCGGTCCATCAAGACAGGCCCCCTTCGGCCTCTTCGATCAGGTCAATGATGGCCTCGACCGTGTCGGCCTGCCTGAGGAACCGCCGGAAGTTGTCCTGCTGCAGGTGTCTAAAGATGTTCTCCATCGCCTGCAGGTGCTCATCCGGATGGTCCTGGGGGCTGAGCAGCAACACCACCGAATACACCGGGGCACGATCCAAGGCGGCGAAGTCGACCCCGGCGCTGCTTCTGCCGATGGTCGCGACCATCTTCTTGACCGTCGGATGCTTGGCGTGCGGAACGGCCACGCCCTTCCCGAAACCGGTGCTGCCCTGATTCTCCCGTTGCACGACGGCCCGGACGATCGCCTCTACGTCGCCTGGCGAGATCTTGTCGCGCTTCTTGAGGCTTTCCACCAGTTCGCGGATGACCCCGTTGCGATCGGTGCTCTGCAGCTCTGGGATGACCGCTTCCTTAACGATGAAATCGCTGAGCTTCATGGCTCTCCTGCTTCGATCAGGTTTCCGCTTCGTCACCCGGCTTCGTGCGACGACTGCGCTGATGCTTCCGGTTCCGGAACTTCTCCTTGTGTCGAGTCAGCTGCCGCTCAATCTTGTCCATCACCACGTCCACGGCCGCATACATGTCCTCGCCACGTTCCTTCGCCACAAAAACGTGCTTGTGCTCCGCCTTGACCACCATCTCGGCCTCAAACCCGTTGCCCTCTCCATCGAGAATCACCTCGACGATCTGAATCCTGTCGTAGAACCGCGTCAGCTTGCCGGCCTTACTTTCCGCGTAGCTGCGCAGCTCCGGGCTTAGATCGATGTGTCGTCCGCTGACTGAAACCTGCACGGGCGATCCTCCTTGGCTTTCAGGACGCTTGCCCCGCCTCGTCGTCGTGCCCGGACTGAGGACCGCCGACCGACGTGCCGAGGGAGCCATCCTGGGCTTTCGACGTTTCGGGAGCAGCCTCGGCCAGCGGCCTGGCTCGGAGGCTCGCGACCGTGCCCGCCGTCAACACTGAATGGTCCGTCGCGGCCACCGGCATCGCCTCGTCCGGCTTGATCACGCCCCCGCTGATCGTGAACCGAAGCACCTGGTCAATGCTAAGGGCTAACTCTATCACATCTGAGCGGGGAACGGTAATCACATAACCGGTGACCGGCGTCGGACTGCTGGGAATGAAGATCGTGACCATGTCGTCCTGCGCAGCCTTGGCCAGTGTCGCGAGTCCCTCTCCCGTCAGAAGTCCGAGCGACCAAATCCCCTTACGAGGATACTCAATGGCAACTACGCCGTGAAACGCCACCCGGTTCTCGCTTAGCAGGAAGTCGGTTACCTGCTTCACGTGCGGATAAATCGCGTTGACCAGCGGGACCCGTTCCTGGATGCGCTCCAGCAGGCCCCAGGCCGTCCGGCCAATGAAGCTGGCTACGAAGAAGCCCACGAAGTACACCATCACGATCGCCAGCAGAAACCCCGCCAGCCCCAACCGATACTTGACGAAGGCGATGCGCCACAACGCGGTTCGGTACTCCGACGACTCGTCCCCTCGACGCAACGGGTTCCCTTGATGGGCGGGATGGTGAACGATCTCGTATTCCCGCGTAAGCCATCGCCCCTCGGCGTCGAGCTCCCCGGTCCGCGTTCCGTAGGTCAGTGTGTCGACCTCCGGGTCAACCGTGGACCGCGTGGGGGCGCCAGCCGTTTTGGCCAACACCGCGATGAAGCCCTTCGTGATGTACCGGCCCATGTATTCGTCGACGAGTTGATAGGCCCAAATTAGGATGGCAATCGTCAAAAGGGTCGGCAAAAGTGCGGCCATCCCGCGCAGGAAGAACCGCTTGAAGTCGCTGACAAACCCCTCTCTTGGCTGATCGGCATCAGGATCCAACGTCATCGTTCCCGCGGGCCATCGGCTTGGCTACGGCTCACCGCTAACCCATTAAGACAAAGGGCGTTGCGGTTTGGGCCCTCTTGTCGCCCCCCGAGCGTCGTGAACTCCCTAGCCGCAAGCGTGATGCAACGTATCCGAGCCTTTTGAGTGTAGTGTGGAGCCCGCTCGGCGTCAACCCAATTCTGCCCCCGCCCCCGGTCCGCCCGGGACGCTGGACAGGGGCGAGCCGCCTGGTCAGCGGGCCCTCACACGCCCGTACGCCTACGCCCTCCGTAGGTTCACCGATGACCTCCGTTTTCGTCACCCTGCGACGACATGGCTGCGTAGAGCCGTTCGATCTGTTCCACCATGTGTCTGTGGTCGAACTGACGGATACACCGCTGGCGCCCGGATTGCCCAAGCCGGGCACGCCGTTCTGGGTCCTCGGCGAGTTGGATCATCGCGTCGGCCAGTGCGCGGGCGTCGTTTAGCCGGACCAGTTCGCCGGTCTGGCCCGGGACGACGACCTCCGACGCGCCGTCGATATCGAAGCTGATGGCCGGTCGCTCCATCAGTAACGCCTGTACGATCGCCCGGGGCAGGCCTTCCCACTGCGACGCGTGCACCAACATGTCCATTCCCACGAGCAGTCTGGGGATCTCTGCCGGCTGGACGAGGCCTGTCATGACGACGCGCTTACGCAGGCCGGCCCCATCGAGTTGTGATTCGAACCGCTCTCGCCAAGCGCCGCCGCCGACCCACACGAACCGCAGGCGATCGTCCTGACGAACGGCAAGACGCATGGCCGCCATCAGCGGCTCATAGCCCTTGTGGGCTGACATTCGGGCGATGGACCCGACGACGATGGCCCTGTCGTCGAACCCCCAGGCCCGCCGGACCTCCTGGCGGTCGTGCCGGCCCGGATCGAACTGGTCGACTTCGACGCCGGAGTAGATCGTGCAGTACTGCGCGGCCCGGCCGACGTGGGCCGCCAGGGACTGCTCGGTCATCGCGTCCGCAATGCTGACGATGCGATGGGTGAACTTCGCGCAGTGCCGCTCGATGATCGCGAACGCCCGCCGCTTCAGGGCGGACTGCGTTCGGTTGAAGCTCATGCCGTGGACGGTGTGAACGATGAAGGGCACCTCGGCGTCGCGGGCGGCCAGCCTTCCGATGACACCCGCTTTGCTGCTGTGGGTGTGGACGACGTCGGGCCGCCACGCCCTCAGGCGTCGGCTCAGCCCCTTTCTGCTGGCCCGATCCTTCAGGAGGTGGATCTCGCGTTGCAGGGGATTGACGAACTCGAATGCGTATCCACCCCGGCCAGCCCGCTCGTGAAGCGATCCCTCCGGTCCGGTCTGCGGACCGGTCAGCAGCAGCACGTCGTGCCCGCGCTGATGCAGGCCCTCGCACGTCAACAGGGTGTTTTCCTGGGCCCCGCCGACGATCAGCCGCGTGATGATGTGGCAGATTCTCATGCCGTCGAGAAGACCGTTAGTCGTCGCCGTCGGCAGACGGCGGACTCGACCCGGCCTGTCGCAGGCGGTTTTGAAGCTCCGCCTGGCCGCGCTGGAGCCGGTACACTTCTCGTCGCAGGTCACGAACCTGGACAGCGATGACGCCCGCCAGCAGCGATAGGATACCGATTCCGGCGGCAACACTGCCGAATATGGGTAGTGCGATGCTGCCGCGGTCAGATCCGACGATGGACAAACAGGCCCGGACGAGCACCGCCACCGCCCCCAGGCCCAGGAGTCCGCCGCCCACCCAGCCGAAGACGGCCATCGGCGATTCGGCCAGCCCGTAGAGAACATGAGAGACGATCAGACCGCCTGCGCGGAACCGGCGCTTCTCTCGGCGCCGCTCGACCGTCCACGCCAGCGTGGCCGGTATCTCCGTCATCGAAAACCCCAACGCGTGGGCCTTGCTGATAATCTCCAGGTGGAGCTCCTTGCCGTCGGCGTGGAGGACCATGGCGTCCAGGACGCAGCGTCGGTAGGCGCGCGTCATGCCCGTGTTCATCGTCAGACCGCCGGGCATGAGCCTGCGGAGCAGCACGTTGCCGAACCGCGTCAGCCAGACGCGGTAGGGGGGTACGTTCTCCAGCCGACCCCCTTCCATGTGCGGGGAGGCGACGACCATGTCGACGCCCGGCTGCTCGCAGGCCGCCAGCAGCCGGTGCACGATGTCAGTGCCCCAGCTCAGGTCCGCCTCCGTAACGATGACGAACTGGCCGCGCGCGGCTGCGAACCCCTGCCGGATCGCGTATCCCCGTCCGCGGTTCAGCGGGTAGGTGATGATGCGCACCCGCGGGTCGTCCCCGGCCGCTTGCCGCGCGAGCGCGAGCGAGTCGTCTACGCTGCCGTCATTGACGACGATGAACTCCCACGGCCTGTCAAGCGTCTGAAGCGCGTCGTGCATCGCACCGATCGCGCGGGTGATGTTGGCCGACTCGTTGTACATCGGGGAGACGACGGAGATCACGGGGGTGTCTTCGGTGTCGGGCATGCCACATGATGTTTACAGCACGAGGCGCCCGGCTGCAAGGGCCACCGACGTGGATGTTCTTGGCGCGCGCGTGGGCAACAGGAGGTTCGGATCAGGGTTCGGAAACGGCTGCGGCCACGTCGACGTCGGCGGTTTCCTTGATGCGCGACCGGTCGGGTTCGGCCAGGGGCTGGGCGAGTTCGGCGATCACGCCCTCCGCGAAAAAGCCGCCCGCCTGCGGACGGTCAGCCAAGAATCGATCGAAGAACGCCACCGTACGCGACGCGTACTGCTCGGGTTGGACGATGACCGGCTGGTTGTGCTTGGCCCCCGGGACGATCCACTTGTACTTCGGCTGGCTGGACAGCGCGTATAGCAGCAGGGTTTGCTCGACGGGGATGTAGCTGTCCTTCTCGCCGTGGATGAAGAACATCGGCCGGGGGCGCATCCGCATCAGAGCCTTGCGGACCGAGGGGAACTCCACGCCCAGCTCGCGCTGCGCCTTCTGGATCATGCACCAGCGGAGAATCCGCCAGAAGCCCGGCGGATGGTTTTCGTAGACGAACCGCACCTTGGCGAAGATGTAGGCCCACCGCCGCATGAGATGCTCGATCGTCGTATCCGTGCTGAACGCCCCATCGACCAACAGGGCGTGGATCCGCGGGTCGTTCTGCGCCGCCAGGATCGCCGCCCCAGCGCCCCGGCTGATGCCGAAGATACCAAGCTTCACCGGGTACCCGTGTGCCTCGAGCCAGTCCTCCACGTAGGCGATGGCCCCGGTCATGTCGCTCAGTTCCCGGTCGCTCGCCCACTGTCGGGGCTCGTAGCCAGGCTCGTGGCTGCTCTGGCCGTGCCCTCGGAAATCGAAGCTGAACACGTCGTAACCGGCCTCGAGCAGGGGGCGGCAGTAGCGAGCGCAGCTGCTCTGGTCGCTGGCGTACTCATGGGCGAAGATGATCATCCCCCGGCGGATCGTGTCGGAGTTAGCCCGGTACAGGGCACCGCGCAAGGTCAGCCCGTCGAAGGCCCGAAACTCGACCTCCTCGCCTGCCAGCGGCACGAAGTCACGGGGCCCCCGGGAAAGCGGCGGCGGCGTGTCCTTGAGGATGTTCAGCGAAATCTTGACGTACTTGTGGAGGATCAGCACAGGGGTGATCACCAGGATCGCCAGCGTCACGCAGATGGCCGTCAAGGCCCAGTTGCGGACGATCAGATCCCAGACGACCCATGCACTGACACCGGTCGGGTCAGTCAGTGCCAAAACCCAAGCAACGAGCTCGTTGGCTGTGTCGATCACGTATGTCTGGATTAGGAGGGGGCCGGTTCGAGACCGCGCCGATCTCGATCAGGCCCAACCCGTGTCAACCGGCTCGCCGGTCCCACGACGGCCGCCTCGACCGCACCGGTCCATGCGCCACCCCACGGCGGACGAGGGCACCACGACGATGACTGACCATACTATAGTGCTCGGCGCCCGCGGCGCCAAGCGCCCAGTTGCTTGTAATTGTGATTCTTACGGAAGATCGCGCGCCCCGGCTGAGATGGCACAAGCCAAAGAAGGTTCCAAAAATACAATTACATCGCGGAATTATGTATGGTTGTACGCTTAGAATACGCTACTTTTATGTGAATCAGGATTGCATACTCGGTCTCGCGGCTGCCGCCTCGGACTGGGGCAGGGCGAATATTCTCTCGGCCCGCGATAGACCCGAAGATGTGAGGGTCATATGATTGAGTGTTTGGCCGCCAAAGTCCGATATGAATAACGGTTAGGTATGGTGCGGCCCAACGGAGGTAGGGGGACGACCGCCTGCCCACAACCGAGGGTGTCAAGATCGCCCCAGGGGCTAGGCCCCGAGAACGGGCTTCGTGTGACGGACGCGCGGACGCGGCGTGGTGTGCGGGCCGATGTGGCCAACCCACCGCAGACCTCCCCGAGCGCGATGGGCTTGGGCTGGGGAGGCCCGACGCGGTGCTCGCCGCGAAACCGTGGACGGGCAAGACAGGTTACGAGGAGGCAGATTCATGGTACTTCGGTCACGCCCAGCGATCCGAATCGCGCCCTGTTGGGGGGCGGGCGGTGTGGTGATAGGCATTCTGGCCGTTCTCGGTTCGGCCGGGATCGTCTCGGCTGACGATGCCCCCGTGTACTACTGCAACGGCAAGGCGATCGCGCTGGAGGAGGTCGATGATCAGGTGACGGTCGTGATGTCGGCCGACGCCGATCGGTCGACCGTCGCTGCCGAACTCGCTGAGCGCGGCATGCCGACGATGATTCCGCCGTCGCGTGGTTCGATCCGGTCCGGGTACCGACTCGTGCCTGTGCGGGCGGCCGACGCAGACACGATGGCCCAGATTCGGGCGGTGGGGGGCATCGGTCAAGTCCGCAGGCTGTACAGGGAGCCCGTATCGGGTCGCAACAGAATCGTTACCGATCGCGTCGTCGTCCGATTCATGCCGGGGCTGGGCAGGGCTGAGGTCGACGCTTGCCTGGCCGCCCATGGCGTCAGACGGATTCGGCAGATCGAAGGGCTAACCGACGTCTACCTGGTTCAGGTCATCGATGCAGCGGGGGATGCCGTCAGACGCGCGGCCGCCCTCTACCAAGACAATCGAACCGTCTACTGCCATCCGGACTTCCTGGCGGACATCCATCCTGCCCAGGTGCAGATCGCTGACGAGTTCTACGGTCAGCAGTGGCATCTGAACAACACGGGCCAACTCGGCGCCAAGTCGGACGCCGACGTCGACTGGGCCGAGGCTTGGGCGGAGGTGGCGGGTCTGCAGGGGCTTCAGGAGGTCATCATCGCGGTCCACGACGATGGCGTGCAGACCGACCATGAAGACCTGGCAGCGGCATACCTGCTGGGTTCTGACATTTGGGAGGGCGATGCAGACCCATCGCCCGGATTCAGCGACGATAACCACGGCACGGCCGTCGCCGGCGTCGCAGTGGCGAGGCTCAACGGGATAGGGGTGGTCGGCGCCGCACCGACGGCAAGGCTGGTTGCAATTCGCCAGGCCTATGGGCTGTCCACTGATGCGGATTGGGCGGAAGGCTTCCTCTTCGCGCTAAGCAAGGGCGTGGACATCATCAACAACAGCTGGGGGGGGGCGGTGGAGCCCCCGGACGTCCTGCGGGAAGCTATCGAGGCGGCCTCCAGCCAAGGCCGCAACGGGAGAGGGATGCTCATCACCTTCTCCGCGGGCAACGAATTCGGCACAGTTGCCTTCTGGAACCCGATTGCCGGGCTCCCCGGCGTCATTGCGGTGGGAGCATCTAACTGCTTCGATAGGCATTCCATGTACAGCAACACCGGCCCCGAGCTCTGTGTGGTCGCTCCCAGTAGCGGGTTCGCCACCGGGACCCTCGGCATCACGACGACCGATGTTGAGGATGACGCGGGCCTGCCGACAAAGGGGTACAACGATGGTACGGGTACCGACATCTATGGATACCCCGACCTGGCGAACGGGGACTACTCGCAGAACTTCGGCGGGACGTCGAGCGCCTGTCCACTGACCTCTGGGGTGATCGGCCTGATCCTGGGGGTCGGCCAGGGCTTCCACTCCGAGCAGGTGCGCCGTATCCTCGAGCACACGGCGGATCAGATCGACACGACCACGGGGGACTACGATTCGATCACTGGACACAGCGAGATGTACGGGTATGGTCGGGTCAACGCCTACCAGGCGGTTCTGGCCGCCAGGGAGTCTGCAGCTGCCCCAGTTGGCGGCAGCTACCTGCTGACATGGCCACCGCCAGTCTCCGACCTCCAGATCACCGGCACGAGCACCGTGAACTTGAGTTGGAAGAACCCGACCGAAGAGCCGAATGAGGTGGCATCGGTGATGGTGGTTCATTCCTCGATCGGCGCGATCACCTGGACGCCAAACGGAATGCGCACCGAAGCGCCCGAGGACTACAACGTTGACGACATCGTTGCTCCCGGCGTCCAAGTGGTTCGGAACGGCCTGAGCCAGACCTACGTGGCTGATCCCGGGCCTGGCGAGCACTACTACGCCGTCTTCGTCCGCAATGCGAACAACCGATGGTCTTGGGGGAGATGGGTTTCCAGCACACTCGGGACGAAGAGCGCTCCCAAGGCCAGCGTATCGGCGCTGCCGCGCATCGGCTCGGCGCCGCTGACGGTTGACTTCACCGGCGGCGCCATCGACATCGACCGGGAGAACGTGGACTTCACGTACTCGTGGGACTTCGGGGACGGCGCATCGGCCTCGGGCCCACAGGGCATCTCCCACAAGTACAGCACGCCCGGGACGTACATGGCCAAACTGACGGTCAAGGACGACTTCGAGCTGACCGGCACGGCGATGGTTCGGATCCAGGTCCTCCCGGAGGCCACCGACCCGCCCACCGCTTCGATTACGCTTCTTCCTGGCGATGGTGAAGCGCCGCATACGGTTATTCTGAGCGGGCCCCTCTCCAGCAATATCAAGCAGTGGGCGTGGGACTTCGGCGACGGGTATGTGGCCCAAGGCCAGACCGTCGAGCACACCTACAGGTACGCGGGGGCCTACGCGATCACGCTGGAGGTCACCGACGACAAGGGCGCTACCGCAAAGGCGGCCGTGGCCGTCAGTGTCTGGGCGCCCGCCCCGACCAGTACGGGCACCGGGAACCAGACGCCGACCGAGGATGGCCTGCTCAACGGCGCGTGCGGGTTCGCGGGGGGGACCCTCCTGCTCGCGATGATGTTGGGGTGGACGCTGCTGCACACCCGGCGGCGTCGGATCTGACGCGCCGTCGTCTGCGCTATAGGTGCCACGGCGGTCGCATCGGCTTGCTGACCCAGCGGTTGGCCTCGTCATCACCGACGATCTGCTCGTGGTCGGGATCCCACCGGAACGGGCGACCCAAACGCATCGAGATCACCCCCAAGTGCGACATCGTGATCGTACGATGCCCGATCTCGACGTCGGCGATCGGGCGGCGGCGGGTCTCGATGCAATCCAACCAGTTGATCTTGTGGGCGACCCAGTTGTCCGGGTGTTTGAGGCTGGCCTCGAGGTGCTCGTCGTCCGCGCCGAACTCGGCCTTGAGCAGCGAGGCGGGCTCGGCCCGGATCCACCCGCGGTTGACGTGCACCCATCCCTTCGTGCCGATGAACTTCGTGCCGCCCGGCCCGCGGCTGGAGCAGTGCAGCTTGATCCCGTTGGCGTAGGTGTAAACGACGTCGAAGCTGGTGGGCGTTTCGAACAGGCCATCCGAGGGGAACTGTCCCCGCCCGTCCACGTGGATCGGGCCGGTCTGGCTCGTCCCCAGCCCCCATTGCGCGATGTCGTTGTGGTGGGCACCCCAGTCGGTCATCTGTCCGCCGGAGTAATCGAAGAACCATCGGAAGCTGCCGTGGCACCTCGGGGGCGTGTAGGGCACCCACGGCGCCGGCCCCAGCCATCGGTTCCAGTCGAGGGTCTCGGGCGGCTCGACGTTGTCGGCCCAGCCCGAGGACGGCCCGCCGGGCAGACCGGAGTGTACCTCGCGGATCCGTCCCAGCCGGCCATTGCGGGCCAGCATGCACGCCAGGCGGAACCGCCGGTCCGATCGCTGCTGGCTGCCCGTCTGGAAGACGCGACCGTAGCGACGGACGGCGTTGACCAGCTTTCGCCCCTCTTCGATGGTCAGCGTGAGCGGCTTCTCGCAGTAGATGTCCTTGCCGGCCTTGCAGGCGGCGATGCCGATCAGGGCGTGCCAGTGATCGGGCGTGGCGATCAGGACGGCGTCGATGTCTGGCCGGGCCAGCAGTTCCTCGAACGCGTTGTACTTGGCGGGGTCGCCGGGAATGCGGCCGGCCGTCCGGTCTTGATGGTTCCGGTCGACGTCACAGACGGCCACGACTTTCGTTCGCCGCTCCTGGATGAGCCACCCCAGATGGTGATTGCCCATGCCGCCCACGCCGATCATGCCGATGTTGACCCGGCTGTTGGCCGGGGCTTCCTCGGCGTTGCCCAGCGCGTTGCTGGTGATGATCGTGGGCCACGCGGTCGCAGCGGCCGCCGCACCCCCCGTTCGTTGCAGGAAACCCCGTCGTGTCATCCCGTGACGTTGCACCATGATCGATCTCCTATCGCTGCCAAACACACCAACCGATCGTCTCGGTCCGCCCAGCCGGCCGATTATTCTAGTGGGTCGACCGCGTGTCAGGAAGGTCTCGTCGGTCAATGCATCGACAGAGCGTTCGTCGAAAACCCCGCCCAGGTTTTCGTAGAGGATCACCATTCCTCGTTTAGCCCCGCCGCGTGCGGCGGGGGGAGGGGCCGCACGCGGCCCCGCTAGACCGGGGTATGCGCGTGCCCCATCCTTTCGGGGGCAAAGGACGCGGATCCGACGGCGCCCCCATCCGCTTGACCCCGTCCCCTCGTCGCAGGATATTGGTCGGACGCGCCCTCGCGCGAACAGGAGTTACCCATGGTCGATCCCAAAAACGTGTTGGCCTTCATGGCCCATCCCGATGACATGGACTTCCTCTGCGCCGGAACGCTGACCCGACTGAAGCAGGAGGCCGGCTGCCACGTCTCGATCGCGACGGCCACCAGCGGCGACTGCGGGTCAATGGAACACCGCACCGAGGAAATCGCCCGCATCCGACACCGCGAGGCCGTCACGTCCGCCGCCATTCTCGAGGCCGACTACTACTGCGCCGGCTGCATGGACCTCCAGATCTTCTACGACCGTTCGACCTTCATGCGTTTCACGGAGATCCTCCGCAAGGCCCGCGCCGATGTCGTCATCACCGCCTCGCCCGTCGACTACATGCTCGACCACGAGATGACCAGCCTGATCGTCCGGGCCGCCACGTTCGGCGCGCCGATCCCCAATGTTCCCACGGAAGACGTCGACCCGGCCGACCCGCTGCCGAGCGTGCCGCACCTCTACTACGCCGATCCGATCGAGGGCACGGACCACTTCGGTCAGCCCATCGAGCCGGAGTTCGTGATCGACATCACCTCCGTGATGCCCACGAAGGAGCAGATGCTGGCCAGCCACGCCTCGCAGCGGGAGTGGCTCCGCAAGCACCACGGCCTGGACCAGTACCTGATCAGCATGAAGGAATGGTCGGCCGCCCGAGGCCGACGGATCGGCGTCGAATACGGCGAAGCCTTCCGCCAGCATCGCGGCCACGCCTATCCCACCGACAACGTCATCGCCGAGCTGCTCGGCGCCGGATCGTAGATGGTAGGGTGCGTCTTGGCGCACCTCGTTCTTCACGGCATCGGGAAGGTGCGTCACAGGTACCCGAGGGCCCGGAGGCGGCGTCGGGCGTCCTTGTCGAGGGAGCGAGCGCCCCCTTGCTTGATCGAGCGCTGGTAGGGGCGTCTGGCGTCGAGCCACTGGCGGAGATGGTCGGCCAAGCGGTTCGCGATGGGGGGGCGTCTCTTGATCAGGTTGTTGGCTTCGTCTGGGTCGTCGGTGAGGTGGTAGAGCTCCTCCCGTCCGTCGGCGGCCACGATGTACTTCCAGGGACCCTCGCGGATGGCGCGGAGCGGACCCTCGAACGGCGTGCGGTCGAATTGGACGTCGATCTCGTGGGCCTGATCCAGGCCCTTGTACCGGGGCGCGACCCGCTCGACCACGATGGTGCGCGAGGCGGGACGCGTGGCCGGCGAGCTTGAGAGGGCCGAATGCGTGTTCGTCGTCGGGAGAACGCGTCGCCCGGGCGGAGGCAAGAGCGACCGGCCGAACGTCGACGGCGTCAGGACCGGTCGGCCGCAAACCGCGTCCATCACCGTTGGTAGCAGATCGATTGTCTGGGCCGGCTGGTCCGTGCGTCCCGGCTGGAGCCGCTTGGGATAGCGCATGACCAGCGGGACGTGAGCCAGGGTTTCGTAGACGCAATACGAATGGTCCGTCAGGTGGTGGTCGCCCAGGTTCTCGCCGTGGTCGGACGTGATGATGACGAGCGTGTCGTCGAGGCCGGCGTGCTCGGCCAGGACTCCCAGCAACTCGCCGACGTAGTCGTCGAGCATGCGGGTCTCGCCGTCATACGTGTCGTTGAGGGCCTGCAATTCGTCGGGCGAGAGGCAATCGCGTTTGAGCAGCGAGAACTCGACGACCTTGTGGTCGCAGTGGCGGTACGAAGCATCGATGTCATTGGGTTCGACGAACGGCTCCCGATGCGGCATGTGCGGCCGGTAGGGGTGGTGCGGTTCGAGGTAGTTGACAAACAGGAAAAAGGGCCTGCGCCGATCGCGACGATCCAGCCAGCGCTCGACGAACTGGTTGGTGAACTTGGCCCCCGCGTCCTGGGCCGTCAGCGCCCCCAGCCATCCGCAGACCCGCCCGGCAGGATACATCACCCATCTGAGGAACTCCGAGATGCTGTTCGCTCGCAATCGGTGCAGGGATGCGGGTTGAGTCAGCCGTTCGAATCCCTGGGACAGGTTGCTGGCGTCCGATACCCATGGGTTGTTGCTGAAGGCGACGGTCTCGTAGCCGGACTGATCGAGGATCTCGGCCAGGGTCGTGAAACCGTCGGCGAGCCAGAGGCGGGCATACGTGCTGCCGTGTTCGCTCGGGAACAGGCCGGTGAACATCGAAGCGTGCGACGGGAGCGTCCAGATGGCGGCCGAGGTGCAGCTATCGAAGACGAGCGCGTCGTCTGCGAAGGCGTCCAGGTGCGGGGAGGTCTTGCGGGGGTATCCGTAGCAGCCGAGCCGGTCGACTCGTTGCGTGTCGAGGACCACGAGGACGACGTTGGGCCTGGGGTCCTCGCGGTCCGTCGGTCCAGACGTAGCCTGCCTCCAGCCACCGACATCGGTCATCAGCCTAGGGCGTTCGAACCACTGGATGGCCAGACAGATCGGCAGGATGACCACGGCGGGCCACGTCGTGACGCGCGCGACGAACCACGCGCCCCGTCCCAAACAGGTCCCTGCGAGGTGATGGCTGAGGGCATAGGCGCCCACGACGGCGCCGAACCAGTAGCAGGCCATCACCACACACCAGGTCGCGTTGAGTCCCTTGGCCATCTGGATCCCGTGCAGTGAGGCGGCGGGCCACAGGACGAACGCGCTGCCGCCGGCGAAGAAGACCGCCCCCGCCATCGCCCCCGGAGCGATTCCGTGTCTGACGCGACGGCAGAGCAGGACGGCGAGGGCGCAGACCGCCGCGACGATCAGGCCGTGCACCGTCCACAGGATCGCATGCGCTAAGCCCGAGTAGCTCAGGGCGTCCGCCCACTGACGCAGTCCCAGGTCCAAGCGGTACTTCCCCGCCAGCACCGCTGACTGAGCCCACCCGAACGCCAGCCCTGCGGTCAGCCCGACGCGCAGCGCCGAGCCCAACACGGCACCGGCCGTCGCCCATCGGCTGGGCCCGACCGGAGAGGGGTCGATTTCCGTCGGCAAGCTCGATCTGACCATGCGGCGGCCTTCCCTAGATGCGAAATGACCTGCGCCTTGTCACCGCACAAAACCCAACCAGGCCGATCAACAACAGCGGCAAGGCCTCCTCGATGCCCCGGCCGCATTGGGAGATATCGGCGGTTTCGCCGTCGGCCTCCGCGGGGGCGGGGCAGAGTTCGCCTGCCAGTTCGAACCCGTCACCGGTCATGACTCTCGGATTGGGATCCGTTGCTTCGATCGTGCCGGTCAGCACGAAGCCGCCTCCCGAGCTGGTCGCTCCGCCGGCCTGGATCGTGTATGACTCGATGGCGTAGTCGGCCATCGCGACGCTCGGAGCTGCTGGAACCAGGAGCGCCCATACCATCATGCGGATGACGGGTCGCGCTTGCCGGTTCATTGCACACCTCCATTCTCCGCCCTCGCCAGCGCGCCCAAGGCCGCCTCGACCTTCTCCAGTCGAGCGCGAAGGGCGGCGATCTGCGCGTCCTTCTCCTTGACAAGCTCGTGTAGGCCTTGGATGGCTCCTAGCGCAACGCCGTCAGCGTCGACCGTGGCAATGCGCTTGTCGTCCTTGCCCACATCGAACGCGGCGTGGAAGTCTTGGGCCACCGGTCCAATGTGACGGATCGACGCGTCCTGCGTCCTGTAACGCCACGTCGTGATCGGTACCTTCGCAAGCCGGTCCAGCAGCTCACGCTTGTCGACCGCCTCGAAGTCCCGCTTCGCGTTGCGGTCACTGATCGTCGACCATGATCCGCCGCCAGCAGCCATCGTCACCCCAGCCGTCGGCGTGCCGCTGCCGTTGACGGCCGAGACGAATCGCGCGCCGCCCGTGCAGCGCGCCGCGAACTCGTTCGCCGCCGACGAGAAGAAGTTCAGGGCCGTCCCGTCCGCGAACAGCATCGCCCCGTCATGCGACGCATCGACCTTGGCCCCGTATCCCGTCGCGAGACTGTAATCCCCGGACGCCCGGTTCTCCCTCCCCCCAAGCACCGTGGCGTAGTAGCCGTTGGCGGTGTTGCCCCGGCCGCCGCCGACGGTCGCGTAGTTCTGGCTGGCCGTATTCCCACGACCCCCGCCCACGGTTGCGTAGTAGCCCTTGGCTGTGTTGGCACGCCCCCCGCCGACCGTGGCGTGATTGGCGTCGGCGAGGTTGTCGTCTCCGCCAGCCACCGTCGCGCAATCCTCGGTCGCCTCGTTGCTCTGTCCTCCGCCGACGCTGGCGTACAGACCGGTGGCCTCGTTCACGTACCCCCCGCTGACTGTCGCGTAGTGGGTGTTAGCCCTGTTGCCGCGCCCGCCAGCGATGGTGGTGTAGCTGTTGTTGGCCGTGTTGCCGCGCCCTCCACTGATCGTCGCGTAGTAGCCGCTGGTCAGGTTGGCGCCGCCGCCCGCGGTCGTTGCATAGTCGCCGGTGGTGTCGTTGCTGGATCCCCCGCCGACGGACGCGTACAGGCCGGTCGCCTGGTTGACGTATCCGCCGCCGACGGTGGTGTAGTGCCCGCTGGCCTTGTTCGCCCGGCCTCCGGCGATGGTGGCGTAGTTCTCGCTGGCGGTGTTGCCGCGACCCCCACCCATGCTGGCGTAGTAGCCGTTGGCGTCGTTGGCACGGCCGCCCGCGACCGTGGCGTAGTCGCCGCTGGGGTCATTGTCGTAGCCCCCCCCGACGGTGGAAGCCTCGCCGCTGGGAGCGTTGCCGTATCCCCCGCCGATGGTGACGTACTCCCCGAGCGCCGCGTTCTGGTATCCTCCGCCGACGGTGCTGTAGTTTGCATCGGCGGCGCTGTTGTACCCGCCGCACACGGTCGAGTACCTACCGCTGGCCTCGTTGTCGTACCCTCCTCCTACGAAAGCGCGGGTTCCGCTAGCGCTGTTGGTCTGTCCCCCGGCGATGGTCGCCGCCGTCGCGCTGGCGTGGTTGCTGATGCCCCCGCCGACGGTGGCGCGGACCTCGCTGGCCGAGTTGTTCTGTCCTCCGCCGACCGTGGACCATTGCCCACGGGCCTCGTTGCCGTTCCCACCGCCGACGGTCGCGTACGCTTTGTCACTGGTGTTCCCTGCGCCATCCCCCGCGAGGTTCCCGGTGCCCCCGCCTATCGTCCCGAAGTTGTCGGTCACCGTGTTCGTGTTGAGACTCGTCCCGCCACCACTGATGGTGGCTCCATAGGCATTCGGAAAGACGTCGTTGTCACTGTAGCCCCCGATCAGACTCGGGCTGGTGCCATTCGGCTCGATCCGCAGCGCCCGCGCGCTGTTGACGTGGATCTCCAGCGCCGTGTCGTCCGTGGTGCCCAGAAAGTTCGTCCCCGGGGTCGTCCCAGCGTTTCCCGTCAGGCCCCAGTTCGATGCGTCCCCCTCGGGCTCTCCCACCACGCCCGGCGCATCCGACGCTGCGCCGAAGCGCTGGCGCGGCAAGAGCGTCGTGCACACAGCGCCCCCATCAGATGGACGGACCGCGATCTCCAACCACAGCGGATTCCTGCTTGAGACGTCCCGTCCGAAGTCGAGCGGCACCGCGAACTCGCCGTTCGCGACCACCACGTCAACGCATTCGATCGGGCCGGCCACGATGCTGCCGAACGCCTCGGCGTCATACAGGGCGAACGTGAAATCATGCTGCCCGTTCGCCGGGGTGCCGCCGTCCATGAGTCGCCCGCGGTAGGTGAACCCCGTGTCCAACGCCTCGGCGATCAGGAACCCGCTGCCCGTGAGCACGGCAACCGCCGCCAGGCCAACAGCCAACATCCTGGAATGACGAGCGTTCATCTCACTTCTCCTTCACAGTTCTGGCCAGTCCGGCCAGGATGGTCTCCATCTTGGCGAAGCGCACCTCGAGCTTCGCGTTTTGCTCCTTCAGCGCAGCGATCTGCGCGTCCTTCTCCATGAGAAGGTCGTGCAGGCCCTGGATCGCGCCCAAGGCGACGCCGTCGGCGTCGATCGTGGCGATGCGCTTGTCGTCCTCACCCACATGGAACGCGGCGTGGAAGTCCTGCGCCACCGGTCCGATGTGACGGATCGAGGCGTCTTGCGTCCTGTAGCGCCATGTCGTGATTGGCACCTTCGCGAGGCGGTCGAGCAACTCGCGCTTGTCCACCGGCTCGAAATTCCCCTTCGCATTGCGGTCGCTCATTGATGACCACGATCCACTACCCGGAGCCAGGCCCACGCCTGCTGTGGGCGTCCCGCTGCCGTTGACGGCCGACACAAAACGCGCGCCACCCGTGCAGCGCGCCGCGAACTCGTTGGCCGCCGACGAGTTGAAGTTCAAGGCCGTCCCGTCCGCGAAGAGCATCGCCCCATCATGCGACGCATCGACCTTGGCCCCGTATCCGGTTGCCAGGCTGTAGTCTCCCGACGCTCGATTCTCCCTCCCCCCGAGCACCGTTGCATAGTAGCCGTTGGCGGTGTTGCCCCGACCGCCACTAACGGTCGTGTAGTTTTGGCTGGCCGTGTTTCCGCGACCGCCCGCCACGGTCGCGTAGTAGCCCGCGGACGTGTTGGCTCGCCCCCCGCCGACGGTCGCGTAGTTGGCATCAGCGAGGTTGTCGTCTCCGCCGGCGACCGTCGCGCAGTCCTCAGTGGCCTCGTTGCTCTGTCCCCCGCCGACGCTGGCGTACAGGCCGGTGGCCTGATTCACGTATCCTCCGGCGACGGTGGCGTAGTGGGTGTTGGCCTTGTTCGCCCGTCCGCCGGCGATGGTGGTGTAGCTGTTGGTGGCCGTGTTCCCGCGCCCCCCGCCGACGCTGGCGTAGATGGCGCTGGCGAGGTTGGCGCGCCCGCCCGCGGTCGTGGCGTAGTCGCTGGTGGCGTCGTTGTCGGAGCCCCCGCCGACACTGGCGTACAGGCCGGTGGCCTGATTGACGTATCCCCCGGCAACGGTGGCGTAGTGCCTGCTGGCCTTGTTCGCCCGCCCGCCAGCGACGGTGGCGTAGTTGTTGCTGGCCGTGTTGCCGCGACCGCCGCCGATCGAGGTGTACAAGGCGGTGGCGTCGTTGGCACGTCCACCGGCGATCGTCGCGGACTCGCCGGTAACATCGTTGTCATATCCCCCGCCGACGGTTCCGTAGTCGCCGCGGACGTCGTTCTCGTACCCCCCGGCAACGGTGGCGCAGTTGGCGTCAGCGTCGTTCTTGCCTCCCCCGCCGACCGCAGCGTAGTCGGCAATGGCGTCGTTGTCGTATCCTCCGGCGATGGTGGCATACTTGGCGTCTGCGACGTTGTTGTATCCGCCGCTGACGGTGGACCGCTCGCCGCTGGCCGTGTTGAAAAAGCCCCCCGAGACCGTGGCGTAGGCCCTGTCGCTGGTCGACCCGACCCCGTCCCCCGCAAGGTTCCGCCTGCCGCCACCTATCGTTCCGTAGTCGTCGCGTACGAAATTGAAATACCCCACGCCGCCGCCGCCGCCGCAGATGGTGGCCCCAGAGACGCCCGATTTAGCGGCGTTGTCAGGGTGCCCCCCGATGATGCTCGGGCTCGAGGCATTGGGCTCGAACCGCATCGCCCGCGTGCCGTTGACGTGGATCTCCAGCGCCTTGTCATCCGTGGTGCCCAGGAAATCTGTCCCCGGATTCGTGCCCCCGTTGCCCGTCAAGTACCAGGCCGTCGGCGTGCCCAAGGGCTCTTCGTCTATGCCCGAGTCCTCTTGCGCATCCGGCGGGCCCCCGATCTGCTGGCGCGGCACAAGCGTCGTGTGAGGGGCTCCCGCACCGGACGGGCGGACCGCGATTTCCAACCACAGTGGATCGCCGCCCAGGACGTCGCGACCGAAGTCGAGCGGCACGGCGAACTCGCCGTTGGTCACCGACACGTCAGCGCGTTCGACCGGGCCGGCCACGATGCTGCCCAGCGCTTCGGCGTCGTACAGCGCGAACACAAAGTCGTGGGTTCCGTCAGCCGGCGCGCCAGACTCCGTGAGTCGTCCCCGGTACGCAACCCCCGCATCGAGCGCCTCGGCCAGGAGGATCGCACCGCCGGCCAGGACGCCGATCACAGCGATACCCGCAACCACCGACGCGAGCTCCTTGGGTCTCATGTCATCGCTCCCCATGGCTGTACGGACGATCTGATCGGACGGGCGAGGAAGGCCACGACATGGGCCAAAGCGCTGATCCGGGAATCCCCTCCGGCGAACGGTGGCAGATGCGCCCTGCTCCCCATGCAGCCGCAAGCGTGACTCCCCTTTATGGCTTGTACCGAAAACGGGACTGAGGATCAATGCGTTCTGTGTGGCGGCTTTCTCGACGCGCCGGATCGTAAGGTCGCGGGACGTGAGGAAGGACGGCGGATCGGGCCCACCAGATTCCCCTGGACGTGATCCTTCTGGCGCGAGTAGACGTAGAAGGCCCGGTTGGGATAGTGGTTCATCAGCTCGCCTCGTCTCTCCTCGCCGAGGTCGAGTGCGTAGAGCACGTCGCCGTCGAAGGTGATGCCGTTCCTCGGCAGGTCGCCTTGGGGCATCGGTCGGGTGACACCCGTCCCGGAGGCCACGAAGACGACTGCGTTGTGGATCCCCTTCGCTTCCACCTGTCGGTACAGATCGGTTCTCTCGACGACGATCCGGTGCTCTCGCGCGACGATCCAGGGCATGACCCACACGCAGGCCAACACGCCGAGCACGAAAAGGTAACGGAGTGTCCTGCCGCGCGCCGAGGTGAACTCGTCGCCAAACAGCCGTCGGGCCGGCAACAACACCGCCAGGGCGTAGCCTTCGTAGTAGTACCTCGGTCCGTACTTGAACCCGCCGGCGTTGTAGTAGAACAGGTAGCCGATCAGAAGGACGAGGAACGTCAGATCGGTGAAGTGCGGCCTCGGCTTGCGCCAGAACACAAGCAGATAACCGAAGTACGTGACGAGCACGACCGCCGAGGCCCAGAAGCTGAAGTTCAGGAGTTGGCTTGCCGCCAGCACGACGGCTTTGGCGGGTGTGTGGCCCTTCACGAAGCCCAGCCACTCCTGTGCGTACCACGTCTGCACGGTCAGAAGCGGGTCGCCGGTGATCCTGTGGTTGTACGTGAGCAGGAAAAGGACAAGGGGCGCAGCCCCGGCCGCGGCCAGTAGCAGGCCGAGCGCCCCTCGTTTCCGTCTGCGAGCCAAGACGTAGACGCCCCAGGGCACGCCGCACAGAAGGGCCGTGTAGTACCGCACCAGAAACGCCGCGCCGATGAAGGCCCCCGCGGCCAGGGCGTGTCGAAGCTTGTCCTCCTCGACGAAGCGGACGCCAAAGTAGAAGAACAACAACACGAACAAGGCGCACGCGGGATGGGCGAACCACGAGGCGGCATTGAAGACGAAGAAGGCCGACAGCGCCACCGTTAGGACGCTCACGACGGCGACCTGTCGCCCGTAGAGCCGGCCTGCCAGGGCGAACAGCAGGAACAGCGAACCGACGGCCAGGATGGGGTTAACCAGCCAAGGCGGGATCCGGAGCGTTTCGCCCAGCGCGAGCAGGATTGGCCAGCCCGGCGGGAATTGCCCGACGCGTTTGCCGTCCTTCTGAGCGATGTGGATGATCCCGAAGAACTCCTGCTTGGGGTGCAGATCGTTCCACAAACGCCCGGCTCGGAGCGTTTCCGCTTGAAAGACGTACCCATACTCGTCCGCGGAATTGGGAAACCGCCCCAGTCCGAAGTAGGCCACGCCGCTCGTGATCACCAGCATGACGATCGACGTCATGACGAGGAACGTCCGGGGGCAGGTCGCCATGCCACGCAGGCCGACGAGGACGCGACGGTGAAGTTTGCCCGCCAGCAGGTGGTCGGCCAACAGATAGACCGCCGCAACGAGCAAGGACATCCATACGAGAAAGACGGAGAAGTCGACGGCCGAAACGTCGGAGGTTACGGTGTGGAGGACGCGGTGTTTGACGAGCCTGCGCAGGAACTCCGAGCGTGTTTGGGTGTAGGCGTAGTGAATCAGCGGGTGATACGTCCACGCCGCCGTCAGCCAGACGACCAGCGTCAGCACGAAGCCCGAGACGCAGATCCCAAGCAGATACCGTGGCGGCGGGGCGGCCTCGATGGTCAAGGCCGGCCTATCCACCGTACCTAACGTGGAATTGGGACTCGGGTTCTGCGTCAAGGGGTCGCGCCGCCCCTTTCACGTTCAAACCCGCCTGAGGCGGGTTTGCTTCGCACGTTGCACGGTCATTCCATGCAGGGAGCCACGACGTGTCAAGGCATGAACTCGCGACAGGCGCCAGAGAGGCCCCCGGCGTCTTCTATGGATTCGTCATCGGGCCGAGGGCAGGATATGGGTGTATCCGTCGGATCCCAGGGCTGAACCTGCGGCATTCGCTCGGCAGCGAGCATAAAGAAACACGCCTGACCTGCTTCTCCGCGAGAGTAATAGGTGACTGTTCCGAATGGCGTCCGAATGGCGCTGCCCACCTACGCCCCCTTGGCGTCGCCGGTGGCTATTGATCGGGGCGTTTTGCGGGCCTGGCGACGCCTGACGATCCATCGCGTCGAGGCCATCGTCCGGGGACAAGGCCGAGAGCCGTCGAAAAAGCATCCAGAATCCTCTGCCTTTCGCTAACCACCAGGCCGCGCGCGTGTCAACCCTCATAAGGCGACGAGTCGGATCGATCAGAGGGATCAAGGGGGTGGCCCAACGAAGAGTGCAAATGGAGGAGCAAAGCAATGGCACTGGCGGGCACGCGTTGTGTTTTCGGTGGGCGCAAGGGCGCTCTGCCCGGGGGCATCTTCGTGCTGGGAGCGGTCGTGTTGACGTGCGGTCTGGCGGGGTGCGACGTGTTCTGCCAGCTTTTCGGGGACGTCTTTCCGGAGTTCTGCCCCGACAAGTACGCCCTGACGGTCAGTGTGACGGGAGAAGGTACCGTCGCCCTTGACCCGTCTGGGGGTTCCTACGACTTCGATACCACCGTTACGTTGGACCCCACCCCGAGCGACGGCTGGCGGTTCGTTCAGTGGGAGGGCGACCTGGGTGGCTCGACCGATCCGGCCACGATCACGATGGACGACAACAAGTCCGTCAGGGCCGTGTTCGAGCAGAATGGGACCCCAGCCTCCTACGTCCTGATTGTCGATGCGAACTCGTGTTGTGCTGTCCAGCTCGATCCGGCGGGTGGCGTCTACGACGCGGGTACCGAGGTTACGCTCACGGCAGTTTCAACCGCGTGCTGCACGTTCGATCATTGGGAGGGTAATCTGACCGGCTCGACGAACCCCGCGACCCTCACGATGGACGCCGACAAATCTGTCAAGGCTGTCTGCACCGAAACCGGCCCGTTCACATTGGCCACAGCGGTGACCGGGCAAGGGACGGTCACCGTCGATCCCGAGCAAGACACGTACGACTGCGGGGCCGAAGTGGCCCTGACGGCCGTTCCCGGCGATGGGTGGCAATTCAACAAGTGGCAGGGCGGCCAAACCGGTTCGACGAACCCCGCGATCGTCAGCATGGACGCCGACAAGAACGTCACCGCCGTCTTCACACAGGAACCGCAGGGCAGCATCGAATCAGGACAGACAGTCTCGGGGTCGATCGACGCGCCCTCCGAACAGGACATTTGGACGTTCCACGGCGTCGCCGGGCAGCGTGTTCGGATCGTGGAAACGGTCACCGGGGGGGACCTCCACACGAGCATCTTCCTGTATCCTCCGGGGGGCGGTCCCGCGGAGGCGCAGGACGGGTGCTTCTTCTGCGACACCGCCACGATCGACACGCAGCTCGACGAAACCGGCACTTACACCATCATCGTCGAGGACAACGAGAAGACCGAGACCGGACAATAC
The DNA here is from genome assembly GCA_964390905.1 of uncultured Planctomycetales bacterium. Classification (GTDB taxonomy): domain Bacteria; phylum Planctomycetota; class Phycisphaerae; order UBA1845; family JAFGLZ01; genus JAFGLZ01. Next base: position 1,897 of record CAYMLO010000040.1, on the reverse strand, counting down.
CGCCTCACCTTCATCAATCTCTCGGGGACGCTGACAAGCCCGCAAGATCCCGATGGTGGGGCCATCTCATCTGGCCAGACCGCGTCTGGGACCATCGATGTTGCGTCCGACATGGACGCCTTCACGTTCCACGGCGTGGCCGGGCAGCGTGTTCGCATCGTGGAAACGGTAACGGCGGGAGACCTCCACACGAGCATCTTCCTGTATCCTCCGGGGGGCGGTCCCGCGGAGGCGCAGGACGGGTGCTTCTTCTGCGACACCGCCACGATCGACACGCAGCTCGACGAAACCGGCAC
>CAYMLO010000040.1:0-1501 GCA_964390905.1 uncultured Planctomycetales bacterium | reverse complement strand
GGTGCTTCTTCTGCGACACCGCCACGATCGACACGCAGCTCGACGAAACCGGCACCTACACCATCATCGTCGAAGACAATCAGTCATCGGACAGCGGAGACTACAATCTGGCGCTCCAGTTGTTTTGAGGACACTTGACCGGGGGGCAGGGGAGGGTCAAGGCGCTCTTGGGCGTCGGTGCAGGCATTCTTGGGAGAGGTCGGCTCTGCTGGCGGCCATGGATAGCCCGTTACGGATCGAGTTCGCCGGGGCGGTTCGCCACATAACGTGACCAGGCATTGGCTAACGCCTAAAAGCGCTCTGACCCCAGCAGAACCCAGCAGAACCCCAGCAGAAAAGCGCTCTGACCCCAGCAGAACACTGACCCCAGCAGAACAGCGAGGAATGATGATGTTGTTGTTGTTGCCCAGGACAAAGGAAGGACTAATGACCACAGAGCCTGTCGAACGCACAGTACCCACCGTTGAACCCGAACAACTCGCACAGTACGAACAGCGATACGGGCGCAAGCTTACCCCCGTAGAAGCGACAATCGTTCACAAGTGGAACACGGCAGCCGCGAAACCCCGTTCGATATTGGCGTATCCCGATATGCCTCAAGAGAAGTTCGACAATGCACTCCTGAGTTATGCTGCCGCCGCTTCCGGCGACTTGATCCTCGGTTTGCAGGACACCACGCTTCTCGGATCGGGCAAAGAAGGGGTTTTGTTCACGACAGGCGGCCTATTCTGGAAGCTGAGCGGTACTCCGTCCGCCATGAGTGTCCGTTTCGAAGAACTTGATCCGGATGTCGTCACATTCAAGCAGTCGTTCGCCAGTAGCACTCTTGTCTTGACTGAGAAACACCGCCTGTCACTCCCAGGATCTGAGGACGAACCCCGCTTGGCTGTACTCACGTCATTCGTGCGCGATGCTATCGCGGCAACTCCCAGTAAACTACCCCAAACGTGTTGGGAGTTCTGCTCTTCAGTTGTTGAGGGTAAAGCCAAGTCCGTGACAAAGCATAGGTCTCTTGACGAGGTCAAGAAAGCCCTCACTTCACACGCCGTCCAGACAAACTGGCTCCATCGGAAGTACAACCCGAGGTTGTGTGTCCAAGGAGGCAATAAGGGGGAATGGGAACCTATCCCTGACGACCTATATCAGCAGCTGGGACTTTCGAAGCAGGCCGTCGTCAAGGCGGAAAAGAGGTGGAACAGGAACGTCCTGATCGTTGCCGGCACTGTGGCCACGCTCTTGGTCGCTGGGGGGTCTGTTGGTCTGTGGTTCTTGGTCGGACATACGCAGGGACCTCAAACTCCCGCCGCTTGGGGATCGCTCATCGGCCGTACTGTCGGTGTTATCGTCGGCTCTGTCGCACTGTTCCGTGTGCACCCGGTCCTCGGAGTCATCGCGTTTATCGCCGGGTTGGCCTATGTCATATGAAATCTCGCGCTGGATCGGAAGGACCTAGCACTACAGCGCAAAGTTGCTTCCCACGCAAGTTCGGATCGTGGCGATG
>CAYMLO010000039.1:0-67565 GCA_964390905.1 uncultured Planctomycetales bacterium | reverse complement strand
CGGCCGAAGCAGAACACGCGAACTCCCGACCCCTGAGTGGTTCCGCCTACCTCGTACCGCACGAGGTTCATCAGATCGACAGCGACCCTTCCGTCCAGCGCCTCTAACTCGCTGACCTCGTCCGACGAACACTCGACGGCATAGAGCTTCACACAATCGTGCGGGACGACCATAACACGCATGCGACTTCGTAGGGCAGGGACTAGAAGGGCGCGCCGAAGCCACATCAGTCGGAGCCCTCTGTTCGGCCTGTGCTCTCCACGATGTTCGGGCGGGTCGCCTTGACCCATCGTCGCAAGCTCCCTACGGCGACTTCCAGGGCATCTGGCTCCATCGCCCCGGCTGGCTGGTCGCTGCTCGGACCAGATCGTCTTGGGCGAGGATCTTGGCCAGCCCTTCCTCCGTCGTGTGGCGTGTGTCAGGGCCTGCGCGACCAATCCACGGATCGCCCTCCATAGTGATCCCAGCCGTGCTACTTCCCACGGTTCAGCAAGCTGTCCCGTTTACTCTCCGTTGTCTTCTTGTAGTCATATTCTAACAGCAAGTCGCCGTCGCGGACGAGGGTCTGCACGCGCCCGCCAGTCGGGTGGGCGTCGAATGGCATGGAGCGAAACGTGGATCCGTATGGAGTGCGCCGCCAGCGGCGGCGCTTTGGCTCGCGGCGGAGCCGCGGTTGGATTCGAAACGCCGTCCCGGACCTGCCGTGTCGTGGGGCGAGATCCAAAGCGGCGTCATGGCCGCCGCAGTCCATGAGCCCCTCAACGCCTTGCCGATACCGCTCCGCCCCAATCCGAGGAGCGAGCATCGCTCCCGTATCTCCATGGCGTTCGTGCAGGGGTGGACCCCTTCACGGAATCGGGTACCGCTCCGGTGGGTAGTGCATCGTGCGGAACCGGAGGGGCATGGTCAGCGGGCTGCCGCAGCCGAGGATGATCTTGTGCTGGCCCGGAGGCAGCAACAGGATTTCTGGGCGGGGCGGGGACGATTCGCCGTCGCCGAGGCCGGGGGCGTAGCGCGTGACGGACTTGTCGGGATCAAAGAAGAGATACTGGCCGGTGGCCAGGCTGCCCTTCCATGCAAATCGCTTGCCGCCGACGTCGACCCAAAGATCGGCGATCGTGCGGTCATCGAGTTGGCGCAAGGCCTTGATGTCGTCGAGGCCACAGGAGATCGTCGTCTTGGCGGGCAGGGCGTTGTAGTAGAGTGTCAGGCTGACAACACGTTGGTAGTCCAGGCGGTCCTGGGCCGACCTGGTCAGTCGCTGATAGCGCCAACCGACGTAGTCGTTGGTGATGTAGTAGTCCTGTACGCCCTTGCCGCCGTCGCGAAGCTGGACCTTGAACCGCCCGCCCTTTCCGTCGCCGCGCATCCACAGGCCGATGCCCTTGTGCCAGGAGAGGTCCAACGGGGGATCGAAGCGCTTGCCGATGACCGACCATCCGTCGGGATGCAGCCGGGCGCTCGTGGCCGTGTAGACGCCACAACGCTGACCCTCTCTGACGTCTTGGTCGGTAGACTCCAGCCGCTGCGTGACGCCTTGAAGGGTCGAGCCGCCCTCGCCAGGGCCAATCCTGTAGACCTTCTGGCCCGGCTTCGGACTGCGAGCATAGCCGGCCAGATCGTCAAAGGTCTCCAACACGAGCGCATCGGCTGCGCGGTAGGCCGGTTCTGGCTGCAGCCAGGGACCGGGCATCGCATGGACCTGGACGCCGACGGGCGCCGGGCCGTCTTTGATCTGTACGTCAAACACGTTCTGCTTGCCGTCGATCGCGCGCACCTCCTTCCACGGGGAGTAGACGACGCGCTGGAAGCACTCTCTGCCCTCGGAGCCGAGCAGTCGGTATTCGCGGCGTTTGTCGAGTCGCGCCGCCCGCTCTTCCGGCTCCATGTTCCCACCGAGCGCGGGGTCGATCCGGAACCGATCCCGCATGGCCTTTGGCACGCGCCCGGACAACCGGAGCTTCTCGTAGCGTGCGATCATGTCCAGGATCGTCCCGGTGAAGGGATGCCGCTTGGCGGCGTCGACGGAGACCTGAAACGACATCGAGCAGTCGTATCCGAGGGTCGCGGCGAGGACGTACTCGAACATGTCGGGCGTGGCGTTCGGGTCGTAGCCGTAGTACCAACCCACGTCGAGCGGCATCAGGTTCTCCGCCAGCGTGTCGAACCAGGACGAGCGCGCGTCGAGGTACCCCTTGAGATCGCCGTGTCCGTCGGCCGAGGCGCTGCGGGCCATGATGTGCCACGAGTAGTGGCTGAAGCTGCTGGCCTGCAGGAGCATATCCTTGTTCTTCATCCGGTCGTAGAAGGCCTTGTGCAGGCGGGCGTTGTAGTACCAGTGGTCGCCCTGCAACCGCTCCGAACCGTCGAAGTAGAGCATATCGACGTCGCAGGCGTTGGCGACGCGAGCGAAGTTGGCGGCCACCTCATCCAGCAGCGTCGTGTCCATGTCGTACATGTGATAGCCGTACGAGCGCACGAGGTGGTCCACTCGGTCGTTCTTGCGGTGTGGGGCCGAACGTGTGCCGAGATGCCCGCGTCGACATCCGCGGAATCCGTAAGGGGGGTCCATGGACCGAGCCGCGTACTGGATCAGCTCGTCGTCGATCCAGAGGACGGCGCCGTTGCCGCGGTATCCGCCATCCTCGGCTGGGAAGTCCTTCGGCGGTTGGGTCGTGGGGACGAAGTCGGCCTTCTCATCGATGTCCTTGGCCAGGACGGCCGAGACGCCTTTGACCAGGCGCTTGTCGGGCACGGGCGCCAGATACGGGTCAGGCGGGCGGATGGATGCACCGAGGAAGTGCAGGCCCACCTTGAAGCCAGCGTCCTTGAACCGGCGCACCGTGCGTTGCAGACTCGCGAGCCCGTCAGGAAAGTTCCTGCGGTTGACCCGGTAGTGTCCCGTGGACTCGTGCCAGGACCCGCCGAGGATCAGGATCGTATGGAACCCACCGCGGCGGGCGAGCGCCAGCGCCTCGTCGGTCTGCGATTCGCTGAACCGCGTGATGAACAGGTACGAGCGTTTGATCCAGGGAGACGTCTTGCTCCACACGCCACCCGGGTGTGGGCTGGGCAGGCCGGCGATCGCCTCGAACCGCTCGACGGTTTTGGCAAAGTCGCTTCTTGGGCACACGATCAGGCCGAAGCGCGCCGGCCTGATCCCATGCCTCTGATACGTCTGCACGTTTAGCGTCGCGGGCCCGCCGTCCCAGAGCGGGGAGTGGGGGTTCTCGAAGTCCTCCAGAACGACCGCTTCCTCCCTGCCGCCTCGATCGAGGACGGCCTCGACCTGGTCGATGAGACACGTCACGGTCTTCTTGGCCGGCAGGCCGTTGTAGTAGAAGCTCAGGTGTCTGACCCGATCGTACCGGATCGTGTTGATGGCGTTGTCGGTCAGCGTCAACTGTCGCCAGCCCCGAAAGTCGATCTTGATGTAGTTGTCCCGATAGCCCCGGCTTCCGTCGTGGAGCTGGATCTTGAGTAGCTCGCCGTTCCCGTCGCCGTGGACCCGCGCCCGGATGGCGGTGCAGCCTGACAGATCGAGTGGCGGCCGGAACGTCTTGCCGCGAAGCGACCATCCGCCGTTGTCGGTCCTCGTGCTGGTGGCCGTGAAGCGGGCTGCGCGTCGCCCGATCCGAGCGTTGCCGTCCGTCGGTGTGAACCGGTGCGTGCAGCCCGACTTGTTGGAGCGCTGACCCATGGACCGGCTGGAGAACGCACGGACGTTCGGCTCGGCGGCCATGAGCGCGAGGCTGTGCTGACCCAGATGTGCGGCGTTGATCCTGGAGGCCACTTGGGTCTTGGGAGGGATCGGCAGCGAGAAGAGACCGAATCGCTGAACCGTCCCCGTCGAGGCGAGCTTCTGCAGCTCAAGAAGGGCGAATCCCGGTCGCGAGGTGACGCGGAACTCCGCCACCGTGCCACCTTCGAACGTCACCGCCAGCCCGTTCGGCGACCCGACAACCGCCGTGGGGAAGCGCGGGACGTCGTCGATGTCCACGGAGAACGCCGGCGGACCGGGCACGGCGTGTTCGGAACCGTCGGCGTACCCGAACGATCGAACGCGCCCCTGATCGTCAAGCGTCAGCTTCGCGGTGTACAGCTCGATCACTGCCTCGCCGAGACACGGCCGACTCAGAACGCAGAGCGCAAGGAAGAGCAGCAGCGCATTGGCGCCCCAAGGCTTCAGCCGTGGGGGACGCCAATTCCCGTTCGAGTTCGTGACCCCCACCTCTGAAGCGGTGCGCCAACCACAAAATGATGTCATGAATCCTTGGGCCCCAACGATTGACCGAGTACACCTGTCAGAAGCAGATTTGGCTGTGTCTTGATACTGAAACCTGTTCGGCCCGTCCCCCAACATCCCCATCGACCCAGAAAGTCCCTCAGATATCGATCTGTGGGCCTTGTCGAGAGTCCTGGCACAACGTATGCGCTACTCTCCGTGACGCATCCGTGCTCGGAATGCTACCAGATACCAGATGATACGACCACGGCCAAACGGCCCAAAGAAACAGACCCACAGGACGAACCTGCGGGCCTGTGAAGTTCGCTGCGAACGTCAGTCCAACTACGCCCTGCGTCTGAACCAGAGGGCAAGACCGAGGACGGCGAAGATCATGGGCAGGAATGGCCCTACGCCCATGCCGCACCGGAAGGATGTGGAAATCTCCTTGTCCTCGTCCATCGTGATCGTCAGCGGGTTGGTGTGCTCCTCGCCCGGCGAGATGTCTCCCTCCCAACCAAGCCAGTACTTGCCTTCTTCCCAATCCGCCGTCAGCGTCACCGCCGTGTTGATCAGATACCAATGCCGGGTATCGACGCTGAATGCCGGTGTTGGGCTGAGATCGACGTCGCCCTTGTCCTCGCCCCTGACCACCAGGGTCAGCACGACGTGATCCCCCCAGAACTCGTCGGCACCCATATCGACCGTCCCGTTGACCCTCGGCTCACCATCCATGTCCGTGGGGTAATTGGGATTGACCACGTAGTTCGGATCGCCCGCATTGATGCACGGGGAGTTGGGCGAGAGGTGATAGTCGTTGTCTTCCCACGTATTCGGATCGCCGTCTGGGCCGTTGGGGTCGACGAACAGCGGGTCAGCGTCGATGTTGCCCGTCCCCGTCCAGCCGCCCTCGACGTCGGAGTAGGTCACGGCCGGGCTCCCGGAGAGCGCGTGGATCTCCTGCGGCGTATCGTTCCAGAGGATGCAGTTCGTCAGCGTCGGGTTGCTAGCCGAGCAGTAGACGCCGCCGCCGTAGTAGGCCGAGTTCCCGCTGATCGTGCAGTTCATCAACGTCGGGCTGCCCCCCGAGCAGTAGACGCCGCCGCCGCCGCAGTATGCGACCGAGGTCGAGTTCCCGCTGATCGTGCAGTTCGTCAGCGTCGGGTAGCTCCTGTCGCAGTAGACGCCGCCGCCGTAGTGGTCGCCCACGCTTCTGGTGATCGTGCAGTTCGTGAGCGTCGGGCTGCCGTAGCAGCAGTAGACGCCGCCGCCGTCACCAGCGGCCGAGTTCCCGCTGATCGTGCAGTTCGTCAGCGTCGGGCTGCTGCTGTAACAGAACACGCCACCGCCGTCATCATAGGCCAAGTTCCCACTGATCGTGCAGTTCGTGAGCGTCGGGCTGCTGTAGTAGCAGTAGACGGCGCCGCCCTCTCCGTAGTAGCCCGCAGCGGCGTTTCCGCTGATCGTGCAGTTCGTCAGCGTCGGGCTGCTGGACCACTCACAGTAGACGCCGCCGCCCCGGGCGGCGTAGCCGTTTCGGACCGTCAGGCCCTCAACGACCGAATCGGGCCCTTCGCCGCTGTGGAAGTCGAACCCGCGCCCACTGCCTTCACAGTCGATGATGCACAACGCCTGATCGCCGGAGGCACTCCGCACCGTGATCGCCTTGCCGCCGAAGTCCAGGTCCTTGTTCCCGGCCCCGGTGTACGTCCCGTCCGCGATTTCCACGATGTCGCCGGAACCCGCTGCGCCGATCGCCGCCTGGATGGTCGCATGCCACGTGTCTTGTGTGATGTTGTGGACGCCCATGAAGACGGCGGCAACCTGTTGGTCGGCGTCCATCACGATTGTCAGAGGGTTGTTCGCATCTTCCGCTGCGTAGTTGGCATCACCCGGCTGGTTGGGATCGAAAACCTGCCAATGACCGAGTCCCGCACCCTCGACGGGCGCAGCCGTCAATGTCACCTCCGTGCCGAAGGGGTACGTGAACGGTGCGTAGTTCGGGTCGTTGGGCTCCACCTCAACGCTGCCCCAGTCCTCGTTTTCGACCGTCAGCGTCAGCGTGCATGTGTCGGCAGCCCAGACCTCGTCGCTACCCATATCGACCACCCCGCTCGCACGCGGCTCGCCGTCGATGTCAAGCTGCCCCGTATAGTCGCCGTTCGGATCGCCCGCGTTGATGCACGGCGAGTTGGGCGAGATGTGGTAATCGTTGTCCTCCCACGTATTCGGATCGTCGTCCGGCCCGTCGGCATCGACGAAGAGCGGGTCGGCGTCGATGTTCCCCGCGCCGGTCCAGCCCCCGGCAATGCAGGAGTAGCTCACGGCCGGGCTCCCGGAGACCATGTAGATCTCTTGCGGGGAATCGTCCCAGAGGATGCAGTTCGTCAGCGTCGGGCTGCCGGAGGCGCAGTAGACGCCGCCGCCGTAGTAGTCGGCCGAGTTCCCACTGATCGTGCAGTTCTCCAGCGTCGGGCTGCCTGGGGAGCAGTGGACGCCGCCGCCGTAGACGGCCGAGTTCCCGCTGATCGTGCAGCTCGTCAGCGTGGGCGTGCTCTCATCTCTACAGCAGACGGCGCCGCCGTACCGTTGTGCCGAATTCCCGTTGAACATACAGTTCGTCAGCGTCGGGCTGCTGTCGTAGCAGTAGACGCCCCCGCCGTAGTAGTTGGCCGAGTTCCCGCTGATCGTGCAGTTCGTCAGCGTCGGGCTGCTGTCGTAGAAACAGACGCCACCGCCGCCGCCGCCGTCGCCGTCGGCCGAGTTCCCGCTGATCGTGCAGTTCGTCAGCGCGGGCGTGCTGTCCTGTGTACAGCAGACGCCGCCGCCGTCGTCGGCCGTGTTCCCGCTGATCGTGCAGTCCACCAGCGTCGGGCTGCTGTCGTAGGTACAGTGGACGCCGCCGCCGTCGTAGTCGACCGTGTTCCCGCTGATCGTGCAGCTCGTCAGCGTCGGGTTGCTTGTGTAGCAGTAGACGCCGCCGCCCTGATGACCCGAGTTCCCACTGATCGTGCAGTTCGTCAGCGTCGGGCTGCTGTAGTAGTTACAGTGGACGCCGCCGCCCGTACCGTATGAGCCCGTGGCCGAGTTCCCGCTGATCGTACAGTCCGTCAGCGTCGGGCTGCTGTAGTAGTAGCAGAAGACGCCGCCGCCCTCACAAGCCGAGTTCCCGCTGATCGTGCAGTTCGTCAGTGTCGGGCTGCTGTCCCAGCAGAAAACCCCGCCTCCCCAGCGGTTGGGATCGGAGGAGGAAGACGCATCGACGTAGCCGTTCGTGATCGTCAGACCGGCCACGACGGAGTTCGGGCCTTCGCCGCTATGGAAGTAGAACCCGCGGTGATGGTAGTTGGGATCCTCGGTGTAATTGGGATCGTCCCAGTGGTTCGGGTCCATGCCGCAGTCGATCGCCGTCGCGGCGACGACGTTGGGATCGTTCGGGTCGGCGCTTCGGACGGTGATGGCCAAGCCGCCGTAAATGAGGTCACGGTTGCCGTCGCCCTGATACGTGCCGGGGGCGATGATGACCTCATCCCCATCGCTGCTGGCATCGATGGCAGCCTGGATCGTGGCGTACTGACTCGGGACGTGCCGCTCTGCGGCGTGTGCCAGCGGCACGCCAACCATGACAGCAACAGCTGAACAGACCTGTAGTCTCATCGCTCGCCTCCTAACCCCAAGGACCGTGGTGGGACCCGGTCAGATCATGACTTTCGTCTCACCGCCACGTGCAAGCCAAGCATACTTAGGATCATCGGCAGCATGGGGACGGTGCCGAGTCCGCATCGGAAGGTGGCGGTGATGTCCTTGTCGGCGTCCATGGTGATCGTCAGGGGGTTGTAGTGCTCCTGGCCGGGGGGGACGTCCCCCTGCCATCCGAAGAAGCCCTGGGCCGCGTTGGGCAGGGCGGTGAGGGTCACGACGGCATTGGGCTCGTAGTACATGTCGTTGGGCTCGACGAGGACCTGGCCCTTGTCGTCTCCGACGACGGTCAGGTTCAGGACGCGGGCGAACTCATCAGCGCCGATGTCGACGTTCACGCCGACGAGCCTGGGCTGGCCGTCGATGTCGGTTTGGTCCGCGTAGTCGCCATTGGGGTCGCCGGTGCCGATGCAGGGCGAGTTGGGGGACAGGTGGTAGTCGTTGTCCTCCCAGGTGTTCGGATCGCCGTCGGGGCCGTTGGGATCGACCAAGAGCGGGTCGTCGCTGATGTTGCCCATCCCAGACCAGCCGCCTTGGATGCAGGAGTAAGTCGCCCGTGTCAGGCAGTTCAACGAGTCGTAGATCTGGTCGGGACTGTTGGACCATAGGATACAGCTCGTCAGCGTCGGGTTGCTGTAATCCCAGCAGAAGACGCCGCCGCCGTCACCAGCGGCCGAGTTCCCGCTGATCGTGCAGTTCGTCAGCATGGGGCTGCTGTAGTGCCTGCAGAAGACGCCGCCGCCGTCACCAGCGGCCGAGTTCCCGCTGATCGTGCAGTCCGTCAGCGTCGGGCTGCTGAAATCGAAGCAGTAGACGCCGGCGCCGTCGTCGGCCGAGTTCCCGCTGATCGTGCAGTTCGCAAGCGTCAGCCGGCTGTACGAAGTACAGTAGACTCCCCCGCCCCAGCGGAGGCCGGCGTTTCCGGTGATCGTGCAGTGTGTCAGCGTCGGGCTGCTGTCGTAGCAGTAGACGCCGGCGCCGCGGTAGTCAGCCGCGTTCCCGGTGATCGTGCAGTGTGTCAGCGTCGGGCTGCCGCCGTTAGTGCAGCAGACGCCGCCGCCCGAGTACCAGGCCGAGTTCGCCCTGATCGTGCAGTCCGTCAGCGTCGGGTTGCTGTCGTAGCAGCAGACGCCGCCGCCATGCCAGTCGGCCGAGTTCCCACTGATCGTGCAGTTCGTCAGCGTCGGGCTGCTGTCCAGGCATAGGACCCCCCCTCCCCAGCCGTTGGGGTCGTCCGAGTAGTCCGCCTCAACATGACCGCCCGCAATGGTCATGCCAGCCACGACGGAGTTCGGGCCTTCGCCGCTATGGAAGTGGAACCCGCGGTGACGGTAGTTGGGATCATCTGTGTAGTTGGGATCGTCCCAGTGGTTCGGGTCCATGCCGCAATCGATCACCGTCGCCGCGGCGACGTTCGGGTCGTTCGGATCTATGCTTCGTATTGTGACCGCGAGGCCGTTGGGGTCCAGATCGCGGTTGCCGTCGCCCGTGTACGTACCCGGGGCGAGGACGATCTCGTCGCCTTCGTTGGCGGCGTCGATGGCGTCCTGGATTCGCGAGAAGTAGGTGTCTTGTGTGATGTTGTGGACCGGCGGCTCGGCCCAGACCTCGTCGCTGCCCATGTCGACGATGCCGTTCGCTCGTCCCTGGCCATCGATGTCGGTCTGACCGGCGTAGTCGCCGTTCGGATCGCCTGCGTTGACGCAGGGCGAGCTGGGCGAGATGTGGCAGTCGTTGTCTTCCCACGTATTTGGGTCGTCGTCCGGCCCGTTGGCGTCGACGAAGAGCGGATCGGCGTCGATGTTGCCCTCCCCCGTCCAGCCACCTGAGATGCAGGAGTAGGTGACGGCCGGGCTCGCCGAGACCACGCGGATCTCCTGCGGCGCATCATCCCAGAGGATGCAGTTGGTCAGCGTCGGGCTGCTGTCCCACATGCAGCAGACGCCGCCGCCCTCATAACCGGCCGAGTTGCCGCTGATCGTGCAGTTCGTCAGCGTCGGGCTGGCATAGTAGCAGTGGACGCCGCCGCCCCGATTAGAGGCAGAGTTCCCGCTGATCGTGGAGTTCGTCAGCGTCGGAGTGCTGTAGTTACAGTAGACGCCGCCGCAGTCACGAGTGGCCGAGTTCCCGGTGATCGTGCAGTTCGTCAGCGTCGGGCTGCTGTTGTAGCAGCAGACGCCGCCACCGTCCCCATCTGAGCCCGAGGCCGCGTTCCCGCTAATCGTGCAGTTCGTCAGCGTCGAACTGCTGTCGTAGCACAGGATCCCACCGCCCCTGGCGTTGGAGCCCGAGGCCGAGTTCCCGCTGATCGTGCAGTTCGTCAGCGCCGGGCTGGCAGACGAGCAGTAGACGCCGCCGCCGTAGAGTGCCGTGTTCCCACTGATCGTGCAGTTCGTCACCGTCGGGCTGCTCGTGATGTTGCACATCCCGCCGCCCAACTGATCGTAACCGCCGGTGATGGTCAGACCGGCCACGACGGAGTTCGGGCCTTCGCCGCCATGGAAGTAGAACCCGCGGTGATGGTAGTTGGGATCCTCGGTGTAGTTGGGATCGTCCCAGTGGTTCGGGTCCATGCCGCAGTCGATCACCGTCGCGGCGACGATGTTCGGATCGTTCGGGTCGGTGCTTCGAACCGTGATCGCCAGACCGTTGGGGTCGAGATCGCGGTTGCCGTCGCCCTGATACGTGCCGGGGGCGATGATGACCTCATCCCCATCGCTGCTGGCATCGATGGCCGCTTGGATCGTGGTGTACTGAGTCGGGACGTACCGCTCGGCCGCCCATGTTGGCAAACCGACAAGACAGACAACTACCGCAACCCCCAGCAGACCCGTTCGCATGTTCATGACTCGCCTCCTATCCCCACGGCTGCGGCGTGACGTGCCCAGGCGACATGTCCCTGCATTTATGTCGTACGCAAAACCGGAGTGTACCAAAACCATGACGGCGTACGGAAGGGGAAACACCAACATTCCTGACGTGCGGTCTTGTTGACAGGCGCATCGGCGACCGGGCGTACGTGACAGTCCAGGCGGGGGCGGACACCCGCACCTGCTCAGCCGCTCCGCCGATGAAGGGGCCCAGAGCGCCCACGACGGGAACCTCTTCTCATTCCACACGATCAGGGGCTTCCGTCGGCTGGTGTATTGAGCCGCAGGCGAGCGCGGCGGCCCGCATCGCGGCGGGGCCGTCTGCCTGTTTGGTGCGACTTGATGGCCGTCTGCCTGTTTGGTGCGACTTGATGGCCGTCTGCCCTCCTTCCCCAAAGCACGCACGCCACGTATACTCGATGTCCCATTCCCGCAGGTCGACAGGTTGCGACCCTGCGAGCTCTGAAGCGCCGCGAATCCCCGGCGCCGCGGTTCAAGATCGTCGACATGCGCGGGAACGTCCTTCAGAGCGGCGCGTTCGAGTATGGCTGAGGCAGCTTCTGTGAGTACTCGTGGCGAGTCCCAGAGGACGTCAAAGGCAGCATCAAGATCGTGCCCGAGTGGCCGTACCGCCTGTTTGAGGTGAAAGGGATAGCGCCAGCGCGGCTCCGGATCTATCCGCACCGGCCACAGGCGCCGCGGACCGGTCGGTGAGCGGAGGCGACGACGAGGAGGACGCTGGGAGGGACTGGCCGGACATGAACACCCGCGTGTTGGGATGGATAGCCTTGTCAAGCGTATGCCACGCCGATATCTCCCATGCTCAGACCGACTGGCGCGTCGCTGTCTCCCCCGCAAGCCTGAAGGATGAGGCGATTAGCGTCTGCCTTTCGGATCTGATCGAGACGGGGCGGGAGAACGGCCTGATCCTCAAGACGGTCACCGACGAGCGAACGCCGTCGGCGAATGCGATCGTTGTCGGCGATGCAAGCAGGAACCGCATCACAGCCGACTTGCGGCGTCGCGGCGCCCTCGAGCTGGTCGGCGTCGAGCATCCCCAGGGCTACGAGATCGTCCCCGTGGCCGACGGCAACAGGACGATCGTCGTGGTAGCAGGCGGATCCCTGATCGGCGACGTGTACGGGCTCTACTGGATCTGGGACAGGATCCGCGTGCTGAAGCGCGTGCCGACGGACCAGGTCAAACATCAGCCGGATCTCGAGACGCGCTACACACGCATCCCGGTCAGGAGCCGTGCGGACATTCGACGGGCCCTGCGTTATCGACTGAACCTCGTCTTCGGCGAAACCCCCCTTAGACTCGTGCCGTGGGACGCTGAGCCGGAGCGCACGGAGAACCGGAAAGCTCGGGCCCAGGCCCGGGAGCTGGCGGAATACGCACATGCGCTCCATATGAAGTTCATGCCGTTCGGCACGGAGTTCACCTATCACCCGTCGCTGCTTGCAGAGTTCGGCGCCACGCTTTCGCCCTCGGACCCCCGCCTGTGGGACGCGGTGCGAGCGAAGTTCAGGCGGCTCCTTCAGGCGATGCCCGAACTCGACGGCGTGGCGACCTTCACCGGCGAGGAGCAGAACTACTGGGGCAACTACCAGACGTTTGACGTCATGCACGACGGAGAGGGGTGCGACTGGTCCCTGGCCAAGCGGTATCGAGCCTTCGTCAAGGCGGTGTGGGACGTCGTTGTGGGCGAGTTCGACAAGGATCTGCTCCACCGAACGTGGATCACGAACGCCCACGAACAGCAGTCGCAACCCGAGGTCTACCGAAGCGTCTTCACCGACGACGTGCCGACGCGAAACCTGTACCTCATCCCCAGCTTCACGCAGAACGATCGGTGGTGGTACCAGCCCTACAACCCGACGCTGAACCAGACGCCGCACAACATGATGGTCGTCTGTGAGACGATGGACTACCACGGCGGGGCGAATGTCTTCCCGACGTATCCGGGGACGTACTTCCAGGCCGGGCTGACGTCCATGCTCCGTGCGGGAAAGAGCAATCTGAAGGGCGCGAGCCTCGACATGCCCGCCAAGGAGGGTTGGGACACGCGAAGCCTCACGGCATACACGGTGTCGCGGCTGACGTGGGACCACCAAGACAAACCGAGAGACATCGCGGCAGACTATTGCGCGATCTACTTCGGCCGTTCCCTCGCCGAGGCGATGGCCGACATCTGTCTGCTCTCGCCGTCCGCGTACAAGTACGGCCTATACATCGAACCGGTCGCGTACGGCGCGTTTAGCTCCCTGCCGCACATTCGGGTCGGCAACTTCGTCGCGGAGGGCTATCCCAGCATCGACGGCGGGAAGGAACACCTCGAATTCCTGCGGGAGATCTACCTGCGGTGCAAACCGTGGATCCCCGAGACGCTGACGTACCTGGACCACGGACTGGACGTCGCCAAGACGATGGAACGGAAATACGCAGCCGTCAAGACGCGCGTGCCGGACAAGGGATTCGCAGCGAAGGTCGCGGACTCACTGAAGCTGACACGCTTGCTGATCCAGGCGAACCACTTCTACACCAAGACATTCCTGGCGTACTTCCAATACTCAGAGGATCCGACCGACGAGAATCTGCGTGCGCTCGGCCGCCTCTTCGAGGAGCTGACGACGACGCGCAAGGCGTTCGTCGATGCGCCGGGCTTCGACTACCACCTGTTCGGCGTCGATGAGCTCATCAAGAACGTTCGTCAGACGCTCGAAGACCCGGAGGGGGCGAGAAAGGCGTTGGCCCGTGCGCCGAGTCGGGACCAGATCGAACGGACCGTCGCACAGCAGCAGTCCAGATACAGGGAAGTCCTTCGCACGCACGGTGACAAAGCGACCAAGATCCTCTACTGGGAGGGCCGGGTCGATGGCAGGGACATCCTGTCGGTGCGCGGTGACCACCTGGAGACGGAGCATCTCCGCTGGGATCCGATCTACTTCCAGAACCACACGTTCTCGACACCCCTGCCACAGAAGGCAGGCACGGTGATCGTGGAAGACATCGAATCCGAGCCGATGCATCCGTTCATCCTCGAGCAACCGTCCGCAGAGAACGATTACACGGCGAAGATCTACCTCTACGACGTGCCCGGCGGCGCGCATTGGGTCAAGTTCAACCTGTACTTCATCAACGAGGGGCCCGAGGCGTTGGGCCTGCGCCTGCCGTGGAAGTAGCGCAAGGAGCGACGATGGAGCACCATCAAGTCCTGCAAGTCGTCGGCGCCCTCGGCATGGCGGTCTGGCTGGGCGCGGTGTTGACGCCGGGAGCGGCGCACGGCCAAGTCTCTCGCGAGGAGATGCGAAAGTCGTTCGCCGACCCCCCCGCCTCCTGCCGGCCGCACACGCGCTGGTGGTGGATGGGCAACGCGATCACCAAGGATGATCTGACCTGGCAACTGCAGCAGATGCATGAGCAGGGCATCGGCGGCGTCGAGCAGATCACGATGCAGGAAGTCTACGAGAAGGGGAACGTTCCCTACCTCTCCGAGGCGTACTTCGATCTGGTCGTCCACGCGATTCGAGAGGCCAAGAAGCGGGGCATGGCGTTCTCCCTGAACTTCGGAGGCCCGGGCTGGGTGATCGGCGGCGACTGGGTGCCGCCCGAAGACCGCAGTCAGAACATGGTTCCGACGGCCGTCGTGCTGGCGGGGGGACAACGGTTCTCGGGTCCGCTGCCGACACAGGTGGGAGACGTACCCCACACTGGGCAAGCTCCTGCGAGGGATATCACGGCCCAAGACCGGCTCGTGGCGGTCGTGGCCGGCAAGATCGCTGACGGGCGCCTGGAAGAATCGTCACTCGTTGATCTGACGCCGAAGGTCGAAGGACGTCGCCTGGACTGGGACGTCCCCGAAGGTCAGTGGCAACTGATGGCCTTCTGGCTTCAGTACACCGGGCAGGGCTGCGCCGTCGATCACTTCAACAAGGCGGCGATGCAACGGTACTGCGAGTACCTCGGGGGCAGATTCCGCGAGGCGTTCGGCGAGGAGTTCGGCAAGACGGTCGACTCGTTCTTCTGCGACAGCTTCGAGGTCGCCCTGATCCACAACGGGATCTACTGGAGCGGCGACTTGATCGACCGGTTCAGGACGCAGAAGGGCTACGACCTGGCGCGATACCTGCCCGGGATCTGGTGGGACGTCGGTGAGATCTCGCCCAAGATCCGGTATGACGTCAACGAGTTTCTGCACACCGTCGGCCTGGGCGCGTTCTTCGCGACGTTTCTGGACTGGTGCGAGGCGAACGGCGTCCAGGGCCGGATCCAGCCCTACGGATTCACCACGGACATCCTCCAATCCGCCGGCATGACGCACCTGCCTGAAATGGAGATCACCGCCGGCGAGAAGGACGCCGTGCCCTGGTTCGACACGCGGATCGGGCCGAAGAAGTACGTCTCGTCCGGCGCCCACCTGTACGGCCGGAACACGGTGACGGTCGAGGCCTACACCTACCTGCACTGGAAACCGTATCGCGCTACGCTGGAGGAGCTGAAGATCGCCAGCGACGTCTTCCTGCGAACGGGCGCCAACAAGTTCTACAACCACGGCTACACCTGCTCGCCGGAACGGGACATCGCCCCGTCGCGGCGGTTCGGGGCCGAGATCGTGATCAGTCACCCGAACGTATGGTGGGAGAATTACCGGCTGCTGAGCGACTACGTGGCGCGCTGCTGCCACCTGCTTCGCCAGGGCCGTTTCAGCGCCGACGTCGCCGTGTACTCGCCCTTGGCAAACCAGTGGACGCTGGACGTCCGCAACGCCCGCAAGTGGACGCGAGGCTTCGATTGGGGTTCGTTGGGCAGGCTGTTGGTTGCCAACGGGTATGACTTCGATCTGGTCAACGACGACGTGCTGCAGAACCGTGCCCGCCTGGACGGCGGCGTCCTGCGCGTTCGGGACCTGGCGTACAGGATCCTGCTCCTGCCGAGCATTCAAGCGATGCCGTTGGAAAGCCTCGAGCGTGTTCGCCAATACGTACGCGGTGGCGGCGTGGCGATCGCACTCGAGCGCGTGCCGGCGTGCTCCGTCGGATTGGACGACTGGCAGCGGAAAGACGAGGCCGTTCGCGCCATCGCCCGCGAGATGTTTGACACGCCCGTCTGGCGCCGCAACCCCACCGCGCCCCGCGACTACGGCAAGGGCAAGAGCTATCACATCCGCTACGTGATCGACCGGTCGGACGTGCTGGAGTGGCACAGCAGTGTCCTCGACCCGTTCCTCAACGTCCTGCGCCGCCATGTGACACCCGATTTCGGCATCGACTTCGTTCGAGAAGGCATCCGAGAGAACGACGGCCTGGCTTTTGTCCACAGATGCCTGCCCGATGGAGAGATCTACTTCGTGACCAACATCCAGGATCGGCCCGTCGACATGCCCGTGACCTTCCGCGTTGTCGGCAAGCCGCCCACAGAATGGAATCCCTACAACGGGCAGGTTGCGCCATTGTGGGAGTACGAGGAAAGGGGCGACGTCACGAGGGTCCCGTTGCGTCTGGCGCCCTATGAATCGACGGTGATCGTCTTCGGCGATGGGCCCGCCAGGCGACACGCGGCCCACAGCACGTTTCACAAGGTGCTTCGCGTCGACGACGATTGCGTTGAGGCCATTGCCTGCCAGAACGGCGTGCACACTATCACGCCCGACGACAAGGCGATGGTGCGTACGAACGTGGACGATATCCCCGCGCCCTATCGCGTCACGGGCGATTGGCAGCTCGTATTGGAGGGGACGGGTTTCCCTCGAACGGCTAGCACGCTCTCCCGGCTGATGTCCTGGACGGCCGATCCGCGGACCAAGCATTTCAGCGGCACAGGACGCTATGAGATCACCTTCGACCTGCCCGCATCCTACATCGCCGACGACCTCCAGCTACAGCTCGATCTGGGCGACGTGGGCAATATCGCCGACGTAGAACTGAACGGCAAACGCGTGGGCATCCGCTGGATGCCAGGACAATACCTTGACGTTACCGGCGTGGCCAGGGCGGGGGCCAATGCCTTGGTCGTAGACGTCACCAACACCCTCATCAATCGCGTGTCGGGACTTAAGGAGCTGCCCCCGGTCCCCGAACACCTGCGGCGGCGTTTTGGAGGAGAGGTCAAGGGGAGAGGCGCTCACGCGCAGAAGCTCATCGGCTATGGGCCGCTTCCGAATTCAGGGCTGCTCGGCCCGGTGATGATCCAGGCCCTGAAGCGAGTCGTCGTGCCGGTCAGGAGAGACGGCTCCTGACGTGCGAGTGATGAGAGGGCGGCGCAAACAAGCCGTTCGCGGATTCAAGGAGTTCGACCATGCCTATCTCGGTTGAGACGACGAGGGCGCTGCAAGGATTGGCAGCTGCATTAGGGGCAATTGTGGCAATGTCAACGAACACGACTTCTGCGGCTCAGTGGAAACCGAACTACGACGAATCGAAGGTACCGTCCTACGTCCTGCCGGACCCCCTGAAGATGCAGGACGGCAGCAAGGTCACCGACGCCAAAACATGGCGGACGAAGCGGCGCCCGGAGATCCTCGAGCTGTTCCGAAAACACGTCTATGGCCGCGCCCCCGGAAGGCCCAAGGGCATGACCTTCAAGCGGTTCGATCTCGAGCCGAAGGCCCTCAACGGAAACGCGATGCGGAAGCAGGTGACGGTGAACTTCACCGGCAAGGCGAATGGGCCTGGCATGGACATCCTGATGTACCTGCCCAATCGCGGCAAGAAGCCGGTGCCGCTGTTCGTCCTTCTGAACTTCCAGGGGAACCATTCGATCCATCCGGATCCCGGGATCAAACTGTCGACAAGCTGGATGCGCAGGGGGCGCAAAGGGGCGGTGAACAACCGGGCGACGGAAGAAGCACGCGGGGTCGCCAAGTCGCGGTTTCCCGTCGAGAAGATTCTGTCCCGGGGCTACGGGCTGGCGACGATCTACTACGGCGACATCGATCCGGACTTCCACGACGGCTTCAAGAACGGCGTGCACGGCGCGTTCGACGGCCCCCGCACAGGCGACCGTCCGCCCGATGCGTGGGGATCGATCGGGGCGTGGGCGTGGGGCCTGAGCCGGGCGATGGACTATTTCGAAAGGGACCCCGACGTCGACGAGAAACGCGTCATCGTCCTGGGACACTCGCGGCTCGGAAAGACCGCCCTGTGGGCCGGCGCGCGTGACGAGCGCTTCGCCATCGTCATCTCGAACGACTCAGGATGCGGCGGGGCGGCGCTGAGCCGGCGGGCCTTCGGCGAGACGGTTGGGCGGATCAACACCGTCTTCCCTCACTGGTTCTGTGGCAACTTCAAGAAGTACAACGAGCGCGAGGAGACCTTGCCGGTTGACCAGCACATGCTGATCACGCTGATCGCGCCGCGGCCGGTGTACGTGGCGAGCGCCGAGCAAGACCGCTGGGCCGATCCGCGCGGCGAGTTTCTGGCGGCCAAGCATGCCGATCCCGTCTACCGACTCCTCGGGGCCGACGGACTGCCCGCCGAGCGAATGCCAGACGTAAAAAAGCCCGCGCACGGCACGATCGGATATCACATTCGCACCGGCCGGCATGACCTGACGGTGTACGACTGGCAGCGGTATATGGACTTCGCTGACAAGCATCTCGGTGGTAAGAAGTAGGCGCGAGTCGAGATCGCGGTCACGAGAACCAACGGAGCACAACCATGCCTACAGATGCGGCCTCAGAGGCTTCGAGAATCCTTAGAGATGGGAGCCAGTTTCAGTGGTACGTGATCCCACTCTTCGCGCTCGTGGTCTACGTCTACGCCGTCGAGATTGAACGGAGAAACTGGAACCTGGTGTTCGCCGGTTTGGCCTTCTGGGGCATGGATTGGTTCAACGAGACCTGGAACGGCCTGGTCTTCCACTTCACCGAGTACGCGCCCCTATGGGGGGCGCCCGGGCGCACCGCCTACCTGATCCTCATCGGCCTGAACATCGAGATCTGCTTCATGTTCGCCATCGCGGGGATCGTCTTCTCGAAAACGCTGTTGCCCGACAAGAAGATGAAGGTCCTCGGTGTTCCGAACCGGCTGCTGTTCGCTGTGACGGGGTCTGCGTTCTGTGTATTCGTGGAGGTCCTGCTGAACGCGGCCGGCGCGCTCACGTGGGACTACGCCTGGTGGAACGTCGACGCCCCTTGGCTCATCTTCCTGATCGGCTACTTGCCCTTCTTCCTGGTCGCGTTCTGGGTACACGATATGGAACGCGTCAGGACGAAGGCCGCGGTCGTTGGCGCGATCTTCGCCTTCGACATCGTCTGCCTTGTCATCTTCGGGGCGATACTGAGGTGGGTCTAGCGCGCCTTATGGTCCCCGGTGGCCCACTTCGTCCCGTCCCGTGACGCATGCGAGCTGTTCAGGCGATTCGTCTTGAGCGCACGACGGTAGGTGGGGCCGATGATCGGGGATGGCATCAGCGCTCTTGGCGATTCTCTGTTGCACGAGCGTTGCCGAGCGTCATGCTGCCCCCGGCTGCAGCTGCGGCTATTGGAGGCGGTCCGGTTTCGCGCCACCGTGCGGGTCAGCCGGCATCTTAGCTGATAGGGTCGGCAGGCTGTCCAGCGGTATGACCCCCCGTTCGATCAACATCTCGGTCAGCATCTCCCCGTAGACGCGGTGTCCGTACTCGTTCATGTGTGAATCGAGGCGGACGTGCCATCGGGGCCCATCGGCGACGCGATCACGAAACGCGTCGTACATGGACAGGTTGGGCATTCCCATGTCTTTGGAAAGCTGGTAGCCGAACCGACTTCGCCCACCTGGAAAGACGATGAAGCGAATCTGGTTCTCGTCGCACACGCGCTTCATTTCCTTGGTCAGGGCCAGTGCAAGGCGATATTCATATGAGTTGATCCTGTTTTCATCGTATGAATGATAGGGCACTTTCGCAAGTCGCGCGTTCTTGATCGAGGCCTTCACGGAAGGCAACTCTGAAGCGAGGGCCAGCATCCCGGTGCCCAGGGCGCTGCGACACAGAACCTGATCGCGGACGATGTACATGGCTCCGGTGAATACCGACGGCCATGCTCGAATGACGGTTCCGTCCTTGCCCACGGTGCAGTGCTCGTGCCAGGGAAACTTGGGAACAGGAACCCCCCCCTGCGCCAATGAGCCGTCCTCAGTCACGTAGAAGTAGCTCTTGCCGTAGGGGCGAAACGCCCGGTGAATCGTGATGTTCTCAAGACGGTCGGAGACAGTGTACCGGTAGATAACCAGGTCCGGCTTGTACTTGATGCCCTCTCGACGCAGCCAGATCAACAGCTGGTCGGTTCCGTAGCCACGAGTTGCGCCGTTGATGATCTCAACAGCATAACCCTTCTTGCGAAGTTCGCGCTCGACAACGCGAACGAAGATATACTGGTCCTCCACCTCATGGGCCACCATGCCCGAATCGCCGAGGAACAGAATGCGATACGTATTTGGCGCTCTTTCGTATCCGTACTCCGGTCCGCGCACCCCACGGCTATTGAACTTGACCAGCGTATCGCACGCCAATCGGTGGTAAATCCCTTGGGCCCCCGGACGGTTGGCCCAACCGAGTTCGGGATCGTATTGCCAGAAGGCATCTTTCATGGTGATAGGTCGAGCACGAAAAACGTATCGGGCGATCATCTCAGCCGCAATCAGGATAATGCACAAGCACAGAAGATCACGAAGCACAAAGACGCATACGTGCCGGATGCGATGCGTCCTCGGTCCGATGTCTCCATTGGGCGCCGTCGACGCGGGCCCCAGGCCGGGCGGATCAGAACTGGAAGTAGATGAACTCATTCCGGCCTCCCATCGCCAAGATACCTGTGAAGAAGAGCATCATGACGTAGATCGTCAGGCGTGCCACCAACGGTCGCCGGATCAGCACCTCCATGCGCGACGCAGCGATCTGGCAGGTGGGCGAGAGCAGTTCCCAGAGCAGCAGAATACCGACCAACAGGATGGGAAGCGAGAAGTCCAGAGACACCCCGGAAGCGTTGGTCACAATACGGGCAAGCAACGCAAAAGCCGAATGGATGTCCGTCGCACGGAAGAACACCCATGCGAGGCACACCACGTTGAACGTTGCGAGGATGCAGACCAATCGACCGATCAGAGATGCTCCCTTGGGAGGCTTTGTCAGACCCCGAGCCCACAGACTGCACCGATGGGCGACGAGCATTGCCCCATGGATCGTGCCCCACAACACGAAGGTCCAGTTGGCACCGTGCCACAAGCCTCCCAGCACCATCGTTATCATCAGATTGAGCAAGATGCGCGGCCGGGAGCACCGGGACCCCCCAAGAGGAATGTAGAGGTAATCCCGCAACCAGGTGGACAACGAAATGTGCCAACGATGCCAAAACTCCGTGAGGCTCGAGCTGAAATAGGGCCGGTTGAAGTTGACCAACACGTCGTATCCCAATACCTTCCCCGTTCCTCGGGCGATATCGGAGTACCCGCCAAAGTCGCAGTAGATCTGAAAGGCAAAGGCGTAGGTGGCCAGAAGCAACGTTAGACCGCTATACGCCTCGGCGTTTCCGTAGGCGGCTTCGACGTATGGGGCCAAGCTATCGGCAATGATGACTTTCCGGATCATCCCTCCCACGATGAGGAGCATGCCCTCGAGGAAGTTACGGGACTCGAATCGCGTGGGGCGTTCGAGCTGCGTCATGAGGTGGTCGGCCCGCATGATCGGGCCGGCAACCAACTGGGGAAAGAACGATACGAACAAGGCCACGTCGACCAAAGACCGCCGGGCGGGGAACTGGCCGCGATAGACGTCGACGGCGTAGCCGATGGTTTGAAAGGTGAAGAATGAGATGCCCAGCGGCAGAATCAGGTCAAACCGAGGCAGTGCCAACGAGTGTCCGAACCAAGTCGAGAAGAATTCCAGGCTTGCCAGGCTGAAGTCCAGATACTTGTAGACCGCCAGGACGCTGAGACTCCCTGCGACGCACACGACGAGGTAGAGCGTCCGAAGCGCGCGACGCGAGCTGGACGCGATTAACAGCGCGCACGCCCAGCCGAGAACGGTGACTCCGAGCAGCAGGACGACGTAGGGCCAGCGCCAGGCCGCGTAGAAGAAGTAGCTGGCCACCAGCAGCAGATACCTACGATAGCGCAGGGGCGTAAGGAAAAAGGCAGGCACCAGCGCCGTGAAGAAGATGATGAATGTAAGCGAGTTGAATAGCATCGTTTCGGTGAACGTCGAAGACTACACGCCGCTGCTCCCACCGGGGGCGATCTGGGTCTCGTAACCTCGATTGGTATTGGGGCTCTGCCCTCAGACGGGAACGGCTTGATCCAACCCCCTGCCCCCAGCTCCGCTTTTTCTCCTAACCAGGGCGCCCGGAAAACAGTGTAGATGCTGATCAGGACCAAGTCAACTCGGTCCGCTAGCGGGGCGCACGATCGTTTATTCGGACCTGCACAAACCTCGGGCGAGCCGAAAGGAGCAGCGGATGGCTGCTCGCCTGGCCCGACGCCTGTTTGATGCGGGCATGCCGCCCGAGGCGATCGAGCACTACATGAAGCTCTCGAAGCTGTGTCGCACACCCAAACAAGCCACGGAGAACGTCCTCGGCCCCATCGACGCACTCGTCAAGGCCAACGCCAGCCGCGGAACCCCGCGCAATCGCGATACGCTCAGCCGAATGCGCGAGGCGATCGACGGCCTTCGAAACGCAAGGGAGGGCGCGAAGAAGCAAGAAGACCGCACGGGTAAGCCCGCTCTGGCGCCCAAATCCGCAACGTCCGCGGGCAACGATGAATCCCGCCTATCACAGCGTCGAGCCTATCCACACCTTTCGGCAACGCTACCGGCTCCCCGGCTCCCTGCGGGACGGAAGACCCTTGACCAGCCTGCGTGCTGAAGGCTAACTTGGTCAATTGAGCGGGTTACGGATACGACCTACCACATTTCATCGCTACGGGAAGGAGGCGAGCCATGTTCCGTGCTATCCCCCCCAGGATCGTGATCCTCGTCAGCACCGCTGCTGTCGTCAGCTTCTTGGTCGCAGGACCTGTTCAGGCCACGGATCGACATGTTCCCAGCCCGTACGCCACAATCCAAGCGGGGATCTCAGCAGCGGCTGACGGCGATGAGGTCATCATTGCCCCCGGTACCTACCAAGGCGATGGTAACAGGGACATCGACTTCCTCGGCAAAGCCATCACGGTGAGGAGCACCGATCCGGACGACCCGAACCTCGTAGCCGCGACCGTGATCGACTGCCAGGCCGACGAGTCCAACCATCACCGAGGCTTCGCGTTCCTTGGGGATGAGGACGCCAACTCCGTATTGGCCGGGCTCACCATCGTGAACGCCAACGTCCAGGGCGATCCGAACGTTGACGACTGGCTGGACTACTCGGGCGGCGGCATCCTGATCGCCAACTACCACAGCCCTGTCGTTCGCAACTGCGTCATCCGAGACTGCGTCGCCACCTACGGCGGCGGAATCGCTTGCCTGTATGACGGTGGCAGTCCCAGGATCGATGGGTGCACGCTCATTGCCAACTCGGCAGAGTTCGGCGGCGGCATCGCGTCCTTGTCGCCCGATCCGATCATCACGAACTGCACGATCATCGGCAACTCGGCCGTCGGCATGTCCTGGCCCGTGCCGTTCGGCGGCGGCTACGACGGCTTCGGCGGCGGCGGGATCGTCTGCGGCGGAGAGTACTCCTTCGCACAGATCACGAACTGCACCATCGTCGGCAATGCGTGCGGCACGTTCGGCGGCGGCGTCTCGTGCTTCAGTGGATACAGCTCGGTGACCGTCCTGACGAACTGCGTCCTGTGGGGCAATACAGCAGGCGTGGGCGGCCCGCAACTCTCCCTGACGGGGACCTTCATGATGGAGAACGGCGCGACGGCCAACGCTGCCTACAGCGACCTTCAGGGCGGACAGGGCGACGTGAGTCAGGGCCCGACGGCCGTCCTCAATTGGGGGGACGGCAACATGGACGCCGATCCTCTCTTCGTCGATCCCAACGGCCCTGACGGCGATCCAAACACCTGGCAGGACAATGACTACCACCTCAGCCCGAACTCGCCCTGCATCAACATAGGCGACCCGAACGGTGATTACACGGGTCAAACGGATATCGACGGACACCCAAGGGTGATGGACCTCCGGGTCGACATGGGCTCGGACGAGTACGCCCTGTGCAAACTCACCCTCAGCATCGTCAACCAGCCTTGGGGACATGTCGACGTGGACCCATACGCCCCTGGGCACATCTATGAGTACGAAACGGTGGTGACGCTCACCGGAGTTGCCAACGAGGGGAAGGTCCTGAAGCACTGGCGGATCTTCGACCCCAACCACCCAGGCGACTCTAACTACGCTGTCAACGACTCCAACAACCCGCTTGTGCTCGTGATGGATCGGGACCACGAGGTCACGACCGTGTTTGATTGCGCTAGCGGCATGGGGCCCTTCCTGCCGGTGATCGCGGCAGGGCTGATGGGCTTCGTCGTCCGCCGACGCCGGTGGCGACGGTGACTCAGCCTATGCACGAATCGAGGAAGACCACCGGTGACCCGAACCGTGCTTTCCACATCCCGCCAGAAAGAAATGACCGGCCGATCGCACGTGTCTAGTCGATCCTCTCCGTGACCGACTTCGTTCGCTTCGTGGAGCGGTACAGGGCGTCCGGACTGAGCTTCTCCGCATAGGACATCATGGCGAAGACTGCGAGCTGGGAGAGAATGGGCTTGCGATCCTCCGAGAGCACTGAGGTGATGTGGCGGAGCTCTTGATCGGCGGCACCGGCGATGTTGCTGTACTTCGGGATGTGGCGCGCGAAGACGAACATGTGGAACGGCAGGCCGCCGAGCTTGCTGCCCCACTGGCTGTTGTAGTCCCATTGGTGGGCTGCGCCTCGCCCGGCCTGGTTGTCCGACATCCATTCCAAGGTCTTGTCGATCTGCACACAGGCGGCCTGGTAGCGCGATGTTCCGGGCTTCAGGTGCGGCATCCTGGCTGAGTAGCCCTCGAGAATGTACATGACAACGGCGGGAGCGGCCTCCTTGAACGAGATGTGCTTGACCTGGCGGAAGTCGAGCCGGTTCAGCCAGTCCACCGCGCCCAGAGCGACCTTCAGGTATCGCTCATTGCCCGTTTCTTCGTACAGAAGGAACGCAAGCGAACCGAACAGACCGCTGGAGCACCACCACTCACCGTCGTACTTGTCCCACAGTCCGTCGGTGATGCCGCCTGACTTGCCCACATAGTTGTCGATCACCAGCTTGGCGAATGATTCTACGGACGCCAGGTAGCGATCTCGGTCCGCCGAGTCAGGGCATCGGATGGCCGTCGCCAGGACCCCCATCGCGATGCTCGAACTGTCGGCCACGTACCAACCGCCCTTGTTCTGGCCCGGCTTGCGACCGTAGTTCATGTAGTACGCCCCCTCGGGCGTCATTTTGGCCTGGAAGGCGAGCATCCGGTCGGACCATCGCTTGCACCCCGCCAGATACGCCTTCTTGCCAGTCATGTCGTAGGCGACGGCGAGGGCTCGCACGGCATAGGAATCGTGGTAGAAGGGAACGCGGCGCTCTCGCTTGTGGACTCTCCGCGTTTCCTTGTTGACCTCGGTGGACGCGAGGTCGCAGAGCTTGAGGAAGTCGATCCTGGCCTTTGAGGCGGCAGCCTGCGGCTCAGAAGCCGGGCTGGACGCTCCAAACGCGAAGACAATGACGGCTGCTGCGTACGTGCCCACCCAGCTGAAACGACCCGGTATCGTGCGACCCATGAGGCACCCCATACTTGAAGGACGGTCCTGTGCGAGCAGGGAGACGCTCGCGTGGCATTGTCTGCACGGGCGTATCCCACGCACGCTGCGTACTGCTCCTTGCCTTGTGCAGATGTGAACCAGCGCTTAGCGTATAGCCCACGTCGTTGGAGCGGTCAACCGCTGATGCAAGCGGCCGAATGAGTTCGGTGTTCCGAAGGAGCGGGGGCATGATGATAGTGCGCAAAGCCCTGATGCAGACGCTGCTCGCCGTGATCCTCGCGGGCCCCGTGACGCGTGGCCAGGTCTCGGCGATCGAGGTGTCTGATGGAGGCGGCCTCCCTCGCACGATATGGGCGGCGAGGCTACCGGGCGGCCCGCTACGTGTGGTCTTTATCGCGCCGTACAGCGCGCATCAGGACAGCTTCGAGCTGATGAAACGATTCGACATCGATGGAGAGGTCGTCCCTGTCGCCGGGCCGTCGAACGTCCGCGAGATCGGGATCCGCGGTCACTACTGGCCGGATCTGTTGAAGTCGCGAGATCGCGTGCTTGGCGACCTACGCCGCGCGCTTGCGCGAGACTGGGAAGTCGTTGCGATGAGTGACTTCCCCCACTGGAGCGCGTATCCGGAGGACATCCGAGCGTCCATCATCGCCTCTGTTCGCCGAGGCAAGTCCCTGGTCATCTGCAGCCTCAAGCACGGGCTTGAGGGGGACCTGAAGGCAGCTAGCCTGAAGCTCGAACACACCGAGATCGGCGCGTCGCGGTTCTGCATCCCCGGGCAATCCAAGGGCTCGCCCGCGATCTACCGCTCTGGCAAGGGCCACGTCGTCCATGTTTCCGCCGCGACGGACCGTCGCTTCGGCTACCTCCTGCCCGCGACGCCGTTGCGGTCCGAGTTCGAGCGATACGTGGCGCGAGTCGGATGGTTCCTCTTCCGAGCGGCGCGCCCTCGTGTCGCCCCGTGCATCCGGTCGACGACGATCGCCGAAGACGTAGTCGCGATTGAGTTCACAGAGGATCCGCGGCTGGACGCGGGGCGCGTGGACATCGCCGTCCGCGAATGCAGCGCCTACCGGAAGGTGCAGACGACAGAAGGCAAGGTGGAACCGGGCAGGAGGGTCAAGTTGCCACCCCGATACCTCCCAACCGGCGACTACCATGTCGAGGCAGTCGTGTCGGGTGCCAACGGCGTGGCCCTGGACTGGGACGTGCTGCGGTTCAGGCAAGCCGGCCCGGTGACGCTCAAGGCCGTCACCCTCTCGCATCATGGCCTGGAGAGCAGCACGGTTGCTCCGGGCCAGGAGGCCAAATTCCGCCTGGACGTTGAAGGGGCGACCGAAGGGTTGCGCATGCGGGCGTCCTGGTTCGATCATTGGGGTCGGCTCTTGGAGCGCACAAAGGAGCAGCCATACGCCCCCACGCTGACGATGGCTGCGCCGCAAGGGTCGCTGTCGGTGCTGAATCGCGTCGAGGTCACGTTGCTGTCGGACCGAGGGGCTGAGGCCGTTGCCGCCGCAGAGGTGCTCATGCCCCAGAACGTCCGTCCGACGGACTTCCACGTGCTCTACTGGAACACGGGCCTGCGTTCCAGCTGGCGCGCACGGCTCCAGTACGATGCTTTGAGGCGCCTTGGCTCGGCCGACGCGTTCTCGAACTGCGCGACGAGCGCGGGAGGTGCGAGAAGCGCGGCGCTGGCCCACCTGCGAACCGCTCCCTACACGACGGCGTTCCACGCGGTGAAGCTCGCCAGTCAGCTTCTAAACGAGGACTGGTTGGCCAAGATGGAGGATCGGGCTCGCAAGGCGGCCCGGGCCCACAAGCCCTACAACACCCTTGCGTACACCCTCGGCGACGAGAACTACGTGAACGCGTTCGTTCCCGAGGGACGGTTCGCCGACACCCCCAGCGCGTGGCGGGGCTTTCAGGACTGGCTCCACAAGAGCTACCGTGACCTGGCATCGCTGAACGAGCAATGGGCCACGCGCTTCAAGAGCTGGCAAGAGATCCGCTTTGATACCGAGAAGCAGATGCTTCCGTCCCTGAAGAACCCGTCGGCTTGGGTGGATTACCGGATGTACATCAGTCATTGCTTCGCCGCCGCCCATCAGCGGATGCGGCGAGCGATCCAGGCAGAACACCCCGGTGCCCTGGTCGGATGGGACGGGTGCGAACACTTCTCGAGCTACGACGGCTACGACTGGTGGCAGATGACGCGGGACATGGGGTTGGTCCAGGTCTATCACCAGTATCTGTTGCCGTCCGGGTATCCGCCAAAGATATTCAACGGGCTTGCGGTCAAGTCGTTCGGAGCGGACGCGGCGCTCAGCGGGTGCTGGATGAACGGCGCCGACCGTCGATACGGCGGGCGATACATCCCCTGGTACCTGTGCCTGAACGGGTGGAACAGCGTCTGGTGGTGGCACGCCACGTTCCTCCATCCGGCCAACGGCGCATTGACGTGGGATCTCGAGCCGACGCCGATCGTGGCGGGCATTGCCCAGGCCGCTCGTGAGATCAAGAACGGCCTGGGGACGCTAATCGCCCACGCCACCAAGCAGATCGATCCGATCGCCATTCACTACTCCGAGAACAACTGGCACGCCAGCACGATCGAGAGCGGGGTCGCCAATCACGTCAACAATCTGGGCGCGCATCAACAGTTCTGGATGCAGCCCGAGCTCGTCGGACGCGCCGTTAAGCCGGACGAGGAGATGCGTCAGATCTGGGGCGGCCTGCGACCCAAAGGGCACTACGCCGCCGCCTCGGCGGGCTTCATCTTGCTCCTTCATGATCTTGGTTACCAACCTTGCATGATGGCCCGTCAGCAGATCGAAGCTGGCGCGCTTCTGACTGAGCGAATCAAGGTGCTGGTCTTGCCGTTCGTCGTTTCGCTGTCCGACGAGGAGATCCGCAGGATTCGGGGATTCGTCGAAAGCGGAGGTCTCCTCATCGCCGACTACCGTTGCGGGCTGCGTGACCTTCATGGCCGACTTCGGGCCAAGCCAGCCCTCGACGACGTCTTCGGCATCAAGCGGCAGGGATCGGACGTGCGGCGCGCCCGAGCGCATGTGGTTCTCGAGTACCGTGGCCGCGCCGGCTGCCGCTTCGAGTCGATCTTCCGCGAGTCGATCGCTGCGGCGGGCGCCGCCGCCACCGGTTGCCACGATGATGGAACAACCGCGCTTTTCGCACAGTCCTTTGGCGAGGGTCGCGCCGTGTACCTGAACGCGGACCTCTATGCCTACGACCAGATGCGGCGTCAAGGGACAGAGGCGCCCGTGCGTGAGCTGTTCCGCTTGCTGCTGATTCAGGAGGCTGACCTGTTCGCTCCGTTCCTGGTCGAGCACGAGCGCGGGCGTCCGGTGGCCCACACGGAGGTCACCCGCCTTCGGGACGGCTGCGCCCAGTACATCGGCGTCCTGCGGGACTTCGTTTCAGACGACCGCGCGGCCAAGACAATCCGATTGCCCTTCCAAGCAGGCTCACACGTCTACGACGTTCGGCGCGCCAAGTCCCTTGGCGATCGCGGCAACCCGACCGACACGCTCGAGGCCGGCGAGGCGAAGCTGTACGCCGCTTTGCCCTATGCGGTCGACGGTGTCACGCTGGCTTGCCCGGCCAAGGCCCGTCGTGGCCTGCCCGTTGAGATCAAGGTGGCGGTAAAGGCCTCCACGCCAAACCTGGGACCGCACGCGGCGCGACTGCAGGTCGCTGGGCCCGACGGCGGCCGCCCCGAGTACCTGGCTCGCGTGCTCTATCTTCCCAAGGGCCTTGGGACGTTCGCCTACGTGCCAGCGCTGAACGCCCCCGCGGGAACATGGTCAGCGGAGGTCGTCGAGGTGGTCTCCGGCAAGAGGGCTCGCGCGGCGTTCCAGCTCGAGTAAAATCTCCGCGAGCAGCTGCCCTGGATGCTTGCCCAGATGTCAAATGGCGGAGGGATCGCGATGGCACCGAACACACGCCCCCCGAGCGGCGGGCAGGTCCCGTTGGTGGTAGGGGCGTGAGTCTGGTACCTTGGTGTAAGAGGCGCTCTGGGGGTTTCGGCATGGGCGGCCCGGGCCGACAATCCTGAGCGCGCCGTCCGGTCGGTTCATGTGCTCGGCCGGGTGAAGAGGTCTCGGAAAGGGAGGCAGACATGCGAAGGCGAGCATCAATGAAGACCGTCGGCACTGCAGTGTCGGCTGCGGCATTGTTGGTAATTCTCCCCGTGACGTTACCACCAAACGCTGCCTGTGCGGACGGCTACGGCGTCCTGCGGACGGCCGGGAGCGGCACGGACACGATCTGGGTCCTGAACGTGGGGGGAACGCGCTACGAGATGGGCTACTGGTACGGCCTGCTTCTGGCCGACCAGATCGCTGGCTGCCTGACAGGCCTGGAGGCCGCGCTGCCGTTCAGCGAGGCGGACTACAATGCGGCCGTCGCAGCCATGTGGAACCCGGCGTACTTCGATACGGCCGCGTACGAGTCCGAGTTGCAGGGCATGGCCGACGGCTGTGCAGCTGGCGGCCACCCGGAGATGACGTTCGCGTTCCTGCGGAAGATACAGCTTGTCCCAGACATGGGGGAGGTGGGATGCTCGCTGTTTGCCGCCTGGGGCAACGCCACCGTGGACGGGCACCTCTACCAACTGCGCAACCTTGATTGGGACATGGGCACGGGCGTCCAGGACTACCCGGTGGTGGTCATCCACGATCCCGACGACGGCCACGCCCACGCCGTCATCGGCTTCGCGGGAGCCTTGGGCGTCTGTGGGGGCGGCATGAGCGAGAACGGCATCGCGCAGAGCGAGATCATGGGGTACTTCTGCGATCCGGAGACGCTGAACGGCATTCCCTTCCCGTTCCTGCTGCGCGACATTCTGTACCACGACACGACGCTGGCCCAGGCGCTGAACCGGGTCCAGACGGCCACGCGAACGAACAACTACTACTACGGCCTCAGCGGCCCCGATGGCCCCGACATCACCGGCAGGTTGCTGCTGACCAGCAACACCCGCTGCGACATCTACGCCGACAACGAATCGGTGAACCCCCATCCGTGCATCTACCCGTCCCCGTTCCACACGTCGTTGGACGACGTCGTCTACTGGCGGCGTCACGATGGGGGCGGCAATGAGATGTTCTACAACGCCCTGAACGCGCGGTATGGCAACATCGATTCAGTGCGGTCCGTCGAGATCGCACAGATCGTCGGCGTGAGCGGGACGTTGGTGAGCGTCATCTACGACGCGACGGACGATGAGTGCTGGGTCGCCTACGCAAACGGATCCGACCCGGCCCACAACCAGGGCTACGTCCACGTCGAGCTGACGACGTACAACAAGCTCGATCTGAACATCGTCAACGAGCCGTGGGGCAGCGTCGAAGTGGACCCCAACGACCCGAACTTGCCGTCGGACCTTCACCTGGCCGGTAGCGAAGTGACGCTCACGGCCATGCCGATCGGAGGCAAGGGCTTCAAGCAATGGGAGATCTTCGACCCCAATCACCCCGGCGACGCGAATCACGCCGCCGTCGACACCAACAGCGTCATCACCATCGCCATGGACACAGACCGGCAGGTCACGGCCGTCTTCAAGTGCGGCAGCAGCCTGGGCCCATTGCTGCCGATCATGCTCGGCGTGCTCGGGTTGATCGTGTGGGCAAGACGAAGGCTGTAGCTCCCCTTCTCCCGAACGCGCCCCAGCTGGACAGGCGCGTAGGGCGCGTCTTGACGCACGTTCAGTCGCAGGAAGCGACGTGGAATGTGGCGTCAAGACGCGCCCTACTGAGCTTCAGTCTATGGCCCTCCGGATTGCCGGAGGCGGCGAACAGCACGCTGGCGAGGCGAATCACCTTCCTGCGTGCAGCAGGCGAATCCGGTCCTGAGCATGCCGGTACTGCGGGCTGTCCTTCGTTGAGGTGAGCCTCGCGTATTCCCGGTAGGCGTTCAAGGCCTCCTGAGGCCGATCGGCGCCCTCGTAGGCGGCACCCAGGACGTAGTAGGACCACCCATACTCGGGCTTCGATTCGACGGCCTTGCGGCAGTCCGCGATGGCCAGATCGAACCGCCGCATCTCCGTGTAAGCCCGACCACGGTTGGCGTAGGCCTTTGCGTAGTCGCAGTCGAGCTCGATCGCTCTGCTACAGTGCGGGATTGCCCTGGCGAGTTCGCCCATTTTCAGGCGAGTCCAACCGAGGTTGTTGTGGGCTTTGGCATAGTCTGGCTTCGATTCGATGGCCTTGTGATAGTCCGCGATGGCCAGATCGAACTGACCCTTCCCCGCATAGGCCAGACCGCGATTGTTGAGGGCCGCGGCGAAATCCGGCTTCAGTCCGATGGCCTTGCTGTGGTCTTCAATCGCCCGATCATGCTGCCCCTTGAAGTAGTGAACCAGACCGCGGTTGGTGTAGGCCCTGGCGTAGTCGGGCCTCAGTTCGATGGCCCTGTTGTAGTCTTCGATCGCCCGATCATACTGCCCCATGTCGTAGTGAGTCAGACCGCGACCGTTGAAGGCCGCGGCGTAATCCGGCTTCAGTTCGATCGCCTTGCTGTGGTCTTTGATCGCCCGATCGAACTGCCCCTTCTCCCTGTATGCCAGGCCGCGGTTGCGGCGTGGCCACGCGAACTGCGGATCCAGCTGAACGGTCACGTCGTACGCCGCGATTGCCTCGTCGTACTTGCTCTGCTTGGCCAGGTACAACCCGCGGTTGTTGTGCGCCCACGCGAACTCCGGGGCGAGGCGGGTCGCCTCGGTGTACCAACGGATCTTCTCGTCCGTTTCGGTCGCCGCCACGCCCGACGCAAGGGCCCTCAACGCAGCCAAGTTGCACGTCCCACCCGCCCGGATCTGGACGCGGTCCTGCTCGCTCAGACAGATGCGCTCGGCTCGCGGCACGTCCACTACCGTTGTGCCGCTGCCCCCTTCGTGAGCCCTGCGGTCGTAGGATCGCACGATAGCCTCAACGAGATCCCCCATCAGGCTGAAGGCTTCGGTGCTCCTGCCGCTCGCGGCGATCTCTTTGACGATCACGGCAGATCTGCTGTCGACGACTCGGAGGTCGAACGAGATACGCTCCGCTTCCCATGCGTAGGTGCCGATCACGATGCGCTCGGCACCGAGGGCACTCGCGACTTGCACGGCGCTCAGGGGATCGGCCAGGTCGAGCCCCTTGTTCTCCTCACGGGAGAGCACCTCCCCAAGCTCGCGGGCCCTGGTTCTACGCAGGGCGTTCACCAGGCCGATGCGGACGCCGACGCAGTGGGCCATGGCCGGCCCCATCCAGTCAGTCTCTTCGCTCGGCGTCAGGTTCTTGAACGGCAAGATCGCCACCTTCCTCTGGATCGGCGCGCTCGGCTCATCGGTCCGTACGGGCCTTCCCTCGCTGGACCGGGCGCAACCCAACAGCATCGGGGAGAGCGTGCACGACAAGAGGGACAACACCACAACGGTTTTCGTAGACATTTCCTGTTTCTCCTTCACCACGCCTGTACATGGAAACCGGACGGCAAGCCAGAGCGACCTGCCACGAACCAGCAAGCGGGCGTCGGCCCGCTTTCAGCGCCTCACGTGCGACCGCCCGCATCACGCGTCACTCAGGAGGAATACGCAGCAGACCGGAAGATCTGCCAGGCAAAGCGGGGAAACCGGAAGAGAACTTCACTGAATTCGTGCCTCTGATGGGCAGAGGGGCATCAGCGATAGGCGCGACGCAAGCTACCCGAGGACGCGAATGGGCAAGCGGAGCCCCCCAGGCAACACGACGGGGGCGAGGCGGGAATGCGTTCTTCGGCGCGCGCCTGCTGACCTGCTGCAAGGAGACGAATCGCAGGGGTCCCTGAAGCCCCACGTCGAACCCGGTGGCATCGGCCGGAGCACGCGGATCGACCAACGAAGCGGCATCCGCACTCGGAGACGCTCAAGGGGGTGAGGAATCGGGCGGTTTCGTTGCCGCATCGGCCTGCGACACAGCGGCGCCCATGCCCACCACGCGAATCCTGTCCCGCTTGATGCGCTGCCGCATCTCCTGGAAGTCGCCGGGCCGGACGGCATTGCCCTTGTAGTGACGTTCGTGAAGCTGCTCGAGTTTCGTGATGATCACGTCGACGGAGACTTCGGCTTCGACCTCGCACGTGCCGTCGTCGTGCCATCGCGGCTTGCCCAGCTGTACGCCCCGCACGAACGCCTCGAGATCGTTGCGCATCTGCCCCGACCCAGACGCGAAGTCCTTGACGAAGGTCTTGGGATTGACTTGCAGGCCGTTCACGCACTCCATCATCTTACGGTAGGCGTCCTTTGCTGCTCTCCGCTTGGCAAGAAGCCTGGCTTGGGCGCTGACAATCCTAGGCTCGGCTGACGGCTTCGTAGCCGCATCGCCTTCGGGGACGACTGGGGCGGTGCCAACGGCCCAAAGGACTTTCGTCTTGTTCAGTCGCTCAATCGCTCTACAGTCGAGCAGCTTGAGGGTTTCGGGTTCCCTCTTGATGTCAGGCAAGGCGCGTAGGCAATCCACAACATCGCTGACCTTCGCCGTCACTGCGACCTCGACTTGAGTTCCTGAATACGGCGGGAACGTCGCTCGTTCGACATGCCCGACGGCGAGTTCGGTCTCCGAGGGAATGATGTCTCTGACGTGCCTCGTGCCGTCGAGCCGCAGGCCTCGGATGATCCCTGTCAGTTTGCGCCATGCGGCTGACTCGGCCCTCCGCGCGGCGCGGAGCTTGTCCTTTGGATCGAAATCGTCTGTACGGGACTTCGCCGGGGATCGCGTCAAGGTACTAACCAAGGGAGGTGTGATCTTGCGGACCCGGAGTATGGCGTCCATCTCCTGGCCATTGCTGTCGCGGTAGCGAGCCGCAAATACGGAGCCCTCCCCAACGGACTTCGTCAAAGAGGGTCTATCCACTGCAAACACCTTCTCGGAGACGCCTCCAGGCAGTTGCTCCACTTCGAGGGGAATCCACTTGCAGTTGTAGTCCTGAAGAAGAACGGGCCCGCCAACCCAGTCGCGAATCCAGAGGACCCCCCTGGGCGGCGAGAAGCCCCACATAGACCCTACGTTCCAGACTTCGCCAGTGTAGAGCAATGCTGTTCCCTGAGCCCAAGTCCCCGAAGTGCTCGGTCGGCGATACCACCAATCGACCTCGAGCTGTCGAACCCGATGTGCAGGAAGATGAAGCGCCCTGGTTTGCCCGGGCTCGACGCTCACGGGCATTGCTTCGCTGGCGAATTTGCGTTTCGCCGTTGCCTTGACGTAGATCCGGCCGGCCTTGACCCGACCGACCTCGCACGTCCAATCCTCTCGGATTGGAGACTCCCTGCATCCTGATGCACGCAATCGCCCCACCGAGATAGTGCCGGTACCCGGACCCAAACCGGCTTCGGGCTGTAAGCGGATTCTCAGTTCTCCCATTTCCTGTTCGGTGGCGCGACTCAACGTGACTCTTCCCAATTCGACCACCTCTCCTCGACGGAATGGAAGAGGAATGACCGGCGAACAGTGCGTGACTGTGCCGATCTGTATCGATCTAGTTTGCAGCCGTTGTCCACGTCTATTGACTTCGCCGTATCTGGGCGAATACGTGGATATCTCTGTGACGAGAAACCGATTGTTGCGCACGAGCGTATGCCCGGCGCTACTGCTCTTCAGGCGTTCATCGTAGAAACGCAAGGGGGGCCTGCCTCTCGTGGCGGAGACCTCGATCGACTCATCTCCCTCTGGCTGTTCGAGGGCAAGCTGCAGAATCGTGATTCCGACCTCGCGTCGCCTGGAGCTTGAGGCGATGTGCTTACGAGCCGCCTCGCGGACGCGATTCCACTCAGGGCTATTCGCGTTCGTCTGCTCCGTCCTGTATTCGTCGGAGTCCTGAAGTCTCTCCTGCGACGTCTGTGCCCGCAAGACGCCGCGACCTCCTTCGAGCTCTTGGAGCGCTTCCTCTAGTTCCCGTACGCGGGGACTTTCGCTTCCCATCCGTTCTCGGCGGATCTTGAGGGCCCCTGCGTAGAGCGACTTGGCTTCGCCGTCACCGCCACGATCGTAGTCCGCCAGGAATCTGGCGAGATCGGCGAGTCGATCGGCCACACGCAGCCGGTCGTCGCGATGGACTTCCCGGGCGAAGGCAAGAGCCTCGCGCATCACCAGCTCCGCCGAAGCGACATCCTTCTCGTACTCCAGAAGGCGGTTCGCCGTAGCCACCATGCCACGGTCTGCTTCCAGGTAGATTGACTTCGTAGGGAAGAGCTTCAGCATCCCCACCAACTGTCGCACTTGAGCCTGGGCGGCGCCGGTCTTGCCCTCATGAACGTTCTTTCGGAGGGTCTCCAGGAAACGGTCCCAGAACTTCAGCATCTGGGGCTTACTCAATCCGCCCACCCCGTCAGCCATATCCGCCAGCTTCAGCCCGAAGACGACCATCCCAAAGCCTTGTCCCGCCTTCATGTAGGTCATCGCTTTGAGGTAACGCTCATGGGTCTCACCGAGCTTCGTACGGAAGATGTCACCGGCCTTGCGTATGAGTGTCTGGTCAGATCTGCACTTGCCGAGCTCGAGCATCGTATCGGCAAGCTCCAGGTCATCAGCGTCTGTCATCTCCTGGCGAAGCCTCAGCGCTGTGGCAAGGTGGGATTCCGCGGATTCCAGCACCCCCAAGCTCTGGTAGACGACCCCTATCGTGTAGCGTATGGAGGCCTCAACAGCAGGCTGGTTCGGAAACGCGCCATCGATCTTCGTGGCAGCCTCGTCGAGGACCTGAATCACCGTGACATCGGCGCCCTTGCCCTGTTCTGGATTCGCCGACGACAACATGCTCGTCAAGAACTGCTCAACCGCCGTGGCCTTGCTGGCCTCCGTCTTCGCTTCCACGGCGGCCTTCTCGGCCGCCCGACGCTGCTCCTCCGCAAGCTCACTCGCCGCCTTGGCCTTTTCACGCTCGGCCTCCGCCTCCCTGCTCTTCTGCTCCGCGACCGACTCCGCCGTTCGGGCCATTCGCTCCGCCGCGACCGCATGGTCGCGCTCTCTTGCCGCCCGTTGCCATAGGCTCAGCGAGATGCCGAGCGAGACGGCCAGCAGCAGCACGAAGCCTGCCGCCACGGTCACCGGGCCTTTGTATCGACGCAGCGTCTTGCTCAGCACGTACAGTCCGCTGTCACGCTTCGCCTCGATCGGCTCGGCGTTCAGGTAGTGCTGAATGTCTCGCCCCAACTCCCCAGCGGACTGGTACCGCCGCTCCCGCTCCTTCGCCAGGCACTTCAGGACGATCGTCTCGACCTCGTCATCGATCTCTCGCCGAACGGTGCTCGGCCGGGTCGGCTCGCCCTTCAGGATGTTGTCCATCACCTCCCGATCCGACCCCACCACCGGATACGGAAACCGACCCGTCAGCATCTGGTAGAAAATCACCCCGAGCGAATACACGTCCGTCCGCATGTCGATCTTGCTCGGGATCGCCTCGACTTGTTCCGGACTCGCCCACGCCGGCGTGCCTTGGAACACGCCCGTCACCGTCATCGCCTGCGGCCGCGAGTCGTCCGTCGTCTGGCCCGCCGCCACCTTCGCCAGGCCGAAGTCCAGGACGTGAGGTCGGCCCTCCGGGTCGATCCGGATGTTGCCAGGCTTGAGGTCCCGATGGATCACCCCCTGAAAATGCGCCGCGCTCACCGCCTCGCAGATCTTGGCGAACAGCTCGAGCGTTTCTGCGATCGGCCGCTCCCCCCCGCCCAGCCAAGCGTCGAGCGGCTCACCCGAAATGTAGTCCATCACGAAGTAGAAGTGATCACGCACCATCCCGCTGTCGTGCACCGTTACGATATTGGGATGCTGAAGTTGGCCGAGGATCCGCACTTCGCGCTCGAACCGGGCCCGGTCCCGCTTGCCCGCGAACGGCCCCTCGCGAAGGACCTTGATCGCGACCTTGCGCTTCGTGGTCTTCTGGATCGCCTGATAGACCACCCCCTGGCCACCCCGGTGGATCTCGCGCGTGATCTCGTACCCGGGAATCCAGTCGGGGGCGGGCGGGTCGGTGCGCTCATCACTCAACAGCTCGGTCTGGCCGGTAAACGCCCTCCTGATGTCGTCCTCCAGGTCCCGGTCCGAACGAAGCCGTTCGAGGCGTTGGCGACATGAGACGCATGTCGTCAAGTGCCCCTCTATCTGCGCACGCAACTCAGCAGGGGCCGATTCGGTCGCGTAAGCTTCCAGTTCCTGCAAGGTGGGGCAAGCCATGACTCTCACCCTCTTCGATTCTGCAAACGCGGAATGCCCCCTCCTGATCGGGGCGACGCCAAGGCTCCGCTTGGCCGGGTCACGAACAGCAGCATAGCAGATCTCGCGTGTCCGGTGTAGCGTCAAGAAGGCGTGGCAGGTTGACTCCTGACCGTCCGTTCAGGACCATCGCGCGCGTGGATACGACACGACCAAGTCTGCTGATTGGCCCGAGGGACTTCAACGACCGGACAACGTTGGGGCGAGTTCCACAGCTTCTACAGCCCGCTCGTCTACCGGTACGCCGGGACGAAGGCCGTCCTGGCAGCGCACGATGAGGCCAAGCCATTCGACCTGATCCTGATGGACGCACAGATAGCGGTGATGGACGGATACGAGACGACCCGCCTGTCGCGCCAGAAGGGGTACACCGGCTCGATCATTGCCCTGGCTGCCAAGGCGATGGCCAGCGACAGAGAATAGCGTGTCGGTGCCGGATGCGACGACTCGAACGAACCCAGGAGCTCAGCACGTTGGGCGAGGCTGAGAGCCTAGATCGCGTGTGTCGAGGCACTGCAGCAACAGCGACCTTGGTGTCACCCGGCCTCGGCGTCTAACTCGATCAGGCAGACGGATCCGCAATGGAACGGTCTTTCTATGACGAGTTCTCTGCCCCGCCGATCGAGCTCCTGTACGACATCAAGGCGATGCTGGCCGTCCAACAGCAAGCATCTGACCTTCCATGACGTCCCTTCCTTGCAGGGAAGGTTCCTCACGCGCAGTCGAAAGGCGTCGTGACCGGACTGGAAGTCGCTGATCAGGATTCGAACGCGCAGGCCGCGGTCGTCCTTTCCGGCGACGATATTGTAGCCCTTCTGATCGCTGCCGGTGGCGGCGATGCGCACCGGCGCAGCCAGTAGCCGTTTCCAGGCCGCGAATGCGTGAGCGCTGATCTTCGGTTCACCGGTTCTCAGATCATGCAGGCCCAACCCGGGATGCCGATCGCCACAGTACTGGAATGCGTGCGCCAGACCAGCGTCCAGCATGCAGGCAAGCGTCGATGCGTAGAAGGCCGCGCCGGCGGGCGTGTCGCTGAAGAGCCGGTCCTTGATCCCGGCATTCCACTCGGTGTTGATGTTCTCGGTCTTGTCAAAGCCATACCGATCCAGCGCCTTTCGTACCCGCATTGCGTCTGTGTAGTACTTGTAAGGATTGAAATCCCCCCGTCCGCCATAGCTGTGCCACGAGAAGAAGTCCAGCGGAACGTTCCGGTCGCGGCAATGGCGGATGAAGCCCTCGACGTAGGGTTCTCTGAGCCCACCCGTGCAAGCAGGGCCGCCGACTTTGAGCTTGGGATTCAGGGCTTTGATAGCCCTGGCCGCCTCTTCGTACATGACGTAGTACTGTTCGGGCGTTCCCGTCCAGAATTGTGCCGCCAGGTCCGGCTCGTTCCAGATCTCCCAGTACGCGATCGGGTAAGCGAACCCCTCCTTCCAGCCCTGCGTGTAGTGCCGGACCGTCTGAACGCAGATCGTCGCCCACTTGCCAAAGTCACTTCGATCGGCGCGGTGCACGATCCGACCTTC
Organism: uncultured Planctomycetales bacterium; assembly: GCA_964390905.1. GTDB lineage: Bacteria > Planctomycetota > Phycisphaerae > UBA1845 > JAFGLZ01 > JAFGLZ01. The sequence goes on along the minus strand of CAYMLO010000039.1, from coordinate 28,290 downwards.
CGAGTTGCGAAGAGTGCCGGGCGGATCGTTGATGGGCTGCGTCCGCCGGCCTTTCCAGCTCGTGCCCAGCCTATAGAAGCAGCGGAAGCCATTCTCGACGATCGCCTTGATCCGCACATCCGAGGATCGAAAGTCATAGCTGGCGGGATCCAACGGATCCGCGGTCCAATCGGGGAAGATGACATGCCAGTCCGTCGGCCCGTAGAAGTCGTGCGTTCGGATGAAGTCGATGCCCAGATTGCGGTAGTTATCGACGTGGCTGATCGTCTTCTCGCCCGGGCGCCGCGGCCACGACAGCGGGCCGCGATTCACACCCAGCAGCGATCGGATCGTGCCGACGACCTTGGCGGGGTCGACTTCGAGCTCTTTGGTCCCGCGCACGTAACGCTTGCCCGACGAGCTGCGATCCCGGCGACGGTCAGCCCTCTTGCCGCGCCTGGGCGGTCGATCTCCATCGGGACCTCCGGGCAACCTAGGACGTACTGACGCCCGCCAGGGCGCGGCGGGATAGAGAACGGCGTCCAGATTGCCCTTCCAGTTGCCCGCCTGGACCCGATCGGCAAGTTCGCAGACCGCTGCCTGGATGAATACTCGCGAAGGCAAGCCGACAGGTTCGAGATGATCGCGGATCGTGTGTCGGTCGTAGGCCTTGCCCGCGTCATTGTCGGCGAAGCGCCGGCCCGTCCCGTGCCGTCTCTTCGGGCGGGGATCCTCGAAAAGGCGCTCCACATAACAGCGGTCCGGGTTGAGCCTGACGAAGCGGGCCCCGGCCTGGCGGAAGCCCTCAACTTGGGTCAGGATGTGCGGGTGATCCGGCGCCGCCTGAACGTGGTCTCTCTCGTTGGCATAGACGATCACGGCCAGTTTTGGACACTTCTCCACCGCTCGAGGAATGCTGCCGGCCGCGTCACGGTATCGCCAGAATCCAGTTGACTCCGCCAGTGTGGGGAGATGATCGGGACGCGTCCCGAAGAGCGATCGCCGCTCGGCCTCCCGAACGAGGCGCGGCGAGTACCACGCCTTGACCCCTTCGCCAACATCGGCCGCAAGGGCTCTCGCGGCGAAGTCCTTGTCCGCAGAGAACTGCCCGTCCCCGTCCATGTCGAAGTACAGCGCCCCCCTCAAGCCCGACCTCAGACGACTGCGCGGAGGATGGACGGCGTGCAGGAGATCCGGCGACCAGGCAAGACGCGACAGATCCAGGACGCCGGTCTCGGGATCATACGCCGGGTTGACACCGTCGCGATGCCCCCCGAGTTCCACGTTGACGGCCCCCTCGCCGTAGGGCGACTCCATGGACGCATAGAACGCCAGGTCGGCGAACTCATGGCCGTGCAACGCCATCACCACGCCGCAAGCATTGCCGCCATGACTCCATCCGATCAGACCGCAGTTGGTGCGTAGGGGCGCAACGCGCCCGGTCAACGCATCGATCCTGCGTCCCTGGGTGTCCGCCTTGCGCCCGGTGGCAAAGCGGATCACGTCCGCCAGCGCCCGGACCGATCCGGGCCCCCGGTAGTCGTACTTGCCTCCGCTCTTGTCTGATCCGTGTCCGCCGCCGGGGAATGCGAAGAAGATCTCCACGAAGCCCATGCCGGCAAACTCCGGTCGACCGGCTGCCTGCCCCGGATTCACGCCGCCGGCGACGTGGATTACGAGCGGCGCTCCTCGATCATAACGCGGTCTGGGAGGAGGAATGACGCGCACGGCAACCCCCTGACTCCCGCCCGCCTCGGATGGGACATGCGTGAGAACACCGAACCTGGGTTGCGGCGGACGCCGTGATCGAGTCTCGCGCCCGCCCTGCCCTCGCAACTGAGCTCGAAGGTCAACCGAACCGCCAAGCGCCAGGATCATTCCGACCAGCAGTACCAAGCGACTGGAGATCATCGCAGCAGCCCAAGAGCCATCATGGCCTCATCCCAGTGCACCATGAGATCCAACGCATCGCTTGCGGTGCGTATTGCACTCGATTCGCCGATGATCGCTTCTGTGGACTACCCACCGCGGAGCCCGGCAGTGGGCCCGATGGAATCCCGGTCGCCGGCGGGCCGATGCCACAAGGAACGCCAGTACGCCTTGTCCGTCTCGTACGGGTCGATGGGATCCTTGGTCAGGTCGAAGCTCTCGGGCAGAATGCCGAAGCGCTTCATCCAGCGGACATAGTGCTCGTTGGGTCGAAAGCCCGGCATGTCGTATCGCCCGACCTCTGCCTGCCGTGTCTTGGCCGCCCGGATGGCCCGCAGGATGGCCTGGTAGTCGGGGTCTTGGGTGTCACGGAAGACGACCGACTGGCCGTACGGGTCCTTGCACCATCCGTACCCGCCCGCCGCTTTGGCCAACGGCGCCAGGAGGATCATCGACTTGGCCGGATACGAGAGGTTGTACAGGTTCCAGCAGTGCTTGGGCGCGTTCATCCGCCCCTTGTGAACGCGCCGCCCCATCGACGCAGCCGAGTCGTGGCACCAGAGGCAGCGGTTGTGGACGATCCGGTCGAGGGGTTTTCCGATCTCGACCCTGGGGTTGTTCGCCAACGCCCCGGCGACCGCGCTTTTGCCGTGGTTGTACACCGCGTACGTCCCCGCGAAGTGGGCGCTCGCCTCGATCCACAGACGTACCGTGTCGCGTTCCTGCTTCGTTAGTTTCACATCATGATGGCTGCCGTCGATCTTCCTCATCAACGGGCTGGTTCCGGTGCCGAAACCGTAGGGCTGATGATTCCTAAACTCGCTGTTGTAGCGCCCCATCATGTCGCTGATCTGGTTGTAGGCAAAGAGCGCATAGTAGCTCTGCGTGAACCACTCATTGTAGTCGCCCGTCAACACAACACGCCCCGACGGATTCTCCGCGCTGTGGCAAGTGACGCAGTGCCTGTCCCAGATCGGCTGGATGTCTCGTGGGTAGTCGAACACCTCGGGCACGCCCTGAGCCGGCTCGATTCGGCTCGGAGGGCGTTTCGACGCCATCAGAACGTTGCTGCCGGCCAAGCTGGGAGGTTCCACGCGAGGCTCGTGGCAGCCCACGCATCCTTGAGTTTCGCCCGGCATCACCATCGTGTAGCTCTGCATCCGTTTGACGGCCAGCCCCTTCTCGTCGAGCGCCACGAAGTAGAGCCCTCTAAGAGGCGGGGCCTCGAAGGAGGCCGACCCGTCGGCCTCCACCGGCACGGTGCCGACGACCCGGCGGAGCGTGTGCGTGCCGTCCATGCTGATGAGCCCCGGTAGGGAGAAGTAGCTGATCGGCTTGGGCAGGTCTTCGAGCACCAAGAGCTTCTTGATCGTACCGGGCTTGACCCCTTTCATGTTGCGTCCGCGGTAGACGTTGGCCAGGACGAATTGCCCGGTAGACTTCCTCAAGTCATAGCGCGGCGAGATGACGCGTTCGCGTGGCCGCGGACGGATCACCCGCGGATCGTGAACCATCTTCTTGGCCCGAAAGAACTCCTGGAGTCTCCCTTGGCCATCCAAGACCAACAGGCTCTTGTCTTCGGCGACCAGGAAGCAGTCTTCGGACAATGGGCACGGATCGCGGAACCCCGTTCGCCCGCCGCCGAACCACGGGATGCCGGACGTCCACCAATAGTGATAGCGCAAGTTCCTCTTGGGGCTGATCTGCCTGGCTGCGGCGGCCTCGTCCGGTCCGGCCTTCGTGTCGACGACCATGACGTGACCGGCGTTTTCACGCAGGCCGACCGGTGGCGAGAAGACCGACACGACCTTGCCGTCCGTGCCGGGGATCGCCAGGGCGTCGCACTTCGAGTAGACCAGGTCCGGTGGTTGCACCGTGCCGCCGAAGAGGATCATCTGACCGGTACCGTCGGGGTTCATGACCCACAGATCGCGAAACGACCCGATGGCCGAGTCCACGTACTCCCACCGCGTGTAGATGACACGGCCGTCCGGCAGCACCGCCGGTCGGTCGTCGCGGACGTTGTTGGCCGAAAGGCACAGTATGTTGCTGCCGTCGGCGTCCATTCGGTAGAGGATCGCGGCCAGCGTGTGATTGCAGGGGATGAACCGCCGGCCTCGGCTCGAGACAAAGACAATCCCGCCGTCGGGCAGATAGGCCGGATCCATGTCGTCCCACTCCCCGAAGGTCAGCTGCTTGAGCCCGCTCGCGTCGGTGTTGATCTCATAAAGGTTGTAGTGCTTCGTGCCGCCCTTGCGATATGCGAACAGGATCTTGCCGCCGTCGTAGTGCACACGTGGATCGCGGATATTGCCCTTGGGGTCATCCAACAGCACGGTGAGTTGCCTGGTCCGCAGGTTGAGCTTGCACAACCGCGATCCGTCTGGGGGATACAGGAACTTCTTCGGATCGTCCGACCAGCCCCCAAAGTTGGCGTAGTAGTGGCCGTCCGAGTACAGCGCTCGCTCGGCGAAAACGATCTCCTCGGCGCCGCCCATCAACGCCAAGGCCTTCTCGACCAGGTTCGGTTCGGGAGGCGGCGCGGGCTGGGGCATGAAAGACACGTTGTCAACCAGGTAGTCGGCGGAGGATCCCGCCGAGTAGAGACCGACGTCCTTCACCGGCGAGTTTGTGCCGACGTAGCAGAGACGCTGCGTGTACGACCCCGACGTCTCTCCGCCAGCAAGCGTAATCGTCACTGCTTGATTCGCGGTACCATACCCCGTCCCGACGATTTTCACGTGGTTCACCACCGGCGTCTCGCCATCGTCAAAACGCCGGTCGCGATGGAGGTCGGGCGTTGGCTTGACGAACAGGCCGGTGTCCTGGAACCCGCTGCGGCTGTAGACCTGAATCTGGTGCCGATTGCCGGGGGTCGTATAGACGCGAATGCTGTCGATGTTGTCGGACCCGCTGTGCGAGCCGCCTGCCGTCGAGTAGGTCACCACACTCAGCGATCTGACGCCGGTCGAAACGGCGTCCAAGACGGCGAAGTCCATTTCCATTGCGAAGTGACGAATGCCGTCGGTACTGACCGTCTGCGACAAGAGGCCGCCGCCTGCCACCATCTTTGCACTGTAGTTCCCGCCAACAACGGTCGGTGTCTCCGACACCGAGGCGACCCCCGATCCAGGACTGGACGCCCACGAATCAAATGCTCCCGCGGTGACCGCCTCAAAATCACCGTTCGCAATCCGTTGAGCCACGACCGGCGAACCGATGATCGCCGCGACGAATCCGGACAATGCCAGAGAGACCCAAATCGCGTCATTCCGCTTCATGCAGTACTCCTGCAACAGCCTGCAGTCCCCCCATATACACCCTATCGCCGGTCCCTCGGCAGCTCGAACACACCGAGACGTACGCCTCGCCAATACACGGCCTGCGTGTAGTACAACCCGTACGTGATGATCTTCGAATAGTCGACTTGGGCGATGGCCCGTCTGATCGCCGCAAGCTGCTTCGACGTCAAGCGTGGACGGGGAAGGAGGAGCTGCACCAAGGCCGCCTCGGCGGGTTGACGAATCGTACGGTCCTCACGCTTGCAGACTTCCGGCAGGGTCGGGATCCGGTAGCCGCGAGACTCCCTGATCGGCCAAGTCCGCCAATCCATGTTGAGCTTCCCCAGATCCTGCACCCGATACCCGCGACCATACAGACACCCGGCCTCCGCGCGACCAGCCGTCAAACGCATACACGCCAGCCACTTCGCCTTGAGCTGCGAGGACTCCTCCAGTTCGTAGAGCGCCTCGAGCGAGACCTGCTGCTGCAGCATGGCGTAGAGAATCGTCGTCGATTTCTCCGCCGATTGGGCGGCCGCCTCGGGACTGAGCCTCCTGGCGGCATCGCGCCAGCGACTCGCCCCGGTCAGGTCCGCGCCGATGGCGTAGATCATGGGCAGCCGTGCGATTTCGTGTGCCTCATTGTTCCACATCTTGTCTACGAGGCCGTCGAAGGTACCGTCCTCCCTGCCGATGTGGTAGTCATGCTTCGCCACGACGTTGCGGTCCATGCGGGCGCAGATCGCGGAGATGATCTCGCGCATCTTGGCCTTCTCCGCAGCCGTGGAAAGCGGGGAGTGGTAGTATCGCCACAGCCCGTAGACGTACCAGGTGTACTGATCGCGAGAGCTCTCGCAGTAGTGCGATCGGCCGTCGGCCGGGCACACCCCACGGATCACGAAGCCCTTCGACGGACTGAGCGTCCCCAGCAACACCATCCCGGCGAAGACCTTCTCCGCCGCCGCCCGGAGCCCGCGGTCCCCGGTCACCGCGAAACGGTCACAGATCATCGACAGGATCACCCCCGCGCTGATCGCGCAGTCTTCCATGCCCGTTCCCCACCCGTTGCGGTTCGGGTACTGCCGGTGAATCTCTTTGGGGGTAGGCAGATAGGCCAGACGCTTGGCCGCGTCATAGCTGCAAACGCGGTCATAGAACAGGTGCGTCCGCTCGTCGTAGAATCGATCCCAGGTTGCCCGCCACGCTTCCTCGACCTTGGCGTAGAGTTGTCCGTCCGTGACGCCGTCCATAGCCTTCGCCCCTGCGCAACTCGCTCTTGCCCGCAACCACCTCAGCATCGGCGACATGGCCGGCGCGACCATCCCGTGACCGTGGCCTTGAAGCTCATGCAGCGTGACGTCCTTGTGACCGACGACTCTGAGCATCCGCATGAAGTAGGCGTTTTCCTCGTAACGGCCCAGCATCTCCATCTCGCGGTCGCCCGTGATCAGGAGGATCGGCGGCGCATCGGGGCGGACATGGTAGAGCGGCGCGAACGCGTCCACCAGCGGCTGAGTCTTGGGGATTCCCCTTTCCTTTCGCACGGTCATGTGGGTGATCGTGTGGCCGCTGAGCGGGATGAGTCCGGCGATCCGATCGGCGTCGATGTCGTACTCGGCCAGCCAGCGTTTGTCGATCCCGATCATGCTCGTCAAGTACCCGCCGGCAGAATGGCCCGACACAAAGATCTTGGCGGGATCGCCGCCGTGCTTCTCGATGTTCCGGAAGGTCCATGCGACAGCCGCGGCTGCGTCCTGTAGGTAAGCCGGACAGGTAACCTTCGGGTGCAGTCGGTAGTTGGCGGCGACGACGGCAATGCCCTGATCCTTGAGGCCCGCAGGAATGTGCCGGCTGCCCCCGGTGAGTCCTCCGCCATGGAACCAGACTACGGTTGCGAAGTCGGTCTTGTTCTCCGGGTAATAGAGATCCAGACGGGAGCGCTCAAGCTGGTACGGGCTGGCCTTGCTGCCTTCCTCCAGGTACGAGATGTCCTTCTGGATGCGATACCGCGTCTCGTCCTTCTTCGTCCCGTCGGCCGGCGCACTGCTGCCGACGGCGGCGACCAGAGCGAACGCACAAAGCACTTGTAGCACCAAGACGTCTCCTTTCCATACCAGGCGTCGCGACTGAGGACATGGAGCCCCCCTACCGACAACCCCATGTAAGACTGCGGTGAACGGTCGACGTCATCCTTCACCGGGCACGAAACTCACTCCGGAGGCGGTTCGGCCCACGGGCGGACGATGCCACTGCGAACGCCAATATGCCCGGTCCGTCTCGTAAGGGTCGATGGGGTCTTTGGCCGGGTCGAAGCGCTCGGGCAGAATGCCGAAACGCTTCATCCAGCGGACATAGTAATCGCCGGGACGGAAGCCGGGGAGGTCGGGTCGGCCATACCTCTGCTGACGCACCTTGGCCGCCTCGATGGCCCGAAGGATGGCCTCGTAGTCGGGATCCTTGGTATCGCCGAAGGTCGCGGTGGGCCGACCGTCCTTCCCCTTGCACCACGCGTAGCCGCCCGCCTTCCTGGACAACGATGCCCGAAGAATCATCGACTTGGCCGGATGCGACAGGTTATACAGATTCCAGCAGTACAACGGATAGTTGAGCCATTCCGGCGGCTTGCCGTTGGTCCATTTGTCATCCCTTTGCTGCCGGCCGCGTCGCCCCAAGTTGGCGACCGACCCGTGACACGTCAGGCAGCGTCTCTCGACGATGGGCCCGACGGGTTTCCCCAACACGGGCTTCGAAACGATGAGGGGCGTTGCGACCGCGTTCTCCGCGTGGTTGTACACGGCATACGTCCCGGTGAAGGCTGCGCCCGATTCAATCCACAGCCGCACCCTGTCGTGTTCCTTGCTCGTCAGTTTCGCTTCGTAATGGCTGCCGTCGATCTTCTGCATCAGCGGGCTGGCCCCAGTCCCGAAGCCGTAAGGGGGATGGTCACCGTCTTCCCCCCAACTGGTGCACTGGCTGACCTGATCGTACGCCAACAACGCCGAGAAGCTCTGCGTGAACCACTCGTTGTTGTCCACCGTCAGCACGACGCGTCCCAACGGCTTCTCGGCGCTGTGGCAGGCCACGCAATGCCTGTCCCAGATCGGCTGGATGTCGCGTGGATAGTCGAACACGTCGGGCATGTCCGCGAAGGGCTCGATTGGGCTTGGTGGACGCTTCAACGCCATCAAGCGGCCTCTGTTCAATTGGCTGCTAGGGGCCCCCGTGCGAGGCTCGTGGCAGCCCACGCACCCTTGGGTTTCGCCGGGCATCACCATCGTGAAGTTCTGCATCCGCTTCACGGCCAGGCCCTTTTCGTCGAGCGCCACGAAGTAAACGGCCCGCAGCGCCGGGACCTCGAACGAAGCCGATCCGTCCGGCTCGACAGGAACGGTGCCCAGAACCCCGCGGAGTGTGAGATACCCCCCGTGAAAGCCGGCGAGTCCGTGCTTGCTGCCCGGCTTGGGCAGGTCTTCGAGCACCAGGAGCTTCCTGATCGTTCCAGGCTTGACCCCAGCCATGTTGCGCCCGCGGTAGACGTCAGTCAGAACGAGTTGCCCCGTGGTCTTCCGCAGATCGATGCGAGCGGCAATCACCGGTTCGCGCGCCCGAGGGCGGATCACTCGCGGATCGTGGACCATCTTGTCCGCTTGATAGAACTCCTCGGTCCTCCCGCTGTCGTCGAGGATCAGAAGGCGCTTGTCCCTGGCGACAAGAAAGCAGTCCTCGGACAGCGGATACGGATCTCGAAATCCGACGTGCCCGCGCCCTGAGCCGATGCTCCACCCCAGCTTCGGCAAGTCAGGGCTGATCTGCCTGGCCGCGGGCCAATCGCCCGGCCCCGTCCTGAGGTCGACAACCATCACGTTCCCGGCGTTCTCGCGACGACCGAACGCCGGCGAGAACACCGACACGACCTTGTCGTCCGCGCCGGGGATCGGCAGGGCATCGCACTTGGCGAAGAAGTCCGGGTAAGGCCGCCCCACCCCGCCGAAGAGCACCATCTGTCCGGTGCCGTCGGGATTCATGACCCACAAGTCGCGGAATTTCTCCGGGTCACGATCCGTGTAGTCCCACCGCGTGTAGACGATTCGCCCATCCGGCAACACGGCCGGCCGATCGTCGGGGATGGCGTTTGCGGAGAGACGTAGTATGTTGCCGCCGTCCGCATCCATCCGGTAGAGAATGGCCGTCGGTACACGATTGCAGGCTATGAAACGGTTGCACCGGCTCGACGCAAAGATGATGCCGCCATCGGGCAGGTAAGCCGGATCGACGTCATCGCAGTCTCCGAAGGTCAGTTGCCTCAAGCCGCTTCCGTCGACGTTGATTTCACAGAGATGGTAATGATGCGTGCCGCCCTTTCGATAGGCAAAGAGAATTCTGTCGCCGTCGTAGTGCACGCGAGGATCGCGGAATCCGCCCTTGGGGTCGTCCAGCAGCACCGTGAGTTGCCGGCTGCGCAGGTTCAGCTTGCACAGCCGCGACCCGTCCGGGGCATGGATGAACTTCTCTTCGTCAGCATACTCGCCAAAGGTCGCGTACCATTGGTAAGCAGAACAGAGATCGCGGACAACGAAGACGATCTCCTCAGCACCGTCCATCGCCCGCAGGGCCTTGGCCACGAGCCCGGAGGGTGCAGGCTTCGGCCGGATGGCCTCACCCGCCCGCGCAGCGCCGCCCGGAGCCGTTGCGACGAGTCCGGACAATGCCAAGACAATCGAAATCGCCTTGCGCTGCTGCATGGCTATTGGCCTTCCAGTGCCTGGGCTCGGAGTTCAGGCTGCTCGTTCATAGACCGCTCTGCCTTCTCGAACAGCGTCGCGGATGATGGTTCCGAGCTGACGCGTGCCGGACCATGTCCGCAACGACGGCCTGTGATACCTACTGATCCAACCAGAAACTGGATGGCGATTCAAGCGCAAGGAAGCGCCGACGAGGCGCCCAATCATAAGGAAGATCGGCGGGTTGATGAGGCCTGATTCAGCGACCCCTCAAGGTAATCGATGCTTCGTTCCGCTTCGTTCAACGAGCCGCATTCAACCGACAGGACGATGTCGCGCGGGCGGCGGCGGACGATCTGGGGCCCGGCGATTCTGGGTTGAGCCTGCTCACTTCTCCGCCCAGAGCGATTCGATCAGTTTCAACGTTCGCTCAACCAGCTGGCGACCGCCTTCCGGGTCGGCTTCGTTGCTCTCGGGGATGGCGCCGTACGCGCCGCCCGCCACCGAACGTTTCGTGGGAAGGTATCGGTAATACCCGTTGGCAAGCTGGACGGTGAGCGTTTGCACGGCCTTGCTGCGAGCCTTGATCTGCATGCCGTAGTCCAGATAGAGCTCGAACGGATTCGTGGCGATGGCCATGTCCCCGATCCGGATCACGTGGATGGGCACCGACATCTTCGGATCCGTATACTGCAGCTCGTAGCGGTTCATGAATCGGATTGCCCTGGCCAAATGCCAATAGACTCGGGTGATGTCCTTGTACCAGTTGGCCTTCTGCTTGCGCTCCGGGTGCTCCTCAAGCTCTCGACGCATCTTGGTGTACTGGGCCAGAAGTTCTTCGAAATCCCGCCGTGCCTTACTCTCCACCTCCTCCTTCGTCACGCGCCGCCGGGTCAACTCGATCTGCTCCATGCGGTGGGCGAGCACGGGGCTCCAATCGACGTGCTCCTTCATGAAGGGCAGGACCGACGTGACGGCATCGGCGATGCGCGCGGCGATCTCCTCTCGGCGATTCCGCCCGGTGATCTTCTGCATGCGCTCCTCGGCCCGCCGGTCGACGAGCAGGTGCGGCGATTGGTCGCCCGCGGCGGCGATCTGCGGCAGAACGTAGAGCGACTCGCCCAGGCGTTTGCGAAGCTCAGTGCGGGTCTCGTGCCAATAATCGGCGGTAATCAGCGTCCCCCCCTCACTCACCTGTGCCGGGCAGGCGATGTTGACCACCACGCCGGTCAGCTCGCCGCTGGCGCTGTAGGTGTACAGAAGCCCGACCGAGTGGGCCTCGCACCCTTCGACGTGGCTGAAGTTGGCTCGATTCGTCTTGCCGTACATCTTGGATCGCCCGTCGTCGTAGGCGATCAACCGATTGTGCCCGACCACGGCATGCCCCAGACCGAAGCTCACGCCGCCGGGCTTGCGGTTCTGCCATGCTTGTTCGATCGCATCGGCAATTCGCCCAGACGCGAACTCGGCGTACTCAAACGGCGACGGCTTTACGCCCAAATCCATGCCCCACCACGACCACTCGAGCGGGACCTCGATGCCGAGCTCCGCGAACTTCTCGACGATCACGGGGTCCTTCCGACGTTCCACCGCGGCATGGGTGTGCGTCCCGTTGATGATGACGTTGCGGGGGTCGATCTGCGGCACCCGCTCCCGCAGTATCTCCACGACACGGTCGAGCATGTCCTTGTGGACAGAGCCCAAGTCGACGGAGGCCAGGACGACTCGCTCCGCCGTCCTGCCGTGCCCGCCGGATTCCAAGACGAGCGCCGTGGCCGTGAGCGGGTCCATCACGCCGGTGGAGAGCCTCGCCCGCGACCCTCCGGACATGATGACGCGCTTCTCCGGGGTTATGCTCGTCGATGCCCAACCGATGCGCAGGGCGCCGGGCCCGGCGTCGGCGGCGAGGACGGCGCACGGCGTCATGACGATTGCCGTCAGAGCAAGGATGGCTGTCTTGGTAATCATCTCGCTAGTTTCTCCGCCCAAAGCGAGGCGATCAACTCGAGGGTCCGTTCGACCAGTTCCCGGCCCCCCTCGGGTCCGACTTCGTTGCTCGCGGGAATGGCGCCGTAGGCACCGCCCGCCACCGAACGTTTCGTCGGAAGGTACCCATAGCATCCGTTGGCCAGCTCGACCGTGAACGTCTGCACCGCCTTGCTGCGCGCCTTGATCTGCATACCGAAATCGAGGTAGAGTTCGAATGGGTTCGTCGCCATGGCCATCTCGCCGATCCGGACGACGTGCACGGGGACCGACACGGTACGCTGTTGCCGTTCATGCGGGGCCAGCACGCGGTATGCCCGGCGCAGGTCCCAGAAGACCGGGGTAATCCTATTCTGCCAGCCCGCCTTCTGCTTTCGCTCCGGTTCCGCCTCGATCTCTTGACGCATCTTCATGTACTGAGCCAGCAGCCGATCGAAATCCCGCCGCGCCTTGTCCAGCTCTTCTTCCGTAACGCGCAGTCGAGTCAACTCGACCTGCTCCACACGGTGAGCGAGCAGGGGGTTCGTCTCGATGTGGTCTTTCATGTAGGGCAGGACGGACGTGACGGCATCGGCGATCCGCACGGCGATCTGCTGCCGGAGGTTGTGCCCGGTGATCTTCTGCATGCGCTCCTCGGCCCGGCGGTCGACGAGCAGGTGCGGCGATTGGTCGCCCGCGGCGGCGAGCTGTGGCAGGATGTAGAGCGACTCGCCCAGCCGTTTGTGCAGCTCGACGCGGGTCTCGTGCCAGAAATCGGCGCTGATCCGCCTCTTCCCCTCGGTCACCTGCGAAGAGCAGGCAAGGTTGATCACCACGCCCGTCAACTCACCGTCGGCGTCGTAGGTATAGAGAAGTCCGACCGAATGGTCCTCGTATCCCTCGACGTGGTTAAAGTCGGCCCGATTCGTCTTGCCGTACATCTTGGCTCGTCCGTCGTCGTATACGATCAGCCGATTGTGCCCGACCACGGCATGGCCCAAGCCGAAGCTCACGCCGCCGGGCTTGCGGTTCTTCAACGCCTGCTCGACCGCATCGACAACCCGCTCCGCCACAAACTCGGCGTAGTCCCGCGGCGTTGGCTTCACGCCCAAGTCGATGCCCCACCAGGACCACGCGGCGGGCACCTCGATGCCGAGGGTCTTGAGCTTCGCCGCCAAGGCCGGCGCCGGGCGGCTGTCCGGCGCGGCATGGGTGTGCGTCGCGTAGACGATCAGTTCGCTGGGTTTGATCTCCGGCACGCGCTCGGCCATCTTGGCCAGGATGAAGCGCATCACGTCTTCGCGGAGAGAGCTCAGATCAATGGAGACCTGGGCGACCAGCTCTGCCGTCTTGCCGTCTTTGCCGACTGACTCGAGAACGAGAGCTGTGACGGTGATGGGGTCCATGATGCCGGTGGAGATCCTCGCCCGCCTCCCGCCGGACATGACGACGGGCCCCTCCGGGGTGATGCTGGTCGATGCCCAACCGATACGCAGGGCGCCGGGCCCGGCCTCGGCGGCGAGGACGGCGCCCGGTGTCGTGACGACCGCCGTGAAGGCGAGGATGGCCGCCCTGGTGGTCATGCCGTTTGTCATGGTTGCCTCTCTCGATTGCTGAAGCCCACGTCTTCCATTTGCCTGCCGCGAGCAAACCAGCTTACAGAAGCGGGCACTCACGGCAAGCAAGAGCGTCCTATCACGAGATCGGTCACGCACGTTCCATCGGTCCAACGTCCCAATTCCGCTCCATCCGCGTCAGGGACGAGCGTCCCGGCCCGTTTCCGTGCAGCGCCAAGGCACGCCCGATGCGGATCCTCAACTGATCTGGGAGATGCGCGCTAAGGCGGATGAAAGTCGCGTTGCCGCTGATGCGGCGCCAGCCTCTTGCTCTTGGGGGCAGACACGTTCAGCGTTCCTGTCGCGGCCATGATGGTGTTACGGGTACTTCTCCTGCTGGTTCCGACGTAAATCAGGTGCCAGGTGCCACCGATGAGGACGGCGGTGGCCCCGTCCAGCTCTTCCGCATCGTACGCTCCGGATGGGCCGTTCCCCAGTACCTTCCGACTTTCACGGGTCAGCGTCATGCCGTCATCTGCGAGATACACCTCGTAGAGTTCAAGGACACGCGGCCTGCCCCCCGATGACCGATGGCCCACAGAACAGAGGGCTACGGACTCCCCGTTGCCGAGAGGGGTGATGGAGTTCACGTCCATCGCGCGGCGCCGGATGATTCTGTTGCCTTCCACGGCGTGCCCTTCCAGGGCATCAAAGACCTGGATCTTCTTCCACTTCATGGCGTCGTTGGATGCCCACATGGCACCGTGGAAATCGTCGCCACCTCCGTGGAGAGAGTAACCGACATATCGATAGTCCAGGCCGGGAAATGGGTTAGCTCGCCACCGAAAGTAGCCCGTGTGACCGTTGCCGACCTCCTTACTTGGGTCGTAGTCGAGAATCACTGAGTCGCGGTCGCCGTTGATACGAGTGAAGTTCACGCCGTCTTTCGATGTGGCCAGCAGCGTCGACTGACTGTGCCCTGCGCCGGCGTTGTGATAGGTCATGAAGACCACATGGTCGATGACATTCACATGAGGTGTCTCTGTTTGCCTGCCCTGCGTGCGATCCACGAATATCGGGTTGTCCGCCGGCTTGTCCTCGATGTAGTCGAAGTCGCCATCGGCCACCGCTCGGCCGTAGGACTTCCAGTTGGCGGCGTCCGTTGGAATTCCTCGACAGACGTACAACCAGATGCCTCCTTTCCCGCGGTCATGGTCTGTCGAGAAGTACAGGGCATAGTCGTACGGGAAATTGGCTATGTCCTTCATGCTGACCAGTGTGGTGTAGTAAGGTCCCGGTTTCGGCATATCTGAAGGGGTCACTATCAACCTGCCCAGTTTCTTAAAGGTGAAGTGCGTTGCCTGCGCATTCCGTTCTCCAGCCGCAAGCGGGGCGCTGATTGCCCCGATGAAAACCGCTGCAATGCGGAGCGTTCTTGGCATTCGGGAGCTTCCTGCGGACCTCACCTCGCTGCAACATGGCAAACGGCGAACTCTCATGACAAGGGCGCCAACCTGGCTCGGTAGAATACGCAACGGTGCCTCCCATCATCGAAAACGGAGTCCAGGAACCAAGGCCATCGCAGCGCCCAGCCGTTGCCTCGATGTCGTCGCCTTGTTCCTCATGATCGCTCAACGGGGCTTTCGCCTGCGCTTCGGCTGAGCGACGTTGGCTCAAGCGCCCTGGGGCGGCGAGATAGAGGAATCCCTCCGAATCGGCAAGGAAGGACAGGACACAGGGTCAATGCTCGCTGAAGTAGTGTGGCGTGATCTCGTGCTCGACCGGCCAGGTCGCGCGGTTCTTGTCCTTGTAGAGCCCGATCTCGTCGAACGGAATGGGGCGGAAGCCGAGTCGATCGTAGACGGGCGAGTCGGGCGGTAGGGTCAGGTCCCGCTTGGCCAGATCGACGAAGCCGGCATCACCATTGAAAACGCAGTTGTCCATGAGCTCGTTGGTTCCCGAGTCCCGAAGCGTGAAGCGCTTGCAGTTAACCGCCAGGTTCCGCCAGATGAAGTTCCGGTCGGGGTTCTCGGTCATCCGCGCCAGGTCGGGATAGCGGACGGAATGCGGCGGCTTGGTGATGTCGACGCCGCCTCGGGTGATGTTCTTCTGGGTCCAGTCGCGTTTGAGGCCCTTCAGCCAGCGAGGCTTGCCCCAGGGCGAGAAGCTGATGGCCGACTCGCAGTCGACGAACAGGTTGTTGTCGACGATGTTGTCCTTGCCGCCGTGGATCTGCACGCCGCCGAAGTGCCCCCCCGCACAGCGGTAAAACACGTTGCCGTAAACCAACACGGCACTGATGTAGTCGTCCAGTCGAATGCCGGCCTGGCCTGCCACGTTGTGGCCGCTGCCGATGTGGTGCCAGAAGTTGTAGCGGATCACGTTGCCGCGATACGCGGGGTTCCCGAACATGTCGATGCCGGACTGGTCGTCTGCCTCGTAGACCACACTGTGGACCTCGTTGAATTCGATGGCGTGCTCGTACCCCTCGACCCGCATGCCGTGGTGCGGAGAGTCGTGTATCAGGTTGTGAGCGACGCGATGGCCGACCCCGTCCAGATGTACGGCCGGTGCGTAGACCCGATCGACCCGAGTGAAGTCGTGGATGTGGCAGTTCTCGACGAAATGGCTGCCCGGGGTGAGCGTCTTGCGATCGCCACCCTCGACCCTGGCGCCGCCCGCGCCGAGTGTGTGGATGTCGCATCCGAGGATGCCGTGCCCCGTGCCGCCCTTGATGATCACACCGTTCGCGCCCAGTCGGCGAAACGTGCAGCCCGCTAGGAGATTCCTTGCACCGCCGCTGATGACGGCGCCTTCCGCCCGGCCGAGCTCGAAGACCAGGCCACGGACGGTTACGCAACTCACATCTTTCATCATGACGAATGGCGCCGACAGGACAGGGAACTGCACCGTGACGCCTCGTATGCCGGCGGGCGGATAGAGGTAGAGGACGCCGGTCTTGCGGTCCAGGTACCACTCGCCGGGCGTGTCCAGCTCTTCCAGAAGATTGAAGCAGTAGTAGGGGTGGCCCTTTCGGTAGCCGTAGCTGGACCGATGCACGGTGGAGATGCGGCGAGTCTGTGTGTCGATCCGATCGATCTTGACGTGGCGTCCGGCCCAGAGGTGCGACCAGTATCCGAACATCCAGACGTCATCGACCTCGCCCCAGCGCTTGGGTCGGTCGTCGGCGTATTCGAACTGGCCGGGCTTGCCGCTGCTATCGGTCTTGAAGCCTCCCTCGTGAACGGCGCCAATCTTGACGAATCCCTTGTTGGGCCACCTGGCAAGCTGCATGGGCCGGTCGTTGACGTATAGGTCGACCCACGGTTTGCACGGGTAGCCCGAGGCCCCATAGCCGCGTGGCGCGAGCTTGCCGTAGTCGGTTATCCCCTTGCGCTTCAGGTCGACCTTCAGCACCTTGCCGCGCGCGTGTTCGGGGATACGCGAAAGTGTCCTCTCGTCGGTGACCCGTGTGAAGCCGTCGAGTCCGACGCCCCCCGTGAATCGCGGCGTCTCGCCGGGCATGGCTTGATACCGGATTGGGGCTTGGGGCGTTCCGGAGTCTTCGGCAGTCAGCTCGAACGGGCCTCGGACCGGATAGACGCCGCCCCGCACGCAAACGATAACGCCCCCTTTGGGCAAGCCCTTGCCGGCTCGCAGTTTCCGAATCGCGTCCCGAGCGCCCGCCAGATCGGCCAGGGGATGCTCCTTCGTGCCTGGGTTGCCGTTGTTGCCATTGGCCGAGACGTAGAACATGGCAGCAGGTTTGGGCGATGGTGGGAGCTTGACGCGCGAGGCCGTCGGATCCCGGGCAGGCAGTCCCCGCGCCAGCCGATCCATCTCGGCGATTCGCTCGTCGGCCTCCGATCGGTGGTGCGCGGGCGCCTGCGCGAAATCGCGCACCTTGGCGAACGCCTCCGCGGCGGCTTTGTAGTCCTTCGTTCGGACGTACGTGTGGGCGATGCACAGCAGGGCGTCGCTGCGAGACTCCGGCGGCGCGTTTGAGTCGCTCGCGATCTTGGCATAGGCCTTGCGCGCCGCGGGGTACTCCCCTGCCCAAAGATACGTGTGTGCGATCCGCAGACGCAGGTTCCAAGCGTGGTGCGGTTTGAGGCCAGGTTTACCGAGCTCCTGCTCGTACTTGGTCCGCGCACTGGCCGCGCTGTCCGACGAGGCCACGGCCCGTGATCCACAGGCCGCCGACAGCAGGAGGACCGCGACCTGCACACTAGCAGCGGATGCGATTGCGTCCTTCATTTGCATGGGGCACCGGATAGCCGTCGTGGCGTTCGCTAAGTGTAGTCCGGTCGAGCGATCTCCACCGCGCCCGCGCGCGTGTCGCTCCCGGATCCAAGGCACATCATACCGGCTCGCCGCACGCGTCACATGCCTTCGCGCCATGGCCTTTGGCCTGTGTTCCTGGTAGAGTCCCGGGCCTACGCTTCGCTTTCGCGATCAACACTGGGCAACAGCCATGAAAGAACATCGGGCAATTGGTATCGTCCTCCTGCTGTTCGTCGCTTCACGGGCCTCGGCCGAGCAACAGGGCGCTGAGATCGGCGTTCGGGGACCGTGTTACGTCGACACCTTCGTTCCCGGGGCCACACTCTACACGAACCGCTCCTATGTGATTGCGGAGTGCCCCCAGTTCGTCAAGGGGAAGCTCTTCCTCCGCAGCAGCATCGATTTCGTCGATGTCGAATGCACGTCGCCGGGGCTGATATGCGTGCTCACACCCGATCCAGTGCACAGGATCGCCAAGGCATGTAGCCGGTATGCGGAGCTAGAGGCGCGCGGATTCAAACGGATCGACGGCTCAAAGGTGTTCCAGCTCTTCGGTGAAAAGCCCTACGACCTGGTCCGCACCTACCAGAAGAAACTCGAGAAAGGCGAACGCTTCCGGCTGAAGAAATGGGCCGTCGTGGTCGGCTTCTCCAAGGCGAAAGCCATTCTCCCAACACGCAAACCGTGGACGAACAACCAGGGCGAATTGCTCTACAACGGGATCCGACTTCCCAAGCAATGGCCGCCGGATGACATCGTTCCCTACGACATGAACCCCATGCCGGTTCCCTATCTGGATGACCGGCCCGTCGTCGTTCCAATCGACGTCGGCCGCCAATTATTCGTCGATGATTTTCTCATCGAAAAGACGGACCTGATACGCTCCTACCATCTGGCGGAGAAATACGAGGGCAACCCAATCCTGGAACCACAGGCCCGGCTCGAGATCAACCGCCCCCGCAACGCCATCGCCTGCCCGAAGGACGGCGGCGTGTGGTGGGACCCGGCCGAGCGGGTGTTCAAGATGTGGTACGAGGCGGGATGGATCCACACGATCTGCTACGCGACGAGCAAAGACGGCCTTCATTGGGAAAGGCCCGAGCTGGACATCGAGCCCGGCACGAATCGCGTGCTGCCGAAGCAGTACAAATGCGATTCGTGGAACGTCGTCCCCGACTACGACACGAACGACCCGGCACAGAAGTACAAGATGTTCGTCATGCCGGGCGGGCGGGGACCGGCCATGTCGATGGTGTCCGCAGATGGCATCCATTGGAGCGAGCCGGTTGCGACGGGGATCACGGGCGACCGGAGTTCGATGTTCTACAACCCGTTTCGCAGGAAATGGGTATACAGCCTGCGCGACGACTGGCGACAACGCTCGCGGCGCTACTGGGAACACGACGATTTCCTCGCCGGTGCGAAGTGGGAAGTCGGCCAGCCCGTCATCTGGTGTGCCGCTGATAACCAGGACCCGCCCGATCCGGAGATTGGACAGCCAGCCCAGCTATACAACCAAGACGCCGTCGCCTACGAGAGTATTATGCTTGGCATCTTCGAGATTCATCTCGGCCCGCCGAATAAGGTCTGTTCCAAGCGGGGGCTGCCGAAGATCACGGAGCTGAACCTCGCGTACAGCCGCGACGGATTCCACTGGTATCGACCGGATCGCAGGCCGTTCATTCGAGCGGAACGGCGCGATGTCTGGGACCGCGGATACGTCCAACCCGTCGGTGGCATCTGTACGATCCACGGCGACAAGCTCTGGTTCTACTACACGGGGTTCCGAGGAAACGTCGAAAGGAAGAACCAGCACTTCCTCAGCGACGGCATGTACGACCGCGGCAGCACCGGCGTGGCATTCATGCGCCGGGACGGTTTCGTCTCTGTTGACGCCCGCGAGAAGCCCGGCGAATTGCTCACGCGACCCGTGCGGTTCACGGGCAAGCACCTGTTCGTGAACGCCGACGTCGACCGAGGCGAGTTGCGAGCGGAGGTCGTTGGCGACTCGGGCGAGCCGATCAGTCCGTTCACTCCGGAGAACTGCCGGCCGTTGCGCGCGGACAGCACGATCCAACAAGTTACGTGGAAGGGCGGCTCCGATCTGTCGGCCTTGAAGGGCAAGCCCGTGCGTTTCAGGTTTCGGATGACGAGCGGCTCGCTCTATGCTTTCTGGGTGAGCCGCGACGAAAGCGGTCGTAGCGACGGCTACGTCGCCGCCGGAGGTCCGGGATATCCGGGCCCGATTGACACCGTGGGCAAGAAGGTCCTGGAAGCGGAATAGGGCCCGGACGACGGACAACGCAATTCCCGTTACTCATCAGAGGAGGTACATCGTGTCAGAACAAAGACGCATCACGAGGCGCCGGATGATTCAGGTCGCGGCGGCCGGCACGTCGAGTGTCATCGGCGGGAAGGTCCTGCGGGGAGCCGAGTCGCGTGCGGGCTCAGCCGCCGGCGCGGACCCGAAAATCCAAGGACCGTTTCTAATTCTCTCGACGCCCTTCACGGCCAAGGGTGAGGTCGACTTCGACGCGCTGGCCAAGGAGGCTCGCTATGTCGACTGGTGCGGGTGTCCGGGCATGATCTGGCCGCAGTCAGGCGACAGTGTCGATCTGCTGACAGCCGACGAGAAGCGTCACGGCATGGAGGTGTTCGCCGAGGCGTCGCGTGGCCTTCGCACGGCGCTGTGCCTCGGGGTGCAGGGCAAGGACACGGCCGAGATGATCGAGTATGCGCGTCACGCCGAGAAACTCGCGCCGGCGGCATTCATCTCGCGGCCGCCGGACTCGGGGAAGACGCAAGACGACATTCGCAAGTACTGGTCCGCGCTCGCCGAGGTGACGAAGCGTCCGGTGTTCTTCCAGACCTCGGGCGGCCTTGCATACAAGGGGCAGTACCCCTCACCGAAACTCATGATCGAACTGGCGAAGAAGTTCCCGAACTTCGGCTACATCAAAGAAGAGGCGGGCTCGGTTATCACCCGCATGCGCGCCCTCCTCGCGGCCAAACCGCCCATCCGACGCGTGTTCGGCGCCCGTGGGGGCTTCGGCTGGCTCTACGAGCTACGTCTTGGCGCGGAGGGCCTGATCACCGAGCGAGCCATCTACGCCGATGTCCTGACCCGCGTATGGGAACTGCACAAGAGCGGCGCCGATCCCGACGCGCTCCGAGATGCGTACAGCAAGTTCCTCCTCGTGATCAACCTCGGCAAGACCCATCCCGGTGATCTGCGCGGCTACCAGTTGTACCTCTGGAAGAAGCGCGGCGTCTTCAAGACGATGGTCTCGCGTCACTACGGACCCAAGAGGACGATTCCTGCCAAGCCCAAGTACTCAGAGCTGAAGCTGAGCAAGGCCGAGATCGCCGAGATCGAGTTCCGGTTCGAGGCGCTCAAGCCGTACCAGAAGCCAGGATCACCCAACCTGGGACCGGCCCGGTAGCGCGACCGGTCTCGATCGGCGGCGGGACATGCCCATGGAGGTGTCCGAAGAAGGCTGGACCTGGCTGCGATCAAGAGGCTTCGTGGAGGATGGATCATGCGACGCTGCTCTGTGTCGCGGGCTTTCGGCTTGCTCTTGGGCATCTTGTGCCCGTCTCCGCTCTCGGCCGCCGAACTCCTCATTGGTACGGCGACGACAAGCATCACGCCGGACGGACCGGTCGCGCTGACCGGCCAGGCCCACACACGCGTTTCGCGAGAGGTCGAGACCCCGTGCATGGCGTCGGTGCTCATCATCGAGGCCCGAGAGGGCGAGAGGAGGGTGGACGAGCTGATCCTCGTCTCGGCCGATCTGGTCATGTTCCGCTATGACCTGCAGGACCGATTCCGCGAATACCTGACGGGGCGGGGAGTCGAATTCGACGTCAACAAAGTCATTCTCACGGCCACCCACACGCACACGGCCCCGGCCATGCTCGACGATCGCTATACGCTACCGGACGACTGCATGAAGCCGTCGAAGTACGTGGCGTTCCTGAAGGAACGTCTGGCAGGGGCGATTGACAAGGCCTGGAAGTCTCGCAGGCCAGGAGGCGTCAGTTGGGGGTTCGGCCACGCCGTCGTCGCCCACAACCGGCGGATGTCTTACATGGACGGTTCGGCACGGATGTACGGGCCGACGAATGCGGCCAACTTCAGTCACATCGAAGGTTTCGAGGACCACGGTGTGCACGTTCTGTTCGTGCACGACAGGGAGCAACCGGCCGTTCCGATCGGCGTCGCAGTTGACGTGGCCTGCCCCGCCCAAGAGGTCGGGTCGGGAAAGAAGCTGAACGCCGACTATTGGCACTACGTCCGCAAGACGCTCTTTGAGCAGTTTTCGCCGGAGACGGCCGTGCTCGGCCTCTGCGGCGCCGGCGGCGATCAGTCGCCCCACATCCTCTGGCGCAAAGCCGCCGAGGAACGGATGCGACGAGGCCGAGGGCTCAATCGTTTGCAGGAAATCGCCAGGAGAATCAACCGTGCGGTCGACGACGCGTGGGCCGTGGCCAAGAACGACATCCGATTCGACGTGGCCTTCATACACTCCGTCCTGAATCTCAACCTTGCCATGCGTCCCGTTCCGGAGGCGGACTACCAGGCTGCCAAGCGGGAAGTCGCCAAGCTAACCGCGCAGAAGATCCGTGGGCTGGGATTACACTGGAATCAGGGAATCGTCACTCGATACGAAATGCAGAAGGCCGGCAAGAACGTGCATCCGACGGAGGTGCACATCATTCGGATCGGTGATATGGCGATCTGCACGAACCCTTACGAGCTGTTCACCGACTTCGGCGTACGGATCCAGGCTCGCAGCCCGGCCGTGCAGACATTCGTTGTGCAACTCGCCGGCCAATACGGCAAGGGCGTCATCGGTGGATACGTCCCCACGAAGCGCGCTATCGAAGGCGGTAGCTATGGGGCGACGATCAAGAGCAATCGCATCGGGCACGTTGGTGGCCAGGAAATGGTCAACGCGACGGTCGCGGAGTTGAAGCGGCTGTGGGCCAAACCATAGCGCGTCGGATTGTCGGACTGAGGGTCGTGCGCTGCCCTCTCTTGCCAGCGTCAGCGAGTACTGCCATCAAATCCGTCGGGGAACCGGCCCAGTGCGACGGTCGTCAACGTGACGATCGAGCCAGGAGGAACAACGATCTGACTTGCGCCTCGGGCCGCCAATTGTGGTGCCGCGCAGAGGGCGTTCTCATGGTACGGATCGACCCGCTCTACCTGCTTGAAGGCCCCGACCCCCTGACACACGACACGCTGTGGTCTTGTCGAACGATTGAGGACAACGACCGTTCGGGCGTCGCCCTCGCCCACGAAGGCCACCGCCAAGACGTCCGGTGTGGTGCTCGCTGCTTCGACACGCGCCATGCCCGCCCGGACACGCCGGCTATACGCGCCAAAGACGCGAAGCTGATGACTGGATGCGGCCGGCACAAAGCCGTTGGCTCGATCCGGTACGCACAGCGTTCGGGTCCAGCCGTAGCTCGGCTGGACCACGTTGAGCAGCGTCCAGCAATAGCAGACTGCAACGGCATCGGCGATCGTGAGGTTCTTGTGATAGAGCTGCCCCATTGTCAGCGCTAACCGGTAGGTCGATCGTTGATACAGCGGCTTATTGATGCACAGCTCCGTGGACAGGAACGGCTTGTCGCTGGTCAGTTCGTTCCACGTCTTGAGGTGCTCGTCGTATCGGTCCGGATCGGTGAAGTGAGACTGGTAGTCGTACATGTGCGTCGCTGCGTAGTCGATCTTTGACCACGCCTCAGCAGACTGTTTGAACTCCCTGGCCCGTTGGATCCCCCCGCGCAGGTGGCCGTGGTCGCTCATGTGGATGCGGACGTCCTTGAAGCCGGCCTCATCGAGACCGCGTCGTAGCGCCAGCGTCATCTCGTGCCATATTCGCGGCGGCTGATGGATCTCGTTCTGGATGCCGACCACGTCGGGCGGCGCGCCGGCGCGCTGCTTCGACGCCTGGCAGTAGTTGATCATCGCCTTCGTGTAGATCTCCGGGTCCGCTACGCCCTTGTGGACCTTGCCGGCATCGTCCTTCCAGTCCTGGCAGGCCCACGGCGGCAGCGCCCAGAACTCGAAGAAGACCTTTCCGCCCAGCCGCCGAAGTGTCTTGATATACTCGAAGTCGCTCACCTCGCCGTTGGGGAAGTTGTCGCCGTAGTAGTGCGGCGTCGCGTCGGCCAGGTGGCCCCAGTTGTCCATCGGCTCGTTCAAGGCCGAGCCGATCGGGTACTCGCGCTGAATCAGCAGGTTGTACTCGCAAACGAGCTCCCACCAGCGGCGCTTGCCGGCCGGACTGAGCTGTGCATAGGCCGTCGGCGTGGCGATGCCGCCGAAGCCCATCATTGTCTGATGCCGCTTCGTCGGATCGATGCGGACAACGACGTCCTCGGCGGGCGGACTCAAGATGCGGCCGCTCGCAGCCGCCCGGTCCGACGCGAGACGGAGCTGATGGCGGCTTACGTCCATCTCGCACGTCTGATGCAGCGCAGCTTGGCCGTTCAGGCGGACCGTCAAGCCGAGCCTGTAATCGTGCGCGACCGTGACCCCCCGCAACTTGCCCGCGTAATTCACGGACGATTCGCACCAGCGACGCTCCGGATGCCGGGCTGCGCGAACCTTGCCGCGTTCGAACGGATGAAGGCCGAACGAATCGTAGAAGCGTTGGAAGACGGCGACCTTGGCTGGCTCAATGGAAATCGTGAATCCGCCGCGATCGCCGGTGAAGATCCACGCTAGGCTCCCGTTTCTCAGATCCACCTCGTCGAGCACGAGCGTCCGTTCGAAGAGTCCCGGCAAGAACTCCTCGATGTAGGACCGCGACGCCGGTGTGCGTCCGCCCCAAATCCGCATCGTCTTGCCGCCCCGCCCCACGCGAAATGCCACGGCCTCGTGTCCCGTGGGAGGGTCCCACTCAGGCAGTGTCACGCGTCGGCTCGTCTTAACCGGATCCAGCGCCAGGCGAACAGGCACGGCTTCGAGCCTGGAGATGATCGCCAGGCAATCCAGATTGATGGGCCGGGATTGGCTCGTCGCGCGAAGCTCAAGCCGATGCTCACCCGCCGCGAGCTCAGCACCGAGCCTCACAGCTCCCCACTCGAACTCGTTGACCTTACCCCCCCACCCACCTGTGGTCGCGAAGACCACATCGCCGCGCACCACACCATCCAGCGCCATGCGGTAGCGCCCCTGCATCGTCGTCGCATACCGGAGGACCACGTCGGCCGCTTCAACGGGACGTTCCACCGGGAACGTCCATCGACAGACCACGTCCGGTTCCTGATCGGGGTGCACCCCCAGCACGGCCCCGGCAAGCGCCGTCTTGACCTTGCGCCGATCAACGTTGATCCCCGCCACTGCCTCCGCCGTCTCCGCCTCGATCCACGCAGCGGCCTTGGCCCGAAAACTGGCCGCATCGGGCGCCGACGCCAACAAGACGCAACACACAGAACTCAAGCAGTACATATTCGCTCCTCGGCAACCCGCCGCATGCCCCCCAGCAGGCTAAGCCCTCAGGATGAAAGCATCAACCGTCTGCCTAGCGATTGCACGGTTACGCTGGTACACTAGGGCCGTTATTCATCAGTGGAGGTACGTCGTGTCAGAAGAGAGACGCATCACGAGGCGACGGATGATTCAGGCAGCGGCCGCCGGCACGTCGAGTGTCATCGGCGGGAAGATCCTGCACGGACGCGAGCCGGACGCGGGCTCGCCCGCCAGCACCGGCAAGGCGAACCCGAGAATCCAAGGACCGTTTCTGATTCTGTCGACGCCCTTCACGGCCAAGGGCGCGGTGGATTTCGACGCGCTTGCCAAGCAGGCTCGCTACGTCGACTGGTGCGGGTGTCCGGGCATGATCTGGCCGCAGTCGGGCGACAGTGTCGATCTGCTGAGCACCGAGGAGAAGCGCCAGGGCATGGAGGTGCTGGCCAACGCGGCCCGCGGCTTCCGTACTACGGCACTGTGCCTCGGCGTGCAGGGCAAAGACACGGCCGAGATGCTCGATTATGCGAGGCACGCCGAGAAGTTGGCGCCGGCGGCGATGATCTCGCGGCCGCCGGACTCGGGCAAGACCCAAGACGACATGCGTCAGTACTGGAGCGCGCTGGCGTCGGTCACGAGGCGTCCGGTGATTCTCCAAACCACGGGCGGCGTTGCATACAAGGGGTCGCCTCCCTCGACGCAACTTCTGATCGAACTGGCCAAGAAGTTCCCGAACTTCGGCTACGTCAAGGAGGAAGCGGGGTCCGTCATCGCCCGTATGCGCATCTTGCTTGCGGCGCGACCACCCATCCGTCGCGTGTTCGGTGCCCGCGGCGGCTATGGTTGGCTCTACGAGTTGCGTCTTGGCGCGGAGGGCCTGATTACCGAACGAGCCATCTACGCCGACGTCCTCACCCGCGTCTGGGAACTCCACAAGAGCGGCTCCGATCCCGATGCCCTCCGAGATGCATACAGCAAGTTCCTCCTCATGGCCAACCTTGGCAAAACCCATCCCGGCGATTTGCGCGGCTACCAGTTGTATCTCTGGAAGAAGCGCGGCGTGTTCCAGACGATGGTTTCGCGTCACTACGGGCCCAAGAGAACCGTCCCCGCCTCGCCCATCTACTCGGCGCTGAAACTGAGCAAAGAGCAGATTGCCGAGATCGAGTACCGATTCGCGGCGCTCAAGCCGCACCAGAAGCCAGGATCACCCAACCTGGCTCCGGCCCGGTAACACGACCGGTCCTGAGCCGGATCGCTCGCCGACGCGAAGCCCGACTGATCGAAACGCCGCCTTGCCCAGTCAGTTCCTCTTGCCCTTGGATGATACCTGCCCAGGCCGAGCATGCGTGATCTCGATGACCACCGGATTGGGCCATGTGCGGTCGTTGTATAGGCGTTGGGCCCGCGTTGCGGTGATGTGCAGTCCGTCCTGCTCCTGACGCCATGTCGTGGTCGGCCTAGCCTTGGGGTTGTATTCGAGGACCTCGCCGGTCTGTCCCAAGATGCCGACCTTCGAGGCTTGCGTGGTCTTGACCGACCGCAAGACGACCGATCGCTTCTTGCCGTAGGGCCACGCCTTGCCGCTGACGATGGCATAGACGGTGTCCTGATCCACGCTCTTGGTTAACCAGATGTCGCCTTCGTTGGTAACGATCCAAGGTCGTACGTCGCGGATGGATCGGTCGTTGACGAACATCCAGAGAGCGACTTCGCGCAAGCGTTCCTCCTGCTCGATGGGCAGTTCGCCGTTTGGCTTCGGCCCGACGTTCAGCAGCCAATTGCCCCCCTTGGCGCGTGTCTCGATGAGCGTCTTGATCAGCTTGCCGCCCGACTTGTATGTATCGTTTGTGGGCTTGTAGTGCCACTGCGTGCCCATCGTCATGCAGGTCTCCCACGCCCCCTTCGGCGCGGTTCCGGGGACGAATTGCTCGGGGGTTTGCATCGCGCCGCGCGTTACGACGATGTTGGGCTGAAGTCTCCAGCACAGATCGGTCAGACCTTTGGCCGGGCCGTCGAGGAACACGATGTCTATCGGCCCGTACTTGGTCAGTAGCTCGGTGAGTTGGGCTTGATCGTACTTCAGCAGTCCCGGGTTGTCCTCGACGGTAACGCCCTTGCCGCGTCGGCGGATCACCGTGCCTTGCTTACGCAGGAAGTAGAAGTCGTCCGGCGAATAGTAGAACCCGACGGCCAACCCCCGTTTGCGCAACGCCTTGACGAGCTCGGCGGTGATGTCCTTGCCGTACGGAGTATTCATGATGTCGAAATCGGTCGTGGCCGTATCGAACATGCAGAAGCCCGAGTGGTGCTTGGTCGTGAAGACGACGTACTTCATGCCCGCCAGCTTGGCCAGCACGGCCCATTCGTCCGGGTCGAAACGCTTCGGGTTGAACGTGCCGGGCAACTCTTCGACAAAGCGTTTGAGGTACGCCTCCGATGCGCCCACCATAGAATGGCTGATGACCGAGCCCAACTGACTGTCCATGCTCCAATGGATAAACATGCCGAAACCAAGATCTCGAAACCACGCGACGCGTTCTTGGCGGTTGGCGGCCATCGCAGTCGAACCGCAAACGGCCATAACCAGGAGTACGCCGAGTCGATGGGTCGTATGCTTGATCGGCATGGTCATTTCGTTACTCCTTGGCAGAAGCCGGGATTTCCCGGATGGACGTTGGCCGACGACCACCGTCGGCCTTTCTGACGATTCTAACGCCGATCCTGAGATCGGCGACCCCGCAATCTGTTCGATGGAGGGGCTATCCGGCGCCTGACAGGCCATGATCCTGACCGAAACGCCTTGCGTGGGGGTGTCCATCGGCGATCTGCGCAGACCCTCCACGTTGCCTCCGCCTTCCCTGGCTGTCTCGACGGTTCTCGCCGTCATCGCGGCACCGCCTCGGGCGGCCGCAACCGCCGTATCGGCTGATCTGGGAAATGCGGGCTTGAGCCGCAGCACCCCAGGCCGGTTCCTACAGGACGATCGGATGAGAACGACGCTCTGCGATTTCCGTTCTGGATTGCGCTCTGCCGGCTACTTCGTGTCGCGCGCATAGACCCGCACGTAATCGATCTCCAAGTCGCGC
>CAYMLO010000038.1:0-67976 GCA_964390905.1 uncultured Planctomycetales bacterium | reverse complement strand
CGCAGCCAGGCTTGGTCGACGCGATGGCGGTCTCGGCGCTCAGCTTGCCCGTCTTGAGGTCATAGGTCACGAACAACTGCCGCGAGTCCATGATGACGTACTTCGGGTTGCCCGTGGCCTGGCGGTTCCACATCACGTACAGCTTGTCGCCGAAGATGCACGTGTCGGGGATGCCCTGATAGGTATTGACCTTCTGGACCTTCGGCACGATCTGTTTGGTCCACGCGACGCCAAAGTCCTTCGGTCGGATCTTCGACAGATGCAGCCCACCCCCCCAGCACTCCACGACGTAGAAGAAGCCGTCGTAGAACTCGACGCACGGGTAGTACGTGTTGTTGGGAAATGTGTCGATGTGCGAGGTGGGCCAGAGCTTCAGGCCCTGCCATGCCTTCGGTGCAACGGCCGTGGTTTGCGCGCGAACGACGGACGTGTTCTCGCCCGACCCACCACCGACCCGCTTACCGTCCTGGTCGATGCGAACGGGCAGGATGGCGCGGGCCTGGAATTCGTACTGGGTCTCGGGCGACAGCATGATGACGTTGTGGAACTGCGAGCAGACGTTCCGGATCGTCTGCCATTTCGGCGCACCGACCCGGCGGAAGTCGACTTCGTGCTTCGCGGCGGCGGACGTCCACCTCAGGTAGACGGAGCTACAGGTCGTGCGCGTGGCGCGGAGGTCGCTGACGGCGCCCCGGGCCTCGAACAACCCGCCCGTCGGCGACGTCAACGTGACGCAGTCCGTGAACACCCGCGTATCGCCGTCGACGTAGGGCACCAAGAGTCGGGCGTAAACGGCGTGCTTCGGTGCATCAAGGGTGACCGTCAGCCGCTGCCAGTCACTCGTTTTCTGCTTGCACTCGGCCCAGTGTGCGATGATGCGTCCCTTGGCGGCGTTATAGTAGTCCAGGTAGATCCGGACGCTCCCGCCGTTGCACCGCTCGACGAAGACCCACGCCGACAGCGTGTAGGGGTGGCCGGGCTGGATCTTCAGCCACTGTTCGGCCGCTACGTGTACGATGCCCTCCAGAACGGGCCGATCCACGAGGATCGCGCGCTTGCCGTGCAGCGCCTTGGCCTCGGACAGCGATTCGTACCGTGGGTTCGCATAGAAGTGCCACGCATCCGGGACACCGTTCTTGGGCTGGTCGGCCTCGAACGAGCAATTCGAGGCGCAGTTCGCAGGGGGGGACAGCGACGCGGGGTCAAACCCCTCGGTCGCTGCGTGCAAGCCCGTCGCCGCCACCGCGACGGCCAGGCACGCCTGCGCGACTGGAACACGCCATCGCACCATCATCCCGTGTCCTCCGAATCCTACTTCTGCGTGCGCTCGAATCGGCCGACAGGATAGCCCGCCTTGTAGGAAATCACGTATGCTCCGTTCGACGTGGCATAGCGGACCTTCTGGTCCCGAAGCTCGAAATCAGACTTGCCCTTGCGGACCAGTGACGCTGAGCCACCGGGCGACAGGTACTTGCCCGCGAACCGGTCGACGATGAGCGTGCGATCGCCGACCGAATGGCCGGTATCCCTGATGACCTTGCCATCGATGTCGGGTTTGGCGATGAAATGGGCTTCGACGTCGACACCGGCGGCCTGCATGTTCTTGACCATCTCCCGCGCATCCTCGATGGGGCAAACGTTGTCTTTCGAGCCATGGCTGACGATGACCTTGCACGTGTTGCCCAACGCCCTCATCGTCGCCAGATGTTTGGGGTGACCGACGTATCGCACCGCTTGCGCGTCCGGGGTCAGATGGTGCCGACTGCCCGGGGCCCGCTTGTATCCGGCGTCCAGCCGACTGCCGCCGGGCAGGCCGAAGGCGATGTCGTCGGTCAGCCTGGCCATGCCCGAGCAATCGATGATGCACGCGAACGTCCGTGGCGCGAGCTTGTTGACCATCAGCGTTACGTTGCCCCCCCCGGATCCGCCGGTCGCGAAGATCCTTCCGCGTGCGAAGGGCTTGCCGAGCTTGTCGAGCCCGTCGAAGACGAAGTACAGAGCGCGAAGGGCGTCGAGGGCCTGCAGGTAGCCGAAATCATACGGCAGCGACCGGTCGTACTTGCCGCTCTGGAGGTAGTCCACGTTGATGGTGACCACGTCGTACCGCCGGGCCAGGAACTTCGGATCGGCCGTTCCCCTCGCCCCCGTCCCTCCCCAGTTGTGCAGCGAGAGCATCAGGCCCGTTGACGGCTTGACGTTGTCGAGCGATCCGCCGGGGTAGGTCAGATAGACCTTCACCTGCCGGGGCCCGGGCAGGTGTGGAGATGCCTGGGCGGGCACGGTGACCGTGCCGTTGCGCGTGGGCAGGGCCGGCCAGGTGGCGGTTTCTCCCCACGCCGGAGACCCCAACACAGAGATCGAGACCAGTCCCCCCACTGCACGCAGGCCAAGCCGCTGAATCATCGTCGCTACCCCGCATCGCCCCCGCCAAGACTGACGCAATCGTGTGGTTGGACAGGTTACCCGTCCCGTCCGGTGGCCGCAAACCACAATGTGGCCGTGCGAGGCTGTTGACAAGGCAGGTCCGTGTTCGATATGTTGGCTGATTGGACCTGCAGCAGCACTTAGCCACCGTCGCCACAAGGTAGGATCTGCACCGATCGCCGGGAGACCGTAACCATGTGTTGCACGAAGCGGAAGTTGCAGTGGGTTGCTCCTGTCGTTCTGGCGATGTTAGTCCTGATCGTCTCTGGCCCGTCGGCCGAGGGGGCCCCGGCTGCCACCAAGCCCAGCGCGGAGGCCAAGGCCGGATTCCCGTACGTGGGCGAGGTCACGGGAGACGTCGTCTACGTCCGAAGCGGGCCCGGCCAGAACTGGTACCCCACCACGAAGCTCAGGGAAAAGGAGCGCGTCGAGGTCCACGACGTGCAATTCGGATGGCTGAAGATTCTTCCCCCGCGTGGGAGCTTCTGCTACGTCGATAAGAGTTTCGTCATCCGCGAGCAATCGGGCACGGGGGTGATCAAGGGGGACAACGTCTACGTTCGTGCCGGCAGCCAGTTGCCGGATCCCAAGTACGCGCGCAACAAGAGCTTCGTCGTGATGAAGCTGAGCCGGGGCGCCGAGGTCAAGATCTTGTCGGAAGACCCGGACGGGTACTATCGGATCGCCCCGCCCAAGGGCTCGTTCTACTTCATCAGCCGGCAGTATGTGCGCAAGGTGGGCGCAGGCACGCTGCCCCCCGGTGGGGAAAGGCGCGTGGCGTCCCTGACTTCCGGACCGTCGAAAGTGGTTGAAGCCGCCAGGCCACCGCGCCGCAAGCGGCCTGGTTCCGAGACAACGGTCGTCCGGCGTTCGGCCCCGGCGGCACCTGTCAAGCAGCCGAAGCTGCTTGACGTCTGGCAGAAGAAGTACGATCTGGTCGACACTGAGCTGGAGGCGGCTCTCGCCCGCCGCCCTTGGCGCGAAGTGGACTTCCGGTCCCTCCGAAAGCGGCTCGCCCCCATTGCCGAGCAGGACCAGGAGGACGTAGCGGCAGCCCTTGCCAGGACACGGATCAAGCACATCGACGACGTGCTGGAGCGGATTGCGATCCTCAAGCGCATCAACGGCATTGCCGAAGACATGGCCAAGACAAGAGCGCCGGCACCTGTCGCCAGCAAGCCGGCGGCAAGCGCGAAACGGTGGATCAAGCCCGACTACGTGGGCAAGCTGGTTCGCAGCTTCGCCTTCGAGGGTCGGTATCGCATTGTCGATCGGCAGGACGGCAAGACGCTCGTGTACCTCGAGTTTCCGCCCGATTGCCCGTTGGATCCGAAGCAATTCGTCGACCGATACGTGAAGGTTCGCGCCAAGAGCAAGCGCTACGACAAGAACGCTCACCGGAACGTCGTCGAGCCGGCGGATATCGTCGTAGCCGATGACGAGCTGGGCGCCCCGACCACCAATCCGGCCGGCCCCCCCGCACCGGCGTCCCCGGCCGGCAAACCGGCCGCCCGGGAGGCCCCCGAGTGATGAATGGAGTCTGTCAATGACCCGATTATCTGCATGTGCACGACGCTTGTGGCTCCTGGGCCTGATGACGGGGCCCGTGCTGGCCCAGACGCAGGGATGCGTGGATACGTCCACCACCAACGCGCTGCGCGAGAGCGTCGCCGCTATCTTCGCCGGCGTCGCCGCCACCGGACTCACGCTGATCATCAACGACTACGTCAACCGCGTCCTCGACGTCCCGACCTCCATGTTCGGGTTCTGACCGGTCACGACGGTATTGCCAAGGGGGCAGGTTGTGCGTGTGTTGCCCCGCCGGGATTGCGAGGCCCACAGTAAGGTGCGCTCAATCGACGTATCCTAGGTCGCGGAGCCTCTCTGTGACGACCTTGGCTTCTTCTTCGGACATGGCCTCCGCGATGCTGAAGGGCTTGTCAACGTCCTGGGGAGAAAGCGCCTCGATCTTCCCCCGCATCTCAGCCGCCAGCTCGGGCATCTCGTCGACAAGGTTCCTGCTTTCGGCGGGATCGGCGACGATGTCGTACAGTTCGGGGAACTTCTCCGGGTTGAAACGACGGTACCAGAACTTATGCTGCTCCGATCGCAACCCAGCTATCCATGGGGATTCCAGCCGCTCTGCTTCGCTGAGCCCGGCGTTGCTGCCCTGGTTCTCGAAGTAAACGTCACGGGCCGGCATCTCCCCTGCGTGCCCCAGCGGCAACAAGCTTGTCCCATCGCATCTCGGCAACGCATCTGGCAAACCCGCCAGATCCAAGAGAGTGGGAGCGATGTCGACCTGACTCACGACACGGTTTAGGACTCTGCCGCTTGGCAAGTCCGTCGCGCCTGAAACGATCAGAGGCACGCGAATCAGTGGCTCGACAACGTGGATGCCGTGACCGGTTGTGAGTATGCGCCTGACCGTTCCCTTGATCTTCTTCGATCCCCGCTTCGAGAAGATCAGCTTGTTCTTGATCCGCGTCGCCTTTTGAATACCCCATTTGGCCCAGCGGGCCGGCAAGAGGGCGTCGGCGAGCCAGCGGAACCTCACCAGCCGGCCCAGTCGTCCTCCTGGCGCCTCGGATTCGCCGATCTCTCCGTGGTCTCCGGTGATCACAACGATCGTGTCTTCGCCTGCTGCCTCCAGGATCTCGGCGAGGAGGGGGTCGAAGCTCGAAACGGCCCGCTCGTAAAGATCACGACCGTATCGCTCGGACCGATGGCGCTTGGCGATCTGTCTGGGAACGTGGAGTTCCCAGAAGTGGCAATACATGAACCACGGGGCTTTCAGACCACCGGTCTTGAGGCGCTGACGGAGCTTCTCGCCCCATTGATTGCGGAGGGTTGACTGCCCGCCGTCGCGCCACGTGAACTCCTGGAATCCCCGCGCCAAGCCTACTTCCTCGCGGACCGGACCACATACCTCTGCGTACGTGCTGTAGCCGTGCAGGTTCAGCACACTTGCCAAGGTAGGTAGCTCCGCGGGCAGTTTCCCAGGATTCTGGTTTCGGAACCCGTGGGCAAAGGGGTATAGCCCTGTGAAGATGCTGGCCATGCAGGGCACGGTATAGGAGTTCACGGATATGAGGTGGGAGAAGCAACAGGCTTCGCTGGCGAGTCTGTCAAAGGTCGGCGTGACCGTCCGGCGGTCGTCTCCGAATACCGCGCTCGCCCGAAGACAGTCGACAAGCAGGAAGAGGATGTTCGGAGCCGCCATTTCATGAGGTTAGCGGATCTTCCAGGCGGCATCAACCCTGACTGCCGAATGGCCTCGGTCGCTCAGGGCTTGGATTGCATGACAGCGAGCCTGCTCGTGCGGTCTCTCGGGTCTGGAGGCCATCTCGGGAACAACGTCCGCTTGGCGCCTGCGTGCGGCGCGCCTTTCACCTCTTGCGCGCTTCGACCAGTGGGTTCGCGCCCGATGCCAACGGCAGTGTGACCGTTCGCGCCGTCACGATCGACTGGTAGGCGGCCATCAAGGTCTCAGTGGCGGCGACGGCCGTCTCGACGCTGCTGGCCGGTGGCGTGCCTTTCTCGAGGGCGGCCAGCATTTGCTCGACTGAGCCGACGGCGCGGGCGCCCTTGGCGAACGTCGCCAAATCCTTGGGAACGTGGTTGACGGTGACCAGCTGCGCACTGGCGTCGATGAGCATCGTCGTGTGCTCGAAGTTGATCGTCATCGCGTTGCTGTGACGCCGCTCGCCCGTAAGCTGCTGCTTGCCGACTTCCAGGAACGCGAAGAATTCACCGTAGTCCAGCACGATCTGGCCGAAGTTCTCGACGTCGGCCTGCTTGTAGACGTCCCACATCTTGCGCCACTTGGCCGTCACCGCCTTGGGCTGGCCGAACAGCGAGACCGCGAAATCGATGGCGTAGCAGCCCATGTTGGTCATCTCGCCCCCGCCGGACGTGCCCGGCGGGTCCAGCCGCTCGGGCCAGGCCGCCTTCAGGTCGAATCCCGGATCGAAGTTCATGCCGAACAGGTGGTGGTAGCCCATCACCTTTCCGTGCTTGCCCGCCTGCACCTCCTCCAGCAGCCGCGCGTAGACCGGAACGAAACGGACCATGGGGATGTCGTGCACGCAGTGGACGTTGTGCTTCTTGACGGCTGCGGCGATGCGGCGGGCGCTGTCGAGGCTTTCGCAGAACGGCTTGTTGACGAAGATGTGCTTGCCCGCGGCGGCGGCCCGCTCCACCAGGTCCGCCTTGTCGCAGGGGTCAGACGACACCGCCACGAAATCGACATCCGGGTGCTTGATCACTTCGTCGTACGACTTGGCGAGCGGCGCGCCGAGGACCTGCTGCAATTCCTTGGCCCTGCGCGGGTCCGGTTCGTAGGCGGCCACCACCCGTATCTCGCGGCGACCCTTGAACATGCCGCACAGCCCGGCGCCGTGCGTGCAGCAGTTGCCCAGGATGCCCACGCCGTAGGTCTTCATCTTGCCCGGCTCCTTGTCTGCAGCCAACGTCGGCCCGGCGCCCAACAGCGTCACCGCCACAAGACAGCACACGGTCTTGCACATGACAGATTGTCCTTCAGATCAAACCCCGCGCGCCGCCCGGCCGTATTCGGCGATCGGCGGCGGGCCGTACATCCGCCAGTAGTCGGGGTCGAGGTAGCAGCCGAACGTCGTGACCGACTCGAACCCGCACTCGGCGTAGAAGACCATATCGGCCTCGAGGCATGCGGATACGTCGGGCAGCTTCTTGCTCGGACGCTTCCACTTGCTGTGCCTTGACGCGTCCAGCCAGTATTCGCAGACCTGGGCGCCCTTCGTGCCGAAGAACGACAGCAGCGGCATGAGCTGCTCGACGTGCTTGCGGTTCTGGCTGCAGTCCGGATCGTTGAAGGGACGCTCATATGAGCGGCGGATCGGGGCGTACTCCAGGAAGATGCCCTCTGCGGGCTTCACGCTTCGGGGGACGGGCAGCGTTTGCGCATAGGCCAAGCAGCACGCCGTGGCGTCGGGGTCGAACTGGCGGACCCCCGCCAGGATCGCGTTGGCCAGGACCAGGTTTTGGTCCGAGGCCGTCAGGTCGCGGCACTTGGGGCATCTGCACCAGTTGGCGGCGTCGTCGGGCCAGAAGAAGTACCGACCGGTCCGTTTCGGCAGCGATCGGGCCAGCGTCTCGGCGTTGTCGCGAATGGTCCGGATCGCCAGGTCGGATGAGCAACAGAGGTTCTTGTCGTTCGACCGCTCGCCCTTCTCGTTGACGCGGAACATCTCAGGGGCATCTTTGAACAAACGCCGCGGCAGCAGCTCGTTCATGATGTGGTGCTCGAACTCGATGGCCACGCCCCGCTGCTCGAATCGCCGCAGGACGTCCGATCCGGTCGGCGAGGCGGCGTAGTCGATAAACTCCTGCGCCGTGGCGTGGTGCACCCCCATTACGTTCAGGTCGGCCTGGGCGAACAACTGAGGCCAGTTCGGCTGGGCCAGGTCGGTCCGGCCCAGCAGGATGCCTCGACGTGCGAAACGCGGGCGGTCTCCGCTCGGGCGTTCAGTGCGATCCGTCGGGGGCTGCGCCATCGTTTCTCTCCTCGGGGTTCGACACCCCGTCAACCAGCTGCCTCCCGCGCACAGCGATACCGTGCCGGCCAGGAATCCCCGGCGGCTGATCGACGTGGGGGTTGGGTCACGATCTGTCGTCGGCGCCCGCGACATGTGTTGCTCCGCTCCAGGATTCTCTGCCGACCAGAAGGGCTCGTCTCCGCCAGTCCGGTGTCGATCAGTACTGGCTCAACTCGATGGTCTTGCCGTCGGCGGTGAACGAATCGTTGGCCGCCAGCGAAATGGCCAGCGAACGCACCGCGTCGCTGTAGTCCGTCAGAATCCCCGATCCGTCCGACGCGCGAACCGCCGCCACGAAGACCTCGTCAATGCCCTGGCCCGGCGCACTGAGCGGCTGGGTTTCGCATTCGGCGCGAAGCGTGGCCTGGTCGGATCGCCACTGCAGCAGCTTGTCTTCGTACAGGATGTGCAGGACGTTCGCCTCGGACCAGTCGGCCGGGTCGAACGCCCACGTCGTCGTCATCGAGCCCAGCGCGCCGCACGCGAACGCCAACGTCGTGACGGTCACGTCCGGGCAGTCGATCTGATCCAGCACGCGGGTCGTCGCGCGGCAGGTGACCGCGGCGACCTCGCCGATCAGGTAGCGCATCATGTCGAACGTGTGCGTCGCCTGCTCGCAGAGCTGCCCGCCGCTCTTGGCCATCTGCAGCGGCCAGGAATTGCGGTAGCCCCGTCCCGAGCCGCTCCAGTACTGGCCCACAACCAGGTTGATCCGCTTGCCGTCCAACACCTCGTGGGCGGCCTGGGCGCCGCTCATGTAGCGGAGCTGGTAGCCCACGCACGTCAGCAGCCCCTTGGCCTTGACGGCGGCCTCGACGGTCCGGGCCGTCTCCATGTCCCGGGCCACCGGCTTTTCAACCAGAAACGGCAGCCCGCGATCGACCACGTCCAGCTCGAGCTGCCCGTGCGCGAACACCGGCACGCTGATCCAGATTGCGTCGAGGTCGTCCCGCTCCAGGAGTCGCCGGTGATCCGTATAGACGTCCGGGCGCGGCAGCTCATCGCCCTCCCCGACGACGCCGTCAGCCATCTGGTTGGCCAGGTTCTCCTGCAGGTCGCACACGCCCACGATGCTCGCCGATGCCATTTCCCTCAGCGAGTTCATATGCCCCCGGGCATTGCCCCCGCACCCGATCATGCCGATCCGAACGCAGTCCAACATCGCTCCTCCTGTCCGCGAGCGAGCCGTGTCCTCATGTCATGCTGGCGCGCCTGCCCCGCGACTGCGTGGATGCCGTCACGACAGGCAAGCCAGCTCCTCGTATGCAAGCGACATCGAGGGCAGGAGATCCGCAGGCCGATCGTCGGATCGTTGGTACAACTCGATGAAACGGTAGGCTGGGGGTCGGTAGTCCTGCCCCTGCATCCGACGCTTCCAGTCCTCGTCCTCAGTCACCTTGTTGCCCAGCAGATAGGCCACCCAGGTCTCGATGTGGCGCCTCGGGATCCATAGGACGATCCGCTCGCCATCTGTCCGCTGCGGAAGACCAGCATCTGCCAGTTCGCTCGACAACTGGTTGTGACGGTGTTCGGTGGTCTCCGTGTCCGCGTCGACGACAACCACCAGGCCGACCTTCTGAGACGCCACCCTACGTCGGTGTGCTCGCACTTCCAGCGCATAGCGCTTTCGGACCCAATGCTCGGCTGCCCCCCGACCCGAAGGGGAGATGAAAGGGCGCAGCTCCCGATTGTGGTACCCGAGTCGGAGGAACGCATGCCTCGCGAACTTCCAGTGCTCGTCGTCCTCGCATACCACAACCAGTCTGACGCCCTTTCGAGCCACTCACTCCTCCCATCCCCGTGCCACGATCTCAGACAGCCGAAGCCCATCGCCCTGCGACCATTCGACTGGCTTGATCCTCACCGGCCCACCGGCGGAACGGACGAAGCGAGCGCCGTGCCTCACCGCAAGCAAATCGATCAACTCCGGATGATGCGAAATGAGCAGGCACTGCGCGCGTTCTTCTTCGACGCGATCCGAGAGTTCGGTGACCCACGGCTGCAGCTCGCGCAGCGCCACGAAGTTGTCCGGCTCGTCAATGCAGATTGTGACGTCCGGACGCACGGCGCAGTGAAGAATGGTGAAAAGGGCAATAAGAGATCGATGGCCGTCAGATAGCTGACTCAGCTTCAGGTCGTACTCGCCTTCTTCGCCCTGCCCCACGTCGCTACATTCGAACCCAACTCGCAGAACTCGCCCCGCTTCGCCTTCCTGCGTCAGCTTCACCCAAGTGAATCCATCGATCACCTCCCGCAGTGACTCGAATAGGGATCCCATCCGCTCCGGCGAGTCTTGGGTTAGGTGTCGGTACCAAGATGCGAAGTTGCGCACCCCCGCGTCAGGAGTTTGCTGCTCTGCCGAGGTCGCATCGTCCATCCGCAACGGGTCGATGGCCAGTACGTAAATCGCTGCCATGCGCTGACGAAACCAGCACAGACGTTGGTTGTCATGACGCTCCGGGACCAGCGCGACACCCGAGCGCGACCAATCTTGTGGGAAGACCGGTCCTGCTGATGCGTCGTCTCTGTACAAGTGCGCATCTTGCCCATCGAAGCGATACAGTGGCATGCCGTCAAAACGCAGTTCCTCTCGCACTATCCTGTTCTTGCCTTGCCACTCATGGTGTTCCACACGGAGAGAGTACGTGTAGCCCCCGCCATTGCCCTTGATGTCAAGTTCGAAAGCCTGCTCCCTCCGAGATTGCCACGCCGTGAGCGTATTGCGAGGCAAAACCTGCTCGACTGGAGCACCGCGCACAACGAGGTCGCGCAGGTGTCCGAGGATCTCGAACACGGTCGATTTGCCACTCCCGTTTTCGCCAAAGACCAGCTGCAGCGATGCCGGGCTATGCTCGAAGTTGACCATGCACTTGTAGTTGTCAACGTACACTCGGGTAATCATGGCATTCTCGCTTGCGCCACTTTCTCTGCAGATTACCTGCAAGCCCTTCTTCCGGCAAGCTGAGTCCATGGGAGCAAGCCTCGCGCACCCGGACTCCCCACATCCCCCCCGGGGCGCCCGAATCCAACTGGGCACGCGAAAGCGCTTCGCTCCAGTTCCTGATCCGCGCTCTGTTCAAGTCGCGCCCCGGACCACTCAGTTACGCCTGCTCCCACTGGTCGCGCAACAGCTTCGCTGCGTCGGCCAGGACCTTGGCGCGTTCGTTCTGGTCTTTCGGGCCGCCGCATTCCAGGCTGACATAGTCCTGGTAGCCGATCAACTTGAGGCCGCGGAAGCCCAGCACGTAGTTGTCGGCGTCGCCGTCCATCGTGGGGATCTTGCGGCGCTTTCGACTGGCCATGTGCACGTGGTGCAGGTAGTTGCCCGCGCTGATGAAGGCGCCGAGATCGCTGGTCTCCTCCCAGGTCATGTGCCAGAAATCGCCCATTACGGACAGCCCGGGGTTGTTGACGTCCTTGCACATCGAGGCGCCGTCGGCCAGCGTCCGCAAGAAGTAGCACTCGCCGCGGTTGAGCGGCTCCAGAATGACGCGCGTGCCGGCCTGGGCCGCGTGCTCGGCCAGTTCCAGCAGCAACGGCTTGGGGTCGTGAGGCCGGCGCATGTCCCAGCGGTCGAAGCCCGTCAGTAGCTTGCGGGCCTCCTTGTGCGGCAGCGCCTTGGCCCGGTTGAAAGCCGGGACCATGATCATGCCCGTCGAGCCCAACTGGCCCGCGGCGGTCAGGATCTCCTTGCTGGTCTGCAGGGCCTGGTCGCGGGCCGCCTTGTCGGTCCCTATGATGCAGCCCTGAAAGCCCCCGCAGATTGCGCTGACCTTCACCTTCCGGCCTTGCAGCGCCTTTTGGTACTTCTCGACCTGCCCGGCCAGCCCACGGCCCCTCAACTCGAGCCCGACGTAGCCCCACTTCTCCATGTTGTCGAGTTTCTCGTTGAGGTCCCGGCCGACCATCACCCATTCCTGGCTGGACAGCTTCAGGACGGCCTTGCGCTTGGGCGCGATCGGCCAGGTACGTTCTGCCGCCTTGACGGTACGGCTGCCACCCATTGCCCCCAACCCGGTCGCGGCCGTTGCGGCCAGGAATTCGCGTCGACGGATTGCCATGGTTTGTCTCCTTCCTACCGGTGTTCGACCTGGGACCATGCCGGCCACGCATGCCAGACCGATTGTGTGCCCGGTGCGGGCCATCAGCCCCGAAACAACGGGACATGATACGTGAAAACCGGATCGGGACAACCTGACGGCGTCGGAGGCCCTAGCGCTGGTAGATGGGCAAGTAGCAGTACTTGACCGCCAACGCCAGGACCATCATGGACGTGCTGAAGGCAGGGCCGGCCTGTTTGTAGACCACCGGCCAGGAGCCGTCGGCATTCTGGTTGGCCAGCGCGAGCTTCTCGAAGTTCGGCTGCCAGAGTTCCCAGTACTTGCCGCCGAGCTGCCACATCGCCTGGGAGACGTAGTAGACGGTGTAATGAAAATGCCCGCCCCCGTACTTGCTGATTGGATGCTTGACCAGCCACTCGCCTGACGAGACGGCCTCCGGGTGATGCCGCTTGCCGCTGTCGGCCAGCAGGTGATAGCCCGCGATCTGCAGACACAGCACGCCCGTGCCCGTCATGGCCGCGCTCGGTCCCCTGCCCGGCTGGTAGCTGAATCCTCCGCCCTTGCAGTAGCTCCGCTTGACGTAGCCGATGGCGTCGTTGATGGACTCGACGGGGACGACCGCGCCGGCGTTCTTGGCCGCCTTGAGCGACATCAAACACCAGCCCGAAACCGACAGGTCGCTGTCCTTGCTGGTGTGCTGATACCGCCACCCCCCGCCGAACCGTGAGTTGGCCTGCTTGAGCCGCTGCGCGTCCAGGATCAGCTTGACCGCCCGGGCCAGGCCCTCTCGCACGCGACGCTCACGCTCCCCCGTCGTCATGCCGACCACCTCGGACAGCATCAATGTACTAATGCCATGTGAGTACATGGGGCCTCCGCCCTGGGTGAAGATCAGCCCGTCCTTGCGCTGATTGGCGATGACGAAGTCGACCCCCCGGTTCACGACCTCGGCATACGGACCGTCATCAGGGACGTGCCCCTTGGCCAGAAACGCCATGACCGCCAAGCTGACGATGGCCGTGTTTCTGCCGAACCCGCCCCCCCACGACCCATCTTGCTGCTGACCCGCTGCCAGATAGGCCAGCGCTTTCTCGATCGCCAGATCGCAGGCGTCCTCCAGGTCGCGAGCGTCCGGCATGACCCGCCGCTTGGCGCCCAAGCCGGCCGCCTCCGCATGGGCTGCGGTCCCGGTCGCCACCGTTGCGGCGACCAGGCTGACCATCGTTGTGACTCGGAGCATGGACGGATATCCTCCGGGATATAGGGGCGTCGCGGCCGTTTGAGCCACTCACGCCCCGCCACACCAGCATACCCAAACAGGCCCACCGCGTCAGCAGCCCCGACGGGTGGGATCTGTGCTGCTTGAACTGCCAGGAGCGCGCCATCATGATAGAATCATTCGGCGGGTTCGGTCATCTGGAGACAATCGGCTCATGACGGAACGGGTGTTGGTCATCGGATTGGACGGCGGCACCTGGAGCGTCTTGGACCCTTACATGGAGGCGGGCCTGTTACCGACGTTGTCGGATCTGGCGACCCGGGCCTGCCGGGGCACCCTCCGATCGACCCTGCCCCCGATCACACCCGTGGCGTGGACGTCCATGGTCACTGGGGTCAATCCCGGCAAGCACCGCGTTTTCGGGTTCGGCAGCCTCCACACCGCCGGTGGGGAATACGTGGCGCCCGTCACGCACCGCCGCGACATCGCCAGGCCGTCGCTGTGGCGGATCCTGTCCGACCACCACCGTTGCAGCCGGGTCGTCCACGTTCCGATGACCTATCCCCCGGAGCAGATCGAAGGCAGCATTGTCAGCGGCATGTTTACGCCAGGACCGGAGTTTGCCTACGCCTGGCCACCGGCGCTCAAGGATGAGCTGACGGCCGCCGGCATCGAGCCCAAGTTCACGACGGACCTGGCCGGCAGGGCGCGCGCATTCCCTGAGCTGGCGCTCTCGCAGGCCATCGCGGGCGACGCGAGCCCCTTCCTCGACGACGTCGATCGCATGACCCGACGGCAACACCAGGTGGCTTGCCACCTGATTCGGAAGGAATGGCATCTGTTTATGAAGGTCTACCAGGGCACTGACATCATCCAGCACGCGCTCTGGGACGACTTGCTGCCCCCCGCCTCCCACCAGCCGGGCTCGCCGCGGGCCCGGCGGATCGCTCAGAGCCTCCGGTTGATCGACGACTGCGTGGGTGAGCTGATCAGTCTGGCGGGGAGGGGCACCACGGTGATCGTCGTTTCCGACCACGGGTTCGGGCGACACCGCGGTCGGGTTGCCTTGGGTCCGTGGCTATCCCAGCGGGGGTACGCCGCGTTTCGGCCCCCCTCGGCGGCCGGCGTGGCTCGGCAGCTGGCCCGGAAGCTGGGGCTTCGGATTCTGATCCGAAGGATGCTCGGGCAATCGCTGGCGAACCGCGTCTCCAGCGGGACGCTGCCCATGCGTTGGGACAGGACCCAAGCCTTCGTCGATGACAGTGCGACGGGGATGGCCCTGAGGATCAACACGCGGGGGCGGTTCCGACAGGGCATTGTCGAACCGGGGCCCGGATACGAGCGGCTTCGCGACGAACTGATCGAGGCCCTGCAAGGCCTGCGGGTCGACGGCCTGGACGGGCCGCCCATTCAGCGGGTCCTCAAGCGTGAAGACGTCTACACCGGCCCATACGTCGAGGATGGTCCGGACCTCCTCTTCGAGCCGAATCCCGACGCACTGGTGACGTTTGTCAACGGTCGCCCCAAAGATCCCCTGCTCAGCGTGCTGCCCGAGAAGCCCGGGAACCATCTGCTCGACGGCGTCTACCTGGTAGCGGGCGCCGGGGTCAAGGTGGGTCTTCGGATGGGCGAGGCGGACATCACCGACGTGGCCCCCACGGTCCTGGCGTTGCTGGGGGTGCCAATCCCCGACTACATGGACGGGCGGGTGCTGTCGGAGGCATTTATCCATCCGCCGACCGTCACCATACAGGCCGTGCCGGATGAACCCGATCACGCCGAGCCGGCAGAGGTCTTCTCCGCTGACGAGCAGGCCCAGATCGAACAGCGGTTGCGGAACCTGGGCTATCTGGAGTAGACTCCGGGCCGCCGGCTCCAGCGATGTCACTGGGGCCAGATTGGCGAATTGACAGGCGCGGTCCGACCGATATAATCCGCCATTGACCCCGGGCATTCCGGGGTCCGTCTTGGCGCGGTCAAGAGCTGTCGTTACTCGTTGGGTCAGAAGGAGTCGAGCCATCCAGCAAGCCACGGTGGGAAGTACAGTACGCAACCGGCGGCCGTTGTCCCTTTGCTGGGGATTGATTCTGCTGGCCGGTATCGTTGGGTGTCAGTCC
Source organism: uncultured Planctomycetales bacterium (assembly GCA_964390905.1). Taxonomy (GTDB): domain Bacteria; phylum Planctomycetota; class Phycisphaerae; order UBA1845; family JAFGLZ01; genus JAFGLZ01. The sequence goes on along the minus strand of CAYMLO010000038.1, from coordinate 52,576 downwards.
ACGAACTTCACTTTCGACGATCGGCATCTGGCCGACTATGAGAAGCGGTCGTTGGCGCAGGCCTCCGAGTCGGAGTACATCGCCGACTTCCCCAAGATCCAGAATCGCCGGCCGGCCATGCTCGTCGGGACGCTGACCACCACGCAACCCAGCATCGCCCAATCCCTCGAGTGGCAAATGCCCGACCCGTCCGTTGCGGCCGAGGTGTTCGCGGCGCGGGCCAAGACCGTCACCGATGAACGGCAGCTTCGTGACTACGAACGGGTCAGCAAGGCGGCGGTCGAACACCTCAGGGACATCAAGCGGCCTCGCCAGCTCAGGCTGGCCCTGGCCGAGGTGATCCAGCGTGCCCTGGCCAATAGCTACGCCATCAAGATCGCCGGCTTCGAGCCGGCCGTCAGCACGGCCGCGATCGTCGAGGCCGAGGCCCAGTTCGACACCACGTTTTACGCCAACTGGCTCGATGTGATTCAAGATCAGGCGACGGCCTCGACGCTGCAGGGGACCAGCAGCCGCTACCGGACATTCGGTGCGGGCGTTCGCAAGCTCTTGTCCACTGGGACAGCGGTGGACATCGGCTACAACTGGCGACGAACCGAGACGGACCTGGCATTCCAGTCGCTCAATCCGTCTTACACCAACGACATGGCCGTCCAGCTCACGCAGCCCTTCCTGCGCAACTTCGGGTTGGACCTCACGCGGTCTCAAATCAACCTCGCGCGGTACGAACGACGGATCAACCTGGAGAAGTTCCGCCAGCAGGTTCGCGACACGCTCATCCAGGTCGAGCAGGCTTACTGGCAACTGGTGCAGAAGCGGCGCGACATGACGGTCACGGCCGAGCTTTTGGCACAAACCGAGGAGACATACCGCTATATCGAGGCCCGTCGCAATTTTGACGCCTTCCAGGTCCTGATCACGAACGCGCAATCGTCCGTGGATCTTCGACGTGTCGACATGATCCGGGTAACGGCGGAAGTCAAGGAGGCCGAGGACACGCTCAAGACCGTCATCAATGATCCCGAGCTGAACCTGGCCGACGACATTGAGATCATCCCCGTCGATATCCCGGAGGTCGTGCCGATCGTGGTCGATCGGCTCGCGGAGATCCAGACCGCTCTGGATCATCGCAGCGAGCTGAAGCAGCGTGACCTCGAGATCGAGAGCGCCCGCATCGTGGTGGCGACGGCGAAGAACCAGGCGCTGCCTCGGCTCGACGCCCTGTTCACCTACAAGCCGACGGGCCTGGGAAGCGATCCGGACAGGGCCTTCGACCAACTGAGCCAGAACGACTTCCACGAATACCAGGTGGGGTTGCAGTTCGAGTGGCCGCTTGGCAACCGGGCGGCCCGGGCCCAGGTTAAACAGGCCAAGCTCCGGTATCGCCAAGCCGTCATGGGCCGCAAGGCGCAGATCGAACAGGTCTTGTTCGACGTCAACAGCGCCATCCGGAACCTGGAGACCGCCCAGGAGGCCATCTACCCCGCGCGGGATGCCACCCTAGCGTCTGAAAAGAACGTCCAAGCGACCAAGGAACGGGCCGAGCGAAAGAGCCCCTCCGAACTCCAGACCGAACTCAGCGGACAGATCAACCTGGCCGAGGCCCGTCGTACCCTGCTCGAGGCCCTCATCATCTACAACATCTCCATCGCCGAACTCGAGCGCGCCAAGGGAACCTTGCTTCACTACAACAACGTGGTTGCTGAAGAGCAGTATTGAATCGCTGCCCGGCCTGCTGTCCCGGTCGGCCTGGGGGGTAGGCTGGTCGGGGTCTACACGGCCGCACCGGTCGTCGGCGCCGGGGGGTCGGTCCCTGTGACCCGGTCGATGTAGGACACGCCGACCGAATCCCCCCAGACGTTCGTTGCGGTGCGGAACCGATCCAGGAGCCAGTCCACGGTCAGCAGCAGCCCTACGCCTTCGATGGGCAGGTCGACGGCGGTGAGTACGATGACCATGGTGAACAGACCGGCTTCGGGAATGCCCGCCGCCCCGATCGAGGCCAAGGTCGCCGTCACGAAAATGAGTATGACCTGTCCAAGGGACAGGTCGATGCCGTAGGCCTGGGCGATGAAGATGGCGGCTACGGATTCGTACAGGGCCGTCCCGTCCATGTTGATCGTCGCTCCAACCGGCAGGACGAATCCGGCGGCCCGCTTGCTCATCCCGGCGCGCTCCTCGGCACAGTCGATCGTCAGCGGCAAGGTGGCCGAAGACGATGCCGTCGACCATGCGGTCAAGATGGCCGGGATCATCGCCAAGAAATGACGCACCGGGTTCCGTCGGCCGAGAATCGCACAGAGGATCGGCAGGACCACGAAGGCATGGATGCCCAGCCCGATCAGGACCGTGGCCATGTACAGCCCGAGACTGGTCAGGACCTCCTTCCATTCCTCCGGTCCCCCTGCGGCCGCAAACCGATACGCCACCAACCCGAAGATCCCCACCGGCGCCATCCACATGATCATGTGCACGATCTTCATGATGGCATCGTTGACGCCGTCGAAGACCGCGATCACGGGCCGGCCCTTCTCGCCGATCGTGGTCAGCACCCCGCCGAAGATCAGGCTGAAGACGATGATCGGCAGCATCTGCATGTCGTTGAGCGACTTGAAGACGTTCTCGTCGACGAACGACAGGAGGATGTCGGTCCACCCGATTTCCTTCTTGGCCTCGACGTGCTCCGGCGCCTCGATGCCCTCGGTGGGAACGCCCGTACCGGGCTGGATGATGCTGACCACGACAATCCCGATCGCCACCGCGAGGCAGGTCGTGGCCATGTAGTACAGGATCGTCCGAATCCCCACCCGTCCCAGGCGACGAACGTCCCCTAGCCCCGTAATCCCCACAACCACCGATGCCACGACCAACGGGACGACGATCATCCTCAAGGACTTGAGGAAGAACTCTCCGAGGACCTGCACGGCCACCATTCGCTGTCCGAAGAGGGCCAGCGAGATCCCGGCGCAGACAAGCCCAATGACAATGCCCAGCAAGATCAGGTTGGACGCGCGACGTGTCATAGGCGTTGACGGTTGTCCCCGGTGCCATCTCGACGATGTAGGGGTCGCCGCTCGGGGGCCCCCGGGGCGGGCCAGGCGTGCACATCCTAGCGGGGCCGGTTCCGACGAACAACCTACAATGAGCAGCCTATTTTGATCTATTAAGTCCCGTCTTAGTCGTATCAAGAGGCGTTTGGCTCCCGATGTTGACACGCGACCGGCAGGCCGATAGGAGGTATAATCTCTTGGGCGCCCCTCGGCGGGGGGCATCCGCGATGGACGGGTCGACTGGCGCGGGCTGGGGGTGTCGGCCCGAGACTCCGGCTGCTCGATGAGGACTATTTGTCATGCGCGCTTCTACAATCATCGCGATCTCTGCCCTGATCGCTGCAGGATTGGCGTTGCCGTCGGCCGTTGCTCAGATCAATGGGGACGAGGTGGAGGACGCGAACGTACCGAACTCCACCTTTAACAGCGTCAGCCAAGGTGCCCTCATCCGCCGCAGCCCCGGCAACTGGAATATCCACGCCAATCTGCGGTCCCCCGATATCACTCAGGAGAAGCCCCCGGACAACGACATGCTCGACCTGATCTTTGGCGAGGAGGCCTTCAGGAACGGGCTGGTCGAGAACTTCATCATGGGCTTGATTGACACGTTCATCGCCCAGATCAGGCAGGCCATCCGGACCTGGATCATGGGCCTGTTCGAGTTCGATCTCACCGACTTCCTGACCCTTCCCGGGGACACGACCGAAGACCCCAATGACGAGTCTGCTTCCGCTGCGCCCGACGCGCTATGGCCACACCTGGGCCGCCAGCAGCAGGCCGGTTACGCTTGATCTTTAGGCTCCCCGTACGAATGCCCGAAAAACTGCGCGAGGCGATTCTGCGTGCCCGCGCTGCCGTTTCGTCATTCTCAGGTGGGGGTATAATGGCATGCTACGTTGGTCGGAGGATGCCCAATGATGCGAACGAAACGCAACACTTTCATGTCGGGAATCACAGTCTTGGCGGTTGTCGCGGGGAGTGCGAACGTGGTTGCAGGCGAAGCGGCGCGCGCGGCTGAGCCGCTGCCAGGCCAGCTGCGCGAACAGGCCCAGTCTTCCATCGATCGGGCTTTGGACTACCTCAAGACGGCCCAGGAGCCGGACGGGAGCTGGGCCCCGAAGGTCGGACCGGCCATCACCGCGCTGGTCGCCAGGTGCTTTGTGGAGCACCCCGGATATGGTCCGAAGCATCCGATCGTTCGCAGGGCGCTCGAGTGCGTCCTGAAGCACCGACAACCCGACGGGGGGATCTACGACGCGGGCGTGGGGATGCGGAACTACACGACCAGCATCTGCCTGATGTTCCTGGCGTCGCTGCCCAAGTCGGACCCGGACGTCCGCGAGGCCCGCGAGCAGGCTGTCCGGTACCTCAAGAACCTGCAGTGGGCCGAGCATCGGAAAGGCCCGGACGGCAAGGCCATCACGCCCGATCACGTCTGGTACGGCGGCGCGGGCTACGGGCGGCACAAGCGGCCTGACCTCTCGAACACGCAAATGATGCTCGAGGCGCTGAACCAGTCCGGCCTGCCGAAGTCCGACCCGACGTTCAAGAAGGCCGTCCGGTTCATCGAGCGATGCCAGATGCTCAGTGAGACGAACGACCAACTGCTCGCCCGCCGCGCCAACGACGGTGGGTTCATCTACACGCCCGCCAACGACGGCGAGAGCAAGGCCGGCACGGTGATGGTGGACGGCCAACCCATGCTCCGCAGCTATGGATCGATGACGTACGCCGGCTTCAAGAGCCTGCTGCACGCCAACGTTTCCCGCGATGACGTCCGCGTCCAGCGGGCGTGGGACTGGATCCGAAAACACTACACCCTTAACGAGAACCCCAACATGCCGGGCAAGCAGTCCAAGCAGGGGTTGTACTACTACTACCACGTCTTCGCCCGAGCGCTGAAGGCCTGGGGTGAGCCGTCGCTGACCGACGCCAAGGGCACGAAGCACGACTGGCGGATCGACCTCTGTCAGAAGCTCGTCAGCCTCCAACGCCCGGAGGGCTACTGGGTCAACGAGGCCGACCGCTGGATGGAGGGCCTCCCGCCGCTCGTGACTGCCTACGCCGTCCGCGCGCTCCAGACGGCGGTCAAGTGACGTGGGGCTTCGTCCCTGCGGACCATGGGTCCGACCTGATTGCATTGTTGTGGCTTGTCTGGGGGCGGGGCGGCCGGATGCTGTGGGTCGTGTTCCTGATCGACGAAGATGATTCAGTCTACGTCATCCACGCCCGTCCGCTGACCGAGCGCGAGAAGCGACGCCACCGCAAGGAGCGCCAGGAATGACGAAAGGGACCAGTGCCAGACGGACGTCACCAAAGAAGGTGCCATCGCCGCCTCATGACACCTCGGAGTTCGATCAGGAATTCCTGGCAGACTCGTTCAAGGCGCCGTCGCCGACAGACAAGGCGAGATGGCAACGCGCCAAGCGCAAGCGAGGACGACCGAAGGAGGGAAAGGGCGCGAAGGTCATCTCGGTGAGCGTCGAGAAGGGGCTCCTGGCGCGAGCCGATCGGGTGGCCAAGAGGATGGGGATCAGCAGGGCTCGCCTGATCGCCCGTGGCCTGCGGGCCGTCCTGGCGGCCGAAGGGATCGCGGCACCGTGAGCGACGTTACCCTCGCCCTACGGCGAACGGGGACTATACGAAATCGATCTCGCCGGGGTCGGGGCAGAGGCCGGCTTGATGGCCTCGGTTCAGGAGCTCGGCAACGGCCTGTCGGCCCCTCTTGCCGTAGTCCAGCGTCCATTCGTTGACGTACATCCCGATGAACCGATCGGCGAGCTGGGTGTCCAAGCCGCGACCGAATTCCAGGGCGTATTCCACCGCCCGGTCGCGGGTCGACAACGCCATCCGGATGCTCCGCCTGAGCACGTCGCTGAGCTGTTGGCAGGTCCCTTCGCCCAGGTCGCGGCGGACGACGTTGCCGCCCAACGGCAGGGGCAGGCCCGTCGTGTCCTGCCACCACACGCCCAGATCGATCACGGCGTGCAGGCCGAACTGGCTGTAGGTGAGCTGTCCCTCGTGGATGATCAGGCCGGCGTCGACCCGGCCCGCGGCGACCTCAGCCGGGATTTCGTCGAACATCACCACGCGGTGCTTGAACTTGCCGCGTCCCAGGCAGAGGTTCAGGGCCAAGAAGGCGGTGGTCATCTCGCCGGGTACGGCGATGGTCTTGCCGCGGAGGGCCTCTACGCCCATACGTTCCCGGGCGACGACGAGCGGCCCGTAGCCGTCGCCCATGCTCGAGCCGCTGCTCAGCAGGCGATACTTGTCTCTCACGTGGGGGTAGGCGTGGATGCTGATGGCCGTCACCTCCATGCGCCCGGCCATGGCCCATTCGTTGAGCGTTTGGATGTCCTTCAGGACGTGCTCGAACTCGAAGGGCCCGGGATCGATCAGTCCCCTGGCCAGCGGATAGAACATGAAGGCGTCGTCCGGGTCCGGGGAGTGTGCCAGCCGGATTCGCTTGCGTTTTGCCGTCATTGATCACCTCGCGATGTCCGCTCGGGTCTGCCCGTTTGCGGTGGGCAGGCCCGGTCGGTCGATTGTAAGGCCGGGCCGCCGGGCAGACCAGGAGAGATCCGGCGTCGTTTGGGGATCATCATGAGAGGGGCAGCTGGGCGACGGCGTCGGGGTGGATACGCGGGGAGGGCTTTGCTAGGATGGCGTGGAATGAACTTGCCTATCGGCAGGCAGAGCAATGTCCAACGAGCAGCGATCCGAGGAATACTACCGCGCCTGTCCCGGTGAGGAGGGGATCCCGATCTCCGACGCCATCTGCCGGGGGCGACGGCGCGTGTCCTTCCACAAGTGCAGGACCTGTCCGCACAACGACGACCTGAAGGAGAAGCCCCCTGCCCCCGTGCCGGAGAACGTCCGCCAGCTGATCGAGGACAAGGGCCGAAGCGTGCAGGAGGTCTTCAAGGCCTACGACATCCGGGGCATCTTCCCCGAGCCCCTCAGCGAGGAGTTGGCCTGGCGGATCGGGCATGGGACCGCCCAGTTCCTGCGAAGCACGCTGACGGGCTATGACCGGAGCGATCCGAAAACCAACCGCATCGTGGTCGGTCGGGACATGCGGGCGAGCGGGGCAGTCCTCCACGAGGCGCTCATCGAAGGGGCGCGGTGCAGCGGGACCGAGGTGATCGATATCGGCCTGGTGGACACGCCGCAGCTCTACTTCGCGATCAACTACCTGGGTACGTGTGGGGGGATCCAGGTGACGGCCAGCCACAATCCGGCTGAGTACAACGGATTCAAGATCAGCGGCCAGGCCGGCCGGCCCATCGGGATGGACACTGGGCTCAAGGAGATCAAGCAGATCGCCCAGCACATGGCCAAGCACGAGACCGGCACGTACGCGCCGATGAGCCAGTTGGATCTCCGCGAACCGTATCGGGCCTTCGTCCGCGACTTCCTGATCCAGCCCAAGCCTCTGAAGGTCGTGATCGACGCGAGCAACGGGATGGCCGGCAAATGGGTGCCGATCATCTTCGACGACGTCGACGGGCTGGAGATCATGCCGCTGAACATGACCCATGACGGGACGTTCGTGCACGATCCGAACCCGCTGGTGGAGGCCAACGTTCAGCTGACATGCGAGGCGGTGCTGGAGCACGGTGCAGAGGTGGGCATGTGCTTCGACGGAGACGCGGATCGATGTGTATTCGTGGACGAGACCGGACAGATCATCCGATCGGACCTGATGACGGCGCTGCTGTCGCGTCGGTTCCTCCGTGATCATCCCGGCTCGGTGGTGGTCTACGACTTGCGGAGCAGCCGCGTCGTGGCCGAGGAGATCGCGCGGCTGGGGGGGCAGCCGCGACGCGAGCGGGTGGGGCACGCGTTCATCAAGAAGGCGCTGAGCGAGAACGACGGCTGTTTCGGCGGCGAGTTGAGCGGCCATTTCTACTTCCGAGACAACTGGTATTGCGATTCGGGGATGCTCGCGTTCGTCCACGTGCTCAACCTGCTGACCGAGCAGGCCGAACCCCTGAGCAAGCTGGTCGCCCCGTTGAAGCGATACGCCATCAGCGGCGAACGGAACTTCACCAACGACGAGAAGGACGTCACCATTGATGCGCTGAGCAGGGAGTACGCCGACGGGGAGATCGACATGCTCGATGGCCTGACGGTGCAGTACGATCGCTGGTGGTTCAACGTCCGGAAGAGCAACACCGAGCCGCTGCTGCGGCTGAACCTCGAGGCCGACAGTGAGGAGCTGCTCGCAGAGAAGCTGGGCGAGCTGTCGCCCCGCCTCGGCCAACCTGTAGACGGCGGATAACCGATTCCAAGCATCCCGCCACCGCAATGCGAACCGTGTCGGAGGGTCGACCGATGCCCTGACCGAGAGCGGATGCTCCCTGGGACATCACCCAGGGAAGGACGCCAACCGTCCAGCCCGCCTCGATCGGCGTCCGGTTCGCCCGCCAACGGAGTGGCCCGAGTATGACGACGACCCTTCATCGACGGCTCGACTGCGGTATCGACTTTGCGGCCGAGGTGATGCCGGATCGCCCAACGGTCAGCTTCAGCATCCGCTTCCGCAGCGGATCGGTTTACGAGCCGGAAGACCGGCTGGGGGTGGCTCGCCTGGTCGAGCAGGCCATCAGCAAGGGCACGGCCCGGCGTGACGGTCGGGGCCTGAGTGACGCCTTCGATGCGATCGGCGTTCAACGGGGGTCCGGCACGGGGCGAGAGACGATCACCTTCCGATGCACGTGCCTGCCCGAGTACCTCCAGGCCGCGATTGACCTGTATGCTGAGATGCTCAAGACGCCCACGTTCCCGGACGACGCCTGCCGGGTGGCCAGGGAACTCGCGTTGCAGGAGCTTGCCGCCCTGGAAGACGAGCCGATCGATCTTGCGCGGAAGCTCATCAACGCCCAGGCCTACGGTCCGCTGCTGGGGCGGGACCCGCTTGGCACGGAGCAAACCGTCGCCGCCGTAGGTCGGACGGACATCGAAGCCTACTGGTCCGATGCCCTGGCCGCGAGCCGAATGGCGGTGGCCGCTGCAGGGGCATTTGACGCCGATGCGCTAGCCGGTCAGTTCCAGGCCGCGTTTGCGGGGTTCGGCCAGACGTCCCACGAGGCGCGAGACCCGATCCCGCTAACGTTCTCTCCGACTCGGAGGCACCATCCCAAGGATCAGGAGCAGGACTACATGATGATCTGCTGGCCGGGCGTGCCGATGGGCCATCCGGAGGAACCCGTCGAGCGGGTGATCGTGGGCATCCTGTCGGGCGGTATGAGCGGGCGCCTGTTCACCGAGGTCCGGGAGAAGCAAGGACTGGTGTACTGGGTGGGCGCTTGGGTTGCACGCCCGCGGGGATCGGGGATGATCCACATGGGGGCCAGCACCAAGCCTGATCGCTGCGACCGGACGTACGCGACGCTGCTTCGCGAGATAGACCGGCTGGCCGAGGATCTGGCCCCCGATGAGCTCCGCCGCGCGGTGACGGGTATCGCCGCCCGCCAAGAGCGCGAAGCCGACATGACCCAATCCCGAGCCGAAGACCTCGCCGAGGATCTGCTCCACTTCGGCAGGCCGATTCCCGTGGAGGAGAAACTGGCGAAGGTGCGGGCGGTTACGATGGACGACATCCGCCGCTATCTGTCCGAACACCCGCGCAGCCGCTTGAGCGTCCTGACGCTGGGGCCCAAGCCGCTGGCCGGTTGATCGGACGCCTGGTTGCGATCGGGAGGAATCATGGGGTCGCACGACAGTCCATTCGTGGAGACGGCTTTGCCCAACGGCCTGCGGATCGTCATGGAGGTCATGCCCTCCGTGCGATCGGCGGCCGCGGGGTTCCTGGTCAACGCCGGCTCGCGAGACGAGACGCCCGAACTGGCGGGGGCGTCGCACTTCCTGGAACACATGTGCTTCAAGGGCACGCCGAGCCGCGACTGGCGGGCCATCAACATCGACTTCGACGAGCTGGGAAGTTCCTACAACGCGTTTACGACCAAGGAGCGGACGTTCTACTACGGCTGGGTGCCCGCCGACCGGATCGACGCCCAGATCGAGCTGCTGGCCGACATGATGCGTTCCGTCCTGCCCCCCGACGAGTTCGACACCGAGAAGGGGGTGATCCTCGAAGAGATCGCGATGAGCAAGGACTCCATCGAGCACCTCGCCTGGGATCTGATCCATGAGCACCTCTACCCGGGTCATTCGCTGAGCTGGTCGGCCTTGGGCACCGAGGCGAGTATTGCGGCGCTGACTCGCGACCAGATGCACGCGTACTTCCAGCAACGTTACAGCCCGCTGAACATGGTGCTGCTCGTGACGGGTCGGATCGAACCGGATCGCATCGTCGAGACGGCCAGTCGGCTGTGCGGGGACTGGCCGGCCATCGAGCCGACGGGTATGAGAGAGGCGCCGGTCATGCACGGCGGAACCGTGGTCGAGCAGGCCGGGCGGTTCAACCAGCAGGCGGTCGGGTGGGTCTGCGCCGCGCCGCCCGCGGGACATCCTGACGCAGAGGCGGCCCGCGCGCTGGCCAGCGTGCTTGGGGGGTCCAACTCGCGGTTCTACTGGAACATCATCCAAGCGGGACTGGCTCCGCGCGCGGGCGTCTGCTGGCTTGGGTACAGCGACTTCGGCATGATGATGCTCGACGGGTTGTGCCTGCCCGAGAACGCGGAGGCTTTCGCCGAGGCCATCAGGCGCGAGGCAGGAGAGATTTCTCGCCAGGGTGCCAGCGAAACGGAGATCCGGCGCGTCAAGAACAGGCGGCGCACCAGTCTGGCCGTCGAGGCCGAGGCCGCCTACCATCGCCTCATGCAGATGGCTGAAGATCTGTGCGACTACGATCGCCCGAGGACCGTGGCCGAGCGGTTGGCCGAGGTGGAGGCCGTCACCGTCGAACGCGTGGCGACCTATCTGACCGAGTGGCCCATCGTCGAGGAGGGGCTGTTTCTCAGTCTCGGGCCCCGCAAGTGGCCGGAGGCGCAGATCCCGTGACTGCCCCGCCACAGCCCGATCCTCCTAGCCCGGCGTCATCCGATCGGTCCAGCGGCGGGGGGCTGCGCGTCAGACGACCTATCTGGTGGCGGATGATGGGCCTATTGACCGTTCTGGTCGCAGGCGTGACGGCCCATACCGTTTGGAAGGTGAACCGCCACGTCAGCCGGATGGAACTGGCGAGGATCTTCGCGATGGCGATGACGCAACCGAGGATCCCGCGCGCCGAGCGGCCCGTCGGCGATCGAAGGGTCAGGCGGCGCGTCCCTCATGCCCGGGCGCGTCGTCCGCGCGCCGCGCCGTACGATCGAGGCACCACGTTGTCCGATCGGCACCGTGAACCGCGCAAGCGTGGGATCAAGTGGACGCCGGTCCCCGCCGATGCACCGCCCTTTTCACTGGACCCTATGGACTGGATCCGTCCGCCGGACCAAGTGCCTGCCTCGCGTCCTGGCCGCCGTTGGCCCGAGCCGGCCCTGCAGGAACGTGACACGTCCTCGCCCCCGCCCCGAGCCCGGACCGCGCGCCCGCAGAACCGGGCGGTGTCGGTTGAGCCGCCAGCCGAACCTGCGGCGCCTGAGGCGGAGGGGCTCCTGCAGACGGAGGTTTCCGAGGTCACGAGGCAGACGTGGACGCTGCTGGGCCTGGTCATCCTCGAATGTGTTGCCTTGGCGGGCTTGTCGGCCGTACTGGATATGCGGAGGGCTCGTCGCAACCTAATCATCGCCGCGGGCCTGTTGTTCTTGGGTGCAGCGCTAACCGTGACAGCGGGACTGGTCATCACACACTGGGGAGGCTTCCCGCCTCTGACGTTGACGGACTACCTGCGGATCGTGATACGGGCCGCAGGATGCCCGGCGGTCCTGATGCTCGTCTTGCTGCTTCCGCGCAGTCGCCGGTACGGCGCCGCGCGTCGTGCGCAGACTGAGGCGGGACGATGGCCCCTAGGGCTGTTGGGGCCCGGGGGCTGTGGGTTGCTCTACCTGGCGGCGGCGGGGGTCTGCTTGACAACGGTTATTCTGGGCAACGGCCTCGACATGCCCGCATGGCACATCATCCGGCTGATTGTTGGTGGCTGGAGCGTACCCGCGGTTCTGCTGGGTCTGGCCCTCTTTGCCGGACATCGTTGGGTCTTTCAGGTGGCCTACGCCTTCGGTTGGGTCGGATTGCTGGTGGCGCTGGTGTGCTGGGGCCTTCCGTACGCCGTTCTCGCCCCGCCGGTAGCGCTTCAGGTCCTGATGGTCCTGATGCCGCTGCATCTGGTTTCACTCGGCCGCATTCGGGCATGGGTTGCCGCGCACGGCGTTCAGGGAGCGCCAGCGCGTTCGGCCTCAACACCGAAAGGGCGCTGAGACTGGGGCAAGCGGGAGGCGCCGGTTAGAAGCGTTTTATTGGTGTTGTATTATCGTGAGAATCCAAATTATCGTTGTTCTTGAAAACGTGCCTCTTTGCTGCAACAATGGTGTAGGCACGGTTGTCAACGACCGATAACCTAGGTGACACGCTGTCTGGACCTGGGCCCGTGTCTGCGTCAGACATGGCCGCCCCTCAAGCTGGGGGCATGGTTGGACAGAAGGTCGTCGAGAAGAGCAAATGGGCCCGGCCAGTTCCATATCATACAACGAGGTGTACACGCCGTCCTATATGCCGGCCCTCGCCGGATCGCCGGAGGGGTTGGAGCTGGACGAGCCGCATGAACGCATTGGTGTGACGGCTTGGGCCCTCTTCGTGGTGGCATTGCTGACGGGCTGGCTATCGCCAAGCCCCAACATGAGCTGGGTTCCGCAGGTTGCCTCCGTCTGCTTCATGGTTTTGTGGTTAATTGTGGATGTTCTAGGAAAACGATCAGGAATCAGATTCTACAGACCATATGTTCTAATACTTCTTTTTCAACTTTGGTCTATAGTATGCAGTATTGGTTCGAGGTACACCGTCGAGTTTGTAATGGGAAGCTTGCTTTCAGCGGCCAAGGTCTTTGGTTTCAGTCTGGTCGTGGCGAATGTAGTACGCCATCGCGCACAGGCGGTCCCCCTTTTCCTGGGGCTGGCACTGGCCCCGCACTTCACCATGGTGACCCAGCGTCAGCGGTTGGACCAAATCAACCTGGAGTTGGAGCGTGGTGTGCAGAGCGATGCCCTTCGGTTTGGCGGCGAAGAGATTGGCAACGCCAACGGGTTGGCCGCGGGCGCCAATAACGGGCTGCTGGGGTGTGTCTTCGCGTTCCTGATCATCAGGCGTCGCCTACTCCGTTGGCTGCCATTGGCGATGGTGCCTGGCCTGCTCTACTACGTGAGCCGCATGGGAAGTCGGACGGGGCTGGCGATGGTGGTGGTGATGGCCGTCGGCTTCTGGTTCCTCCACATTCGCGAGATCTCCCGTTCTCGGCCGAGCATGAGGATCGGTGGCATCGTTCTTCTGGTGGTGATGCTCCTTGGGGTTGGCGTATGGCTCATCACCTCCCCGTTTGCATACCGGTTTGCCGATGTCGGTTCCCAGTACAAGGAGGGGCGTCTACAGCTGGTGCTTGCGGCACTCGGGATGTTCGCCCAATCCCCCATCCTCGGCCACGGGATTCGCGGGTTCCAATCCGCTGGCTTGAAACTTGTGGTCACCCACAATCTGCCGACGGAAATACTGGTATGGGGGGGGCTTCCAGCGTTTCTGTTGTATTATGGGGCTTGGTTCATTCTCATCAGAATGCTGTGGCGGCTGCGTCGCCAGCTGCTGTCTGCGGGAGATCGGGCGGCCGTCAACATGATGTTGCTCGTTTGCATCTTGTACCATGGGCATTCTATGACCGGCAGCACAGTCGCGTCGAGGATCCCGTGGTTGGCCGTCGGCGCGTGTGTCGGCCTTGCCTATGGGTTGCAGGAGAAGCTCCTGGCGGCCCGCGAGCAGGCCGCCGGGCGGCGGGATTCAGAGATGGCGCAATGGGCTGACCAATCACCTCCTCCGGTCTGACCATGCCGGGCATTTGACTGCGCGTTTCCCGGCCCCGACTCTCATGGTGTGTCGTCCGGCGGTCCGTTGACCGTTGGTCGTCCAATGGAGTGATACTCGAACCGGCGGCGTTGCATTGCCGAAGGTTCGTAGAGATTTCGTCCGTCGAAGACGATCGGTTCGACGAGCAGCTTGCGCATCCGGTCGAAGTCCGGGGCGCGGAACTCGTTCCATTCCGTCACGATAACCAGCGCATTGGCCTGGTCGAGTGCGTCGTACGCGTCCTCGAAGTAGGCCAAGCGATCCCCATAGTGCTTTCGCAGGTTGGCCAGCCCGCGTGGGTCGTGGGCGCGGACGACGGCGCCGATTGCCAGCAGCCGGTCGATCACATGAATGGCCGGCGCCTCACGCAGGTCGTCGGTCTTGGGCTTGAAGGTTACCCCCCAAACGGCGAATGTGCGATCGCCCGTCGAATCGCCGAACCGCCCCGAGATCTTGCTGAACAGCGCTTCCCACTGGCGCTGATTGATCTGGTGAACGGCCTGAAGGAGGTTGGGGTCGTACCCGAAGGTGCCGGCCAGATGGCTGAGCGCCTGCACGTCCTTGGGGAAACAGCTTCCCCCGTAGCCGGCTCCCGGGTACAGGAAGTGAAACCCGATGCGCGCGTCCGTTCCGATGCCGCTGCGGACCTGTTCTACGTCCACGCCACACCGTTCGCAGATGTTGGCGATCTCGTTGATGAAGCTAATCCTCGTCGCCAGGTAGCAGTTGGCTGCGTACTTCGTCATCTCCGCGGCGGCGCGGGACATGACCAGGATAGGCTTCTGGTTTCGGACGAACGGCAGGTAGAGTTCGCGGACCGTAGCGGCCGCCTGGTCGTCTTCAGCGCCGATGACGACTCGGTCCGGCCTGAGGAAATCGTCGATGGCCGTTCCTTCCTTCAGGAACTCCGGATTGCTCACGACGCTCAAGGGATGCGGCGTCTTGTCGAGCATCTCTCGCTCCAGCCGATCACACGTCCCGACCGGCACGGTCGACTTGATCACGATCGTCTTGGGCTCATTCATCGTTTCGGCGATGGTGCGGCAGATCCGCTCGATGGCCGAGGTGTTGGCCGAACCGTCTGGATTCGGTGGCGTGCCGATGGTGATGAAGATCACTTTGCCGTGGGCGATGGCCTCGCCGAACTCGGTGGTGAATCGGAGCCTGCCTGTGCGGAGGTTATCGGTCAACAGATCATGCAGGCCGGGTTCGTAAATCGTGCTGACGCCTCGCGAGAGCTGTTCAACCTTGGCCGCGTCGATGTCCAGACCGACCACATGATTGCCCGTATCCGCCAGACACGTCGAACTGACAAGCCCGACGTATCCCGTACCTACGACCGTAATCCGCATGCTCGTGTCCTTATTCCGTCGCCTGACAGCATGTTGTCGAGCGCTGCTGAAATGTCAATAGGAGTTGACAACCGGCACGGGGCGGTCGTACCATCGCTTCGAGGTTGGATGATCATAGCGAGACGTCAGGCAACGTGTCATCACGATGAGAGGGCCGCCGCGGGGGAAGCGCTTATCGTCGGCGGTGGTTCAGCCGATAACGGATACGATGAGTACGACGAGATCCTGGACGGTCGTCCCGGCGGGGGAGGCTGATGGCTCATAGCCCGGACTACGATACCATCATTGTCGGCGGTGGCTTCTTCGGATGCTGCCTCGCTGTGCACCTCAAGCAGGCGCTCGGCCGACGCGTGGTCGTCCTGGAGATGGAGTCGGAGCTTCTCAGGCGGGCGTCGTACGTCAATCAGGCCCGCGTGCACAACGGTTACCACTATCCGCGCAGCTTGTTGACGGCGCTTCGATGCCGCGTCAACTTCCCCCGGTTCGTCGAGGACTACAGCGATTGCATCGTCAAGGACTTCGACAAGTACTATGCCATCGGCACGACGTTCTCGAAGGTAACGGCCTCTCAATACCTTCGGTTCTTCGAACGCGTGGGGTCCCCGCTCGGGCCTGCGCCGAAGGAAGTCAAACGGCTTTTCAATGCCGATCTCATCGAGGACGTGTTCGCTGCCACGGAGTACGTCTTCGATGCGGTCAAGCTCGCCCAGATAATGCGCCATCGCCTCGCCGAGGCAGGAGTCGAGATCCGGTTTAGCACCGAGGCACAGAAGGTCCACCGGGTTGAGGGCTCCTTGCTCGAGGTCACCTGTGCTGCGCCGGACGGGGCATGTACCGTCACCGCGCCTTCGGTGCTGAATTGCACCTACTCCAGGCTGAACCAACTCCTGGTAGCCTCGGGTCTGCCCAAGCTGTACTTGAAGTATGAGCTGACCGAGTGTGCCTTCATCGAGCCGCCCGACGAGCTCAAGCACCTCGGCATCACGGTGATGTGTGGCCCGTTCTTCTCCATCATGCCGTTTCCGCCGCTCGGTCTTCACAACATGACTCACGTGCGGTACACCCCCCATTGCGAATGGTGGGACAAGGCCGATGGGTCCTACCGGGACCCCTACGAGTACTGCCGCGTCGCACGGAAGAAGTCGAACCAGATCTGCATGATCAAGGACATCGCAAGGTACCTTCCCTGCATGAGCAAGTGTCGATACGTGGACTCGATCTGGGACATCAAGGTCGTTCTTCCCAAGAGTGAGGTCGATGACAGTCGGCCCGTTCTATATCGAAGCGACTGCGGGTTGCCCAACCTGACCTGCTTGATGGGCGGCAAGATCGACAACATATATGACATCATCGAACATGAGGATGCTTCGTACGCACAAGGAACTGCATGATGGCCAGGTCTGACTGCTTCGTCTCGGTCACCGCCCCTCTATACAACGACGGAGACATCGTCGAGGCCTATATTGAGGACGTCCTCGGCGTCTTGAAGCGCGAGTACGCGAACTACGAACTCGTTCTTGTGGATGACGGATCGACGGACGACACGGTCGAGAGGGTGACGGCCCTGCTCGAGAAGTTGGAGTGTATCCGTCTGATCCGGCTGTCACGGCGGTTTGGTCAGGAGACGGCGGTCTCGGCGGGGCTTGATACGGTCATCGGCGACTTCGTCGTCGTGATGATACCCGACCGGGACCCCCCCGAGTTGATCCCCCGGATCGTCGAGCAGTGCCGCAAGGGGTTGGGGATTGTCTTCGGTATTCGTAGGCATCGCCGTGACGAACCGCTCTTCCTGAGGATCGGGGCGAGGGCCTTCTATTGGTATCTGAACCGAATCCTGAAGGTAAACCTGCCCAGGAACTCTACGGATTTCCGCGTGTTCAGCCGACAGGCCCTGAACGCCATGATTCGCATCAAGGACCGACTGCGATACCTCCGCGCGTTCTGCGCGTACGTCGGATACGGCAACGAGAGCTTCACCTACGACCTCGCCCATCGGCGTGAGAAGCCCCGGGTGAAGGGTCTCGGCGAGGCGATGCGCACCGGCGCGAGGATGATCGTTGCGAACTCCACGCACCCCCTTCGCATGGTCAGCGTGCTTGGGCTGACCATGAGCTTCGTCAGCCTGCTTCACATCGGCTACGTCATCTTAGTGTACCTGTTCGACAAGGATGTCGTGCCCGGCTGGGCCACACGGTCGATGCACAGTTCGGTGATGTTTCTGTTCATGTTTCTGATTCTGTCAACGCTGTGTGAGTACGTCGGGCGCCTGCTTGGGGAGGTGAAGGACCGGCCCCTGTACTACGTTCTTGAAGAGCGCAACAGCACGGTTCTCTTGGCTGACGAGGACCGTAAGAACGTCGTCACGGAGACGACAGAGGACTGAGGCCCGGCGGACGAAGAGAGCGCCCGCAAGCCTTGGGAATGGCATGGGCCGCTCGCGAGGCGAGGGAGTTGCCCGCCGAGAGCGGCCGTGCCGTGACTGCTTGAGGAAGCGAGTGATGGACTACTGTCGAATCACCGAAGACGTGGTGCTGGGCCGTGACGTGAAGATCTGGGGCTGGGCCAATCTCTATGGGTGCCAGATCGGGGACGAGACCAGAATCGGCACGTTCGTTGAAGTCCAGAAGAACGCCGTGATCGGCAAGCGATGCAAGATCGAAAGCCACACCTTCGTCTGCGAGGGGGTGCACATTGAAGACGACGTGTTCGTCGGCCACGGCGTGATGTTTACCAACGTTTACTATCCGTGGGCGACCAATCGGGATGGCAGGCTGGAGACCGAAGACGACTGGGCGGTGGTCCCGACGTACGTCAAGAAGGGGGCGTCGATCGGTTCCGGGTCGGTCATCGTCTGCGGCACGACCATCGGCGCTCGTGCCGTCATTGGGGCCGGTGCGGTCGTGACGCGGGACGTCCCCGCAGGCGAGGTCTGGGTGGGGAACCCGGCGCGCTTCCTGAAGAAGGTTCCTGCGGAGGCGGTATGAGGCCATCAGAGATGGGTGCCGAAGCTTCAGGGCCGACAGATACAGTATACCCCGGTCACCGTGTCCTGTTGATGTTTCCTGTCTACAACGAGGGTCCGAAGCTGAACCAGCTGGCGGCGAAGCTGCGTGACGGTCTGGTCGACAAGATCATTGCCGTCAATGACGGCTCGACCGATGAAAGCCCCGAGCTCCTCCGCGCCCATGGCGTCGAGGTGGTTGACCAACCGCACAGTGGCCTGGGCGCGGCCATCAAGCGGGCCGTCGGCTACGCTCGAGAGCACGGATACGACATCCTGGTGATCATGGCGGGCAACAACAAGGACGATCCCGCTGAAGCGCCCCGGCTCGTCGAGCCCATCGTTTACGAAGGTTTCGACTACATTCAGGGCAGCCGTTTCCTGCCGGGCGGGTCAAGCCCGAATCTGCCGCTCTTTCGATGGGTATCGATAAAACTCTTGAGCTTCCTTTTCACGATCTACAGCTTCAAGCGGTGCACCGATTTGACAAACGGCTTCCGGGCGTACCGAATCAGCTTGCTGGACGATCCCAGGATCGACATCTCCCAGGACTGGCTGGACAGCTACGAATACGAGTACTATGTTCACTGCAAGGCCTATTGGCTGGGCCATAAGGTCAAGGAAGTGGCGGTGACCAAGGCGTATCCTGCGGAGAAGGGGGTGGCGTACACGAAGATCAGCCCGATCACCGGTTGGTGGCGGATGCTGCGTCCGATTGTCCTGCTTGCACTGCGCATCAAGAAGTAGGGGGAACACAAGATGGGAACAGACAAGGGCAATCGACCAGGGAAATGGTCGGTCCCCATCGCGGATCTGACGGCGCAGATCGCGCCGCTCCGGGACGAAATCCGTGCGGCCATCGAGCAGGTCATGGATACCGCGGGTTTCTCCAACGGGCCGACGGTGCAACAGTTCGAAAAGGACTTCGCCGCCTACTGTGGGGCCCAGGAATGTGTGGCCGTCAACAGCGGCACCAACGCCCTGCACGTGGCCATGCGGTGTCTCGGCGTCGGCCCCGGCGACGAGGTGATCACGGTGTCGATGAGCTTCATCGCCACGGCGTGGCCGGTGCTTTACCTCGGGGCGCGGGCGGTGTTCGTGGACATCGACCGGGGCCGGTACACGATGGATCCCGGTCAGCTCGAGGCCGCCATTACTCCCAAGACCAAGGCGATCGTCCCCGTTCACCTCTACGGACAATGTGCCGACATGGACCCGATCCTGGAGATCGCCGGCGCCCGCGGCATTCCCGTTGTTGAGGACGTCGCGCACGCGCCCGGCGCCGAGTACAGGGGCCGTCGCGCCGGAGCCATGGGCACCATCGGATGCTTCAGTTTCTACCCGACCAAGAACCTGGGGGCTTGCGGCGAAGGGGGGGCTATCACCACCGATGACCCCGAGATCGCCGAACGGGCGCGGCGGGTTCGAAGCCACGGGCAAACCCAGAGCTACGTTCACGACTGCGTGGGATACAACTACCGCATGGACGGACTCCAGGGAGCCATTTTGGGGATAAAACTGAAGCATCTGGACGCGTGGAACCAAGCTCGCGGCGCGCACGCTGCGCTTTATGACCGGCTTCTGTCCGAGTCTGGCCTTACACTCCCCGAACCGACTGCAGATGGGATACACGTGTACCATCTCTACGTTATCCGGGATGCGAACCGTGATGCGCTGCAGGCCACGCTCAAGCAGCGTGGGATAGAGGCCAGCCTCCACTATCCGGTACCAATTCATCTGCAGAAGCCGTTCCAGTCGATGGGTTATGGCCGAGGCGATCTACCCGTCAGTGAGGAGGTGGCCCGGACGTGCTTGAGCCTGCCGGTGTGTCCGGAGCTGACGGAGGACCAGATTCGACAGGTCGTCGATGCCCTCCATGCGGCGAGAGGATGACCCATGAGAATGCACTTGATTCGTCTGGGCGTGCTTCTCGGCATCGTTCTTTCGCTGAGACTGGGTGTCTTCTGGCTGGCCTACTCAGCCGACTCTCGTTGCATGATAACGGTGGACTCGAAGAGCTACAGTCGCCCTGCGCTGGCGTTGCTCAAGACGGGCCGTCTCGCCGCCACCCCGGAGCTGCCGGATGTCCCGTTGATGTACCGCACGCCTGGGTATCCCGTCTTCATCGCCCTGATCTACCGGTTCTTCGGTGAGAGGCCTGCGGTCGTCATCGTTGCCCAGGTCATTGTCAGCTCCGTAACGGTGTGTGTGGTCTATCATCTCTCCAACATGCTATGGGGCGGCGCCGCGGCTGTCGTCTCGGCGCTTCTCTTGTCGCTTGGGCTCGAGTCGCTGATGCTGTCCCTGTGCCTCCTCACCGACACGCTCTTCACGCTCTTCCTGATGCTGTCGGTGGGGTCGGGGATTCTGCTGGGGTTGGGCAAGGGGGGCAGGAGGAAATGGGCCTTCCTGTCGGGGCTGTTCCTGGGGATAGCCACGCTGGTTCGTCCGGTGAGCTACTACCTCATCGTTCCGATTGCCGTGGGTTGGCTTGCCTACGGGCTCTTTGGCGGCTGGAAACGCAGAGAGACGGCCGTGATCGTTTCGCTGCTCGCTCTGCCGTTTGTCATCTTGATCGGCGGATGGCGCGTGCGCAACTACTGCTTGTCGGGCTATTCAGATTACAGCACACTTCCAGGCATGAACCTGCTTTACTACCGCGCTGGGGGGATCCTGGCTCGACGGGACGGCGTCCCATTTGAGACGGTCAGGCAGAGGCTGTATGAGGAGTATCCGCGCGGAGATGCCGTGGCCACGTCGCCGCAGATGGCAAGGGACTGTGCCAAAGAGGGGTGGAAGACCATCAAGCAGTATCCCCTTTTCTTCGTCAAGGACATCGCGCACGGCGCTGTGAGACTTCTGATCTCTCCGGGGTCTTCGGGCCTTGTCATGTATATGGGGGTAGACCTCGAGGAGACGGATCGCTCGGGGCGCCTGCACGGACAGTCGTTCGTTGGCCGCATCACCAGGAGGGTGCTGTCCAATCCTTTCCTTACCGCACTGACGGCATTCGGATTGGCACATCTGTTTCTGTCCTATTGCGGGATTCTCTTTGTGGCGTGGCGGGTTGTCCGTGTCGACAGGCAGGCCGTTGTGGTGCACCTGTTTGTCCTGGGTGTCGTCCTGTACTTCGTGCTCGTATCTTCTTATGTATCAACCCATTCTCGATATCGCGTTCCGATCGCCCCGCTGATTGCCCTGTATGGGGGCGGGGGACTGAGCCTGCTGATCCATCAATACAGGTCCTGGAAAGCCCGCAGAACGGCCGAGCGCGGATGAACCCCGCAACGACGGGGGAGGCGGCGATCTTCTGGGCTGGCCGGGCGGACCCGTCACGGGGCCGATCGACTCGGCTCAGGAGCGGGAGCGTACAAACGGGATTGAGGCGTGAACGACGGGCTGTATAATCCGCCCGTGGGCCCGACAAGGGCGAGGCGTCCTGCTGTGCGCGGGGCGCGGCTGATTCGGCTGTCACAAGAGAACCAAACAGGTGTTGCGATGAAGAACGTTGGAAGCCTGATCGGTCTGATGCTTCTGGGGGTCTGCGTCTTGGGGTTGGTCAACGGACGTGCGTTCGCAGGGGGTAAGAAGGTGACGAAGTACGTCCGGTTCCAGGTCGGTGAGTCGATCGCGTACGGCATCGTCGAGGGCGGCCGAGTGCGGAAGCTCTCGGGGGACCTGTTTGGCGCGTGGTCCAAGACCGACACGACCTATGCGCTGGCCGACGTGAAGCTGCTGGTTCCGACCCGGCCGACCAAGGTGCTGGCCCTGGCGGGCAACTACAAGAGCCATCTGGGCGACCAGACGCCCCGCAGGACGCCTGAGGTCTTCTTCAAGGTGCCCTCTACCCTCTTGCCGGCGGGGGGCAAGATCGTCATCCCCAAGGGCACGCAGGACGTTCACTACGAAGCGGAGATGGTCATTGTGGTCGGCAAGCGGGCCAAGGACGTCCCGGTCGACAAGGCGTTGGACCACGTGCTGGGGGTCACCTGCGGCAACGACGTCAGCGCACGGGACTGGCAGAAGAAGGACGTTCAGTGGTGGCGGGCCAAGGGGTCGGACACGTTCGGGCCTTGTGGCCCGGTCATTGCCTCGGGCCTGAACTACGACGACCTGCTGCTGCAGCTGCGCCTGAACGGACAAGTGAAACAGCACCAGCGGACCCGTGACATGGTCCACAGCGTGCCCCAGATCGTCAGTTGGATCAGCCGACACGTGACCCTCGAGCCGGGCGACCTCATCTTCACCGGAACCATGGGAAAGACATCGGCCATCAAACCGGGGGACGTCGTGGAGGTCGAGCTGGAAGGCGTGGGCGTATTGAGGAATGGCGTGATCGCCGCCCGCTGACCGCGGGCAGAGTCAAGTGAGGAAGCAGCCATGCAAACCTGCCAACACATCGCCGTCGCCGTGGGTCTTCTCTTCGTCGCCGCGCCGCTTCTGGGCGCCGACTTCGAGGACCGGTTGGCCATCAAGGTCAAAAAGGGACCGCACGGTCCGCGCGGCATGCCCGGCGACTTCTTGCAGCTCAAGGACGGCTCGCTGCTGATGTCCTACACCAAGGACGGCGGCATCGCGTGCGTCAAGTCCACAGACAAGGGCAAGACGTGGGGCGAGCCGTTCGTGCTCGTGTCCAAGCCGAAGCCCCCGGCCAAGGGGTACTTCTGTCACCCCAGCTTCCTGCGGCTCAAAAACGACGAGATCCTGCTGTCGTACATCTACTCCACGCACCCGACGACGCCCTACTTCGGGCACAACTACGTCCGGCGGTCCGCTGACGAGGCCAAGACCTGGACCGAGCAGTTCTGCATGACGCCATATCCCGGCTACGTCATCGTCCACAACGATCGGCTGTTCACGCTGTCGACCGGGCGGATCGTCGCGATGGCCGAGTACAAGGCCCATTACCCCAGCACCCGCGACCACAGCGGGTACACCGGCATCGCCTTCTTCTCCGACGACCTCGGGCACAGTTGGCAGGCCAGCAAGAACACCGTCGACATGATGCCCGTCGAGGTCCAGGAGGCCGACGCGGTGGAGCTCAAGGACGGGCGCGTGATGATGTTTGCCCGCACGTACAGCGGATTCCCCGTGCGGGCCTACTCCACCGACAAGTGCCAGACCTGGTCCAAGGGCGAGCCGATCAATGAGCTCAAGATGCCTTACGCCGGCCTGCCTACGGTCCGGCGGATTCCGTCCACAGGCGACCTGCTCTTCATTTGGATCAGTGAGAAATCCGTCGACAAGAAGAACCCGAAGATCCGCAGGCGCTGCGCCCTGTCGTCGGCCATCTCCAAGGACGAGGCCAAAACCTTCATCCATCAGCGCAACATCGCACGGGACCCCGAAGACGACTTCGGGTACCAGTGCGTCGAGTTTCTCGACGACGACGTCGCCCTGGTCTGCTACCACGCCCGCGACGGCCTGCACGTCGCCCGGATCCCGATCGACTGGTTCTACGGGGAGTAGGCGGGCCGCTCATGACGCCGTTCGAGACGAAGGAGGAGTTCGTCCGAATCCTCTCCACGCTCTGGGAGAGAATCCTCCGCACCCCTCACATCGCAGACCCCCTATCCAGCACCGGGTTGGTTGCGAGGTTCCGTTTCACCGATTTTGCGACCGATCTTTACCTGGACGCCAGCGGGGATCGCCCCAGGTACTACTGGGATCCTCCCGAGGCGTTTGATTGTGACGTGGAGATGATCCTGTCCTCGGAGACGAGTCACCGGTTCTGGATGGAGGACCTCAACGTGCCGCTGGCCATCGCCAGCAGGAGGATCGTTGCGAAGGGATCGGTGCAGAAGGCGCTCAAGCTGCTGCCCGCGCTCAAACCCGCCTTCTCCCTCTATCCCCAGGTGCTCCGGGAGATGGGCAAGGCCGAGTTCCTGCGATCCGGGGAGAGGACGACGCGGAAGCGACGCCGGCTGGGATTTGGGACCAAGAAGAAACGAGATTACGATCTAGCCGTCATACCACATTTCCCGATCGAGTTCCGGACCGAAGCGCCCCGGACAGACCGGAAGGCGCCAGCAGCAGTCCGACCGGCCACGGCTCTCGACTTGCTTCGGACAATGCATCGCATCCGTTTCTTCGAGGAACACCTCTCGGTGGCATTTCGAGAGGGCCAGCTCCCCACGGAGGCCATTCACCTGTCGATCGGGCAGGAAGCCGTCGCGGCGGGCGTTTGCATGGCCCTGAGAGACACCGACTCCCTGAACACGACGCATCGCGGCCACGGGCACATCATCGCCAAGGGCGCGGACCTGAGCCGGATGATGGCGGAGATCTATGGTAAGGCCGCGGGCCAGTGCGGGGGCAAGGGCGGCTCGATGCACGTCACCGACGCGGGCAAGTCGGTTCTGGGCGCGAACGGCATCGTGGGGGCCGGCTATCTGCTCGCGATGGGCGCGGGGCTCACGATCAAGCGGGAAGGACGGGACGACATCTCGGTGGTCTTCGCCGGCGACGGCTCGGTGAACCAGGGGATGTTCCACGAAGCGGCGAACATGATATCTCTCCTCCAGTTGCCCGTGCTCATTTGCGTCGAGAACAACCTGTACGGCGAGTTCACGCCGATCGAGCGCCATTCCGCGGTGACCGAGATACACAAACGGGCGGAGGCCCATGGGATCGCGTCGAGTCGGCTCGAGGCGAACGACGTTAAGCGCGTGCATGAAGCCATGCGAGAGATCGTCGCCGACATGAGGACCGATGGCAGGCCGCGTCTGGTCGAGCTGATGACGTACCGCTGGCACGGACACATGGAAGGGGAACCCGAACGCTACCGATCGGACGAGGAGAAGGAGACGTTCAGGAAACAGGATTCGATCGCCCGGCTCGAGACCGAGATGATCGAGGGCGAGGGGCTTGACGCGTCGGCCATCGAGCGGGTGAGGGCGGAGGCCCGGGCCGAGGTGGCCCAGGCCGTCGAGTTCGCCGTTGGCAGCGAATTGCCTGACCGCTCAGCACTGACCACGGACGTCTACACGCCCGAGGACGAATCGCTGTTCCTCGGGCGATTCGAGGACGTCCGCGACGTAGAGGCCTGTAGGCACATATCGGTGGCACAGGCCATCCACGAAGCCATCGCAGAGGAGATGGCGGCTGATGAGCGCGTCTTTCTGTGGGGCGAGGACGTGTCGCTTGGCGGCTATTTCAACGTCAGTGAGGGCCTCGTGGAACGGTTCGGCAGTGACCGCGTCATCGACACGCCGATCAGCGAAAACGGCATCGTCGGCGGCGCGGTTGGTGCAGCCATGACGGGCATGCGGCCGATCGCCGAGATCCTCTTCGCCGACTTCCTGACGTGCTGCATGGACCCGATCCTCAACCAGGCGGCCAAGCTGCGATACATGACGGGCGGTCAGGTGTCGATCCCGTTGACGATCCGCACGCCATTGGGAAGCGGCATCGGCATGGCGGCGCAGCACTCCCAGTCGATGGAACGGTTCTTCTTCGGGATACCGGGCCTGATCGTCGTGGCGCCGTGCGACGCCTACACGGCCAAGGGGCTGCTGAAGGCGGCCATCCGATCGGACAACCCGGTGCTGTTCTTCGAGCACAAGCTGCTCTACGCCAGCTTGGGACCGATGCCGGACGGCGACGATGTCCTTCCTCTGGGACGGGCCAGAGTGGTCAGGGAGGGGGAGGACGCGACGGTCGTCTCACACCTGCTCGGCGTTAGCGTCGCGCTGGACGCCGCCCGGATCCTGGAGGAGACCGGCATAAGCGTCGAGGTGATCGACCTGGCCACGATCTACCCGATGGACAGCCCAACGATTCTCGAGTCCGTCAAGAAGACGGGGCGCCTCGTGACCGTTGAGGAGGGCCCGGAGACGGGCGGCATCGGAGCGGAGGTGATCGCTCGCACCGTGTCCGCCGGCTTCGGCCTGCTCAAGGCCCCGCCCTTGCGGCTCGCCGCGCCGGAATGTCCCGTTCCCTACGCCAAGAACCTGGAGAATGCGCTGCTGCCGAACCCGGAGCGTGTCGCCGAACGAATCGCCGACGCTATCCGATGACCGCAATCTCGGTCCGGCGCGCAAGGCTTCGAGCCAATGGGTGCCCCGTTCTTCTCGAGTGTCCGCGGAACGCGGACTCTCGAGAAGGGCGGGGGACGGAATGGACTGCAAATCGTCCTGTGGCAGCGTTCCGTCCCTCACGCCTTCGCGTTCCGCGAAGGCGAGCGAAGGATGGGGCACCCGTAGCTGCAGCATAGGTCCCAAGCTGGCCAGTCACGTGCTGATGCAGCACAAAGTCTGCGTTTCTTGACAGTGCTGGGCGCCGTTCGTACCCTCGTTGCAGCGTGGCTGATGTGCGAAACGATGACGTTCACTCAAGGAGGCAGCCATCGTGGCCTCACCAGATGATCGGCGGTATTCCGAGACGCATGAGTGGTTTCTGGCCGACGGCGATACCGTGACGATGGGCATCACGAAGTTCGCGGCCGACGAGCTGACCGACGTGACGTTCGTCGACTTGCCCGCCGCGGGCACGCGCGTGGCGGCGGGCAAACCGTTCGGCGAGATCGAGTCGGTCAAGGCGACCAGCGAGCTAAACACGGCCGTCGACGGCGAGATCGTCGAGGTCAACGAACGGCTGGCCGACGAACCGGGGCTCATCAACAGCAGTCCGTTTGACGAGGGGTGGATGATCCGCGTGCGGGCCGACAGCCTGGCCCCGTTGGATGCCCTCATGTCCGCCGCCGAGTACGATCGGATGACGTCCGCGGGATAGGGCTGCTGCGGTTGATCCGAGTCGCGGGGCGCCGGGCATCGTCTGCGGCGCCGTTCGACGGTTTCCTGTTCCCGCCGAGCTTCCCGGCAATGCGATACACGCAACTGACCGACAACGACGTCGCCAAGATGCTCGAGACGATCGGCACGGAGTCGATCGACGAATTGCTGTCGCCCATCGACGCGTCGGATCGGCTTGCTCGCTCGCTGGATCTGCCGCCGGCCCTGTCGGAGCTGGAGCTGCTGGCCGAGCTGGACCGGTTGTCGGCGCGCAACCGTTCCTGTGACGGACAGATCTGCTTCCTGGGGGGCGGGGCCTACGACCATTTCATCCCGACGGTGGTGGACGAGCTGGCCGGGCAGAGCGAGTTCGTCACGGCCTACACGCCGTACCAGGCCGAGGCCTCGCAGGGGGCGTTGCAGGCCTTCTACGAATTCCAGACGCTGATCTGTCAGTTGACGGGGATGGACGTCTCGAACGCGTCTCTCTACGAGCTGGCGTCCGCAGCTGCCGAGGCGGTCCTGATGGCCCGGGCCATCACGCGGAAACGTCGGGTCCTGGTGGCCGAGACGGTCCAACCCGACTGCCGGGTCGTGCTGGAGACCTATGTCCGCGAGCTGCCGATCGAATTGGTGGCCGTTCCCACGCGCGATGGGCAGATGGACCTGGACGCACTGGATCGCCTGCTGGACGACGACACAGCTGCTGTGGTGACCCAGACGCCGAACTTCTTCGGGGGCGTGGAGCGGATCGACCTGTCGACGACGGCCGCCCACAACGCGGGGGCGCTGGCCATCGTGATGGTCGACCCGATCGCGTGCGGGTTGCTCAAATCGCCGGGTGCGCTGGGTGCGGACATCGTCGTTGGCGAGGGCCAAGCCCTGGGCTGTCCCTTGTCGCTGGGGGGGCCCTATCTGGGTTTGTTGGCGTGCCGCGAGGCGCATATGCGGAAGATCCCCGGGCGCGTCGTCGGTGCCACGCACGATGCGGCAGGTCGACGGGCTTATTGTCTGACGCTCCAGACCCGCGAACAGCACATCCGACGGGAGCGTGCGACCAGCAACGTCTGCACAAACCAGGGGCTGTTGGCGCTGCGGGCGGGCGTCTACCTGTCGGTCGTGGGCAAGCACGGAATCGAGCGGATCGCCAGGCTATGTCTGGACAAGGCGCACTATGCCGCCGAGCGGATCGCCTCGTTAGACGGATTCGAGCTGGCGTTCCCTGATGTGTCGTTCTTCAAGGAATTCGCCGTGCGGACGACGCGGGACGTCCCGGCCGTCCTGGCGGCGTGTAGGCGGCGAGGAATCCTCGCGGGCGTACCACTGGGACGGTGGTACGACGAGCTAGCGGATTGCTTCCTGGTGGCCGTCACCGAGAAGCGGTCGCGGGCCGAGATCGATGCCCTCGTCGAGGCGCTGGATGATGCGTGACGGGTGGTCGCGAATTGCGGAGGCTGTTGGGTGAGTCCGGTTGAGCCGTCAGGACTGCAAGGCGCTGGGCTGGTCCCGCCCGAGCCGCTGATCTTCGAGATGGGTTCGGCCGGGGCGTGCGGTGTCTCCCTGCCGCCGCAGGACGTGCCGTCGGTTGCGCCCTCGTCGGTGATCCCCGCGGAGCTGCTGGCCGACGGGCCGCCGCCGCTGCCGGAGGTCGGCGAGTGTGACGTGGTCCGTCACTACACGCGATTGGCGCATCGGTTGTTCAGCGTGGACGGGAACTTCTACCCACTCGGCTCGTGCACGATGAAGTACAACCCGAAGATCAACGAGCGGGCCGCCGCGATGCCGGGGCTGGTGAACCTGCACCCACACCAGACGGACGACGACGTGCAGGGCATGCTCCAGATCCTGCATGAGCTTCGGACGGCGTTGGCTGAGATCGCCGGGCTGGCGGAGGTCTCGCTGCAGCCGGCCGCGGGTGCACACGGAGAGATGACGGGCCTGATGGTGATCACGGCCCATCATCGTGACCACGGCGGGCTGCGGCCCAAGGTGCTGACGCCCGACACGTCGCACGGCACGAACCCGGCGAGCTGTGCGGTCTGCGGGCGGCATGCGATGGTGGTTGAGTCGCTGCCGGACGGACGGATCGACCTGGTCGACCTGGCCAAGAAGGTCGACGAGCAAACCGCCGCGCTGATGATCACCAACCCCAGCACGGTGGGGCGCTGGGATGGGCAGATCCGCGAGATCGCACGGATCCTGCATGATCACGGGGCGCTGCTGTACCTGGACGGCGCGAACATGAACGCGGTCCTGGGGATCGTCCGTCCGGGAGACGTCGGCGTCGACGTGATGCACTACAACCTGCACAAGACGTTCAGCACGCCGCACGGGTGCGGCGGCCCGGGCGCGGGGCCGATCGCGGTGGCGGAACATCTCCGCGACTACCTTCCCGTCCCGCAGGTCGTGCGGCGCGACGACGGAACGTACGCGTGGGACCATGATCGGGCGAGCAGCATCGGCAAGGTCCGCAGCTTCTACGGCCAAGTTGGCGTGCTGGTCCGGGCGTGGGCCTACATCCGCGCGCTGGGTCCGGATGGGCTACGGGACGTCAGCGAAAAGGCGGTTCTGTCGGCCAACTATCTGGCCGCCCGACTGCGTGAGGCGTACGACCTGCCCTTCGACGGGCCGTACGCCCATGAGTTCATCATGGTGCCGTCGTTCCACGACTACGGGGTGACCGAGCTGGACGTGGCCAAGCGGCTGATCGATTATGGCGTCCATCCGCCGACGATGAGCTGGCCGGTTGCTCACTGCTTGATGATCGAGCCGACCGAGAGCGAATCCTTGGCGACGTTGGACGCGTTCGCCGAGGCGATGCTGGCCATCGCCCGGGACGCCCGCGAGCGCCCGGAGTTGCTGCACCACGCACCGTTCACCATGCCGGTCAACCGCCTCGACGAGGTAACGGCCGCCCGTCGTCCGGATCTCCGGTGGCGGCCCGAGGCTGACCAGGCTGCCGAAACGCCATGACCGTTCCGCTCCGTCTGCTGATCGATCCGCCGCTGGACGGGCCTGTGAACATGGCCCGCGACGAGGCGCTTCTCGATGCGGCTGGAGCGGGGGAGTGTCCAGCCACGCTGCGGTGCTATCGGTGGTCAGAACCAACGGTCTCGCTAGGGTACTTCCAGCCGTACGCTGAATTCGAGTCGTGCAGCGCCGTCCGACAGTTCTCCGTCGTCCGGCGGACGACCGGCGGAGGGGCGATCCTGCACGAGCGGGAGCTGACCTATTGCCTGGCCGTTCCCAGCCGACACCCGTTGTTGAGCGGTGGCGCGACGAACCTGTACTGCAGTATGCACGACGCGATCATCGCCGTGGTCCGTGGCCTGGGGGGGCAGGCGGCACGCCGCGGCTCCGTGCGACCGGACGACGCGGGCGGCGACGAGCCGTTCCTCTGTTTCGAACGGGCGCACGCGTTGGACGTCGTGGTGGGCGAATGCAAGCTGGCAGGCAGCGCCCAACGACGGACGCCCAACGCGGTGCTTCAGCACGGTTCGATCGTCCTTGACGCCATCCACCCGGACAGCGGCGTCAATCCGGACGGACTGGCCCGGCGGATCGCGCGGCAATTCGCCGACGACAACGGTCTATCGCTGACCCCCAGTGTGTGGCAGCCGTCAGAATTGGACCGCGCCAATCGGCACGCCGTTCGGTACAATTCCGCGACCTGGACGCGGCGTCGATGACGGGGTCCGGTCGCTTGCGGCCGACGCCGCGCCATAGGGGTGAAGATGCCCATCTGTACCGAGAGGAGGAAACGCATTGCCGTCGATCGACATGCCCTTGAGCGAGTTGCGCCAGTACAAACCCCCGCTGACCCGGGCCGACGATTTCGACGACTACTGGTCCGAAGCGCTGACCGAGAGTCAGGCTCTGCCGTTCGATCCTCGGATCACGCCGTGTGCCTACCCGGCCGAAGGCGTCGAGCTGTTCGACGTTGAGTTGGCGGCCTATGGGGGCGGGGTGATCAGCTGCCGGCTGATGAAGCCCGTCGGCAAGACGGGTCTGCCGGCCATCGTGTTCTACCACGGTTACAGCGGCATGGGGCCCCTGCCTTTCAGCCTGCTCCCGTGGGCGTGTCAGGGCTTCGTTGCGATGGGCGTCGACTGTCGTGGGCAGGGCGGCCGCAGCACAGACGGGGCGGCCTATCCGGGCGGTCATCGGCCCGGGTTCATGACCCAGGGCATCGAGCATCCCAAGCAGTACTACTACCGCTATGCGTACGTGGACTGCGTCCGCGCATTGGATTGGCTGGCCGAACAGGATGACGTCGATTCGGCGCGGATGGGTATCGCCGGCGGCAGTCAGGGCGGCGGATTGACGTTGTCGGTCGCCGCGCTGAGCGATCGGCCGAAGCTGGCGATCCCGGAGGTGCCCTACCTGTGTCACTTCCGACGGTCCGTCGACATCGCCGCCGCCGGACCGTATCGGGAGATCTCGGACTGGCTGCGATGGCGACCGGAGACCGCTGAGCAATCGTGGCGGACGCTCAGCTACGTCGACGGGATGAATCTGGCCGATCGGATCCGCTGCCGCACGGTCATCACCGTTGGCCTGTGGGACGACATCTGCCCGCCGTCGAGCATCTTCGCTGCTTTTAACCACATCCAGGCGGACAAGCAGATCGAGGTGTTCGACTTTATGGGCCACGAATGCCCACCGCATTTCGCCGAGGCCAAGTTTGAGTTGGTGCGGACAGGCCTGTAGGGTGTACGCAAGCCGTCGGGTCCACGGCTCTGATCTGAGAGCTGCAGGAGAGATCGACTCGCAGGGCAGGTGAACCATGGACTGTATCGTCTTGTGCGCGGGCTACGCTACGCGGCTTCGCCCACTGACGCTAAACATGCCGAAACCGTTGCTCGAGGTCGGTGACAAACCGATCCTCGAGCACATCCTGGACCGGATCGCCCAGACGGACGTGAGCCGCGTGTTCGTCGTGTCGAACGCCCGCTTCGCCGACCACTTCACACAGTGGGCGGCGGACGTGTCGTTTGAGGGGTTGGAGCTCGACGTCGTCAACGACGGGACGAGCAGCAATGAGGATCGGCTTGGTTCGTTGGGCGACGTCCGCTTCGTGTCTCAGCAACGGGACCTGAATGACGACTTCCTGATTATCAACGGCGACAACCTGTTCACGCTCTCGCTCGTGCCGCTGCTTTCGGCGTTCAAGGCGCGGGGGAACATGCTGGCGTTGTATGACGTGGGCACGCCCGAGGTGGCTTCGCTGTATGGCATCCCGACGCTGACCGACGACATGCGGGTCGTTGGGTTCGTGGAGAAACCCGAGCGCCCCAGCTCGGCGCTGGCCTCCATCGGCATCTACGCGTACCGGGCTGAATGCCACAAGCTCCTGGGCGACTATCTCGCCGAGGGCCGATCGCCCGACAAGACCGGCGAGTTCGTCGAATGGCTTCATACCCAGACGGCCGTCTTCGGCTACGCCTACGGTGGCGAGGACGACGTCTGGTTCGACATCGGTACGATCGAGCAGCTCGAAGAGGCCCGCGAATGTTGGCAGAAGCTCGCAGGCTGACACGCTGCTGCCGCATGCTAGGCAACGCTGCCGGTCAGTGAGTTTCATTTCGAGACGTTGCGCGGATCGGGTGGTCCGGCGGACCGAGGGCCTTGAAGACCTCGACCGGCCATCGGGCGAGGCGGCGGAATCCCTTGGGCACGGTCTGCTGGTATTGCACGTAAGCCTCGACCTTGCCCTGGGTCGTGTACTGGATGTCGCCGACTGTCTTCTTGTTGACCCGCACGCCGAAGACTTTGTATCCCATCAGCGTGCAGTCCTCGAAACCCACGTGCAGATACTTGCCGTGCTGGACGCTCTGCACGATCCCGTCCGTCGGCGTGCCATGCGGTTGGGAGAAGTTGAGCGTCACGAGTCGACACCTGCGCAGGGTGATCCGCATGGACGTCTTGAACCCGAAGTTGCCGCCCTTCACGGAGCACTGCGGGCTGATCATCGTGCAGTCCTCGAAGCAGATGTCGGGGCGATCGGGCATGCCGGGGTTCTCGACGCGGACGTACGCGCCGGCCGTGTCGCCCCACCAGTCGAGCGCGCACAGGTAGCAGCGACGGAACGTGATCGGCTCTTTGGTTCGCGACAGGCAGCTCGCCACGCCGCCGCCGAACGCCCGCCCGATCCCCACGCAATCCTCGACGATGACGGTGAAGGGCTTGATCTGGTTGGTGCAGTCCCAGAACAGTCCGGCGTCGGCGCCCGTCACGTACAGCCCGCGCACGATCCACCGATCCCAGATGATGGCCGAGAACGTCGCGGCGGTGTGCTTGGGCGACCAGCCCTTCGACGTCGCGCGGATCGTCCCCCACCAGTCGAAGCTCTTGAAACCCCTTCCGTCCGGATCGCCCGAATCGACGATGACCCACCCGCGGGCGCCCGATCCCAGTCCGCCGTCGCAATCGCCTACCAGCAAGTTGTAGGACCCGGCCGCCCCTTTGTGGGACGTGTAGAGATTGGCCTCCACATACGTGTCAGGACGAACGACGACACGGTGCCCGCCCTTGTCGTCGGGTATGGCGAGCAGGGCCTGCTGAATCGTGTGGAAGGCCTTTGCCCAACTGCTGCCGTCGGTATTGTCACCGAGCTTCGACACGTAGATCGTCGTGCCCTTCCGGCCGGCATAGTCTGCCGCGGCCGGGTCGAACGGCGCAGCCCGCAACGGGCCGACCACTGCCCCCACCACCAGCACCGTGACGAGGGGAATCGCAAGACCACCGATCAGTGAGACATCGGA
Source organism: uncultured Planctomycetales bacterium (assembly GCA_964390905.1). GTDB lineage: Bacteria > Planctomycetota > Phycisphaerae > UBA1845 > JAFGLZ01 > JAFGLZ01. The sequence continues at coordinate 18,727 of CAYMLO010000038.1, read as the reverse complement.
TTGGACCATGCCATGCTCTCCGTTCTTCCTGGTGACCGCTCGAACGTCCGCCGCACCTATTTCGTCCTCTCGGGGCGCTTCCGCGGGCGCGGGCCGACGGTGCTCAGGTCGATCGGTCTGAAGCCCAGCTTGAAGGCCGGCGACTCGGGCTTGAGGGCATAATCGTCCTTGCCGGGGTCGACGAAACACGGGTCGGCGACGATGGAGTGGACGTCCATCTTCTTTCGTTTCCACTGCTCGAACGTGAACGTCTGGAACCGCGTCTCCTGGCCCGGGGTGGCGTCGAAGAACAGGTTGTAGTCCATGATCATGTCGTACTTGGGCCAGGAGTCGCGCTTGAACAGCTTGCTGTCCCGCCAATAGAAGATGTTGCGATACAGCACACCGGTCTGGTCGACCATTTCGTGATCGCGGGGCAGGTCGCCGATGCGGTGCACCTGCATCTGATCGGCCAGGGCAAAGACGTTGTTCTGGATGATGTTGCCCAGGTCGTTGTGGTTGCACATCAGGCTGGCGTACTGGCAGTGGTGAACGACGTTGTACTCGACGACCATGCCGACGCTGCCGTTGTCGAGGACGATGCCGCTGCCCTTGCCGCTGATGTGGTGGACGTGGTTGTACCGGGCCGCCGTGCCCGGCTGGATCCCGAGGAAGTACAACGCCCCGTGCGTGCCGAGGGCGCCTGCGCCGAGATGGTGAACGTGGTTGTACTCGACGAGATTGTCGCGGGCACGGTTGGGGGGCATGTAGCCCCAGTTCCATCCGACCGAGACGGCCCATTCGAACGGGCCGTGGATTTCGTTGTGGGCGATCCGGTTGCCGCTGCTCTGCCCGATCCAGACCGCCGGGGCGCCGAGGTAGACGTTGTCGCCGTCGTGGATGTGGTTGTCGGTGATCGCGTTCCGGCACGATTCCTCCGCATCGTCGAACGTCACATCGGGACTGCCGACCCGGACGGCTCCGGCGCCCAGGTCGTGGATATGGTTGCCCACGATCTGGTTGTCCTGACATCCTCGTGACAGGTCGATCGCCCAGGCGCCGGTGTGGGCGAGTTCGGTGTCCTCGAACCGGACGTGATGGGCGCCGTTGGCGTAGATCCCCGCGGGCACCTCGAAGTGAGACTGCGACACGCTCAGCCCCTCCGCGGGGTGGCCCGCCCACAGCAGCTTCTTTGGCGTCAGCTCGATGGCGGCCTGGGGGTAGCTGTACCCGAGCTTCTCGTCGAGGGTCCAACTGGTGTAGTGGAAGGTCAGGCCGCGGAACGTCACGTGCTCGACCAGTTTGCCGCGCTGGTAGTCGCCCTCCAGGCGAAGCCAATGTCGGGCGACCGGGGCGACGATCTCGAGCTGATCGACCTTCTCGCCTGGCAGCGGTCGGTAGAACAACACACCGGTGGCCCGGTCCAGATACCACTCCCCTGGGTCCGTGAGCCCCTCGTAGACGTTCTCTACGTACCAGCCCTTGTTCCAGTCCAAGGGTCGGAACGCCTGGCCGGTGAACTTCACGGTGCGGGTGGCCTGATCGATCGACGCGATGCGGAGCCGGCCTTCGGTCCAGAACTGCAGGACGATCACCTCGACGTCGCTGAGATTCCGCCAGTTGGGATCGATCTGGCCGGGGCCAAACTTGAAGGCCCACTTGCGCGGTTCGGCGGCCCCGGCGATCTTGTAGGTGCCCTTGCTCGGCAGGCGGGCCCGGGGCCGGCGCTGGCCGTTGACGAAGAGCTGACGGAAGTACCACTCGCCCGCCTTGACCTCGGCGATCTGGGCCGACCACACGCCGTCTTGCCCGCGCTTCCATCCCGTGATGGGCCGGGCTCCGCTGAACACCGGCCTCTCGCCCGGACAGGCCGCGTAGACGATCGGGGCCTCCCGCGTCCCCGAGTCTTGAGGCGCGAAGACCACCGGGTCCGTCAGCCGGTACGTGCCCCCGCGAATCCAGACCCTGACCGGCGCGGTCGCGCTCGCCTTGGCCTGACGGACCGCGTCGCGGGCGCGGGCGAGCGTGGTGAAGGGACGGTCCTTCGTTCCCGGATTGGCGTCGTCCCCCGTCGGAGAAATGTAGAACTCCGCACCCGATGCCGGCGCTGAGGCGAGCATGATCGATACTCCTGACAGGCACACGATACGTTTCATGTCAGCGTTTCCTTCCATGTCCGGACGTGGCCGACCGGCGCAGCCGCCTATTCCACGGCGGGCTCGGAATCCAGCTCGACCCCCACAGTCGAGACGATCCCGTCCGGCAAGGTTGCCGGTATCGCCACGGTCTTCGAGGCGTTGTCGAACTCGAGCGCCTGGCCTGTCTTGAGAACCCACGCGCGTTTGATGTCGTTCTTGAGACCGGGCAATGCAAGCTCGGGTCCGGGGCGTGAGGTCAGGTGGATGTAGAGGTGCGATCCCTTCGTCGTGCATTTTCCGGCAGGCAGCGACTTGAACGGCGAGCCATACGTGCCGTAGATCGACTCGCCGCTGTGCGCCATCCACTCACCGATGCCTCGCAGTCGCGCGTCGTACTGCGAAGGGATTTCTCCCTCTGCCGTCAGGCCGACGTTCAGCAAGAAGTTCCCCCCTCGGCTGGCCACATCGACGATGATGCGAACCAGCTCCGCGGTGCTCTTCAGGGGTGCGTCGTCCTTTGTGTAGACCCATGACTCGCCGATGGTCATGCAGGCCTCCCATGGATACGCCCGGGTCTGCTCGAAGGCCATCTTGCGGCGGATTTCGTTCGGTTGCTCTCGCGTGTAGAAGTCGCACAGACGGGTCTTGCCGCGCTGGCCCTTGCCGAGCCGGTCATTGACCACCGCATTCGGCTGCAGCTGGCGGATCATCCGCACGAGCGCCTCGGACCGCCAGGATGAGATCGGATGGTCCCATTCCCCGTCGAACCAGATGCCGTCGATGGCCCCGTAGTTCGTGCAGAGCTCCTTGACCTGCCCGTGCATGTAGTCCACGTACTGCGGCAAGTTGGCCCGGTAGTCGGGATGGTGCTCGTCCAGCATGGAATAGTACAAACAGAGCTTCATGTCGGCCTGCCTGGCGGCGCGGATCAGCTCACCGATCAGATCGCGTCCGGCGGCACGCGCCGCTGCGTTGTAGTCGGTCAGCTTGCTGTCGAAGAGGCAGAACCCGTCGTGCTCCTTCGTGATGAAGGTCATGTAGCGCCCGCCCGCGGCCTTCAACCGCTCGACCAACTTGGCGGCGTCGAACTTGCTCGCCCTAAGACGGTCGGCGAAGCGCTCGTATTCCGGGAGGGGATAGTCGCCCCTGCGCATCTTGAGGTTCAGCTCGAGGGGATTCAGGCCCGCATGCGGAGACAGAGAGAACAGCGAGTAGTGCACGATGAAGCCGAACTTGGCCTGACGGAACCATTCCCAGCGTCGTTCCTGATCGGCATCCGCCTGTGCGGACGGCTGGGTTGCAGGATGATACCGTCCGCGCCTCGCATCGAACCTGATCATCGGAACGCCCTCTGGGAAGTAGCTCTCGAGAAACGGCTTCATGGACCCGGGGTGCATCGCAACCCGGATCGTCCCCCACGTCTGCTGATCACCGGTGGCATAGTAGAGGTACGTGTTGCCGTCATATTCGAACAGGTCCATGTCGGTGTTGTTGATTCCCTCGCCCGGCACGGGATCGAGCATGGGGAATCGGGTTGGGCTCAGCTCCCAGGTCGCCAGATCCCGCGATCGGGCAATGAGCGTCACGTACTTCGTCTCGGGCAGCCGGTACTGGTAGCGGGTGCCCGGGCCCTTCCATCGCCAGGCGCCGTACATGAGGTAGTAGTACGGCTGGAAGTAGCGTAGGGTCGGATTCCCACACGCCGTCTTGCCTTCCAGATCCGCGAAGTTCACCCCGTCGATCGGCTCCCAGCGGGACAGGTCCTTCGACCGGGCGAATCGGAAGCTCCACTGCACCGGCCGATTCGATTCGTAGGCCATGACATAGCCATGCTCGCCTCTGCAGACGGACGTGTTGAAGAAGTGCTCGTCGCCGACGCGCGTCAGGATCCGCTCGCGTTTCCACGTTTTGAGGTCCGTCGACCAGAATCGAAAGATGTCGTGCGTCCAGTCGTGATCGGTGTTCTCGGTGGCAAAGACGTTCATCTCCTTGCCGTTGACGAACGCGCTGACGAAGGAGAACGTCTTGCCGAAACGCGTCAGCTCCTCGCCGGTCCGCAGGTCCTCGATGAAGAGGTACATGTCGTCGGCTTTGGACTTTGGCCCCCGGAAGTTGTTGACCAGCAGGGGGCGTCCTTCGTAGACGACGGGCGTGTTCTCCATGCCGCGCGGAAAGGCGACAGGCAGCTTGATGAGCTCGGGGTTGTCGATCACGGCGTGCTTCCGCCTCGGACGGTCTTCGGCCGACGCATCTTCGAGCGAGCCAGCGGCCAACAAGATGCTGACAAGCGCCGCCGGCACGATGAACGACAGCATGCGGAAGTGGAAGGGCGTCGGCTGGGTCATGTGCGGTGCCCCCTCGCAGATTGCCGCCAGCGGGCCGAGACTACTCCCGCCTGGCCGTGGTCTTGATCGTCGGCGCACCGTCGGGGAAGTAGTCTTCGAAGAACCGCTTCATGCCGGCGGGGTACCTTGCCACTCTCACCGCCCCCCAGGTCGCCTGGTCGCCGGTCGCGTAGTAGAGATACGTGTTGCCTTCCCACTCGAACAGGTCGACGTCCGAGTTGTTCTTGCCCTCACCCGGGCCCGCCTCGAGGATCGGGTTCTCCGGGCTCAGCTCCCAGGCGATCAGGTCCTTGGATCGCGCGAGGAACGAGATCCAGCCGTTGTGGCCGGGGATCGCGGCGTGGAGATAGATCACGTAGTAATACGGCGCGAAGTACCGCAGGACCGGACAGGCGCTGTACTCGTTGTTCACACCGGTAAAGACCAGCCCGTCGATCTTCTCCCACCGAGCCAGATCCTTCGACCGCGCGAACTTGAAACAGAACCCAACCGGCTTGTTGGATTCGTACGCCATCAGGTAGCCCTTCTCGTCGCGACAGACCGAGCAGTTGAACAGGTGCTCGTCGCCCTCGAGCGGAATGGCCAGCTTGCGCTTCCAGGTCTTCATGTCGGTCGACGAGAAGCGGTAGATGCTCTGGAACCAGTCGTGATTCGTGCCCTCGCTGGCGAAGACGTTCAGCTCCTTGCCGTTGACGAACGCGCTGACGAATGAATGGCCCTCGGCGAAGCGGGCGATCTCATTGCCGGTCTGCAGGTCGCAGATGTACAGGTACATGCTCTTGGTGTAGCCGTCGGTCTTGTTCTTCGTGTCGTCGCGACGGTTCATGGCGATCAGGGGCCGGCCCTCGTAGACAAAAGGCGTGTTTTCCATGGCCCCGCCGAAGGCGAAGGGCAGCTTGGTGAGCTTGGGCCGGGCCGGCGTTGCGACCGTCACGGTTGCTGGCGGGCGCGTCATGCCCGGCTTGGGCGGCTGGAGGGCGTCGAAGACCTCGACCGGCCAGAAGCGAAGCCGCTCGAATCCCTCGGGCACGGGCTGGCGGTAATGGACGTACGCCTGCACCTTGCCGGCGGTCGTGTAGGAGATCGGCCCGCCGTCCGGCCGCTTGCCGCTGCCGAATTGCGCCCCGCCACTGCCGAAGACCTTGTAGCCGACACAGATGCAGTCCTCCAGATCGACGTGCAGCAGCTTGCCCTTGATCGTGCTGTAGATCACGCCCGTGGAGGGCTGGCCGTGCGGCTGCGAGAAATTCAAGACGATCAGCCGGCAGTTCTTGAGCTTTACCCGGGAGTAGCCGTCGAAGCCCGGGTTGCCCGCCTGCAATGCGTTGTCAGGGCCCACGAGCGTGCAGTCCTCGAACACGGCGTCGGGGTAGTCATGGGGCTTGGGGTTCTCGGCGCGGACGTACACCCCGGCCGCATCACCCCACCAGTCCAAGCACAGGAAGTAGCTCCTTCGAAAGACGATCGGTTCGTCGGGGCGCCCCGTGTGGGCGCCGATGCAGACGCCGGAGAATCGTCCGATGCCGACGCAGTCCTCGACGACGACGGAGAACGGAGACCCCTTCTCGCACGTCAGGTCCCAGCCCCAGCCTTCGCTGCCGGTGGTGTAGAGGTTTCTGAAGATCCACCGGTCCCAGATGACGCCGGAGTAATCCGGGGCGGCGCGGAATACGCCCCACCAGTCCACGCTCTTGAGGCCCCATTCCTTCTTGGGGTCGCCCTCCTCGTGGATCTTCCACATCTTGTTGCCGCCGCCGACGCCCTTGGGATCCGTGCGGACGATGACCTCGGGTGCGCCGGCGTCGATGACGACCCAGCCGGTCGCCCCCGATCCCAGCTTGCCGTCAACGTCGCCGATCATCAGGTTGTACGCTCCGGGCGCGCCCTTGTGTGAGGGATAGAGGTTCGCCTCGGCGTACGTGTCCGGGCGGATGACAACGCGGTGGCCGCCCTGGTCATCCGGCACGGCGAGCAGAGCGGCCTGGATCGTGTGGTACGCCTTGGCCCACGACGACCCGTCTGAGTTGTCGCCTTGTTTCGAGACGTAGAGGGTCTTGCCCATTCGTCCGCCCTCCGTCGGGGCTGCGTTCGGGGTGCCTGCAGAGACGCCCACCCAGCCAAGAGTGGTCAATAGCAGTAGTCCGACCGGGCCGACGCCGACCCAGACGCCTCGAAGGATTCGACTTTCTCGGCTCATCAGAGGAGCTCCCAGGAAAGGTGAACGTACGACCTCCGTCAAGGAGTCACGGCGATTCTTTCTCCTTGACGTTAGCATAGGTCCAATCAGGCTCCAGGCCGGCTGGCAGCCCCAGCACGGGCACCCGTTTCGCGTTGGGAAACGCTTCTTGGAATCGGTTGCCCTCGCCGCTGAACGTGGGCACGTCGTGTCGTCGGGTCAGGCCCATCTGCAGGACCGAGACCTGCCCACCGCGATCGTGCCACACGGCCCGTGAGAACAGGACATACTTGCCGTCAGGGGAGACCGTGCCGCCGTAGAGGTGTCTTCCCTCTTCGGCATGGACCGGGCGCACGTGTTTGCCGTCCGCGCTGGCCATCCAGAGCTGCGTCCACGAGTGGCCCTCTGGTCTGTGTGGTCGGCGAGAGAACAGGACGCGCTTGGCGTCGGGAAACCAGTCGGGCGCACACTCCAATCCCCTCGAGATGTCCGAGCCCCGCGACTGACCCTCGGCCTGCCCTCCCGGGGGTCTGAACAGCGGATTGGTCTGGCCGGTCTCGGCGTTCAGCCGAACGACCGTCCACTTTCCGCCGTACGTATTGGCCACGCCGCAGAACCACTTACCGTCGGGCGACCAGTACAGGTGCTCGTAAATTCCCTTCCTCGGCAACGTGCGGACGACTTTTTCCGTGGCCAGATCGACGATCTGGATCCCCTCTAGGGTCAAGCAGGAAACCTGCTTGCTGTCTGGCGACCAACACGCCCACGGATGCTCACCGACCTCACCGATGGCCACCGGATCGGATCCGTCCGCGTTGGCGATGATGACGCGTCCCTGGAACCCGAACCGGCGGTGTTCGAGTTTGGTTGTCCTGCGGACGCGCCGGTAGAGCAGCTTGCGGCCGTCCGGGGAGAATTGCGGGGCGCCCTCATGCATGTCTGGCGTGTCGGTAATCTTCCTTGAGTCCGAGCCGTCCGGGCGCATGAGGTACAGATCCATGTCCCCTCTTGCGCGGAAGTTCCCGTAGGCGATCCAACCCTTGTTGCGGACCTCCCTGGCCAGCTCAGCCACCCCCGCCGGTCCGGTGGCGGGGGCGCCGAACGACACGGCGCTCGCCAGCAGGCCGAGTGCCCCCACACCATGCCATCGGATCGACCGCACGACGCGGCTTCTCCCAGGTTCGCCCACCTGCGGATGTCCGCATGAAATCGCGGGCATGACACGTTTCCTGAACGACTCAGGATGGTCCTTGCTTGGTCACGTCGGCGTAGGTCCAGTCGGGCTCGTAGCCTGCGGGCAGGTTGAGGACGGGCTCTCGCTTGGCGTTGGGGAACGCGTCTCGGAGACGCCGGCCCTTGCCGCCGTACGTGGGCACGTCCCGGAACCGCGTCAGCCCCATGTACGTGCCCGAGACCAGTCCTCCGGCGCCGTCCAGCAGCACCCGCGAGTACAGGAGGTACTTGCCGTCAGGGCTGAAGGTCCCGCCGTAGAGATGCCGACCATCCTCGCCATGGACCAGCCGCATCTGCTTGCCGTCCCCGCTCGCCATCCACAGCTGTGTCCACGGATACCCCACCGGCGCGCGCGGTCGCCGGGAGAACAAGACGTGCTTGGAATCGGGGAACCAGTCGGGCGTGCACTCTGCGCCTCTCAAGATGCCCGAGCCCTCTGACGGCTCCTCGGGCGGCGTGTCCTGCAGCTTGCAGAGGGGGTTGATCTCGCCCGTCTTGGCGTTCATCCGGGCCACCGTCCACATCTCGCCATACAGATTCGTCACGCCGCAGAACCACTCGCCGTCCGGCGACCAGAACAGCTGCTGGTAGATTCCCTTTCTCGGCAGCTGACGGACGACCTTGTTCGTCGCCAGATCGATGATCTGAATCCCCCTGAAGGTCAGACAGGAAATCTGTTTGCCGTCCGGACCCCAGCACGCCCAGGGATGTTCCCCATCCTTCCCGATCGCCACCGGGTTGGACCCGTCGGCGTTGGCGATGACGACGTGTCCCTGGAACCCCCATCGGTTGTGGTGAACCCTGGTTCCCTTGCTGATCCGCCGGTACATCAGCTTTCGCCCGTCCGGCGAGAACCGCGCCGCGCCTTCATGCATGTCCCGCGTGTTGGTGATCCGCCGCCGGTCCGAGCCGTCCGGGCGCATGAGGTACAGGTCCATCTCCGCTCTCGGACCGATGGCCCCATAGACGATCCAGCCCTTGTTGCGGACTTCCTCGGCCAGTTCGGCCACGTCTGCCGGACGGTTCGCGGGGGCCCCAAGTGATGCGGTCCCGGCGAGAAGGCCTACCAGACCCCCGCCGTACCATCGCGTCAAGTGCATGATCTGACTCCTCCGAGAAGCGTTCAGCACTCGATGATAGATGCGGAGCGCTTGTTGCACAACAAGAGCTGCCGAAGTCACGTCCCGGCGCGGCGGCCCTGGTATCCCTGCTTTGGCGCAAAGCAGGGCTGCTCAACTATTGGGTGGCCGATTTCTACTGGAACGTGTTGCCTTGTCAGAGGACGCAATTGCATCGACCGATGGCGGCGGTCAGGTCCAGGGCTTGGAAGACCGATCGCTCCTCCAGACACAGGCCGACGGGCAATTCCGGTCGCTGGGCGCGGACGACGGAGATGAGATGGCGGTAGATCGCGATCCGATCGGCGGGGCGGTATCGGTTCCGGCCATCTCTTGACTTGCTGGCGTGTCTATCGAGGGCCTGCGAGATGGCGTTCTGCGTGCCGAGCTTGGACGCCATCAGATCGACCGCGCCTGGATAGCTGCACACGCCGCCGAGGGTGATGCGGTCCAGCTCGACCTGTGTCACGAGCTGAAGCAGAAACGTCGCATACACGCCCCGCCAATCGGGAACGGGAATGATGGGCATGATGACGGCTCGAACGGGATAGCCCGCCGAGGCGCACTTCCGCATGGCCTGGATTCTCGCCTCCGGTTTGGGGGTGTTCCTCTCAAATGCGTCGCACACGTCAGGTGGGTTGAGACTCCACGAGAGAATCGTGTGGCCGGCGTGGTCGAGATCGAGCAGGTTGTCCACGTCGGCGGCCTTGGTCAGGAGCGTCAGTCTGGCATGCGGATGTGCGGCGAAGAAAGGAACCATGGCCCGCGAGTATCCCGTCAGCGGGTCGAGCGCCAGACCGTCCTGGAGCTTGCCGAGGTAGAACGGCGTGGGCGTCCTCAGGTCCGAGGCGATCCGATCGATCCTGGCCAGCATGGCATCCAGGTTGAGGAAGACCTTCACCGTCGGCGAGAACCACACGCCCCGGGTCGCCGCCAGATAGCAGTAGGTGCACCCGTAGGGGCAGAAGCCATACGGTGAGACGTGCCAGTAGTTGGGACAGGCATTGTGCTTCTCCGCGCTGAGCCGGACCGCGCTTTGGTGTTCCCCAAGGACGAGCGTGTGTTTTCCGGCGTAATGTCGGTCGAGTGGCTGGGTCACGTCCAGGTCAATCCGGTTGTGCGGACGGTCGAGCGCCTCGATCACCTCGGCATCGGGATAGACCTGGCAGATCTCGCGCACCATGGCGGTTCGCTCCGGCGTGTCGAGGCTCCCCCTCGCCAGCACAATCCGCCGGGGCGAAAACAAGCTGGCGCGTCTGGGGGCGTAGTCCCAGGCGGTGTCGCAGGGAATCAGCGGGCGGTCTGCCTTCTCGCCGAAGGACATGTGCCTCACCTCGGTTCAGTCACTTCGCCGTCAGGTCGCGTCGATGGGGCAACCTCCACGGTCTCGCCGGCGAGCAACTCGAGCACGAGGCGGCCGGCTTCGACGCGCTGGGAGCCGAGCGTGCCGCGGACCTTGGCGTTGCCAACAGTGATTGACGACACGAATCCCTCGGGGTTGAGCTCCGCCACCGCGTCGCACGTCGACATGATCCCGAGGCGGGTGCGATCCCACCTCAGCATCATGTTGGTCGGTCTGGTCGCACGAAACGTCAGGTTGGGTGATGTGTAGGCAGTGTCCCCAATGAACAAGGCGTTCCTGGCCCGGTAGACGTAGGCGGCGCCGATGGCGGTTGCGGCCCGCTTGACCTGCAGCTCGCCGCCGGGGCCGGCCTCGTCGACGTGGTCGCGGAGGAACCGCAGCGCATGTGCGATCGGTTTGGGCCGGCCTCGGAGTGTGCCGTCGTAGGTGTACAGACCGAACCGCGACTCGTAGATCCGCTTGTCGCGGCCCTGGATCCACGGCGCGTTGTGCCGCATCACCGCGATGGGCCAGTCGGTCAGCGTCCACTTCATGCAGCCGTCGTGGCCGTGCGAGAGCGCGTATAGATAGTGGATCATTTCGCCCACGCTGGACGTGTCGGGATCGAGGTATCCCCGGTCGGTTCGGATGCCGTTCGAGTAACCGAACTCGCCGAGCGTGATCGGCTGATCGGGCCAGATGCGGGCGAGCCGGTCGAGCGTCGTGACGTTTCGCATCACGCGCTCGTAGCTGGCGGGCCGTTCGTACACGTGTTGCGAGACGAAGTCGAGCTGCCGGTTCGCCGGCAGACAGGACAGGACCGAGTTGTAGCCGATGGTGATCAGGTGGTTTCGGTCTTCCGAGCGGATGGCCTCGACCTGGAACTTGATCCAGGTCGCGAACGTGTCGTCCACGGCGCGGAGGAGTTTCCGCCATGTGTCGTTGACGGGGAGTCGATCGACGATTCCCGGAAACGTGGAGATGCTGCCGATCCGAAACCGGGCCTGGTATCGGTTCCACAGCGAATAGGCGGCGTACAGATGGCGGGCGTCCTCGTCGCCGAGCCACTTGTGCATCTGCGGCCAGGCCGGGCGGTGCTTCACGTTCTGGTCTACCCACCTTTTGCTGAACTCCCCGGCGAACGTCTCGTAAGGCTTCAGCTGGAGGATGGGCGACTTGGCGCCCTGATGCGTGATCGCCCCGACGGTTCCGAGGTACGGCTCGTTGATCAGGTCGTAGCCGAGGACCATCGGTTCGTTCTTGAACGCCCGGACGGCGGGCAAGATCCCGGCAACGATCTTCTCGCTTGACGACGCCTTCGGGCCGAGGTGCAGGAGCAGGTAGACGCCGTACCGTCTGGCCAGCTCTTTGACGGCCCGGACCTTTCGGGGATCCCTCTCCAGCCCATGAAGCCAAAACCGCAGGATGTTGACGCCCGCGTCGCGGGCCTTGCGGAAATCGTCCTCCATCCGCCGCACGTCGAACAGATCGCCCCCGATGTAGCACTTGCGGTCGAACGAGCCGAGGTAGTTGCATCCGACCATGAAGAACCGTCGGCCGTCGGGGTACAGGGGGTGCTTGCCGTCCTTGCTGAGGCGGATGAAACCGTCGGGGGCGGGCGTGGTCAGCTCGAGACGGGCCGACCTCGATCTTGCGTCGCGCTCCCGGGCCGGTCCGGCCAGGTCGGTCTGCGTAACGGTCCGGAGCAGATTCACCAGTGCGGGGCCGAACGCGGGGTCCTTGTAGAACGCAGGCGACGTGATGCCGAACAGGATCCAGCTCGATCCTGTGTACACGCCATCGTAGTGGATCAGCATCCCGCCGGCCCAGCCGCGGTCACGGCCGTGCTTGTCCAACGCGCTGAACAGGGGGACAAACGTCGATCGGGCCGGCAGGGCAAAGCCCACGGCCGACGGTCCCTCGAACCGCCCCGAGATGGACAGCTTTGTCTCGAGCACGTCCTGCCCTGGCGCGGTCGCGACGCGGACGACGTCGCGGAGCTGGTGCGCCTCGTAGTCGCTAAAGACGTTCAGCTCGAGCGTCTTGCCGACGTCGCCGCTCGCCGGCTGAGGCGCCTTGGCGCTGCCCACCTCGTCGATCCACAGTGTGTGGTCGCCCGGCGGCTGGGCGGTCAGGCCGAAGGCCAGGCCGAACGAGACCCGCCGGGCCTGGGGCAACTTCAGGCCGTCTCCGCTGCCCCCTCGGCGCTTCGGGGAGGCGTCCTTCCAAAACTTGAACCGCCCCGCGGTCAGGACGTAGCGCTTCCACCGGTCCGTCAGGTCCACGACGGCGATCCAGCGCGAGCCGTCCTGCTCGTCGAGCTCGACGGCCATCTGGGGGGTGTTGTCGCTGGCCTTGGCCCAGAAGCACAGGGCGTTGGCTTTGGCGTCGAAGCGGGACGGCAGCTTGGCAGCGTGCGTGTCCCAACCCTCTTCCAGCCGCCTGATGTCGATCCGCATGCACTGGCCGACCTTGCCTTCATCCGCCGACAGCCGCGTCGGGCGGGACGGTTTCGAACTGCTTCGCGACCACGCGGACACCCCATCCGCAAAGCCGAAGAACATCTGCATTACAGGCACGGACGAGAACGCGTCTTCCATCTCCGCGCGGGTCCGCCAGCGCCCCCCGATCTTCCAGATCGGATCTCGAAACGCATGCCCCCCCATCAACACGAGATGGCCGCCCCCCTTCAGGAACCCTTGCAGGTTCTCGTTGGCGGCGGTTGGGAACGACGGGCTGTTCGTCAGCACGAGCACGTCGAAGTCACGTCGGCGCAGCCCTGACGCGCGAATCAGTTGATCGTACGAGATGGGGGCGACGGCAAACCCGGCCCTGGCCAGCACGGTGCGAAGCCCATCGACCAACGATAGGTCAAGCCCCGATACGTCGTCGCGTAGGATGGCGATCCTGGCGTGTCGTCCTGTGGCCACATTCGCCGGTGCCGCGGCGCGTCCCTCGCTACCCCACGCAGCACACGCCAGGAAGACCAGCACCCGTGTCCCCACCGTCCCGCGCCGACTGGCTGGCCACCCCATCATGCGTGCCTCCATCCGCGCGAACGTCGGATCCCACTGTGACCTGATACCGGGGCTGGTTGGGGAAAGCAACGGCCCCGGACGGGATCGAGATCGGTGACCCGTCCGGATTCCGACCTTGACCCTGTTCGGGCGGAGCTTCCATACTATGCGGACCCGACACGCGAGTGTCGGGGGCGCGCCCCTTCCGAATGTGTGTTCGGAATCGCGAACGGTTCTGTTGCCCCTGTCCACGAGGGAATACGCCATGAAGACGCGACGGTTGACGATGGCCCAGGCGGTCGTTGAGTTCCTCAAGCATCAATACGTCGAGCGGGACGGCCAGGAGGGCCGGTTCATCCAAGGGATGTTCGGCATCTTCGGCCACGGGTGCGTGGCGGGGATGGGCCAGGCGCTCGAGGAGTACGGCCCGGACGGGATGACGTACTACCAGACCCGCAACGAGCAAGCGATGGTCCACATCGCCACGGCGTTCGCCAAGCAGAGCAACCGGCTTCGGACCTTCGCATGCCTGACGTCGATCGGCCCGGGGGCGACGAACATGATCACGGGGGCTGCGGCCGCCACGGTCAATCGCATCCCGGTGCTGCTGCTGCCGGGGGACATCTTCGCCAAGCGGATGGTGGCCCCCGTCCTGCAGCAACTCGAATGCCCGCACAGCCAGGACGCCTCCGTCAACGACTGCTTCCGACCGGTCAGCAGGTACTGGGACCGGATTTATCGTCCCGAGCAGATCATCACCGCGCTGCCCGAGGCGATGCGCGTCCTGACCAACCCGGCTGAGACCGGTGCCGTCACCGTCGCCCTGCCGCAGGACGTCCAGGCGGAGGCGTTCGACTACCCGGTTGAGTTCTTCGAGAAACGCATCTGGGGGATCCCTCGCGTGCCTCCTGACGAAGAGACGCTGCAGCGTGCGGTCGACTGGATCCGACAGAGCAAGCGCCCGTTGATCATCGCCGGCGGGGGCGTGATCTACTCCGAGGCGAGTGAGGCATTGGCGGGGTTATGCGAAGCGACGGGGATCCCGTCCTCGGAGACACAGGCGGGCAAGGGGGCACTGCCGTTCGACCACGCGTGCAACGTCGGCGCGCTGGGCGTGACCGGCACGTCGGCGGCCAACCCCATCGCCCGGCAAGCCGACCTGGTCATCTGCGTCGGCACGCGGCTGAGCGACTTCACGACGGCGTCGAAGACGCAGTTCCAGAACCCAGACGTTCGTTTCATCGGCTTGAACGTCTCGTCGTTCGATGCGGTCAAGCATTCTGCGCTGCCGCTCGTGGCAGACGCACGCGTTGGCCTGTCCAAGCTGACCGACGCGCTGACGCAGGCGGGCTATGGCGTCCCGACCGACTACAAGCAGCAGATCGCCGAGCTCCGCGAGGTGTGGGACCGCGAGGTGGACCGACTCTTCAACCTGAACGCCAAGCCCGTCATCAGCCAGGGCGAGGTCATTGGCATCGTCAACGGGTTCATGACCGACAACGACACGGTGATCTGTGCGGCCGGCGGCCTGCCGGGCGACATGCACAAGCTGTGGCGGACGCGAAGCCCGAAGGGCTACCACATGGAGTACGGCTACTCGACGATGGGTTACGAGATCGCCGGCGCGGTCGGGATCAAGATGGCCGACCCGAACCGCGACGTCTACGTGCTGGTCGGCGACGGGTCGTACCTGATGATGAACCACGAGATCGTCACGTCCGTTCAGGAGCGACAGAAGATCATCATCGTATTGCTGGACAACCATGGGTTCGCGTGCATCCGCGGGCTGGCGGCCAGCAGCGGCAGCCACGGGTTCGGCAACGATTTCCGGTATCGTTCGGAGGCCGGCACGCTGGACACCGACGCGTTCCTGCCGATCGATTTCGCCGCGAACGCCGCCAGTCTGGGCGCGAACGTGATCCGCGCGACCGACCGCGAGAGCCTGACCGCCGCGCTGGCCGAGGCCAAGGCCGCCGACAAGACGACCGTCATCACGCTTGACGTCGCCCGCGATGAGTACGTGCCGGGCTATGAGTCCTGGTGGGACGTGCCGGTGGCCGAGGTCTCCGAGATGGCGTCCGTGCAGCAGGCCAGGGCCGACTACGAGGAGAAGGTCAAGGCCATGCGCTACTTCCTGTAGCGACCGAACGCGGGTGACCTCCGCAGACGGCAAGGACAGTCCGATGGGTTGGGTGGAGAATTTTTTCGACGATCCGCTCTACGATCTGGAGTACGCCGGTGTGTTGGGGGCCGACGAGCGGACGGATCGTGAAGTGGCGTTCATTACCGATCAGATCGAGCTGTCCGCGGAGAACCGCGTGCTGGACCTGGCGTGCGGCCACGGACGTCATGCGCTTAGGATTGCAAAGGCTCTCTCGCACGTCGTCGGGTACGACCGGAGCGAGCGCTTCGTCGAGCACGCCCGCAAGAGGGCAGAGGAGCTGGTCCGTCTGTTTGGCGAAGCGGGGTTTGCCGAATCCCGCCTCGTGAGCGCGCCGGACGGAGAGGAACTGACGATCGACAGCCGGCGGGTGGCCATTATTGGGACGAAGATATGACCCCTTCAGCCGACAGTCTGCTGATTCGGCCTGCCGAGACGAGTGACGAGCCTGACGTCATCACCCGGGTCACCGCCGAGCGGGCGGGATGGTCGTTCTTGAACGCCGAGATCCGGCGGTTGGGCGAGGGCGCGACCTGGTCAGGTCGGACGGGTGAATGTGAGGCCGTCCTCGTGGTGCTTGGTGGACGGTGTACGGTGACGAGTGACCGGGTCGACTGGCGCGAGGTCGGCGACCGCCTCGATGTTTTCGGCGGTATGCCGTTTGCCGTCTACCTGCCCCGTCGCACTGCGTTTGCCGTGACGGCGCTGACCGACGGGCTGGAGCTGGCGCATTGTTGGGTGCCAACCGATCAGGACCACCCGGGGCGACTGGTCACACCGGACGATTCCGAGGTCGAGATCCGCGGCGGCAACAACGCGACGCGTCAGATCAACAGCATCATTCCGCCCGGGTTCGATTGCCACCGGATCGTCTGCGTCGAGGTCTACACGCCGGGCGGAAACTGGAGCAGCTACCCACCCCACAAGCACGACGTCCACAGCGAGGACGAAGCCGGCAACGTGCTCGAGGCCGACCTGGAGGAGATCTACTACTACAAGATCGACAAGCCCCAGGGGTACGCGATGCAACGCGTCTACAACGACGACCGGACACTGGACGCCGTTGCGGTCGCGCACAGCGACGACATCGTCCTCGTGCCTGAGGGCTATCATCCCGTCAGCGCGCCGTGGGGGTACAACTGCTACTACCTGAACTTCCTGGCCGGGTCGGCCCAGTCGCTGGCGGCGACGGACGATCCCGATCATGCCTGGATCAAACAGACCTGGACCGAGCAGGACCCGCGCGTGCCGATGGTGACCCGTGACATGAAGGGACGTACGTCATCATGACCCCGCAAGCCACACCGCCGACGATTCCCACCGACCGTCGATATGATCTGCTGACGATGGGCCGCAGCTCGATTGACCTGTATTCGAATGACATTGGCGTGGCCTTCCCGGACATCAAGACGTTCGGCGCGTTCGTCGGCGGATGTCCTACGAACGTCAGCGTTGGGGCGCGGCGATTGGGGCTCAATGCAGCGCTCCTGACGGCGATGGGCGACGACCCGGTGGCCGATTTCATGCTGAAGTTCCTCGACGACGAAGGGGTCGAGACGCGGTTTGTCCCGCGCAAGGCCGAGTACCGTACCAGCGCGGTGGTGCTCGGCATCGAGCCGCCCGACAAGTTCCCGCTCGTCTACTACCGAAGCGGGTGCGCGGACATCCAGCTCACGATCGACGATGCGCTGACCGCGCCGCTGGCCGACACCCGCGCCCTGTTCATCACGGGCACGGGCCTGAGCGCCGAGCCGAGCCGCAGCGCAACGATCTTCGCCGCAGAACAGGCCCGAGCGAGCGGCGCGGTCGTGATCCTGGACATCGATTTCCGCGCGGACCAGTGGCACGACCCCCGCGCGTTTGGCGTGGTCGTCCGGTCGGTGCTGCATCTGGTCGACGTCGCGATCGGTTCGAAGGACGAAGTCAAGGCGACGGCGCTGAGAGAAGCGTCGCAGTTGTCCATTGAGCACTCGCAGGTCTCCGATCCCAACGTGGCCGGCGACGTGTCGGTCGCCGTGGAAGCCCTGCTCGAACGCGGGGTCGGGGCGCTGGTATTGAAAGAGGGAACGGACGGCTCGTCGGTCTGCCTGCCCCATGGCCAGGTGATCCATGCGGCCCCGTTCGAGGTGGAGGTGTGCAACATCCTGGGCGCCGGCGACGGCTACGCAAGCGGGCTGATCTATGGTCTTTTGAAGGGCTGGGACTGGCAGCGATCGCTTCGCATGGCCAACGCCGTTGGGGCGATCCTGGTCACACGTCAGGGCTGCGCGAACTTCATGCCCTTCGAGACCGAAGCGCTTGACTGGATCGAAGCGAACGGGGGGTTCTAACGGGGCGCGGCCCGGATGGGCGGGACGTCCCTTCCTGATGAGGTTATGAAGATGAGTGAAACCGTTCTCGACACGTTCCGGTTGGATGGCCGTGTGGCGGTGGTGACGGGGGGATCGCGCGGCATCGGATTCGGCATCGCCCGCGGTTTGGGCCAGGCCGGTGCGGCCGTGGTCCTGGCGGCGCGGCGCCCCGACGTCGGCGAACAGGCCGTCAAGCAGCTAACCGACGAGGGGCTCGAGGCCCGCGGCGTCTGGGGCGACGTGGCGGACGAGGCGTTCCGCAGCGAGCTCGTCGAGCGCACGCTGGCATGGCGCGGCCGGATCGACGTGCTGGTCAACAACGCCGGCACGACGGTCCGGCATCCGAGCGAAACGCTGGACCTGGCCGACTGGGATCGCGTCTTGGACGTGAATCTGCGAAGTCTGTTCGCCCTGACGCAGTTGGCGGCCCGCAGCATGTTGCAGGCCGGGCGAGGTTCGATCATCAACACCTGCTCGGTCACCAGCGAGATGTCGCGCCCGACCATCGTGTCGTATTCGTCCAGCAAGGGCGCGGTGAAGATGCTGACCAAGTCGCTGGCCGTCGAGTGGGCAGATCGCGGCGTCCGCGTCAACGGCATCGGTCCGGGTTACATCGAGACCGACCTGACCGGGCCGATGCTCAACAACCCCGAACTGCTCTCCTGGGTCAACGCGCGGATCCCGATGAAGCGCTGGGGCACCCCCTCCGACCTGGCCGGTGCTGCCGTGTTCCTAGCGTCCGACGCCAGCCGCTACCTGACCGGCCAGATCATCTACGTCGACGGCGGCTGGCTGGCGGGGTGAGGTCACTCCCCAATGATCTTGACGAGGACGCGTTTTCGTCGTCGGCCGTCGAACTCGGCGTAG
>CAYMLO010000037.1:0-68260 GCA_964390905.1 uncultured Planctomycetales bacterium | reverse complement strand
GATGGCCACCGGCTTCTCGATGAAGAACGGCAGCTTGCGCTCGACCACCAGGTCCTCCGCCTCGCCGTGCGCGAAGGGCGGCAGCATGATGAACACCGCGTCCGGCTTGGCCTGATCGAGCATCTTGGCCGCGTCGGTGTAGATCTTGCCCTTCCCGCCGACCTGCTTCTTGCGCGCCGCGGCCGTCGCCTCGTTCAGGTCGCACCAGCCGACGAACTCGACGTCGTCGAAGTCCTTGAGTCCCTGCTCGAGATGGCCATTGACGATCCCGCCCGATCCGATGAAACCCAGCTTGACCTTGTCTGGCATGGTATGTCCCCGCGCATGTGTATCGACAAGACAGATCCCCGGACCCGCGTCCGGCCCGAAGCTGTAACGATATGGTCGGGCAGGCCCGTGTCAAGCGGACGGGAAGCTACCCGGCGCCCTGGGCAATCTGATACTATTGAGGAGGCGACCCCGGCGCCGCCTGGCTCCAAGCGGCGGGGAGGGAAACATGTCGAACAATGCGTTCCTGTTGGGCATCGCAGCGGCGATCTGCGGGATGGTTCCTGCGCTCGCCCTGGCCGACTTCTACGACTGCTTCAACGACGGGGTCTACCAGGAAGACCCCAACGTGTGGGACGTCGACGACCCATGCTGGTGTCTCTACGAGCCCCTCGGCCACCCCAACGCCGTCAGCGCTGAAACCGGCGAACTGTGGCTCTGGACCACCACGCCCTGGTTCCCCTATGTGCTGCTCGCCGTCTTTCCCGACACCGGCGACCGCGACCCCAACACGAGCGAGACCTTCTGGGACGACAGCACCTCTCACTACATCGTCGCCCGCGTCAGGTACGATCCCGGGTTCGAAGACCCCAACGACAGGTGCGGTCGCGCCGGTCTCTTCCTCAACGGCGACCAGGTCACTTGGGAGGGCTATGCGCTACAGTACGACCTGGACGGCGCCGGAGCCGGCTGGATCGGCCTCTACTCCGTGGAGGGCTTCGGCTGGCCGAGGCTCAGGGGGTTCTCCATTCCCCGCTGCGACGAACCCAACGGGTTCTGGATGGCGATCCAGTTCGAGAGCGACGGCAACCCCGACGACCCGAACGGCAAGGCCCTGCGCGGCGCCTGCTGGGACGGCGACAAGTATGACTGGGACGGCACCTGGCAGCTCAACGCAGACCTGGGCGACCCCAACAGCTTCGATCAGGAGGTCGGCGGCTACTGGCCCTCTGGCGGCACCGCGGTCGTCACGTGGTCTGACGCGGAATGGGGCAACGGCTTCCCCGCTCAGTGCCGGTTCGACAACATCGAGGCCAGGACGGCCGTGTTCACCAACGTCTCACACACGCTCGACCTGACGGTCTCGAACACGCACATGGGGACCGTCACGATCGATCCCGACCTGCTCGCAGACGCCAACAACATCGACCCGAACGACTACGATCCGCCCAACTCCCCCGGCTACGATGCCCGGCGCAGATACACCGACGGCACGCCGATCGTCCTGGTGGCGCGAGCCAATCAGGGCAAATCCTTCAAGGGATGGGTCATCTACGACCCAAACCACCCCGGCGACGCCAACCACATCACCCAGGACGCCAACGCAATCCTGTACCTGACGATGGACGCCGACTGGCAGATAGAGGCAGCCTTCAAATGCGGCGGCGGCGTCCCGCCGTTCGTCGCGATCGCGCTGCTGGCGCTCGGGCTGGGCGCAATGATACGCCGGGCAAACTGATCGCCCGCGCTGCGTGCATGCCAGGTCCGCCAATCTCGCCTACGGCAGCTTCGGCGGCTCGATGATCGGGTACTCACCGGATAGGGCTTCGAGGAACGCGAGGAGATCCTTCTTCTCCGCGGCCGTCAGCTTGGCGCCGCGGACGACCTTCATCATGGTCGATAGGTTCGGGTTATCCTTGCCGCCGGCGGCCATCAGCTCGACGGCCTCGGCGAGCGTCTTGATGCTGCCGTCGTGGAAGTACGGCCCGGTCTTGGCCACCTCGCGGAGATGCGGGACACGGAACTTGCCCATGTCGCTGTCTTTCTTCGTGACCTTCTTGCGCCCCTCGTCCGGGGGCTTCTTGTCGCAGCTCACGCCCGCGTTGTAGAACTGGCCGTTGCTGAAGATCGGCGGCGCGTGGCAGGTCGAGCACATGGCCTTGTCCATGAACAGCGCCATGCCGCGCTGCTGGGCGTCGTTCAGGGCCTTCTTGTCGCCAGCCTTGAACTTGTCGTACGGCGAGTTGCCGCTCAGTATCGTCCGCTCGAACGCCGCGATGGCCTTGGCGATGCCTTCCTTGGTCACACCTGTGCCGAAGACCTTCTGGAACTGCTCCTTGTAGGCCGGGATCTTCTCGCAATCGGCGCACACCACCGCCAGCTTGTGACCCATCTCGATCGGGTTCTCGATCGGCCCCAGCGCCTGGGCTTCGAGCGTCGGCTCGCGGCCGTCCCAGAACTGAGACGTCATGTAGGCGGCGTTGATGACCGTCGGCGAGTTGCGCTCGCCAATCTGATCCTTGATGCCCTTGCTGGTCGCCCGGTGCTCGGTCCAGGCCATCTTCGGGTCGTGGCAGGTCGCGCAGGAGATCTCCTTGCTCTTGCTCAGTCGCTTGTCGAAGTAGAGCATCTTGCCCAGCTCGATCTTCTCTGCCGTCATCGGGTTATCCTTGGGCACGGGAACTTGCGGCAGGCCGAGCGGAACCTTCGGCAGCGCCGTCGCGGAGGCCCCCTTGCTCGGGCCAGCCGGCGCCGCCGGCTTGGCAGGCTCATCGGACTTCTGGCATCCCGATGTCAGCAAGACCACACTCAGCATCGCCAAACCGACACCCACGGGCAGGACGCATTTCCTCGGTCTCATCATCAGGCACTCCTCCGCTGGCTCGCCGTGGCGTAACATCAAGATCGCTCCGGCCCTGCACCGGCCGGGGCGTGCATCAACCTACCCCGCTCGCACACTGCCTGCAAGGAGAAACGATCCGCAACTCCCGCGACGATCGCGGGTAGACAACACTGGACAAGCGTGCTATCCGATTGACGCAACCGAAGCCAAGGCGGGCTCCAGCGTGACAGCGAACGGCGTCCTCAGCCAATCGTCTCCCCTCCGGTGGTCCTGGGCCATCGCCGCCGCAGCCGTCGCCGGCGGGCTGATGGCGACGTGCTACTGGCCGCTGAACTGGCATTTCCTCGCTTGGATCGCACTCGTGCCGTTCCTGCTGGTTCTCGACCGACTCCAGCCCGGTCGCAGCTGGCTGTGTGGGATCGTGCTGGGGCTGGTCTTCTACCGCATCGGCTTGGGCTGGCTCTTCAAGCTCCACGGTCCCTTGGGCGGCCTGGCGGTGCTCGGGCTATCGGTCTTGACGGGCTTCTCGTTTCGCGTGGCGAAGCTGCTGATGGCGCGGTGCGGCACGGCCGCGATGATCTGGGCCGTCCCCCTGGCCTTCGTGGGACAGGAGGTGCTCCGCTCGGAGACGCTGCCTCGCTACCGCTTCGCCTACCTCGGCTATGGATACAGCCAATCCCACAATCTCTGGCTCGCCCAAATCGCGTCGGTCGGCGGGGTCTATCTCATCTCCTTCATCCTCGTCGCCTCCAACGCCGCCATCGCCTACGGGTTGATTCGTCGCCGCCGCAGAAGTTGGATTCCGGTAGCCGTCATCGCCATCGCGACAGCGGTCCTTTCCGTAGCGTGTCAGCCTCGCGACGACGACGCACACAGCCAGATCCCGGTCGCTTGCGTGCAAGGCGAGGATCTGTGGTCCCCGGAGTACGTCGCCCTGACGAAGCAGGCAGCCGGCGACCCGAGCCGACCCAGGTTCATCGTCCTGCCCGAGCACACGATCAAAGAGATGGCCGACGAGAAGAGCGCGACCGTCTCGGCACTGTCGGAAGTGGCGCGAGCGCATGGCGCCTTCGTCTGCGTTGGCGCCCACACGCGTGCCCCAAGCGACGCCGCGTGTGACTACGACAACGTGGGCCTGCTGATCGGTCCGGATGGGAGGATCGTCGGCGAGCAGGCCAAGGCCGTCCCCGTGCCCTTTTTCCAGGACGGGAATCCCGCCACCTCTCAGTCGACCTTCGACAGCCCCTACGGTCGCGTGGGTATCTACATCTGCTACGACGCCACCTTCACGGACATCCCGCGACGGCTGGTCGGGCTTGGCTCGGAGCTGATGCTGGCGCCGCTCATGGATCCGGAACGCTGGCCTGTCAGACAGCGTTGGCTCCACGCCGACATGGCGCCGCTGCGCTCGATCGAGCTCCGCCGATGCGCCGTCCGAGCGGCCAGCTCGGGCATCTCGCAGATCATCGACGCAACCGGGCGGGTCCGGGCGCAACGCACGCGAGAAGAAGGCCCCGGGGTCATCTTCGGTACCGTCTACGCCGTCCAGGACAAGACGCTCTTCGTCCGCGGCGGGTACCTGTTCGCTTGTGCCATCGGCGTAGCCTTCGTGGGACTCGTCGTGATCCTGACGTTCGCGGACTGGATGACGAAGCTCCGCCATCCGCGGCGCGCGCATCAGCCCGGCCAAGCCAGCTCGCAAGAGATTGTCCACCCCCCTACGGATGGTTCGCCAACACCAGGACCTCCGACGGAGGCAGATCGCGGATCTCGATGAAGGCCCGATCGCCCGCGTTCCCGCTGGCGGGCAGCACGGAAACCGTCGATCCCACGGGGTAGCTGGCGGCAAAGCCGTGGGGCGCCCCCGCCTGAGCGGTGTTGAGAACGACGGTCAAGTGGTTGCCCGGGGGGGTGAGGACGGCGTCAACGGTGACGTCGGCCCCGCGTGCTTCGGTACCGTGCGTGTTCAGCACGCAGACCGCCTCCTCATCGTCGAGGATCCGTGACCAGGCCAGGATCTCGCCCGGACCGTAGACGCCGAACGGCCTGCCCAGCATGGACACCGATCGCAGATACTGACGACCGTGGCTCAGAACGGGGTACTGTCTCCGCAAGGCCGTCATCGCGGCAATCCGGAGGTAGGCCGGGCTGTTCCGATCGAAGGAGTGGTGCCCGGCCGTTCCGAACGGACCGAAACCGGGCAGATCCGGATCCACCGCGTGCAGCCCGTCCGTTCCCTCCTTCCGCGGGTGCTCGGGACCGAACATCGCCTCGCGAAGGTACCAGTCGGACTTTGTCCACTTTGGCAGCCACTTGATCTCTGAGCTTTCCGGGCCGGCGAAGGCCTGCTCCGTCCCGTAGTAGATGCACGGGATCCCGAGCGTGAAAAGCTGTAGCGCCACCCCCGCCGCGACCTGATGATCGGACGACGCACCGCTCGAGAACCGGATCTTCGCGCCCATGACGTGGTCATGGTCATCCAAAACCGAGACGTGCCGCATGCCCCAGGTCCGGTGCGACGCCATACCCCGTCGCTGGGACTCGGCGCCCCAATAGACCGGATCGAAGCGGCCGAAGTACGCCGACGGATGCACGTTCCCCTTGGCCACCTGCCCCAGGATGGGACGCATCTCGCCGATGTCCAGCGCGGCGTTCAGGTTCCGCGAGAGGGCATCCAGATAGTTGTCTTGAACGGAGTCCCCACCGGCCATCTCGCCGACCAGGAAGAAGTTCTCTTTACCCAGGTTGGCCGCGTACTCCTTGATCGATCCGCAGAAGTCGCGCGCCTGTCTCGTCGAAACGTGCTTGAGCGTGTCGATGCGGAAACCGTCACAGTCCGTCAAGGCGATCCAGTACTTGTAACACCGCGACAGATCGGACAGCAAGCCCGGCGCATCCAGATTGAGATCGCGGAGGTCGTCGAAATCGGAACGCTTGTGTTCTGCGCATGGGTCGTCGATCTTTCCTCGATCCAGGTAGCCCTTCCCGGCGCGCGTGTAGCAATCCGGGTCATGGATCTCGGTCGGCCAGGCGCCGTCTTCACGTCCCTGAATGACACCGATGCGTTGGCCCTGATCACCCCGCCAGTCGCCGAAGGGATACCGATCGGTCGTGAACCAGGGCTCACGCTCGCCCCCGGGCGTGTCGGGCGGGTAGAGCCAGTTGGAGCCCGAGTGATTGAAGATGATGTCAAGGATGATGCGGAGGCCCTTGTCGTGAGCGGCCTTCACCAGATCGACCAGGTCACGGCGGTCGCCGTACCGTGGGTCCACGTCAAGAAAGTTCTGGATCCCATACCCGTGGTACGTATCCAGGTGGCAGCGCTGCTTGAATACGGGGCTGAGCCAGATCGCCGTGACGCCGAGTGCCTCGAGATAGTCGAGTTTCGAGACGACTCCCTGGATTGTCCCGCCTTGCCAACGCTTTGCGCCCGACTCCACCCAGGCGTCCCACCGCCACGGCTGGCCATTCGACAGGGCGGGCCGGGCGTCTCCCAAGCGGTGCCGGTCCAGCAGGGGGCGCGTGTCCTCCTTGCCATCGCTGAAACGGTCCACCAGCAGGAAGTACAACACCTCGTCCCGCCAGTCCACCGGCGAGGGGGAGAGGCGCTCACGTCTGGGCAGCGAGACCCCGGTACGGATGCTCGTCGGGCAGTCCTGCTCCAAGATCGTCTCGGAAAAGGACATCGCACAACCTCCTTTTCTAGAGGGCCTTACGTTCAGGTTTGATCAGATAGTGCGCCCCGCCCACCGACGCCTGCTCCCGCCAAGTGCAGTGCGCCTTCTGGGCGTACCGACGGGTCGGACCCGCCTCGTACAGATATGCACACCAAAGTATACACGACTTTCGAGGCTATGCACAGTTTTCTATCATGAGTATTGTTATTTTTCCGCGGGTCTCGGTTGGCGCCGGGCGAGCCCGGGCGGACCCCTACTTGCCCCCGCGAAGCGTGAAGCACTGCTCGAGCCATCCGTCGCCGTCTCTGGCGCGAATGCGGAGCTCGTGTTCCCCCGGCGGCAGGACGTTGTCTGACGTGCGCTCCTCGGTCCCCAGCAGATACGGCGGCCCATCGAAACGGCTGACGAGCTTCCCGTCCAGGTGCATCTCGAGCGGACCCATCTCAATGCCCTCGAGCCAGACCCGGACCCGCTCCCTCGGCCGCCAACCTTTCAGGGGCCGGGAGGGTCGCGTGATGTAGATGCCCTTGCTGCGAGTTGGCCGCAAGTCCTTGTCCCGCGCCCACCACGCTTTCACGTCACGGCTGCTGGCCAGCAACCGCATGCATCGCCGCTCGGTGGGTCTGCCCAAGACGCGCGCGTCTGACTGATAGATGTAGATCCCATCGACCCCCGCTTCGTAGAGCTGAGCCACGCGCCACAGGTAGAGGCCCGGCACGGGCAGGCCGGCGGCGGTCACGTTGGGAAGCAGCCTGCATTGCGTCCCTCGCACCGCTTCCAGGTAGGACCCTACGTCGAGATGCAGGTGCCGTTCGTCGTCGTTGCTGGGACAGAGGTAGTCCACCCATCCCTCGCGTACCCATCGTCGGTAGTCGAATCGCTCCCACGGCGGGACGCCGGTCCCGGGGAACTGCACGAGGATGCGAACGGGCTTGCCGCGCCGTTTGGAGAACTCCTCCGTAAGTTGCCGCAACTCGCGGAGAAACGTGTTGCAGGTCGCGGGCCTGTTGATGGTCTGCGGATAGCGCATGAAGTCGATCGAGATCCCCGGCGCGCCAATCTCCAGGGCCTCGCGGACAAGCCGCAAGGCATACCGCCTGACCTCGGGCACCTCGAACCGCAGCTGACTGCCCCGCAGCCACTCGGGGTGCTGCTTGGAGAAGTCGCCCTGCAGAGGCGTACCCACATAGGACGCGCTGGCGCCGAAGTTCGCATGGGCCTGCAGACCGAGCGCCCGGCCATAACGCAACGTCGCGCCCAGCATGTTGGTGAACTGCTGCATCTTGCCGACGTTGGCCGTCCTGGGGATCGCGCCGCCCCGAAGCCGATCCCCGACGGTGTCATAGAGCAGCTGGTCGGCCAGCCGCGTCTCGAAGACCGCCTTGGCGCCGAACCGGTTGACCTGTGCGTCGACCAGCGTCACCCGGGCCTCACGGTAGGCCGTCAGGACCTCGCGGTGCTGCAGCGTATCCTGAACGTCTTCATGGAAGGCCCATGAGTACGGCTCCCAATAGCCGGCGACGGTCTTGTCGCGCTTGCCGCGGAAGCGCGACTCGAGCTGCGCGACGAGGGCCCCTGTCAGGGGAACCAGCTTGACGTAATCGATGCT
The DNA here is from genome assembly GCA_964390905.1 of uncultured Planctomycetales bacterium. Classification (GTDB taxonomy): domain Bacteria; phylum Planctomycetota; class Phycisphaerae; order UBA1845; family JAFGLZ01; genus JAFGLZ01. Next base: position 60,144 of record CAYMLO010000037.1, on the reverse strand, counting down.
GGCCGGCGCCCATCCGTTGTATCGGTGCGGCTCCTTGAGAACGAGGTGTTGGTGGTCCATGGCCGCCCATCGCCAGAAGACCTCCCGGAACGGCTGGCGCGAACCAAGTTCGTCCGTCCGTTCGTCTCCTGTCAAGCGAAGCCGGATCGATCCCCCATCCGGTGCCGTGCAGACGAAGATGGCGTACCAACCTCGCAGGTTGAGCGGACAGGACAGTTGGGGCAAGGGCAGCTCGGGATGTGACCGTCCGTACAGCGCGTTGCCCAACGTCACCTTCCCGTCCTGCGTGTGCCCGGTTCGCCACCACCACTTGGGTCCCTCCGGCTCGGCGCCTTGGGCCAGCGCGGTCTTCTGGAACACGCCGGACCAGTCCTCGAGGGTGATCACGTCCGCGTTGTCCGTCTCCACCGCGACGCGGTGCGTCGCGAGCAGATTGCCGTCAACGGACTCGAGGCGAATGCGGAAGTCCAGGTTCACACGCCCGTTCTGCTGAGCCTCGGGATAGGGATTGAAGACGACCGTACGCCGCAGCCCGGCGGCGCGACGCTCGACGAGTCGCCCTTCACGCGTCCACCGCTGCCATTCGGCGTCGGGCAACATCGTCAGGGCCGTTTCCGAGACGAACGGCATCACCTTGGCTGGCCGCCAGTTGTCAGCGCCCGGCGGGGACCATGAGCAATGAACGACGGTCCAGTCCGGTGCATCCGGCGGGACTGCGTACGTGATATGGACGTAGCGGGTGAGAGGATCACTTCTCACCGTCGTGTCGACTCGCTCAGCAGCCGCGGCCAGTCTGCCGCAGACGCCGACGAGCAGACACCCACAGATCGCGAGCGTTATCCTACGACGCCAGTTCTTGATCGGGATCACAGAGACCTCCTCTGTACCGCACCGGGCGGTCATCAACGTACGCACGGACAGGTCACGTTTCAACCGCAGAACCGAACCGGCTCAGCACCGGTCTCCATCGTGCTCTGACCTAGGGCTCTGATTTGCGCCGGCCGCGCCGGCCGTGTACAATGCCCGACCCCGACGGCACTGGCGTCGTCGAGCCGGAAAGGTGAGCCATGCCCGATTCCGTCATCGCCATCTTGGCGGTCGTCCCGATCCTTACGATCTTCGTCTTGCTGGTCGTACTCCGCTGGCCGGCCGTCCGGGCCATGCCCGTGGGCTACGTGATCACCGCGGCGCTGGGATTGGGCGTCTGGAAGATGCCCGCCGTCGCCGTCGCCGCGGCCAGCATCAACGGCCTGATCCTCTGCGCGAACCTCATGTGGATCATCTTCGGGGCCATCGTCCTGCTGATGACGCTCCGTCACAGCGGGGCTCTGGGCGTGATCCGGCGGGGCTTCCTCGACATCTCGCCCGATCGCCGCGTCCAGGCCATCATCGTCGCGTGGCTGTTCGGATCGTTCATCGAAGGGGCCTCGGGCTTCGGCACGCCCGCGGCGATCTGCGGACCGCTGCTGCTGGCGCTCGGCTTCCCAGCGATGGCGGCGTGTACGGTGGCGCTGATCATCCAGTGCACGGCCGTCACGTTCGGTGCGGTCGGGACCCCGATCATCATCGGGATGGGCAAATCGCTCGACAAGGCACCGGTTCTCGACGCGATCGCCCAGGCTGGCATCGAGAAGGGACAGTTTATCCACGACATCGGCCTGTTCGCCGCCCTGCCCCACGCCATCGCCGGTTCGCTCATTCCGCTGGTCCTCGTCTGTGTCATGACGCGCTTCTACGGCCGGGCAAGATCGCTGCGGGAAGGACTCGCCGTCTGGAAGTTCGCGCTGTTCGCCGGGCTGGCGTTCACGGGCCCTTACGTGCTCTTCGCAACGATGCTCGGGCCCGAGTTCCCTTCGCTACTGGGCGCCCTGGTGGGCCTGGCCATCGTCGTGCCCGCCGCGCGACGCAAGTTCCTCCTGAAAGGCATGGAGACGTGGGACTTCCCGGATGCGAGTGAATGGGAACCGCAGTGGACCGGCAACATCAAGCCCGACGCGGACGACCGCGAGGCCCGCATGGGCCTCGGACGGGCGTGGCTTCCCTACCTGCTCGTCGCCGGCCTGCTCGTGCTGACCCGCCTGCCCGCGCTACCCATCAAGGGATGGCTCAGGTCCGTCGACCTCCGATACGCCGACATCCTGGGAACGGGCCTGTCGCAAGGCTTCGAGGTGCTCTATCTGCCCGGGACGATCTTCATGGGGGTCTCGATCGCGATGCTCTGGGTCCATCGCATGCGGGCTCGCGAGCTCGCCGCCGCCTGGACCCAGTCCGCCCGCATGCTCGCCCGTCCGACGCTCGCCCTCATCTTCGCCGTCGCGCTCGTGCGGGTCTTCATCGATTCCGGTGCGGATCTCAACAGGTCCGGGCTCGAGAGCATGCCCCTGACGCTAGCGGCGGCCGCCGCCGACCTAGTCGGGGGAGCCTGGCCCTTCTTCGCGCCGGTCATCGGCGCCATGGGCGCCTTCGTCGCCGGCAGCAACACCGTGTCCGACCTGATGTTCGCGATGTTTCAATACGGCGTGGCGGATCGCACCGGGACGTCTCACCTGGTGATCCTCGGCCTGCAGGCCTTCGGCGGCGCCGCAGGCAACATGATCACCGTCCACAACGTGGTCGCCGCGTCTGCTACGGTCGGCCTGAATGGCGTGGAGGGCGCGCTCATCCGCAAGACCATCTGGCCGATGGCCTACTACCTCCTCGTCGGCGGGATTCTGGGGATGGTCTTTGCCTACGCCCTCTTCGGCCACGTCTTCTGAACCCCCACAGATCCATCCGGTCTCGCGTGGCGATCACTCGACGGGGCCCCGCTTGACCTTGTTCTTGTCCCTCTGAGGGAACAGATCTGCGGCGCTCTTGAGTTTCTGTGAAGCGGGCGGCAGCTTCTTGAGGACGTAGTACCACGGCTTGCGGTGCTTGATGGTGTAGTCGCCGCTCTTCCATTCGTAGAACATATACGTCGCCCCGTCGATCTGCTTGATATGGTACTTCTCCGCGGTCTTCACCGCGTGGTTGAGAATCAGCCCTCGTGTCCATGTTGCCCCCCGCAGCAGGGACGCGCCGTTCTCCAGAAGGACAATCCCCTTGAGGAAACCCCTGCCCTTCCACCGTCGAACCTTGGGATCGAAGTCCTCGATTCTGCGGACGAAGTCAACCGTCTCCCACTGCCCGATCGCCTCTGGATCATTGACGAACGGGTAGTCGATCTTGTCGACGATCCGGCCATTCTCATCGATCTTGCTGTCCGGGCCTAACGTCACCTTCTCCCTCACAGCAAGTGAGCCTCGCAGCACGTCTATGGCGATGATCTTGCCCTTCGACGCCATCACCCGGAACGCGCCGTCGGGCCGCGCGTAGTAGTATCCGTCGATGTGCTTCGCGCCGTCCTGCCAGCCCCCGTCCTTCCCCCGGACCGTCTTGTGAGCCTTGCCAAGGGGCTTCAGCGCCTTGTCCACTTCTGTCCCGACCTCAACCGTGCCGTGGAGGACATAGCCCGGCTTCTCGAACCGGATCCCCTCGATCCCACGCGGGGTCATGAACACGGTGATCCCGTTCGGGTATGACGCGAAGTAGCGGCCCGGCAGCGCCTTCTCGTCGTAAGTCCGGTCCTTGCCCCAGTACTTCTCGGGTTTGCCGAAGACGCGGATGACATCGGCGAGCTTGGCGGCGCGCATGTCCAGCTTCCCGATCACCGCCTTGATGTCCTTCTTGTCAGCTTGCGCGGCAGATCCGCCCTGCGCATTGGTCAACGCAACGCATGCCAGCGCAACGAGCAGCGCAACGCCCAGCACGGTCCTGCGATACGAGCCCTTCTTGAACCGGGTGATCATGACCATCCTCCTTAGCAGTTGCGATTTGCCGGCCAGCATTCCCACGATGGCCGGGGCCGGCGTCGGCGGGGAGTACACTTCCAGCAGCGCCAGAATCGTCTCGGCGTACTGCCTCGAGGTCGAATCCTCCAGCCGCGACAGCGCCATCGCGTCGCAGGCGAGTTCGCGATCCACCCGCATACGGTGAAACGCCACCCACACCAGCGGGTTGAACCAGTGCAGGATCTGCAGGACCGTCGCCAGCAAGCCCACCGGGATGTCGCGGCGCTTTACGTGCGCCAGCTCGTGCAGGAAGATGTGCCGCAGTTGCTCGTGGCTGAACGCTCTAACCATCCCCGCTGGCAAAAGCAAAGACGGCCGAAACAGGCCAAACAGCGACGGGCTCCTGACCGCGGCCGTCTCCGCCAGTCTCGGCGGCCGGGCGACCCCCATGCTCGAGCTGCACGCCTCCAGCAGCGCCAGCGCCGCACGATCCGTCACCGCTGTTGCACGGCGGACCCTCGCCCAGAACGCCAACCCCGCCCCCAGCGCACTGACGCTCAGCACGCCCACCCCGACAAGCCAAATCGTCGACAGGGCATCGCGCACCGACACGGACCGCGCTCGAATCGCCTCCCTCGCAGACATCTCTTGCCCAGCCGCTTCGGCAACCACATCGGCGCCAACGACCCGATCCGAGGCCCGCCCACGCAACAAATCGAGCGTGCTGCCCCCAAACCCCGCCGGCAGGCTCGGCCAACCCAGGGCCCGCAGCACATCCTCCTGGGAGGACGGCGCCCAGTTGTACAGGCTCAATCCGCTCTCCGGGGCCCAGGGCAGCAACATCCGGGCCACCACCAACAACCACAACAGGTAGTGCCAGCGAGCGCGGAGCCGGCCTCGCGTCGCCATGCGGAATGCTAGGATCAGCAGGATCAGGACGCTCGCCTGAATCGTCGAGCGGACGAGCCAGTCGAACAGCGGCCCGGCCTGTGCCAGAAGGGATCCCATGATCAGGCCTCCTCCTTCTCGTCCAGGATCCGCCGCAGGTCAGCGATCTCCTCGGGCGACAGGTCGCTGTCCTCGAGAAACTCGGCCAGCATGGGCTTCATCGCGCCCCCATAGACGCGGCTGAGCAACGACCGCCGCTCGGCCCGGGCGCATCGCTGCTCATCGACGAGGGGGTAGTAGTGGTAGACGCGTCCGCTCTTCTGGAACCCCAGGGCCTGCTTGCCCACCAGCCGGTTCAGCAAGGTCTTGATCGTCTTGGGTCGCCAATCCACAACGCCCGACAACGCCTCGACCACCTGGTTGGCCGTCATCGGCGACTGCCCCCACAAGACCTTCATCACCTGCCACTCCGACTCCGAGATTCGTGGAACTGGGTCCATGTCACCACCCCAAGAATTACCCTTGTAATCCTACTGTAGTATTACACATGTAATCGATTTGTCAAGCTGTTATCGGGCAATTCTCTGGCCCCGGCTGGGGAGTTTGACATACTGCTCTATAAAGAAAAGACTTACAGAAGAGACGGGTCCAGCGGAGAATCGACACCCAGGCCTGCGTGCCTCGCTCAGCGCTCCTTCGTATCGTCGGCTTCGCGGATCCACTCCGTGAGGGGCCTCAGCTTGTGTGTTCTAGACCGGTCCCGCGGCGATAGCAGGACGGCCAAGCGGGCTTCTCCAGCCGGCAACTTCAGCCGAACGACCAGTTTGCTGACGTCCGGTTGTTGGCCCTGCGGCAGCGGCGGATTGGCGGACTGGATCTCGAAGACAGCGTCCTCGGGCGTGAGGATGCTCGCCCGCAGCGTCCTGGCGCCCTGACGCAGGACGGCGGTCCGTCCCTTGGGTGTGATCTTGGCGCGGGTGTGCATTTGCCACACGACCTCGGCCGGCGCTTCGAAGCTCAGCTCGTCCTGAACCAGCACGTCCCGTCGCTTGAGCAGCGCGATGCCGCGGCGAACCTGTCGCGCGGCGCCGCGGTACGCCTGCGAAAGATCGACCACCGCGAACGCGCGATCCTTGCGGGAGCGAAACGCCACGATGGAAGCTCGAGCATTGGGTTGCTGGTTCTGCCCGTTGAGCAGAAGCGTGTTGTGCCCTTCCGTCTTGAGGCGGTAGTAGGTCGTCTTGCCATAGTAGAAGTAGCCGGGCAGGGCGTAGTGATCCCGGCCCAGGTCGAGCGCCCAACGTCGACCGTCTACATCCAGGACAAACGACCCCAGATCGAGGTGGCTGTGGCTGACCCGATTGTCGCCGCCCTTGAATCCCACGTAGACAGCGTCGCGATCCTCCCACGCGCTGCGGAGGAAGACGACCTCGACGTGCCGGAAGTAGGCGTCAAGCGGCAGCTTCGCCTTGCGGGGGCCCGTCTGGGCCGGCGTATACCAGAGGATCTCGTGCGGCGAGGATGACGCGAATCGGTCGGCATGGTCGGCGTAGACGGGACGCTCGAACTTCTGCGCCAGCCAAAACATCTGCGCGACCGGTCCGGCGCCTTCATGGGCATCTGCAAAGTTGAACGTCAACCCCGTCGGGCCAACCAAATGAATCCGGAACTCACCGGTCTTGCCGAATCCGGGCATGCCCAGGTATGGCTGGATCGCGTCCGGCCCGATGGCCGTCTCGAGGGCAGCCAGGAAGTAAGCGTTGTAGCGGGTGGCATACGACCAGTACCCGGGCCCCTCGGCCCATCCGCCGTCCGGCGCGAATTCCTTCATGGCCAGACGGATGCTCCGAAGCGACCGCGTCAGCACGCGACCGGCCAGCTCGGGCGCCTCATCGGCCACCGCCAGCGCGCCGATCGTCATCCCGCCGTTGCAGACCTGGTTCCAGTTGTTGTTGGCGCGGGCCCAGTTGAAGTACCTGTAGCGCACGACCACCGGGAGCGTGCTCTCCAGGAAGTGCAGCCCCGGCGTCAGCCCGTTCCGACAGATGCCGTTGCGGATGACCGTTCGCTGCTCGGGCGTCAGGTCCTTGTAGAACCAGTCGTAGCCGATGCCGACGGCGTGCGTCAGCTCGGCGGTGTCCAGGAAGTGCCCCGGATTCCAGCCGTCCTGCTTGCAGGCGTGCAGGAGCACCTCGGCGGCCCGGCGTGCGAACCGCCCATCCCCCTCGACGCGATGGACCAGCCCCAGCGCGTAGATCCGCTCGACCGCCCGCCGGGCAGATCCCAGCATGATGCCGCGCTCCCGGGGTTCATAATCGATCTGCGACGCGTCCAAGGACCTCACAGCCGACGCCCGAACCTTCTTGTACCACCTTGCCAGGCATGGGTTCTTCTTGAGGTCCCTGCGGAGTCGGCGCAGGTCCTTGTCCAGAAGCATCAACCGAGGATGCCCCTCCCGGACCATGCTGATGAAGTCTGCATTCGCAGCCTCACCGAGGGCCGAGGCGCTCGATCCGAGCCCGAGCACTGCGACCTCCAGGAGAACCATCCGCGTACAAAGGCGCCTCATGTGCGATACCTCGCTGGGTGACGGATCGCCTCCGACCCGTGGTTGGTCGCCCTCCCCTACGGCAGCGGACGGATCCAGATGTTGCGGAAGCTGACCGGATTGCTGTGGTTCTGCAGCAGCAGCGGCTGCTTCGGCGGATGCGGACGGTACTGGGCCTTCTTGCCGTGAACGGTGAACCCTTGGATCTCCGCGTTGTTAAGGACCAATACCCCGTTCTGGAATGCCGTCATCGTCCCCGGCTTGAGCAACTTGCCGTCCTGGCTGAAGCGCGGGGCCCGGAAGACCACGTCGAACGACTGCCATTGCCCCGTCGGACGGCAGGCGTTGACGAGCGGTGGGTGCTGACCGTACATCCCCCCCGCCACGCCATCGGCGTAAATCTTGTTCTTGTTCTGGTACGAGTCGTATATCTGAAGCTCGTACAGGCCCTGGAAGAACACGCCGCTGTTGCTGTGCGATCTCTTGACGGTGTTCCACTCGATGTGCAGCTGACAGTCCCCGAACGACTCCTTGGTCTGAATGGATCCCGTCAACGGCACGACGGTCATCACGCCGTTCTGGACTCGCCACTTCGGCGGTCCTCCCTTGGCCGACACCCTCACCCACTTCGACAGGTCCTTGCCGTCGAACAGCACGATCGCGTCGGACGGCGGTTGGCCGGGCTCCTCGCCCGGCGTGACGATCTTGGGCAGCGGCCTGTCCCGGTCGTTCGCCTTCCAGTCCTTCCCCTTCGGCTCAGCTGCGTTGGCCCACAAGGCAACTCCCAACACGATCGACAGCCCACCCAGCGCAATCTGCTTGCTCATTTCAACACTCTCTTTCCTTTGCCCTAGTTATCGAAGGCGAATAGCTGCACCCAGTAGTAGCGGGTATTCAACCCGACCGTGACCTGGTAGAAGCCGATGCCGACGTATTTGAAGGACCCGTGGAGCATGTTGGCGTTGTGGCCTGAACTCGTCTTCCACTTGTCCACCGCCTCGGCAGCCGTGCTCCACTGGTTCACCCCCAGCAGGATGTTCTCACCGCCGAACTCGTGACAGAACCCCGCCGCCACGGCGCGGTCCCCCGGGCCCTCCTTGTCGGGGTTCTCGTGGTCGAAGAAGTTGCGGTCGTACATGTCCTTCGCGTGGCCGTCGGCCGCCTGCTGCAGCGTCACTGAGTACTGCAGGGCCGCCACCCCGTTCGCCTGGCGATAGGCGTTGAGCTCGTCAAGCCCATTCTGGTGGATCGCATCGGTCGGGCTACCCAACCCGAGGCACCCGCCCGTGGTGTTCGGGTCATTCGGGTCGTTGGGGTCACTGTTGGGATCCCCATTCGGATCCCCATTGGGGTCCCCGTTCGGGTCTCCGCTGGGGAGCCCCGTACACGTGCAGCCCAGGGCGCCCGCCATCCCGACGACCCCCGCCAGCAGAACCAACAGAAACCACCAGGCACTCGATCGTGGACTGTTCATCGACCTGCCTCCCTTGCGGCATGGTTCCCCCAGGTTCGTCCGTCCCGTCCGAACGGCGGTCCATGCGTGCTGATGGTCGCGGCTCGGATTCAGCGCTTTGCCCGTCCACGACGGGCAACGTGCTCACATCGAACCGTGGTCGCGATCCCCCCGCGAGGCGTCCATTCGCTGACGACATCCATGCGCTTCGGCTTGAGCAGCTTGACCAGGTCGTCCAGGATGACGTTGGTGACGTCTTCGTAGAAGATGCCCTCCTGACGGTAGCTTTGTAGATAGAGCTTGAGGCTCTTGAGCTCGACGCAGCGCGGGCCCGGCACGTAGCGAATGGTGATCGTCCCGAAGTCCGGCTGGCGCGTCCGCGGACAGACCGACGTGAACTCGGGCTGCACGATCTCGATCTCGTAGTCGCGCTTGGGGTGCGGGTTATCGAACGTCTCGAGCAGCGCCACGCGCGACCGCCGGTCCAGGGCCCTCTTTCGATCGCTCATTCGTCCCTCGCGTATTCAGCCCACGTGGTGGGCGTCTCCCAGACGCGAACCCGTTCCAGCCGGACGCTCGGGTCGATCCGGTAACCGCCCTCGTCGTCGCTCAGCGCCTCACCCGAGCGGATCTTCTCGCCCAGGTGGTCGAACACGTACCGGGCCATCACTTCGGTCGTGGGGTCCGTGTCCTCGAACTCGACGATCCGCTTGCTGACCTTGCGGAGGTCCGCCAGCAAGGGATCCTGCGAATTCACGCAGAGCGCGTGGTCCAGCCGGTCGAGCAGGTCGGCCACCGCCAGCTTGACCCATTTGAAGTCGACGACCATGTCCTGACCGTTCAGGTCATCCGCCGCCAGAACCAGCTCGATCCTGCGGGTGTGGCCGTGGGGATACCGACACCGGCTCGGGTGCTTGCTGATCATGTGGCCGGACTCGATGTCGAACACCTTGCATACGCGATACACGGATAAGTCCTCCGCCGCTTGGATCCACCGGCCCGACTATCCTACACGCCGCGTCGATGCCCGAACAGCTCGATCTGCAAGCGCGGGCAGTACCGGAATCCCGTCTCCTTGCACAGCTCGATCAGCCACGCCGCACGCTCGTGGAGCGTGTCTCGATCCGTGCCTTCGGGCATCAGCAGGACACGGCCCGGGTCGGGACGGCGCAGCTGGACCAGCAACTGCTGGATTTCGTCCAGGTCGTTCGGCGAGGCGATGACGAACTTCAACTGGTAGTCATAGCCGGCCATCAGACGCAGGAGGACCTCGACGTTGACGCGCCTAGCCTCGTGGTGCTCGCCCTGGGCGCCGCTGTCGGTCCCTTGCGGCGTGGAGTTGGTCAGCTTGGGGCTGATGCTCATCAGATCGCACCGCACTGGTTTGTAGATCGTCCCGGCCGTTTCGATCGTGATGTGTCGGCCCTGATCCCGCAACGCCCGGGTCAGCTCAACCACGTCGGGTTGGATCATCGGTTCGCCGCCGGTCACCACGACGTGCCGCGCCGGCCACTTCCCGATGATCTCGACGACGTCCGAGACGGACATGTCCTCCCCGTCGGCGGCGCAAAGGGCATACGCGGTGTCACACCATCGGCAAGCCAGGTTGCACCCGGCGGTCCGCACGAACGCCGACGGTACGCCCGCCAGCGTGCCCTCGCCCTGAATCGAGTAGAACAGCTCGGCAATCCTCATCGTTCACTCGAGCGTCATGAAACGTAGTCGGTCGGGTCCGCCACACTCGCTTGCTCGAACCCGGCCCGACGAATCCGGCATGCGTCGCAACGTCCGCACGCCCTGCCGTCCGACGCGGGGTCGTAGCAGCTGTGCGTCCAAGCGTAGTCCACGCCCAACGCCAGACCGCGCCGGATGATGTCCACCTTGGTCAGCGAGATCAGCGGGGCATGGATGGTCATGCGGCGATCACCCTCGACGGCCGCCTTGGTGGCCAGGTTCGCCATCCGCTCGTACGCGTCGATGTACGCCGGCCGGCAGTCCGGATAGCCGCTGTAGTCCACCGCGTTGACGCCGATGAAAATGTCCCACGCGCCCAGCACCTCCGCCCACGCCAGCGCGTAGGATAGCAGGATAGTGTTGCGGGCCGGGACGTACGTCACGGGGATACCAGAATCGCGGCCTTCGAGGGGCTGATCCTTGGGCACGTCGATCGCATCGGTCAACGCCGAGCCGCCAAACGCCCGCAGATCGATCGTGACGATCTTGTGTTCGGCCGCACCCAGCTTCTCGACCAGCGTCCGCGCTGCGTTCAGTTCATGCACATGCCGCTGCCCATAGTCGAACGTCAGTGCATGGCAAGAGAACCCCTCCGACCCGGCGACCGCCAGACACGTCGCCGAGTCCATCCCCCCGCTGACCAGACAGACTGCCTTGCATTCGCTCATGTAGCACTGCGCCCGCACAGGCCGCGGGGGCATCGCCCGCACCTATCCAGGTCTCGTCGCAGTCCCCCATCCTTCCCAGGACTGAGTAGCGCCGCACGATTCTGGAAGCATCTTTCGATGGTGGCGCGATTGCGCTGTTGACGCCCACAAACTACACAAATGAGCTCGGTTCGGTCGCAGTCTATGCCGCTGACAGCACGAGGAAAGGGCATCCGTTCCTACCCCCGTTTCTCCCAGAGCGGATTTGCTGAGAACAGCACCGGGCCAGTCCTGATGACGTTTCGGTTCACAGCAGCCACGACTCAAGACAATCGGGTAATGCGACCCGGTACGCGCGCCCTCGGTCCAGCGCTTCGTTCTCCGGGTGCATGCATATGCAGCGTCGCCCTCTGTCGGCCCAGGCCCGGGCCACACCTCGGACGCAGCGCTAATGGTGCCGTCTGAAGAAGCTAATCCTGAAAGACGACGTCCAGCTTCAACTTGTTGCTTATCGGATGAAAATCCGGACCTGGCTTTGAACTGAGAAAAACAGTAGCCTTGCCCCTACCAGAGAGAGTCTTATCTAGATCGATCACCGTGGTAGCAGCCCGCCCTCGTTCTTTCGCATCCTCGTACTTGCTCCAGCACGACTTCTCGGAGACTGCGCTGCCGGCGGGGTCTTTCGTGAGGATCAATGAGACAATATAGAATGGCTTGGGCTTGGGCTTTGCCACGTAGAAGACGGGCAACACAACGAACCCCTCTTTTCTGCGCGTGAACGGCCCCTCCCCATTCGGCCAGATGAAGTAGTCCTTCCCCTCATCGAAGGCTTTTGCGGCTGAGTCCTTGAGTTCGGGCGGGATTCTGATCTCTTCTTCGTTGTCATTGGCTTCCGATCCGTCGCCCGCTGCCGGCTTCGCGGTGGCAGTCTTCTTGCTGACCGCCGGCTTGGGCGACGGCTTCGCGCTCGGCTTGCCCTTGGGCCTCTTGCCAGCGGGTTTCCTCGCCGGGGGTGCCTTCTTGGGGGACGCTTTCTTGGCCGAGGGCTTGCCAGCCGGCTTCGTCGCTGGTTCGGCGCCCGGGGCGGCCGGCGGGCCGAACCCGAGCCCCGCGACCTTGCCCTTCTGGTCGTAGGTGACCGTCGCGTGCAGCGTCGCCCGAGCGAACTTGCAGGGCACGTTCACGATCGTGAGCGCCCCTGCCTTCTGTTCCACGCCGGGCCCAGCGCTTCTCAGCGCCCCCAACTGGGAAACCAGCCCCCCCCACATCCCCTTGAGCTTCTTGGCCGGCAAGGTCTTCACCATCTCTGGCGCGAACTCTTTGACCACAGCGTCGAATTGGCCCTTGGCCAGCCTCCCAATGAACTGCTCAGCCTTGGCCGTCGTGGGCGTGCCCTTCTTGCCTTGCGTGGCCTGCTTGGTGAGTTCGGCGAGGGCCTCCGCCTTGGACTTCTCGGGCTTTTTGTCCTTTTCGATCTTTTCTTTGGCCTTCTTGGCCAACTCAGCCAGGGATCCGCCCTTGGCCTTCTCGGGTCCTTTGCCCTTGTCTTTTGCCTTTTTGGCAAGGTCGCTCAATGACCCCGGCTTGGGCTTCGCGTCCCCCTCCTCGCTCGTCTCCTCTTCCTCCTTGGCCTTCTTTCCGGACGGCCGTCGACCGCCCTCGGCGGTCACGCTCTTCTGATCCTCGAGGATCCTCGGATCAGCCGGGGCGACTGCCACAGGCATCAACTCGCCCGCCTCGTCGCCCAGGTTGCGGTTGCGCGCCGGCTCGGCCGAGCGCTCGCGACAGCCCGACAGAACCGCCAGCCCAGCAAGGCTGAGCCCGATCACCACGGCCCTTTGCATGAGTCGTCCTCGCCTCATCATGCCGCATCGACTCTTCGTTCCCCTTCAAGTTACCCGGCTGCACCGGAGGCGTCAACGGACGCGGCGATCCGTCGAGGCGATCGCGGACGTCTCGGCGTAAAACGACCGGCGGCCCCCGTCTCCACGGGAGCCGCCGGGTATTCGCACATCTGGCGTCGATCGGTTCAGCCGCCGCCGTCTTCTCACCAATTGTCCAGGCCGACGAACTCGCCCGGGACCAGGCCATCGGCCTCCGGGCCGTCCGTGGCGTGGGCGATTCCGTTCAACGTGACTCGGGCCTCCACCGCACCGACGACCATAAGGTCGACGGACGCCTCCGCGCTGACGCAGAACCGAAGGTCCGCATGCTCGGCTTCTCGGTAGAGCCAGAGCTTGATCGTCACGTCGGGCATCGGCACGCCGTCAGGGAGAAACGCTTCCAGAGGGTCTTCGTAGCCATTGCCGAACCGCCCCTCGGTCTTCGAGGCATAGAGCATCGGGTCGGTGAGGAACTGGGTGAGATCCGATCCCTCGAACAACAGCGACCCATCCTCCTGCTCGACCGGCGCGATCTGCTGAGACGCGGGCAGCTCGAACGCCACGTACGCCCCGTTCGACAGATCGGCCACCGCCCCGCCGTCCAGCTTCCTGGACACATGGATGTAGAGCGGGTGGGTCTCACTGAGTTCGGGAACCCAAGCCAGCAGCGAGTCCGCCAGGGCGTTCACGAGGCTCTCGGCCACGAGCGGGCGGACCTCGATGACCGGCTGCTCATCACTGACCAGCCGGAACCAGTGGTCCTTGACGTCCTGCACCGTCACCGGATCGCCTGTTCCCGCGGGGCTAATGTCAGGCATGGGCGGAGAGCACCCGGCCACTGTCAGGGACGCCACGGAGACGGCCAGCCACCATCTGAAGGCTGATCGACTCGGCTTCTTGGTGCGGTGCGGGTTCATTCAACCCCCCTTTCGTGTCGGTCTTCTCACCCCCGGGCCAAACGCTGTGGGCGAGACGCGGTCAGCCGCGGGCGACAGTGTCCGGGATCGCCGACCTGCCCGACATGGGTCGCTTGCCAGGTCCGCCTTATCCCTGACCCGTCCGCCCGCGAACGACTCGGCCGATGTCGCGACGACAGCGGGACGCCGAACGGGTGGCCTGATGTCATCCCCTCCGATCAACATCAGGTGTCGGCATCGCTGGCGCCACGTCACTCGACACGACGTTCCAGGCTGACCTCGTCCAGCCCCGCCTTCGGGGGACTGCAAACGTTCAGGAGTGAATCTACGATATCTTTTCCGTTTGTGCAGATGTGGAAAAATGGGAAAAGTGACGAGGCGCCCGGGTTCCGGGTCCCGAGAATGAAGAGCATGAGGTCGTCCCGACCGGCGTTATCGGCCGGAGCTACACACCCGAGACCCGGACCGCGGAACCCGGGACCCGGGACCCGGGACCTCACACCACCTTCATCGCGATCAGCGGCTCGACCGCACGCTTGACCTGACGGCAGGCTTGGCCAAACCGGACGCTGGACACCGAAGCGGCCAGGAAGGCCAGGATCGGGCATCCCAGGAACCGTCCGTAGTGCAAGACATAGGACAGTGTCGACTCCAGCGGGTCCTCCAGGCCTCCTCGGAGTTGATCCATGTCGAAGAAGGCATCTGGCAGCTCGAGCGTCATGCCCGGCACGAGATGCCGCCACGGGAACAGCAGCGCCACCAGCACGATCGACCAGAAAAGCGCCGAGGTCGCGTAGCACACACCGCCCATCCGCCCGCCCAGACAGACGTTCACGCCGATCAGGTAGGTCATGATCAACAAGACGCTGGCCGCCAGTCCCGCGAACTGGGCCAACGGCATGGTCGCGGCGATGTACTCCTCGCCCAGAATGCCCTCCGCCAGCGGGCCCGCGGCTCCGGGACGCTTCTGTTTTTCATAGACAATCTTCCCGATTGGCTTCGTCGTTGGGACGGTCTTGGCCGGAGTAGATTGCTGCGGCGCAGATGCAGCAGGCGCTTTCGGACCCGCAGCCCGAGACTTGGCCGGAGCCGCCGCTGCAAGCGGCGTGGTTGCCCGGGTGGACGGACCACTTGCGGGATGCGACCCCGGCGCGGACCGCAGGTCGCCGTCCCGCCGGAGATCCCCGAGCGAGTCAGCCACTTGATGGCCCCAACGTCCCGTGCAGTACGCCCCGATGTGGAACAGCAGGCTGAGCAGCACGATCGTCAGGAAAACGGACCGCGCCTTCCGCACCGACCCCACCGCGCCGAGGTAGTCACCCAACACCGCGAGTTCCGACTTCGGTTTTTGGTCCATGGTACAAGGAGCTCCTTACCGAACCAGCCACGCCGGTATCCGCCTCCCCGCGTCGGCCAAGCGGGTCGGGCCTGGACTTCAGCTCGTCTCCTGATCTCCCGCCCGCGAACAGGTTCCTCGTGCTCCTCTCCGATGCGATCCTCACGCGGACGCCAGCGTCGCTGCAGCGGCTTCGATGGTCCGGTCGATCAGCGCGTCGGTGTGGGCCGTCGAGACGAACGCACACTCGAACTGCGACGGCGCAAAGTAGACGCCCCGATCCAGCATGCCGTGGAAAAACCGGGCGTACGCCTGCGTGTCGCATCGCTTCACCGACGCATAGTCCGTCACCGGTCCGCCGACGAAGAACATGCACATCATGCTGCCAACGCGCGTGTGGTACGTCGGCACCCCCGCGTCCCCCGCCGCCCGCGCCAAACCGTCGGCCAACCTCGCCGACGTCACTTCCAGCGCCTTATACACCTCCGGGTCCCCCAGCGCCTCGACCGTCGCGATCCCCGCCGCCATCGCCAGCGGATTGCCGCTGAGCGTCCCCGCCTGGTAGACCGGCCCCAAAGGTGAGAGCCGTTCCATGATCTCCGCCCGGCCGCCAAACGCGCCCACGGGCAGCCCGCCGCCGATGATCTTGCCCAGACAGGTCATGTCAGGCTGAACGCCATACAGGGCTTGTGCGCCACCGTACGCCACTCGGAACCCCGTCATGACCTCGTCGAAGATCAAGACCGCCCCGCATCTGTGGGACAGATCGCGAAGTCCCTGGAGATACCCCTCCGCCGGCGGGATGCAGCCCATATTGCCGGCCACCGGCTCGATGACGCAACACGCGATCCGGTCCGCGTGCTCATCGAAGGCCGCCCGGGCGGCGGACAGATCGTTAAAGGGAATCACCACCGTCGAACCGACCACCGAATCGGGAACGCCGGGCGAGCTGGGCGTGCCGAACGTCGTCGCACCCGAGCCGGCCGACACCAGCAGCGCATCGACGTGACCGTGATAACACCCTTCGACCTTCACGACGACATCCCGCCCGGTGAACGCCCGGGCGAGCCGGATCGCGCTCATCGTCGCCTCGGTGCCGCTGTTGACGAACCGCACCTTCTCGATGCTGGGGACCGCCGCGACGACCAACTCGGCCAGCTGCGTCTCTAAGAGGGTGGGAGCGCCGAAGCTCGATCCGTGGTGAAGGGCCTTGACGGCCGCCGCCGTCACACGGTCCTCCGCGTGCCCGAGGATGAGCGGCCCCCACGAGCCCACGTAGTCGATGTATTCGTTCTCGTCGATGTCGGTCAGGATGGCGCCCTTGGCCTTGTAGATGAACCGCGGCGTTCCCCCGACTGCGCCGAAGGCCCGGACCGGCGAATCAACCCCGCCGGGCAGGACCTTGCAGGCGGCCTCGTACGCCTCCGCCGATCGAGCGCTGCTTCTCTGTTTGGCTTGGCTCATGCCGAACATGATAGGACTCGATCCCGTACTGTCAAACCGGCGATGTGGTAGAATAACTCTCCGTCGTCGGGGTGTTCTCGGAGCCTCATCGTGACACGTTCCGCCAGAGCGCTGCTGGGCGTGATCGCCTCAGGCTGTCTGATAGCCGCTGCGGGTGGGTGCGCGCCCAAGCTCAGGGCCATGGAGCATCCAGGACAGACCTTGCTCCGCAAAGGCCGCGCCGCCCTGATCGAACGCGAGGGCCTCGCCGTCGTCGTCACGCCCGTGGCTGTCGGGCTCGAAGAGGACGAACTCATCGTCGGCGTCAAGATCGAGCTGCTCAACCAGAGCACGCGAGCGGCGACGCTGGCCAGACAGGACGTCATCCTGGTCGGCGATGATGGCTTGGGGCGGTCGAGCATTCCCCCGGATCAGTTCAAGCGCTATGCGGAGATGGCCCAGGGCGATCCCCCACCGACCTCCGTGCCAGCAGCGCCTCGCGTGTACGTCAGCGTCGGCCATGGCGGATGGCACCACCATGCCGACCCGTACTGGTATCGATACGCGCATCCCTGGTACCGGCACTACGCCTACCCTTATTGGCCGTACGACCCGCCGTACTACTACCCCTACGACTACGAAGAGGCGTCCCGGGCCTACTACCGTCGGCGCGAGCGCGTTGCCCGGTTCGTCGCGTCGTTGTGGCGAACGCGGACGGTGGATCCGGGGTTCGTGGCCGTCGGGCACGTCGTCTTCGACTACGAACTCTGCCGGAAGGAGGAATTCACCGTCGAGATGGTCGTCCACCGCGTGCCGACCACCCAACCCGCCGCGCGCCCGACCTCCCAGCCGCTGCAACCCGCCCCGATCGGCCCGCTGCCGCTTCGATTCTACTTCAAGACGTGAACCGCGGGACGGCCCATACCGTAACAGCCTCTGATAGTGACAGTTAAGGGAGTTGCAGCAAAAGCGAACATTACCCTAACATTTTCGGCGGCATTTGCCGATAGGTAGACTATGCTTCCAGGGACCCCGTCCGGTCCGGCCGCTGCCAGGCCTGACGCCGAGCCCGCAGGCCAGTGAAGCAAACCGGGCCGCCCATTCCGGGCGCGCCCGGCCCTCACGCGGCTCGCCCGCCATGATCCGCCGGCTCGCCGCGTTTGGATCGCCCCCCCGTTCGGGGTAGCATTGTGAGGGATGACGGACAAGGAGATGGATGACGTGCACGTAAGGGGACCATGCATGCCTCGAAGCGAAACGCGAATCGCCGCGCTGCTGGCAGCGGGCCTGGCGGTCTGCTCGGGCTGTGCGGGCGAACCCGGGTACGTCAAGATCGCGACTCCGGGCGTGGCTGTCCAGGTCCGCCACGGCTGGGGCAAGACCACCAAGATCACCCAGGAATCGGGCACGGTGGCCTTCCCGGCCGGTACGTACGGACCCGAGTGGATCGCTCTTGTCACCGAGCTGTCAGAAGGCGACGGGTCGTCACGAACGCCGGGGGGGACCTGGACGTTGATGTGTCATAGTGACTTCGGCCGGCTCGGGTCGATCCGCGTCCGCAAGAATGAGACAACAGTCCTGAAGGCCGGCCCGCCGCTCGTGGTCAGGGCCCATCCGCAGCGACGCGGCGACATCGTCTTTATCGACCTGAGCATCACCGGGCAGGCCGGCGAGGTCTACTCCCCGGTCGTCTACCGCAACCGAAGTCACAGACCCCCACCGACGCTGAAGATCCTGGACGCCGCCGGCAAGGTCCTTCACACCGGCACGTTCCGGTACGGCTGAGGCGGCACCTGTCGGTACTCGTGGCGAGTACCCGTCGGCTTCAAGGGCAAATACCGCGTCGAAATCAAGCCGGATCTCGGGCCCTTCAAGGTTGCTGAGACCAAAGACGAATGGCACGAGATCTAGCCGCACCGTCGTCCGAGCCTGCCCTCCTATCTGCGCACGAGGCGCCCCACCATTCGTCGAAGGCAGGGCGCCTCGCGTCTCTACAGTCCTCGTTGTCGCCGCAACAGCCAGAATCCTCCCATCGCGAGTAGTGGGATGAGTGGCTGGAACCCCGCACCACAGTCGCCGCATGTGTAGTTGCCGGAGTACTCGTCGGCCCCGATGTCGACCCCGTCCCCCATGACCCTGACCTCGAGGTCAACGTCGAGCTGACCAAGGTAGTTACGATTCGGGTCGCCGGCATCGACGCAGTCGGAAGCGCCAGCGAGATGGTAGTCGTCGTTGGGGTCAATGAAGCACGGGTCCACATCGTAGTTGACGTTGGGGTCCCAGACGAAGTAGTTTGAGTCGTCGGCATAGACGTCGTTCGGCCCACCCTCGACGTCGCAATAGAGCGGCTCCAGCGTCGACGACCCACCCAGGGCGATCTCCGGTCCCAGATTCGGGTCATCGCACGTGTCGTCCCAGAGAATCGAGTTGACGAGGGTTGGGTTGCTGTTGTGGCAGTAGAGGCCGCCCGCGTAATCCGATGCTGAGTTGCCCGCGATGGTGCAGTTGATCAGCGTCGGGCTGGTGCCGAGGAGACAGTAGACCCCGCCCCCAGATCCGCCGGCGGCGTTCTGGGTAATCATGCAGCTCTCGATGCTCGGACTGCACGCCCCAAAACAACAGATGCCGCCTGCGTGAACGTTGGCCTCGTTGCCGGTGATGTAGCAGCTCGTCATGGTGGGGCTGCCTGAGCCGTAGAAGGCGATCCCGGCACCGTACGACAAGATCGTGCCCGTGGTGGAGTTCTCGCAGATAGCGCAGTTGTAGATCGTCGGGCTGCTCTCCGCGCAGGCAATCCCTCCGGCGGAGTAGGCAGCGTTCTCCTGGACGACACAGTGGCTGATCCGCGCATCACTGCCCTGCTGGAGGTAGATGCCCCCGCCGTACGTGGTGGCCGTACAGTCCCTGATCATGCAGTACCTGATGGTCGGACTGCTCGCGTCACAGTAGATGCCAGCGCCATTCGCAGCGGAACCGTTGATGATGGTCAGACCCGACACGACGGCATTCGCATCTTCACCATCGTCGAACACAAAACCGCATCCGTCGCCGTTGGGGTCGATGATCGTTGCCGCGACGACGTTGGGGTCGTATGGGTTGGAGCCGCGCACGGTAATCGCCTTGCCGCCGAAGTCGAGGTCGCGGTTGTCATCCCCCTGATACGTACCTGGGTTGAGGACGACGACGTCACCGTCGTTCGCGTCATCGATCGCCAATTGGATGTCGGCGTACCAGGCGTCCTGCGTCGCATTGTGGACCCGGTCGTTGGGATCAGAAGACACAACAGGCTCGAAGATGTAGGTCTCCGGATCACCGTAGAGATTGAACATCAGGTAATTGAGGAGGTGCGTCATCATCGTGGGTTGCACGAGCTCTTTCAGTTCGTACAGGGCCTCCCCGCTGGTCAACCCCCCGACGACCACCCGTGCGGCGTACTCGAAACTCATCCCCGCTGCGTCCCGGGTGCCGGCAAACCTCTCCCGCCCCCCCTTGTAGAATGCAGGCTGCGTTGCGCCGATCGTGCAGATCCCACCGTTCTTCAGCAGCTCGTAGGCGAGGTTATTTGGGAAATCCGGCCTGGCGTTCCAGCATGAGACCTGGAACGTGAAGGAGGGGTGATCGTCGTCGAGGTAGCCGACGTGGTCCAGGTCCATCACGCCGCCCGCACTGGTTGCCTGGCCGTGGGTCCCCCAGACCACCAAACCACGGTCACCGGTCGTCCAGCCCGTCGTTACGTTCTCCACGGTGCAGGAGTTCGCGTCTGGGGGCGGGTCCAGACCATAGTCTCCATCGTACACCCGGTAGTACGACCAGCCCTCCGGCAGGAGCACGTCGTCCTTGATCTCCTCCCCGAGCTGGTACACCGGCGTGTTCTCGTCGAAGGGCTTCGCGACCAACAAAGCGCTACTCCGCCAGCCGGTGTCGTTGGGGTCTTCCGTCTGATAGTCGATGATCTTCTGGAGGATGCCCTCCAAGTCGTCTACCCAGTTGGGCTCCGAGGTGTAGCAGGGAATCCGTCCCACCAGCACCTCGAAATGCAGGTCAATCCCGTTCGGATCTACCTCATTGGGATCTTGCTGAAAGTCCTCGGTCAGTTCGGCGTAGTACAAGTCTGTGGGGATCCCGCTTGCCATTGGAAGGGCGCAGTTCGGGTCCGTGCTGCACGGATCCGGGTTGCCAATCAGCAGAACGTACTCAATGCTGCTGGTGACGTAGTTGTCCTGCAGCCATCCGCGGATCTTGTCTGGCGCGGTGTTGGGGTCGTACCAGTTCGGATCATTGGGATCTGTGGTCTTCGTGATGACTGTGAAGCCCCTCAGCTCCTTGTGGTCACAGAAGTCTTCCAGAATGTCCGCGGCGCTGTCGGCGATCGCCTTCGTGGTAATGATGGCATAACCCGGGTCCTCCTGGCTCTGGAGCGAGATCCCCAGCTCGCCGTTGACCGCAGCCTGCCGATAGGTCGCCTCCTGCTGGTCGAAATTCGCGGCGAGCCGCCGCACCCGCGCGGCGCCGCGCAGATCCGCCTGTTCGGCACCATCCGCCTCCGGCTCTCGGCCGTAGCTGATCACGAGCTGAGCACTCGTCAGACGCTCCACGGACTCCTTCACGGGGTTCACATTGACGAGCGGCACGGCCACCTGCGCAAGGCGCCAACCCCGCTTCCGTCCGGCGCTCAGGAGCCGCACGTCCTCGCGCGGCCAGCGGGCGTCGCTCTGGTAGATGGCTACATCGCGGCCGTCCACAATCCTCTTGCCCTGCGGCCAGATCTGTACCGCCTCACCGTCGCGCCACGTCACATCCGGCGGAGTAGGAGCAACTGAGCAGCACCCGTCCTCCGGCTGAAATCGTGCCTGCTCCAGACGAGCCGCCACCGTGTCCAGCGCCGCGTCTGGCGGCAGGAGCACCGTCATGACCCGCCAGGGAATATCCGGCTCGCCCGGCAGACTGACCCATTGCGTGCCAGCGGCATCAAAAACCGCCGCGCTGTCCGGCCCGACGACCACCTCGACCGACGGCAGTCTGAGCGGCAGCCTTACCACGCCCTGCTCGGCCGTGACCCCCTGGGACACCCACAGGACGACGATCACCGTGGCAATCAATCGTCGAGAACACCTCTGCGCACACATCTCTTCCTTCCTTTCTGCCTCGATGGCCATAGCTGGCCACGCTCCCCACCGGGCTCCAAGCTATCCCCCGTCAGACGTGCCCTCCCTTGACCCCTTCCCATCCGGCCCACGACCGCACAGAACGGCCGTTCCCCTAGCGACGACGACGCGCCAGCCAGATCCCCCACACCGCCACCAACGGAAGCATCACCGATGTCCCCGTGCCGCACGCGAAGTGGCCGTAGCGCGAACACTCGTCCGCGCCGATGTCGATCCCATTGCCCATGACCCTGTCTTCCAGGTCCACGTCCGCCCCGTTCCAGTACTCGATGGTCGTGTTTGGATCACCCGCCTGGGCGCAGGGGGAACCGTACGTCAAGTGATAGTCCCCGCTGGCGGCGTCGGCAAAGCACGGGTCCTGGTTGATGTTGAAGTTGGGATCCCAGATCAACGTGCTGTTCGGCTCGACGTACGCATTGTTGGCGTCGCCCTCCACGTCGCAGTAGAGGAACTCCAACGCGGACTCCTCGACCAAGGCGATCTCGTCTCCGGTGTCCGCCGTGTCGCCCCAGAGGATCGAGTTGACGATCGCCGGCGGGCTGCTGTCGTTGCAAAGGATGCCCCCGCCGGTGCCACCCGCCTCGTTGCCCGCGATCGTGCAGTTGATGATCGTCGGATTACAGTTCTCCCAGACGTAGATCCCACCGCCGTGCCGGCCCGCCTCATTGTCGGTGATCATGCAATTGGCAATCGTCGGGTTGCAGACCTTCCAGCACAGGATGCCGGCGGCGTCGAGCACCGACGTATTGTCCGTGATGTAGCACCTGTGGATCAGTGGGCTCGCCAAACCATAGCAAACGATGCCGCCGCCCCAGCCCAGGAACCACTGTGTGGAGTGGTTGCTCTGGATGACGCAGTCCTCGATCCTCGGAACCGCCATGGCGCACACGATCCCGCCCCCAGACGGGGCCTCGTTGCCGGCAATGGTACAGAACAAGATCTGGGCGTTGCTGCCGCCGATGCAAAGGATGCCCCCGCCGTACGCGGTGGCCTCGCTGTCCTCGATGACACAGTGTTGGATCG
The DNA here is from genome assembly GCA_964390905.1 of uncultured Planctomycetales bacterium. Taxonomy (GTDB): domain Bacteria; phylum Planctomycetota; class Phycisphaerae; order UBA1845; family JAFGLZ01; genus JAFGLZ01. Next base: position 37,298 of record CAYMLO010000037.1, on the reverse strand, counting down.
TCGGGCTGCTGCTCTGCTCGCAGTAGATCCCCGCGCCATACTCCGCGTACCCGTTCCGGATCGTCAGCCCGCTCACGATGCTGTTGGGCTCCTCATCGCTGTGGAAGTGGAAGGCCCGCCCGGCGCCGTTCGGATCGATGATCGTCGCCGCTACGATGTTGGGATCGTAGGGATCGATGCTCCGCAGCGTGATCGCCTTGCCGCCGAAGTCGATCTCCCGATCGTTCGGGTCATCGTAGACGCCCGGGCTCAGCACGATCACGTCCGCGTCGTTGGCATCGTCGATGGCGCTCTGGATGTCGCCGTACTGCACGTCCTGGGTGATGTTGTGGACCAGGTAGTTGGGATCGCTCGCCATGGGCGGGAAGAGCCTGGTGTCCGGATCGCCGTAGATATTGAATATCGCATAGTTGTATAGATCCACCCACATCGTCGGCACCTGTACCTGCTTGACCTCAAACAGCGCCTCCCCGCTGGTGAGTCCAGCGACGACAACGCCCGCCACATACCCGAACTCTAACCCTCCGGTGTGCCGGGTACGCTCCACCTGTCCGTAGAAGCCGGTCGAGGGGCGCGTCGCCCCGATCGCGCAGATGGCGCCGTTCTTGAGCAGCGCAAAGGTCAGGTTGTTGGGCTCCTCCGGCCAGGCAGTGTTGCAGGAGCCCTGAAACGTGAGGGAGGGGTAATTGGCATCGAGCTCGGGAACGTGTGCCAGGTCCATGATGTCGCACGCCTTGGTTGGAAACCCGTGGGTGGCCCAGGCCACCAAACCGTAGTAGGGCGGGGCCTTCCACACGTCGGTCACATTGTCGTACGTACACGGCGTCGTCTCCGGCTGTGGATCCAGGCCGTAGTCGTCGTCATACACCCGGTGATAGGCCCACCCCTCCGGCACCAGAAGCTTGTCCTTGATCTCCTCGGTTCCCTCGTACCCCTGGTTTGTCTCATCCAGGGGGTTGCCTGCCAGCAGAACGTTCCGTCGCCACGCCATCGCGTTCGGGTCATCCTCGCTCTGGTAGTCGATCAGCGCCTGCAGGATGCCGTCCAGATCGTCCTGCCAACCTTCGACCTCCGTGTAACAGGGGATCCGGCCCACCAGCACCTCGGCCGATGTGTCGAACACGCTGGGGTCATCCACGTTCGGGTCAACATCCCAGTCACCCGTCAACTCCGCGTAGTAGGTATCCGTCGGGATGCCGCCTCCCACAGCCTTCATCGGGATCGCATCGTTCGGCTCACCGTTGGTCGGATCCGGATTGCCGATCAGTAGCACATACTCGATGTTGAGACTCACATAGTTGTCCTGCAGCCAACCCCGAATCGTCTCCGGAGCCAGGTTCGGGTCATACCAGTTCGGGTCGTTCGGGTCGGCCGTCTTGACCTGAACCGTGAACCCCCGACCCGCCTTGTGCGTCTCGAAATCGTCCAGCGTCTCAGACTCCGCCGCGATGTTCTCCGTCGTGATGATCACGTAGCGGGGGGGATCATCCCCCTGCTCCGCCGCATCCAGCCCGCCAGCGGCCGCCGCACGAGCGTAGGCCGCTTTCTGCTGGTGGTAGTTCGCCGCCAGCCGACGGACTCGCGATGCACCACGCAGATCTCCAGCGTGTGCCGCTTGAACGCCTCCCACCTCGTAGCTCACCACCACCTGGCCAAGCCCCAGGCGCTGCATCGTCCCGCTGACCGGATTGATCCGCACCAGCGGTATCCCCACCTGCGCCAATTGCCATCCCCGCAGCCGACTCCTTCGCAGCACGCGCGCCGTCTCCACCGGCCAAAACGCATCACGCCCGTACACCGCCGTATCCCGCCTGTCTACGATCGTCTTGCCCCTGGGCCAGTGGACCTCCTCTTGGCCGTCCGCGCCTTTCCTCACGCGAGGGGGCGTCGGTCGAACCGCCCACGTTCCTGGCATCTCCATGAGCTGAACGGCCTCCGTCCGGACCGTCACCGTTTCCGGCACCGCGCCGGGCGGCAACAGCACCGTCGTCACCTTCCATGGGATGGCTGGCTGCCCGGGGAGACTCAGCCATTGCACCCCGGAGCAGTCGAAGGCCGCCGAGCCGTCTTCGCCGACCGCAATCTCAACCGGCGGAAGCCCCAACGGCAGCGCTATCTCGCCCTCCTCAGCCCGCGCCGCCTGAGAGACACACAGACCGACCATGACCGCCACAATCACACTTCGGAAACACCAATGCTCGCACATGACCCTCTCCTCAGTATCAGCGACGAAGACCTCTCGCGCCGCTGACCAAACGTGCGGTGGGGGCACAGGAGACGTTCCCACCGCAGAGAAACAGCCCTGTTCCCATGATCGAGTGATCGCCAGGCCTTCGCCCGACCCCGATCTGCCCCAGTAACAGCCCTACCGGTCCAGCAACCGCCCCGAATCCCGTGTCTCCGAGCTGCGTCGTCGCCGGACCACGCACATTCCTCCCGCCGCAAGCATCACAACCACCAGCGCCGCGCTGCCCCCGCATTGGCCCATCGACTCGTCAGCGCCGATGTCCACCCGCCCCCCGAAATACCTGCTCTCGAAATCGACGTCCTGCTGCAAGGCGTAGTCCCCGTTCGGATCGCCGGCGTTCACGCAAGGCGAATTGTCCGTCAGGTGATACTCTCCGGACGCCTCATCAAGGAAGAGCGGGTCAGCGGTCAGGTTGTAGTTTGGATCCCAGATCAACGTGCTGTTCGGCTCTTCGACGTACGCATCCGTCGCCCCGCCCTCCACGTCGCAGTACAGCAACTCCAGCTCGGAACTCCCCAACACCGCAATCTCCGGACCGTTGTTCGGGTCGACCACCGTGTCGCTCCAGCAGATGGTGTTGATGATCGTCGGCGGGCTCGAGTCTTCACAGCAGATCCCGCCCCCGTAGTCCCCCGCCGAGTTCCCCGCTACCGTGCAGTTAGTGATCGTCGGGAGGCTCTGGTCGTGGATGTGGATCCCACCGCCATTCGAGCCTGCCGTGTTATCGGTGATCATGCAGCTGGTGATCGTCGGATAGGAAGATATGGTGCACCCAATGCCGCCAGCGTGCAGGCCAGCCGTGTTCCCGCTAATGACGCACAGGCTGATCGCCGGGGCGCAGTATCCGTAGCAGGCGATGCCACCGCATCTGCCAATAGCACCGGTCGCCGTCGCTTCATTGTCGGTGATGGTAGACCTCCTGATCGTGGGCGAGCTCCACCCCCCGCACAGGATCCCACCCGCCTCCGGCGCAGCGTTCTCCTTGATCACAGAGTCCTCGATCGTCGGCGAGCTGATCGACCAACAGCTAATGCCTCCGCCGTACGAGCTCGCCTCGTTCCCGGCGACCACGCAGTACCTGATCGTCGGGCTGGCGTGGCCGCAGTGGATCCCTGCTCCCATGTCCGCGTAGCCGTTGGTGATCGTCAAGCCGTTCAGGTAGGAGTTGGCATCCTCATTGCTATCGAAGACGAATCCACGCCCCGCGCCGTTCGGATCCACAACCGTCGCCGCCACGACGTCCGGGTTGTATGGGTGGCTACCGCGAACGACGATCGCCTTGCCGTCGAAGTCGATGTCCCGATTGTTCTCGCCCGTGTACGTCCCCGGGCTCAGCACGATCACGTCCCCCTCGTTTGCGTCGTCGACCGCCGGTTGAATCGTTGCGTACCATTCGTCTTGCGTGAGGTTGTGTACGGGCGTGTTCGGGTCGACCTCGGGGGGTGGGAAGAGATACGTCTCTGGATCCCCGTAGAGGTTGAAAATGACGTGGCCGATCCACTCGTTTACGGTCGTCGGCACGTCGAACTCCTTCCATTCCCAGAACGCCTGTCCGCACGACACCCCTGAGATGCAGAGCCGCGCCGCGTACTCATAGCCGCGCCAGTGCCTCCGTGACTTCGGTCCCCCCCCAGGAATCGCCGCAGCCACCGTGGCGATGGCGCCGTGCTTCAGCAGTTCATACGCCAGGTTGTTCGGCGACGCCGGGTGGCCCGTAGAGCACGACTGCTGAAGCGTAAAGGCCGGGTAGTCATCGTCGAGCTCGGGAATCTTCTCCGGCGTCATGACCTCACACGCCGTTGGCGTGCCATGCGCCATCCAGATCACAAGCCCGGGCTTCTCAGCAACCCACGCCGCCGTCACCGTGTTCGGGTTGCACGGGGTGTTTGGCGCCGGATCCAGCCCGAACTCCTCTTCGTACAGCCGAAGGTACGGCCAGCCCTCGGGCTCGAGCAGATCGTCCTTGATCTCCTCGCCACGCAAGTATGTCTCATCCGACAGCTGCTTTATGGCCAGCAGGACCTTCTTTCGCCACGCCAGCTCATTGGGGTCGGTCACGCTCTGGTACGCGATGATCTTGGTCAGGATCCCAGCCACGTCGTTCTCCCAGTTCGGCTCGCTCACGTAACAGGGAATGCGACCCACGAAGACGTCCCAGTCGAGGTTGACGCCGCCTTCCGCAAAATCGTTCGGCCACACGCCGTACAAATCATCGTCGTCGATGTCCCAGTCGCCCGTGAGGTCGGCATAGTAGGTGTCCGTCGGCGTGACCTCCCCGCCGATCATCTTCATCGGCACGCTGTCGTTCGGGTCGGGGTTGTTTGGATCCGGGTTGCCGATCAGCAGAACGTACTCGATGTCCAGCGTCTCGTAGTTCGACTTCAGCCAGTCTCGGATGTTTTCCACCGCCGTATCCCCCACGCCACCGCCGAAGTTGGCCTCCGTGATCACGGAGACGGTGAAGCCCCTCGTCTCTTTGTACTCCGCGAAGTCCTCCAGATTGACCGTCTCACTGTCCGCGATCGTACTCGTGGTGATGATCACATACCCCGGGTCTGCCCAGGTGGCCTGGCACAGACACAAGCCCACCATGGCAGCCACAACCACACCTCGACAACACCGCTGCTTACACATGACTCCCTCGCTTTCGGATCCAGCGACCGCGAAGCTGCGCGCCCCTGGTTGGACGTGTGGTGGGCGTGCGCCACACACACCCACCTGCTACGGTACTGCCCTGTTCCCATGGTCGGGCGATCGCCAAGCCTTCGCCCGACCCCGATCGGCCCCTCCGACCACTTCACCGATCCAGCGGTCGCCCCGAATGCGGTGTCTCGGGGCTGCGTCGCCGTCGGAATACGCACATCCCTCCCGCCGCAAGCGTCACAACCACCAGCGATGCGCCACTCCCGCATTGCCCCATGGACTCGTTGGCGCCAATGTCCGCCCTCCGGCGACCCGTACCCGCCAATGTCTCCTCCACTTACTCACGTCTCAAAAAATACTTACACGTAGCCAGATGGCGAACCCGTTCATCGTTCAATACGTTTCGTAAGATTCCAAGACTTGACTCACCTAAGAAAAGGATGTGGCGCCCGGCCTTCGCGTCGAGAATCACTCACGGCAGGAGTCACCGGGCCTCTGCCGCGACCCATGCGCAAGCTGGTGCTTCTCGTGGTCCTGCCCTCGGGGCGGCGGGGAGTCTGACAGCATCTTCCGCCTCTCGACGGGAACTGAGGGCGCAGAAGGCCGACTTCAGCGCCACTGTCAGCCCGGTCGCCCATTGTGACCTACTCTCCTCGGACCGGATCACCGGTTTGGCGTCTCCGCGCAGCGCCTCGCCCCAGCTTCCCTCTTCCGGCGATCCACACTAGCCCCGCGCTCCACCGTGTGAAGGGAATTATACGTAGTCCGATAAGTGCTGACAATGGGTTATTCTAGTAATTCGCGGGACCCTAAACTCATCCTTTTCTCGCTCTTCCCCGGCCGTTGAGTTCTAGCCCGAGCCGCACAGGTGGGGCTCAGAACCCGCCCTGACGGCAGCGCAAGGGGCGATTCGGAGCCCCAACCACGCAATTCGGGCAGATGACTCCCTTACCCGTCATCTGATGCATTGGATGTACATCGTGGAGCGATCGGAGCTGTGATGAATGCTTGGGCCGCCCCGTCCCGACAACGCGTCAGAAACGGGGCGGCCGTGCGCGCGTGTCATTGTCTTCGCCGCCGGACGAACCAGATTCCCCAAAGCCCCATCAGCGGCAACAGGATTGACGAGCCGGAGCCGCAGGAGAACCTGTGGTAGGCCGAGCATTCGTCGGCGCCCCTGTCGATCTGATCGCCAACGATCCGCCCTTCTCTGTCAATGTCGAGGTAGGCCCAGAACTCCAGCGTCTCGAGGGTGATGTTGGGATCACCCGACTCGGCACATGGGGAGCCCGCGGTCAAGTGATAGTCCCCATTGGCGTCGTCAGCAAAGCACGGGTCTTGGTTCAGGTTGAAGTTGGGATCCCAGATCAACGTGCTGTTCGGCTCGACGTATGCATCGTTGGCGTCCCCCTCGACATCGCAGTACAGGAACTCCAAGGTCGATTCGTTTCGCAGGGCAATCTCGTTGCCCGTCGTCGCCGTGTCGCCCCAGAAGATGCAGTTGACGATCGCCGGCGGGCTGCTGTCACTGCAGAGGATGCCCCCGCCCATATCCGAGGCGTCGTTCCCGGCGATCGTGCAGTTCACGATCGTCGGGCTGCAGCCCTCCAGAAGGTAGATCCCGCCTGCACGTCTGTCCGCCTCGTTGTCCGTGATCATACAGTCAATGATCGTTGGGCTGCTCAGGGTCCAGCACAGGATGCCGCCTGCGTCAAACGCCGCCGTGTTCTCCGTGATATAGCACCGGTTGATCAGGGGGTTCGCCAACGCGTAGCAGATGATGCCGCCGCCGAAACCCAGGACCGCCTGTGTGGAGTCGTTGTTCTGGATGACACAGTCCTGGATCGTCGGCATGGCCATCGCGCACACGATCCCACCGCCCGACGGCGCAGTGTTGTCGGCGATGGTACAGAACAAGATCTGAGCGTTGCTGGCCCCGATGCAGAGGATCCCGCCGCCGTACGCAGTGGCCTCGTTGTTTTCGATGACACAGTACTGGATCGTCGGGCTGCTGCTCTGCTCGCAGTAGATGGCCCCGCCGTAGTCAGCGCACCCGTTCCGGATCGTCAGCCCGCTCACGATGCTGTTGGGCGCCTCGTCGCTGTGGAAGTGAAACGCTCGACCGGCACCGTTGGGGTCGATGATCGTCGCCGCCACGACATCGGGATTGTACGGATCGGTGCTCCGCAGCGTGATCGCCTTGCCGCCGAAGTCAATCTCTCGGTCGTTCGGGTCGTCGTAAACGCCCGGGCTCAGGACGATCACGTCCGACTCGTTGGCATCGTTGATGGCGCTCTGGAGGTCGCCGTACTGCACGTCCTGGGTGATGTTGTGGACCAGGTAGTTCGGATCGCCTTCTAGAGGCGGCAGGATCCGCGTGTCAGGATCGCCGTAGATGTTGAAGATCGCATAGTTGTACAGATCCGCCCACATGGTCGGCACGAGAATCTGCCTCGCCTCGAAGAGGGCCTCGCCGCTGGTGAGCCCGCCGACGACGAGCCCCGCTGTGTAGTGATAACCGATGCCACAGGTAGCCCTGGTCCCCTCCTGCGGCCCTGGGAAGATGATGGAGGGAACGGTGGCCCCAACGGCGCAGATGGCGCCGTTCTTCAGCAGCGCGTACGTCAGGTTGTTGGGCTCCACCGGGCACGCAGTGAAGCACGAGGCCTGATAGGTGAAGGATGGGTAGTTGGCGTCGAGCTCGGGAACGTGCGCCAGGTCCATCACCTGCCCCGCGTATGTGGGCCAACCGTGCGCAGCCCAGACGACCAGTCCGTAGTAAGGCGACGTCTTCCACACACCGGTTACATTGCCGTACGTGCACGGCATCGTCTCCGGCTCTGGATCGAGGCCGAAGTCGTCGTCATACACTCGGTGATAGGACCACCCCTCCGGGATCAGGATCTTATCCTTGATCTCCTCCCCGAAGTGGTAGTTCGTCGGGTTGTCCCCGTCGTAGTGATGCATTGGCAGCAGGACATTGCGTCGCCAGGCGATCTGATTGGGGTCGTCCTCGCTCTGATAGTCGATGAGCGCCTGCAGGATGCCGTCCAGATCGTCCTGCCAACCGGCCACCCCCGTGTAGCACGGGATCCGCCCCACCAGCACCTCAGCCGCCGTGTCCATCACGCTGGGGTCCTCCACGTTGGGGTCAACATCCCAGTCACCTGTCAGCTCCGCGTAATAGGTGTCGGTTGCGCCCTTATCCATTGCCCACTTCATCGGGATGGCGTCGTTTGGCTCGCCGTTGGTCGGGTCCGGATTGCCAATCAGCAGGACGTACTCGATGTTGAGGCTGACGTAGTTGTCCTGCAGCCAAATCCGAATGGTCTCCGGGGCCAAGTTCGGGTCATACCAGTTCGGGTCGGTCGGGTCCGCCGTCTTGACCTGAACGGTAAACCCCCGGTCCTCCTTGTGCGCCTCGAAATCGTCCAGCTTGTCAGACCCCGCCACGATGTTCTCCGTCGTGATGATCACGTATCGTGGGGGATCATCGCCCTGTTCCATCGCCTCCAACCCCCCAGCGGCCACCGCACGGGTGTAGGCCGCCTTCTGTTGGTTGAAGTTCACCACGGTCCGGCGGACCCGCGACTCACCGCGGATATCCACGGCCTGCGCCGCCACGGCGGCCCCCTCCTGGTAGGTGACCACCACCTGGCCGAGGCCCAAACGCTCCAACGCCCCGGTGACCGGATTGGCCCTCACCAGCGGGATTCCCACCTGCGCAAGACGCCACCCCCGCAAGCGGCTCGTTCGAAGCACGCGCACTGCTTCTTGCGGCCAGAGCGCGTCGTGCCCGTAAACGTCCGCGTCGTGCCCATCCACGATCGTCTCGCCTTTGGGCCAATACACCACCTCTTCGCCGTCGAGCCCCCGTCTCACCGGAGCGGGCGCCGGTCGAACCATCCATTTCCCTGGGACGGTCTGGAACTGTGCATCCTCCAAATGCGCCGTCACCGTCTCCAGCGCCGCGCCGGGCGGCAACAGCACGGTCGTCACCTTCCATGGAATGTCCGGCTGTCCCGGGAGACTCAGCCACTGCACGTCCGCGCAGTCGAAGACCGCAGCGCCATCGGCACCGACTGCGATCTCAACGGGCGGAAGCCCCAACGGCACCCTTATCTCGCCTGGGTCGGCCCAGGCCTCTTGAGAGACCCACAGGCCGGCGATGACCAACCCAACCACGCTTCGAAGACACCGATGCTCGCACATGGCCCTCTCCTTCTCAGTGTCGCCGATGGCGACAGCAAGCCCTCGCGTCGCAGATCAAACGTGCGGTGGGGGCGCACGCGGCGCTCCCACCGCTAACGAAACCACCGGATTCCCACCGTCAAGCGATCAACGATCCCTCGCCCGACCTCGATCTGCCAGTCCGACGGCCTCACCGATCCGCCAGCTGGCTCCAGATTCGATGCCTAGGGTTTCCGCCTCCGCCAGACCATGCGCATCCCTCCCAGCGCAAGCGCCAGAAGCGGAAGCCCGGCGCCGCTACCGCATTGGCCCATCGACTCGTCGGCGCCAATGTCCACCCCGTCCAGGGACCTCTGCTCGAAGTCTACGTCCTTCTGCCAGCTGTAGTCCCGGCTCGGATCGCCCGCACCGATGCAGGGACTGTTGCTCTTCAGATGGTAGTCGCCTGCCTGCGCATCAACGAAGCGTGGATTGGCGGTCAGGTTGTACTCGGGGTCCCAGATCAACGTGCTGTTCGGTTCCTCGACGTACGCATCTGTCGCCCCGCCCGCCACGTCACAGTACAGCAACTCAAGCTCCGAACTCCCGAAGACCGCAATCTCCGGACCGTTGTTCGGATCAACGACCGTGTCGCTCCAGAAGATGGTGTTGACGATCGTCGGCGGGCTCGAGTCCTCACAGCAGATCCCGCCGCCATAGCCCCCGGCCGAGTTCCCCGCTACGGTGCAGTTGATGATCGTCGGCAGGCTCTGATCGTGAATGTAGACCCCGCCGCCATCCGAGCCTGCCGTGTTGTCGGTGATCATGCAACTCGTGATCGACGGGGCGCAGGATATGGTGCAGCCGATGCCGCCCGCGTGCAGCCCGGCCGTGTTCCCACTGATAATGCACTGGCTGATATTCGGGTCACTGCATCCGTAGCAGGCGATGCCGCCGCACCGGCCCGTAGCCCCCGTCCCCGTCGCCTCATTGTCGGTGATCGTACACCTGTTCATCGTCGGCGAGCTCCATCCTCCGCACAGGATGCCGCCCGCCTCCGGCGCCGAGTTCTCTTCAATCGCGCAATCCTCGATCGTCGGTGAACTGATTGACCAGCAGCTGATGCCTCCCCCGTACGTGCTCGCCTCGTTCCCGGTGATCACGCAGTTCCTGATCGTCGGTTTGGCGTGACCACAGAAGATCCCCCCTCCCATGTCCGCGTAGCCGTTGGTGATGGTCACTCCGTTGATGTACGAGTCGAGACCTTCGCGGTTGGTGAAGGAGAATCCCCGTCCTTCAGCATTCGGGTCGATAATCGTCGCCGCCACCACGTCCGGGTTGTAGGGGTTACTCCCGCGCACGACGATCGCCTTGCCGCCGTAGTCGATGTCCCGATTGTCCTGGCCCGTATACGTCCCCGGGCTTAGGACGATCACGTCCCCGTCGTTCGCATCATCGATCGCCGGTTGAATCGCAGCGTACCACTCGTCTTGCGTGGCGTTCTGCACCGGCGTGTTCGGGTCGCCCACCGGCGGGGGAAGGAGATACGTCTCCGGATCTCCGTAGAGGTTGAAGATGATGTGACCGAACCACTCGCTTTCCGTCGTCGGCTCATCAAACTGCCGCCATTCGAAGAACGCCTGCCCACACGACACCCCCGCGATGCAGAGCCGCGCCGCGTACTCGTAGCCCCGCCAGTGCCTCCGCGACTTCGGCCCGCCGCCAGGATAGACCGGCGCCACCGTGGCAATCGCCCCATGCTTCAGCAGTGCATACGCCAGATTGTCCGGGATCCAAGAGCAGCCCGTAGAACAGGACTGTTGGAGCGTGAAGGCCGGGTAGTCGTCGTCAAGCTCCGGGATCTTCTCCGCCGTCATCGCCTCCGACCACGTCGCCGTGCCGTGGGCCAACCACACCACAAGCCCAGGCCTCTCATCGACCCAAGCCGCCGTCACCGTGTTCGGATTGCACGGCGTGTTCGGCGCGGGATCCAGGCCAAACTCCTCATCGTACACTCGAAGATACGACCAGCCCTCGGGCACCAGCAGATCGTCTCTGATCTCTTCACCAAGCATGTATGACTGGTCCGACACCTGCTTGATGGCCAGCAAGACCTTCTTGCGCCACGCCAGTGCATTGGGGTCGTCTTCGCTCTGGTACGCGATGATCTTGGTAAGAATCCCGGCCAGGTCATCCGCCCAGTTTGGCTCGCTCATGTAGCAGGGAATGCGACCCACGAAGACGTCTGGGGCGAGGTTGACGCCCCCTGGACCGAAATCATTCGGCCACACGCCGTAGAGACCATCCTCGTCGAGGTCCCAGTTGCCCGTCAGGTCACCGTAGTACATGTCTGACGGCGTATTTCCGATCAAGTGCTTCATCGGGATGCTGTCGTTCGGCTCGACGTTGTTTACGTCCGGGTTTCCAACCAGCAGGACGTACTCGATGTCCAGCGTCTCATGGTTCGATTGCAGCCAGTCCCGGATGTTCTCGGCCGCCGTATCCCCCAACCCACCCCCGAAGTCGTCCTCGGTGACCCGGTAGACGGCAAAGCCTCTCCCCCTCTTGTGCTCCTCGAAGTCCGTCAGATTGACGGTTTCGTTGTCCGCGATTGCGTCCGTGGTGATGATCACATATCCGGGGAGGGTCTCCTCATCCGCCGTCACCTCCGACGCGATCAGGCCGAACACCAATGCAACCCCCAGACCGGCGCCGACTGAACGATGTTTGAGCGTCATTTCCAGCTCCTCCAATCCTCTGGTGGCCATCAGCTTGAATTCTCACGATAATCCGAATCCGAACCCTCTGTTCGCTTGCCAGATGCGAGCCAAGGCGCAGCCCGGTCGCCCCCTAGCGGAGCGCAAGGACCACCCTCATCGCCCGTGTCGCGTGGCCTGCGCCGCGTGCGCAATCATCCCCGCCAAGAGGTCCATTCCGCCCTTGGACGCGATTCTGACAGCGCTTTCGGTGTTTTTCTGGGTCCTGGGGGCGTTGAGCGGTGGACCAGACGCCGCCCTCTGCCGACAAGGTGGGGCAGCTCTTTCGGAGACAACGGACTGTCAACAGAGGCCCAGACGGCCTGGATCGCCTGGTCCTGCGGGAATCGTGTTCGGCGACGGACTTATCCTTGACCAAGGCGAGGGGCGACGACTGTGGGCGCCTATTTCAGGAATGCGATGGCCTTGTCGGCGCCGGGGATGTGGCTGACCTGCAGCAAGACCAAGACCAACAGCGCGGCCAGCGACAGGTAACCGCCGGCGACGACGGCCGTCTGCCAGCCCTTCATCGGGACCATCTGGGCCTCGGTCAACAGCATGTCGAAGTGGGCACGGGATTGCCTGCGGCGCTTCTCCGTCGGCGGCTGGGTCAACGGGCGGGCCATCGCACTGAAATGCTCGTCGACCTCGAAGCTCAGCGCGCGGCGATCGCCGAGTCGGTCCATCAGGGCCTTCTGCGTAGCGGCCGTCAATTGGCGCCCGAACTCCAACGTCCCCACCACCACCATGATCCACAGCAGCTCCAGCCCCGATAGGTAGGCCACCACCCCTCCCAGGATCAGCGAACCGAGCACCGCGTACCGCCCTGCCGCCCGATGAAGCGAGTGACTGATCTCGCCGAGCATCCGACCGCCATCGAGCGGCATGATCGGCAGGAGGTTGAACAGGTTGATGAGCGCTCCCCACCCGGCGACTGCAGCGAGGAGGGCATACTGCTGACCGGTCAGGTAGAAGGCAGCCAAGAAGAGCAACGCGAGCACCGTCCCGTAGATCGGGCCGTTGATCTCGATGAAGGCATTCGCCCAGCGCGTCTTGGCCAGGCCCTGGCTGACGGCTGCTCCGCCCAGGAACGGAATGAAGTAGATGCCCTTGACCGGCACGCCGCACCGCCACATCGCGTAGACGTGGCCGCACTCGTGGAACCCGATCATCAGCAGGAGGAGCGCCGCGAACTCAGGCGAGAGGATGACGGCCATCGCCCCGAACGAGACGGCCGCCGGGCCAGCCTTGATGGTCTTCAGGCCGACGCCGATGAACTTCCAGAAGTTGCCCAACAGCTTGAGCGCCAGCGCGCCGATGGGCCATCGCTGAGCGAGCTTCGCGCCCCGCTCGCCCGTCGTCGCCGACGAGCGCCCCGGCGCGGTCGCATCCGCCGTCACAGGCGAGCCAGGCGGGTGCGAGGCGACACCGTCCGGCTGGTCGACGGGAATCAGGAGGGGCGCTTCGCTGATCGGTCTGGCCTCGGGCAGGTCGAGCCACTGCCGCGGGAACAGCGCGGTGGTCCGGGTATGGTCGGCGATGAGGCCCAGCAACAGGCCGCTCTGGGGAATGTCCTGAACGCCCCCCGCCCTCGTCAGGACGCGACGCCGACCGAGGAGCGAGAGGTCGGCGAACCGGATGGCCCGACCATCCGCGGCCTTGAGTTGTACGAAGCGTAGGCCGGCGTGCTTCGGGCCAAGCGCCAGGTTCTCGGCCAGGAGCTGGATCTCGGCAATCTCGTTCCAGCGGACAGCCACCCGGGTCGTCAAGTCGAACAACCCGGCGTCGTCTACCCGAATCCCGCACCGTCCCTGCACGAAGACCAGCCAAGCGGCGAATGGCCCGCCCACCAACAGGAGCGCCACCAAGAATGGGTGACGCATCGGGATCACCGGAGACAGCAACTCGCCGAAGAGGAGCAGCACGATCCACACGCCCAGACAGATACCGACCACTTTGACTGCCGTCGGGCCAATGCGCGGCCGAAGGTAGATGGCCGGTCGCTGTAGCGCAACTCCCCCGCTTTGGTTGGGAAGGTCGATTTGAACGCTGTCTACGGACGTCTCGGAGGTCCTCCACGGCATGCCGGTCCGCCGGCGTGACACGCTGGCATTATCTATCCTAGCAGAACGCCGGCGTGCGCAACAGCGGGTTCCCGAAGCGCACAGGTTCTCCTAGAATGCGTCTCCGCCGACTTGAATCGGAAACGCGAGCGCATCGGAGCGAATGCGATGGCGGAGATGACGTCTCGAGAGCGGCTGATGACGGCCTACCGCAACGGTCAACCGGATCGCGTGCCGATTCGGATCTGGGGCGTCCAGCCCGACACCAAACCGCCCCACCCGAGCTACCAGCCGATCTGCGACCTGTCGGAGCGCACAGACCTCGTCGGCGACTGGGGCCCGAAGAATGCGGGCACGTTCGGCACGGCGAGCGAGGAGGTCACCGTCGACCACGCCGAACGCCCCAGCGAGATCGAGGATCACAAGGAGGTGATCACCATCGTCAAGACGCCGGCGGGCGAGATGCGATCGGTCTTCTACCAACCACTGACGCCGGGCGTGCCCGGTTATCAGAAGGAGTACCTCATCTCGTCCATCGAGGACGCCAAGAAGTACCTGTCGATTCCCTACGTGCCGCCGAGGATCGACTGCTCGGGCTTCCCGGACGCCGATGCCGCGATGGGGGATCGCGGCGTGGTGATGTGCCCGCTCGGCCCCGAACCGATGTACCACATCAACGCGCTGATCGGGTCGGAGCTGTTCGCGCTCTGGACCGTGGAGGAGCGTGAGCTTGTCCGGGAATTGATCGAGACGACCTACGTCCGAACGCGGGATTTCCTCAAGCAACAGCTCGCCGCGGGCGTGGGCCCGCTGTTCGGCTACGTCGGGCCGGAGCTGTGCATCCCGCCGCTGCAATCGCCGCAGGACTTCCGCGAGTTCGTCGTCGCGTACGACCGACGGCTGATCGACCTGATCCACGACGCGGGGGGAGTCTGCTGGGTACACTGCCACGGCAAGATGGGGCCGGTGCTGGAGATATTCGTCGAGATGGGGTGTGACGCGCTGAACCCGATCGAGCCGCCCCCCATGGGCGACGTCACGCTGGCCCAGGCCAAGGCTCGCGTCGGGGACAAGATGGCGTTGGAGGGCAACATCCAGCAGGGCGACCTGTACCGCGTCCGACCCGAGCGGATTGAGGAACTGGTCCGCACGGCCATCCGCGAAGCCGGGCCGGGCGGCGGGTTCGTGCTGTGTCCGACGTCGAGCCCGTGGCAATCGGCCAGCGTCGACCAGGTCGTCATCAACAACTACAGGGCCCTCGTCGAGGCGGGGCTGAGGTACGGACGATACCCAATCGAGGCATGAACCCCGAAAGCCCAGCCCACGAATCTACGTCGCGCTACTGACGCGTTGCCTCCTTCACCATCCAGCCCAACCCGTCGCGGACACGGACGTAGGTGTCGCCGCGCCAGCCGTGCCCCCCTTCATAGGTCACCAAACGGACGGCGGCGCCCGCCCCGGTCAGCTCCGCTTCCGCTTGCTTGGCGTGACTGAAGGGGCAGATCGTGTCCTGGGGCGAGTGGTCCAGCAAGTAGATGTGTCCCCTGGCCGCCTTCAACGGCGGCATCCACTTCCGACGATAGACCGACATCGCGATGTAGGATCCTCTCACCGCGGTCTTCTCCTGCAGCGAGATTGCGTACGCCGCCGGGCCACTCGACGACCAGGTCAGTGTGAAGATACAGCGCGGGTCGATCGGGTAGCGCTTCTTGACGTCTTTGATGACGGCCTCGACGAAGTCCTCGGTGGCGAACCGCTGTCTGCGCGTCGGATTGACCCGCGTCGGCCAGACGATCTGCTGGGAGCGATGCCACTTGACCGCCACCGGCTGGGCGACGAGGAACTCGCGGTTCATGGCGTGCTTGTACAGCCGTCGGACGAACGGATGGAAGTCCGCACTGCCGCTACCGCCGGGCATGACGACGATCAGCCTGTGGCCGGCCTTCGGCGGCTTGGCACCCTTACCCCCGCCGATCAGGAAGTACCTCATCCTGGCCTGGTCGCCGACGGTCAGGTCTTGCGCAGGCACGTCGGCAACGTCAGCGAGCGCCGCCTCACGCTTCCGCTGCGCGGCGCGCTTGCGCCGGGTTGCCATCAGCGATCGCTGGTCCGGGATCGCCCGCGCGCGAACGTCCTGGGCGTATCGCGACTTGTTCGCCTCCCACCAGGCCCGCCACCACGCCCCATCATGTCCCTTGTCGTACTTCACGCCCGTCAGCCTCGACAGAGCGTAGTACCCGATGCCGTACACCGTGTCGTAGCTGTTGTCCGCCTCGATCAGGGCGATCAGCTCAGGGATAACGCGCGGATCCTTGAATTCGGCGATCTCGCGGGCAACATCCCAGATGTCCTTCCCCAACGCGCCGTCCTTGAACTGTCTCATCAGCCACGCCATCTTGCCATCGAGCGTGTCGAGGTCTTCGGGAAACGGCCGATGACGCTTGCCGTGTTCTGTCTTGGGCAGATCGGGGATGGGGATGTTCTGCACGTCCTTGGGAAACCGTGACTTGTTCTGGTCCCACCACCGCCGCCACCACGCCCCGTCGTGGTAGGGGCTGTACTTCACGTCCGTCAGCTTGCCCAGCGCGAAGTAGCCGACGCCGTAAACGGTATCGTAGGAGTTGTCGGCGTCGAGCACGCCGATGAGCACGGGGATGGCCCGCGGGTCCTTGTGTGCGGCGATCTGTCTGGCGACGTCGGAGAGACGCAGCCGATGGCCCTCTGGCTTCTTCGCGCACTGCTCCATCTCCTGTACGACATACTTCAGCAGGAAATCAAGCCCGTCGGCGTCCTGCGGGAACGGCACGTGCGCCTTGCCCGAGGCGGTCTTGGTCAGGTCGGGGATGGGCGTGGCCTGAACGGCCTTGGGATAGCGCGACTTGTTCTTGCCCCACCACCGCCGCCACCAGGCCCCATCGTGGAAGCGCGTCTGCTTCACACCGGTGATGTGCTCGAGGCCTTCACCCACGCCGTAGATCGTCTCGTAGGAGTTGTCCGCCTCCAGGACGCCGATGAGGACCGGGATGACCCGCGGATCATTGTGCCCTGTGAGCTTCTTGGCCTCTCTGGCCATGTCGAGACGGCGCGCCCAGTCACCGCCCGCCTTGACAGTCTCGAGAAGGCCGCGCAACTCCGCGTCAACGTTCGAGGCAGCCTCTTTGATTCTGGCACGCCAGTATGCATCCAGCGCGGCCTGGCCAACCTGGTCGCACCAGGCTTGGTGGGTTGCCGGTTCTTGCGTGAAGGCGTCCATGAGATACTTCAACGCCCAGTCGCTGACGCGCCGGTCCGAATCCGTCAGGCCCAGCTCGAGGATCGCAAGCTTGCGCGGATGCTTCTCTCGGTAGAAGGCGTAGAGCAGTCCACGCTTGGTCTGGTAGTCGGTCAGCGCCGGCCAAGCCGTCCGGACGATATCCAGGCCAAGATCCGGATCAAGCCGCGCCAGCTGGGGCCCGACCCGAAACGCAGTTGCCTTGTACTGGCGCAACCCCTTGATTCGTGCGACCCATGCCTCACGCGAGACCTCGGCCGCAACGGCGCCCTGAACCGCCAGCCCCGTGATCAGACACAACACAACGCATGTCCCGCGTCTCTGCGCTGTCATGGATCGTCTCCTCCCCATCGAGCTCCTGCTCCTTGGCATCCGGGCGCTGGCCTTTCGGCACCGCTTCGAGCGCAGACACTCCACGGTCAGGGCTCGTGACGCATGCCCCTCAGACCACCTTCCGAACGCCCGTCGCATCCGTCGATTGCGTCCCGCGCCGACAAGCGTCCCCAGGGACGCTCACGACGCGCTCATGGTGTGGTCTTCTTCCCCTTCTGGCCCGCGCGTTTTCCGACATACCTCGCGGTCACGTTGTCGAACCAGACCGTGCCGGGGCCATAGATCTGCAGCGCGATCACCAGCTCGTCGGCTCCCTTGGGGACGGCCACCTTTGCGGTGTACCTCTTCCAGTCGTGATCGACCGGCGGGTCGCTCGCCTTCTTCGCACCGATGTAGGCCGCCCATTCGTGGCGGAGCATCCTGCGACGCGCATCCATGAATTGAACGTCAATCACCGCCTTCGTCATCTGCTCGGCCTTCACCTGGGCGGCCACCTCGAGCTTCGCGGGCTCGCCGTTGTGCGGGACGCTCCGCGACCACTGCCCGATCGGGAAGTAGCGCTTGGCCGTCTTCCTCAGGCAAAGGCTGGCCTTGCCCTCGAACGCCGTCTTCTTGGCCCACACGTAGGACACGCCGGGGATTTTGAGGCCCGACTCCCACCCCTCGGGCACCTCTTTGCCCGACTCGAACCCGTCCTTGATCAGGAACGACGTCGACGCCTTGCCCGCTTCGTCGCGGGACGGCTCGATCTCCTTGCGGAGCTTGGGATCGAGTCTCTTGGCCCTCGCGGCCGCCAGCAGTCGCTTGGCAAACTCGTCGTCCGGGACCTCCTTGGTGAGCTTCTCCGCCCACCGCGCAGCCTGGTCGAACTTGCCCTGGAGCAGGTAGAGCTTCGCCAGGCCCCCCCAGGTCCCCGGAGCCTCGTCGGCCACCAGGATCCAGTGGGACTCCGCCTGATCATACTGGCCGCGGTTGAAGCAGATGTGGCCCAGGCCGTTTCTGGCGGCCGCGTGATCGACTTCCAGCGCGATGCACTTCTCAAACGCCTCGACCGCGGCCTCGGACTGGCCGAGCCTGAACCAGCTCCACCCCAGCCCGTTCCAGGCCCTGCTGATTCCGGGATCCAGCTCGACGGCGGCCTCGAGCTTCTCCGCCGCTTCGGCGAACTCTTCGGACAGGTACAGCTGCCAACCGCGGTTCGCCAGCCCCGCGGCCTTCCTGGCGTCGGCCGGCGTGACGGCCTTCCCCGCGCCATAGAGCAACATCGCGGACACAACGCCTACGATCGTGATGGTCATCGCAAACCCTCCGAGCACCCACCAGCGTCTCCGCCGGCGGCGCAGCTCGTCCTTCTGGAGCGATGCCGTCAACCGTTGATCGGCCTGACGAATCGCCTCGTCCAGCAGCGCCTCCTCATCGACGGGGCCCGACGGCGCGTCGGGCCCGGAGGCGCCCTGCTCCATAGGATCGGTTCGCGAACCTTCACCCACATCCATGGGTCGTCACCCTAGATGCCCTTGATCAGTCGTGCTGCCTCCTCGGCCGTCATCTTCCCGGCCCCGACGGCGTCGAGGATGCTGCCCCGGATCTCGCCCGTCTTGGCGATCTCGCTTCGCAGGGCCTCGATCACCTTGTCCAGCCGAGACCGGACCGTCGGATACGACACGCCCGTCTGCGCCGCGATCTCCTTGAGGCTCCCGCTGGCCAGCACGAACATCTCGATGAACCGTTGGTGCTCGACCGGCAGATCGGCCAGGCGCGATATCGGGAACGCCGCCTCGACGGACACCGAACAACGGTGGCACGTCATCCGGGTGACCGTCATCGGCGACCCGCAGTAGGGACAGTCGTTTCCGATCGGTTCTTCAGCCATGGTGGTCGGACTGAATTCTACTCAGGAGTGTACCACGAGAAGTGAATAATGTCAAGGGGATCTTGCCGTCGACTTAACTTTATTTACTCTTGGCCGGACGCAGACGCCGCGCCCTCGGCAGGCTGAGTCTCCGGGATCATCCGGTCGGTTGGCTTGGGCAGGTGCCTATCCCGCCGGGACGGGTGGGCCTTTCGGTAGGCATCCATGCCCGGCGGCTCGGGGAAGGCCCTGGCGAAATCGATGGGCGGCCTGGCCTGCTTGCACATCTCGGCCAACGCCGGTGCAACATGATCCCAAACGGGTTGCTTGTACTCCAGGGGCAGCCGCCGCCACAGCCGGGCCTTGCTCAGCATGCCCACCATCGGCGCCCCGCGAGCGGCCACTTGCGACGGCAGCCGGAGAAAGACCATCAGGCGATCACGGGCCATCCTGCGGAAGTCGGGGAGCTGTCGACGGGGGTTTTCGTCGTGCTTGCGCTCCTCCATGTATTGACCCCATAGCCTGCGGGCCTGGTTGACGCACTTGGTGAACCCCTCCCCCTCCCCGGTGGCGAGCTTGAAGTAGGCCTGGAACATCAGCCCGTTGATGGTGTCGCTCGTGCCGCGGAAGATGTCGATCTGACCGCGGGTCTCGGCCACGACGAACTCCCACAGCGGCTTCATGTACATCTCCTTGATCGACTTGCCGTCGTCGTCGCGGAAGTTGTCGCGGACCCAGTTGTAGTAGTAGGCCGCCTTCTCCTCGTCCCCGTTGAAATAGAGCTGGCGGACCGCTTCGTGCAGGAAGAACTGATGACCCGACCCGAGGTACTGCCCCCCCCCCTCCGCCCGCCAGTGCGGCGTCGCGTTGTACCGCTTGCCCAGCGCGATGTACATCTCGTGCGTGATGTCGATGAACCGCAGGTCAGGCACCTGATGAAAGTACGAGTTGTTGACGTTGTCGTAGTTGGGCTCGAAAACGAGCCACCCGCGGCGCGACAGGTTGCGCAGCGCGTAGAGCAGGATCCGCTCGGTGTTCAGCCGATCCAGCTCGTCGTCGATCTCCCACCGGGGGCTCTTGCGCGTCCCCAGGATGACCCAGTAGATCCCGTGGCTCTCGACGCACCGCCAGTCCAACGGGCCGTACGTCTCCATCAGCTCGAGCATCAGCTCCGGATCGAGCTGATACCGCCTACGAAGGATGAACGCCTGAGCGAACGCCACCAGGCGTTCGCGTCGCTCCCCCGGCTCGATGCCATCCAGGAACGCCCTGAGCGCAGCGACCTCCGGGATCGGGGCATCGGGCGCCCCGACACGCAGATTGGCCAAGGACGGCTCGTCTTGCGCAACGGCCATCCAGTACAACCGCCAGAATCGGTCCACCAGGCCCAGCGGCCCGGTGGCCTCCGCGGCCGATTCGTTCAGCTCGACGCCGTCATCGAGAGGCAGACCAAACCTGCGCAGACCGTCCACGAGCTCACGATTGCCCGGGTCGGCCGCGACGAACGCCTCGACCGTCTTGGGAGCCTCGGCGATGGGCCGGAAGGCTTCGATCACGCGATCCGTCGTCGCGTCGGAGATCCTGGGACCGAGCAACTGCTGCATCCGCATCGCCCAGTACCGCTTGTAAGCGCGGTGCATGTCGTCGGTCCACTCCCCCATCTTGTTGAAGTACGTCCAAGCGATCTGGCGATACAGCCAGTTGCTCCGGGGGTTGTAGACCACGCCTTTGTCGCGGACCAGGCGTACGCCGTTGTAGACCCACTTCCACCGTTCCTCCGGCGTGTGCGTGGCCACGGAGATGTTCCAGGCCATGTTCCAGGCGTGGAACACCCACACCGGGGCGAAGCGCGGCTGGAGCTTGCAGATCTCCTCCGCCAGGCCCTTGGCCTCGAAATACTTGCCCTCTTCCTTCAGCCGCTCGATCCGGATCCAAAGGATGTTGACCAGCAGCCCGCGGAACGACCCGAGCATGGCGGTCCGCCACGCGATGTCCGGAGAGAGGTTCTCGCGAAGGTCCTCGTTGAAGACCAGTTCCAAATCCTGGCGGTCCTGGTTGATGCCAGGCTGATACACGCTCGCCACGGCGACGAAGAGCATCGAGCCGAGCACGGCACCGACTTGGATCAACCGGGAGGTCTTCATCCGCTCACACCGTCACCTGCGCCAACTCTCGTTTCGAGAAGATTAGCATCGTCAGCAACAGGTAGATGCCCGCCTGGACCACCACCATGATGCCGAACGCCTCGGCCACCGAGCCCCACGCAATGACCCGACCGTCGGCCAGCAGATCGATGGGGCTGTACTTGCCCAGGTGGGGCACGCCATTGATGATCAGCTGGATGAAGGGCTTGAAGATCCAGCTGAAGTAGTCCAGCGGGTCCTGCTGCGGATTCGGGGTCGACTGGATCCAGAAGAGGCTTTCCCAAACGAAGTCGCGCAATGCCGAGGCCACCAGCACCGAACTGCACAGAAGCGCGCTGACCGAGAAGCTCAGGAACGACCCGGCGAACAGCCCCAGCGCCGACAGGGGCATCAGCCAGATCAGCATGAGCAGCGACGACCGCACGAAGTTGCCCCCGAACGACGTGACCTCGTAGAGCACTTCCAGACCGTCGGGTTCCTCGAAGCTCACCGTCGACTTGTACTCACGGCTGGGTTCGGCCGTGTACAGGTCGGCAATGTGGCGGTTCACGAACGTCACCCTGAGCCGGCCGTCCTTGCCGACCGCGTTGCTCGTGACCGGGAAGTAGTGCCACTGGTCGATCGAGTCGCTTCGGGGAATCTGCGCATTGGCCGTCCGTGCGGGGTCGCCGACCAGCCAGACACAATCGACGCGCATCCGCGGCGGCATGGGTGAAGCCCGCATCTTGTAGCGAATGTGGATGTACTGACAATCGGGATCGGGGTGAATGCCCTCGAACACCCACGTCTTGACGCCACCGGGCTCCACGGAGCGCCAGCGCTGGCGGGCCGACCGATACAGGTCTCGCTTCATGGACTTGGCGACTTCGGGCGACAGCCGCTCGTCGGGCAGTTCACCCGTCTTCTTGAGGGCCTCGTAGCGCTCCTCGACCACGTCGGTGAAGTCCGGGACCGGGGGCATGATGCCCTGCCGCGCGACCAGCACCTCCCAACGCAACGCCGCCTTGTCCAAGCGCCGAGCATCCATGCCGAACATGTACATCGTGAACATGTAGATCGCCAGACTGCAGATGCCCAACAGCAACGCATTGAGCAAACACAGCCCCAGCCATTTGCCCAAGATGAACTGCCATCGCGGAATAGGCTTGGTCGCGATCGTGTAGATCTGCCGGTCGGTCACCTCCTTGCTGAGCGACTGGCAGGCCACGAAGATGGTCATGATGCTCAGCATCACCAGAACGAGGATGTTGCTGTAGGTCAGGAAGGTTTGGACCCGGCCCTTGAGCGTGCCATCCCCCTCCCAGATGAAGGGCCCCATGGGGATGACGGCCACCAAGATGATCAGCAGCACGAGGGCGATCTTCATCCGGATGGCCTCGGCGATCATGGTTCGCGCGACGGCCCAGGTCCTACGCACTGCGATCGTCCTCCTTGTCGGGCGCGTCGATGAGCTCATCGATGACGGCCCGGTCCGCTTCGGGTTCGACCGGTGCGGGCGCCGGCTCAGCGGCTTCTGGCTCCGCCTGCGAGCGCTCATCGGCACCGCTGGCCCCCACGAGCTCGTCGATGACGCCGGCGTCGGCCTCCTCTACCACCGCCGCCGGCGCGCTGGTCGGTGCTGCCCCGTCCGGCTCGGCCTGCTGACCCGCTGAGACCAGGTCCTTGATCAGGATCTCTCCCTCCTGATCCGGCTGATCTCGACGGAGGAACTCGGCCACTCCCGTGCCCTCAGCCACGCCGGAAGTGGCGATGCGGGCTTCCTGCGCCTCCCGAACGATCCGCATGAAGAACGTCTCCAGCTTGTCGCTCGGTGCGGCGACCTCCAGCAAATCCTTGTTCTCCAGACGCCGGATCAGGTCGCGGACGCGCTCAACCGTTCCAGGCCCGAGCTTCTCTGACGTGATCTGGGTCAGCTCGGTTCGGCTCAGCAACCCCTGGATGTCGCCCACAGCCCGTCGCTGCCCGCCGTACAGGATGGCGACGCGGTCGCAGACGTCCTCCACGTCGCCCAGCAAGTGGCTGCACAGCAGGACCGTCTTGCCGCGCCGACGGAGTTCGTCGGTGATCAAATCCTTGATCCGGCGGGTGCCGAGCGGGTCGAGGCCCGTCGTCGGCTCGTCGAGGATCAACAGGTCGGGATCGTTGATCAGCGCCTGGGCCAGCCCGATGCGACGGGCCATCCCCTTGGAGTATTCCCCCACGCGCCGCCGCGCCACGGCGGCCAGACCCACCATGTCCAGCAGCATGTCGATCCGGCGGGACCGTTCGCGACGCGGATACTGAAACAGCCTGGCGTAGTAATCCAACGTCTCGCGGGCGTTGAGGAAACGGTACAGGTACGACTCTTCGGGGAGGTACCCGATGCGGTTCTTGACCGACACGTCGGTTGGCAGGCGCCCAAAGACGAGCGCCCGCCCGCGCGTCGCGTAGAGCAATCCCAAGACGATCTTGATCGTCGTGGTCTTGCCCGAGCCGTTCGGGCCCAGCAGCCCGAAGATCTCCCCCGGCTCCACGCGCAGGTCCAGATCGCAGACCGCCGTGACCCGGTCGCGCCGCCAGAAGTCCTTGAAGACCTTGGTCAACGCAATGGTCTCAACGACGGGCGTGCCATCCTTGTTCATATCCGTTCGTGCCTTTCACGCAAGCTAGCCCCCCAAGGGCGCCCCATCCCCCCCTGCCAGAGCCGCCGCTACTTCTCCTTGCCGACGGCCTCGAGCGCCTTCTTCTTCTCTTCCTGGTCCCACTCGGGCGGCTCGTTGACGTCGATGATGAGCGGCTCGCCCCGGAGCATGAAGACCTTCGACTTTGCCGCCTCCAACACCCGCTGGCGCGTATTGTCCCAGAGCCGCCGCAGCACGATGTCGGGGTTGGCGTCGTACTGGACTTTGAGTTGCCGGAAGTGGTCCGCCTCGGCCCGCACGACCTGAATCAGGTCCGTCTTGTAGCTTCGCGCGCGGTCGATCAGGGCGCCGGCCTGGCCCTTGGTCTCGTCGCTGAGCAGAAGCGCGTCGATTCCGTCCTGAATCCCCTTGGCGGCCGTCCGATCCTTCTTCCCACGGGCCACCTCGTAACGGTGAATCACCTCGGTCAACTGCTCGTGAGCCGCGCCGGCTACGTCGTTCAGGATCTTGTCCGCCTCCTGTCGGGCCTTGCGGATCTTCTGGTCTGCCTCGCTCACCGCGTTGTTCACCGCCAGAAACGCACTGCGAACCTGCAGAGGCGCGGTCGGCATCTTGACGTTCACGGACAGCACCGAAATGCCCGAGTTAAGGCGGGACAGGTGCTCCCCTGTCCGCCGGGTGACCTCCGCCTGGATGGCGGTGATGTTGTCGCCCAACAGGTCGTCGGCCTTGTAGTGCGCCACCGTCCGGATCACGGCGTTGCCCAGGATCGCTGCGACCAATTCCTCCTCGTCCGCCACGTTCTCCAGCCGCTCCCGCGCTGACGTCACCTGGTACTCGATCGACCACAGGGCGTGCAGCAGATTGTGATCGCCCGTGATCAGGTACCCGTCCTCGCCCGGTGTCAGCGCCCCCATCCGCATGCCCATCTCGTCGATCGTCTTGGTCCTCGCCTTCGCGTCGCGGGTGAAGTAGAAGGTCTCGATCTCTAGCGACTTGACCCGGACGTCCACCATCTCGCGACTTTCAATCGGGTAAGGCCACGACCAGTGCTTGCCCGGCAGCTTGGGCGCCCCCGCGCCCTTGATCGCCCCGAACCGCAGCACCAACGCCTGCTGCTGCGGCGGTACGGTGTAGAAGCCCGAGTGACGCGACCAGCCCAGAAACGCCACGACCAGCAGCAACATGATGGCCTTGAGGATCCAGAAGCTGACGCGAAGCGCATCGGACAGCGATTGACTCGCAGGATCCAGGCTCTCGCCCGGTCCATCAGGACGGGCGGGGCCGGAATCGGTCGTGTCGGGTCGCTCTGTCACTTCTTGGGCTCCTGGATGATCACCTTCTGAGGATTGCTCAGCTTCTTGCCGGACGGCGCCGCCTTCAGCGTGGTCGGTACCTTGGGGGCTGCCACCTTCGTCTCGCCCCCGAGGATCGGACGGTCTTCCTTCATCATGTCGACGCCCGGGACCTCCGCGTCGAGGAAGAAGATGGTTCGCTTCGCCAGCGCCTTCTCGAGGAACTCCAGCTTCCGGAGGAAGTTGGCGAAGTCTTCGTCCTCTTTGAAGACCTTGTACTCCTCAGCCGCTGCGGCCGCGCCCTCCGCCCGGATCTCCCGGGCCTTGCGCTCCGCGAAGGAGAGAATCTGCTGCTGCTGGGACATCGCCGTCGATTTGATTCTGCGGGCCTCGGCCTCACCTTGGCTGCGGGTCTTCTCGGCCATGGCCGTTCGCTGTGCCCGCATCTGCGCGAAGACCTTCTCGGTCGTGCTCTGGGGCAGGATGATCCGCCGAATGCCGAGCGTCTCGATGCCAATGCCATAGGGCGCGACCTTCTTGGCGACGGCGGTCCGGATCTCCCCCTCGAGCTCGCTCAGCTTGAGCTGCTTGGGATCCGTAGAGACGAAGTCGCTGAACTTGTGCTGTCCGATGACGGCGCCGATTTCGCTCCGCAGATGCCTGCGAAGCCGGTCCTCACCCTCGCGAACCGTCTCCAGCTTCTGGAGAAAGGCAACCCCGTCCTGGATCCGCCAGCCGCAGAACACCGTCGCGATCAGGATCTGACGGTCCTGCGTTTGGGCCTGCTCCTCCGGCGAGTCCAGAATCCGAATGCGCTTGTCGTACTTCACGACGCCCTGGATGGGCCAGGGCCACTTGAACTTCAGGCCCGTCTCGTTGGGGTCGGTCGTGTTCGGATCGCTCGGCTTGCCGAACGTCGTCTTGATGGCCAGCTCCGTGAACCGGACCTGATAGGTAATGGCGTAGATCAAAAACAGCACGACCAGCGCCACGCCGGCCACCACCGTAGGAATGTTCCGTGTCATCGGTTGCTCCGACTATCCTGGCGGGACGTTGTAATCGATATCCTCGAGCTGTACCCGTTCGCGCTCGATCGCCTCGTAACGCGTGAACACGTCTCCTTCCCGGGCGATCACGAACTTCTTCTTGGCGTCGAACAGCCCGGTGGTCAGGGCCTCCACGATCTCCCGCGTCTTGTATAGACGCGGCGCAGCCCGATAGGGAGCCAGCTTCTTCCTGAAACCGACTGCCCGCGCCCGAGCCTGGTTCTCTTCCGACCACCGGATGGCCCGCGCGATGGCGACCGTCTCGGCCGCCTCACCGCTCACCCCCGGCAAGCCATCCGCCGTGCCGGCGAAGAGCTCCTCCACCCTGGCGTAGGCCTTGGCCATGTCGGCCTCGGGGGCGCCGTCGCTGATCAGTTGTTGCGCGTGGTCGATGGCTTTGGCAAGCCGCTCCGCCCGCTCTCGAGTCCCGGCCACCTCCGACAGGATCTTGTTGGCCTCGCCCTCTGCCTTGGCGATGGCCGCGCCCCGCTCGTACTTGGCGTTCAGGTAGGCCTCGAACTGCTTGGCGGCCTTCTGGGGCGGGTGGATATCCTCCACCCCCACGAAGATGACCTCCACCCCGACCCGCATTTCGTCGCAGCGTGCCTGAATCAAGCGGGTGAGGTCTTCGCTGATCTGGCGGCGTTCCACGGCGAGGAGCTGGTCGAGGTCCCGGCTCGCGACGTACTTGACGAGCTCCCCGTAGGCGGCGGATTCGATCAGCGTCTCCGGATTCGCATAGTTGAAGGCAAACTTGTACAGGTCGTTGACCCGGTACATCACCGGGACCGAAGCGCGGACGAGGTTCACGGCTGGCGTGCCCGGCTCTTCACCGACCGCCCCCTGGGTCGTTGCGGGCCTCGACGTAACCCGGGCCACGGTGTCCTCCGGACGCACGGGCAGAACGAAGTCCAGTTCCTCCCCGGGGCCGTGCACCGGATTCGTCCATAGGACCAGCCTGGGCACCTCTTTGACCTCCGGCGGGTTCCTTCGCTTCCACGCACCGAACCCCAGCCGGAAGCTCTCCACGTGATCTACCCGGTACCGCGTCACACAATCGATGGGCCAGGGGAGCTTCAGATTGAGGCCCGGCTCGAGCGGCCGAATCGATGCGTCCGACAAACCCAAAGGGCTGCCAAACCGCTCGACGACCGCCCGCTCGCCCGGTTCGACGATCACAAGGCACGACATCCCGAACAGGACGACCACCGCCGCCCCGACCAGGACCAGCGCCCACCGCTCCAACAGCTGGTAGAACCAAGTCTTGCTGACCTCGAAACCGAACTGATAGTTGACGGCATCGGCGATGGTTCGGGCGACGCCGCCCGGCTCGCTGATCAGTCCCAGCAGGCGGCTGTCAAAGGCGGGGCGAGGAATCTCGCCCACCTGGCGAGGCCGGTAGATGTCGAGCAGCAGGTTCACCAGGAGCTCGGCCCCGATCACGCACATCAGGATCGGAACGATGCAGGCGAAGACCTGCTCGGGCGTCGCCTTGCCGTAGGCGGCGAAGCCCAACATCCCCGCCGTCAATCCGCAGACCAGGGCGCTGCCCGCCAGATAGCTCCCCCCGGCCCGCATCATGCGCCACATCTCGCCGATTCGGGCCATCCCCACCGTGTACCGGCTGAAGAGAAAGCTGAGGAACGCCACGCCGCCCACCAGGCCCAACGTCACGCTCGCGTTGGTGACCTGGGGCCACTCGATGTCCCCGATCGTGCCCCAAGAAGGCAAAACCCAGTACGACAGGCTAGCCCCCATGGCGATCAGGTAGACGGCCGCCGCCAACCCCAACATGGGCACGAGCCACCGACGCATCCACTCGAGGCGGCCACGCGCCACCAGCAAACCGTCTATCTCCGCCCGCCCCTCCGCGAAGAGCGCCTCGGCACCGATCGCCTCGCGATCACGATCGATCTGCTCAGCCTCCAGCGCCTCCAACTCGACCAACTTCTGCTGGTGGTAGATCAGCAGAATCGCCGACCAGATGATCACGCCGCCGAGCAGGAAGAAGGCCGACACGTACGTCGCGTATGACCCGTTCCACAACGCCCACAGCAGCATGCACCCGAAGAAGACCAGCTGCAGGGCCAGACCCCACAGGCTCACCACCTCAGCGCGCCGAGCCGTCTGCGTCTGGGGCTCGCGGCTTGACTCTCGAAACTCAGCCATCAGGTCTCCACCCGAAACACGATCCCGTGCACCAGTGATGTGACGACCCCGGGCAGCCGGGCCCGACCCCGACGGGGCAAAGTCAACAAACTAGCCATTCCCTGCGGGCGTGTCCAGTGCCATTCCCGCTGCGCCCTGCGTCCCCACCGCGCCAGCCTGCCCCGCTACCGACCATTCTTCGCAATCCGGTTGACACCTGGCAACACCCAACAGAAATGATTGGAGCTTTTCTGCGCCCCGCAGCCTTTTCACAACGCCTCCGAGGCACCATAATTCCCAAAAGCTGGCAGGAGCGTAGCCCCCTGCGAGCCGGAATCGAACCACGAGGCCCTTCTGGCCGTACCATCGGCAGGTCCGAGGACCCCATGCTGACGAAGCTACTTGCCATTCTACGAAACACGTTCACCGAGACCATCCGGCAACCGGTCTTCGGTCTGTTGGTGTTGGTCATCATGGCGTGTCTGACGCTTAACACGATGACCGCTGCCTTCACCACCTCGCCCAGCGATGAGATCTACGACGACAACAAGATGATGTACGATCTCGGGCTTAGTACGATGCTGATCGGCGGTTTGTTCTTGGCAGGCTTCAGCTCGGCCGGCATTCTGAGCCGGGAAATCGAGAACAAGACCGTCCTGACGGTGATCAGCAAGCCCGTCAGTCGGCCCTTGTTTGTGGTCGGCAAGTTCCTGGGCCTGGCCGGGGCGTTGACGGTCGGATTCTACCTCTGCGCATTGACATTCTTTCTCAATGTCCGCCATGGGGTTATGCAAGCCAGCATGCAGCACTTCGACTGGCCGGTTCTGTGCTTCGGGCTCGGGGCGGTTGGTCTGGCCGTCGCAATTGCGACGTTCTGCAACTTCTTCTACGGGTGGCAGTTTCCGTCCTCCTGCCTGGTCTTCGGTGTGATTCTGATGACGCTGGCCTGTGTGCTGGTCGGCTTTGTCGATAGCGAATGGCAAGTACAGCCCTTCGCCACCAAGATCATCGATACCCAACTCCCCACCGCCCTGTTGCTGGTCTACTTCGCCGTAATCGTCCTGGCGGCCCTGGCGCTGGCGGCCTCCACCCGCCTGGGACAGGTCATGACGTTGTTGGTCTGCTTCCTGGTGCTGGGTCTGGGGCTGACCTCGGACTACTTTTTCCAGCCCTATGCCTTCCCGACGTACCGCCCCCTGCCGACCACGCTGCCTTCCGGCGCCGACGATCCCAGGCTGTTGGCGCAGAAGGGAGGCGAAGAGGGAGCCGGTCAATCGGTGGCCGGCGCGAGTAGCCTCGACATTGCCGGGGCTCCCAACCAGGCTGATCAGACAGGCACAGCGTCTGCCGCTGAACCGCCGCCCAGAATCGCCCAGGCTACCAAGCACGCCGCTCAGAAGCTGGCCCGTACGCTCTACGCGGCCATCCCCAACATGCAGTTCTTCTGGGTTAGCGACGCTATCATCCTTCGGCGGCCCATCCCCGCCGACTTTGTCTTGAGCGTCTTCGCCTATGCGATGTTCTATACGGTCGCGCTGGTGCTGTTAGCGGTCGCGCTGTTTCAGACCCGGGAGGTGGCGGCCGAAGATGCTGCCAGCTCCGCTCCGCCCATCGTCCACTTGCTGGGCGTGGTCGGCCGAGTCGCCGCGGGCTTGCAGATAGCCTCCGGGATCTGGTGGACCCTAACCGAGGCCGTCAAACCGGGAGAGCGCCCCGTTTGGCTCTATGGCGTGTCCGCGGCGATCGGCGTGGTGCTCTGGTTCTTCTGGGGCTGGTTCGCGCGCGGGATGAAATGGACGTGGTTTGTGGCCATCATCGTGGTCGGAATCCTGCCCCTCGCGCTCATGGGATTCGCGTTGTCCCGTGATCCCAGCAGCTTCAGCCCGGTATTCGCCATGCCGGGCCTGGCGGCTATCTTGGTCCTGACCATCGTGGGCAAGTCCAGCCGGCTGTACTTCGGGTTCGGCGACAAGCCGCGGCGCCGACGCCGGCCGAAAGCGAAGCCCCATGCAGGCTGACATCGACCGGATCCTCATCCGCGGCGATCGCATTGCCGCCCGCGTCAAGGAGATGGCCGACCAGATCGGCCGGACCTACGCCGATGCCGACCAGGGCCTGATGATCGTTTGTGTCCTCAGCGGGGCCTTCATCTTCGTGGCCGACCTGATCCGCCACCTACCGATGAAGATGAAGATCGGGCTGATCACCGTCTCGAGCTATCCGGGCAAGGCGACCGAATCGCAGGGCGTGAGTATGCTCGGGTCGTTCCAGCTCGACGCGGCTGGCCGACACGTGCTGGTCGTGGACGACATCCTGGACACTGGCCGGACCCTGCGCGCGGTACAGGACGAGCTTGCCCGACAAGGACCCGCCAGTCTGCGCACCTGCGTGCTGCTCCGCAAACGGGGTCGCGCTCCGGACGACGTCCGCGCCGACCTGGTAGGCTTCGAGATCGAGGACGTCTTCGTGGTGGGCTACGGGCTGGACTACGACGGCAACTACCGCAACTTCCCGCACATCGCGGTGCTCAAGCCGCACTTGTACGTGTAACGCGGCAGTACAATATGGGACAGTGCGTGGCCCGTTCTGCCGATAAGATACTCAATGCGACCGCGCAGGCGGGGTCGCGTCCACCATCGTTATGTTTGCCACGCTCACACGACAATCGGAAAGCTCACTGGCCATGGTCGAGGCCAACGCCGCGGCCGGTCCGTCGGCTTACGCCGAGGACCAAGCCCTTCCCGCTCATCTGCTCGACGGCGGCGAGATCGTCGAACTCAAGATCAAGCCCTCGCTGTGGTTCATCCTGTTCGCATCGTTCCGGATGCTGCTGGCGATGGGGTTGATCGTGGTGCTGTCGTACCCGCTCAGCCGCGTCCTCGACCCCGTGGGGCTGAGCCGTCCGCTCTTGCTCAAGGTGGCGATGGCCCTGGCAGGGGCGCGGCTGGCCATCGCCACGCTCCAGTGGGTCAGCCGGATCTACGTGCTGACCAACCGCCGGGTCATGCGGATCCGCGGCATTTTCAACGTGGACATCTTCGAATGCCAGCTCTCGCGCATTCAGAACACGTTCATGCGGCTGACTCTCTATGAGCGGTTGTTCGCGCTGGGCACGATCGGGTTCGCCACCGCCGGCACGGGCGGCATCGAGGCGAGCTGGGAGAACGTCAACCACCCCCTGGAGATCCACGAGCGCGTCCGCGCCGCCATCCACAAGGCCCAAGGCCGCAACGGCGGCACCGGCCTCTAGCGCTGGTGATGCGCCTCGCTCGCGCCATCGGAGCCGCTGCCCAGCGCCGCCCGAGGCCGTTCCCGCTCGATCAGCAGGTCGCGGTGACGTCGTCTAAGCTCGAGCAACTCTCGCTCCTGCTCGTCGCTGAACGACCCGAGTCGCTGGGCGTAGGTATCCATCCATGTCACGAGTCGTTCGACGCTCTCGGGATCGAGCTTGACGTCGTGGTGGCCCTTGGATCCGGTGAGCTTCGCGAGGAGGGCGCTGCGGCTCGCGACGCAGCCCGCCTCGATGGAGTAGCCCTGACGATACCGTCCCAGGACGTGATCGCGCAGGCTGGGGTTGCCGTAGTTGAACAGCGACGAATAGGCCTTGGCCGCGGTCAGGTTGAACTTGGCTGCTTGTTTGTCCTCGCCCTTGGGGTGGTGGCAGCGGACGCAGTGCTTGTCGAGAACGGGCTGGACGAGCCGATCGAAGCGTAGCGGCCAGGAACCGGGCGGGCCGACGGTGATCCGCGACGGCTCGCGGGCAGCGGCCAGGACCTGGCGTTGCGGCGGGGCTTGGCTTCGGCGCTCGTGGCAACCGATACAACTGAGCGTCTGACCGGGCTGGACGTGCGTGGTGGTCCGCATCGTCTGAACGGCCATCCCGCGATCTCCGAGGGCCTGGAAGAAGACGATCACGCCGGCAGGAACGCGGAAATGGGCCGACCCGTCGGACTCGACGGGTACGGTCCCGAGCACACACTTGCCCGGATCGTCGCGGGTCAGCCCCAGATTGGGGTAGTTCATCGTCGGGTGCGTCTTGGCAGGCACGGCGACGATCCGCAACGCCTTGATCTGTCCGGGCCGAACGGTCTGGAGGCCCTGGGTGACGTCGACGAGGAGGAACCGCCCCTCCTGGGAGGCACCCCATCGGGCTCGATCGGCCACGACGTGGGGGCGTTTTCTGGGTCGGATCGGGATCGGCCAGGCTGACGAGATCACCGGGTCACGGTAGATCAGCTCCAGCCCCCCCGTCGCATCGAACAGATACAGGCCCATGCCGTTCGGGGGCATTCGCTGCCCCTCTCTGACGTTGGTGTTGCAGCCCCAGGCCACGAAATAGAAGCGCTCGGACAAGGGCCAGGGATTGGCGAAATAGGATGGCGGCCAGCCCTCGATCTCGGGGAACACCACCTCCGGCGTGAGGCGGGTGATCGGGCCCGTGCCTTCAGTGCCGACCGAGGGGTCCAAGAGAACCAGGCTGCCCATCGTCTGGGCGTGGTGCGCCGAGCCGGTGAAGACGATCTTGTGGGAGTTCGGAATGCATCGCGGCTCGAACGTGCAGTGCGGAGCGTGGGTGAAGTTCCCGTAGACGATGCGGGGGTTCGTGCCGTCCGGGTTGATCGCCCACAGGCTCATGAAAGGCATGTTCCAACGGTCGACGTAGTCCCACCGCGAGTACAGGATGGAGCCGTCGTCGGCGACGCTGGGCGTCCACTCGAACATCTCGAACGGTGAGATCGCGCACACGTTGCTGCCGTCGGCGTTCATGGTGTGGAGGGTGTAGACGGCCACGGGACGTTGCGGGCCGCCGCCGCATCGGACGTAGCAATCGGGCAGGTCTTCCTTGGCAACCGAACGCCGGGCGCTGGCCAGGCCGCACTGGATCGATTGGCCGCGGCGGGTGGACAGAAACACGATCCGCCCATCGGGGAGGTACCGGGCGTCGAAGTCGTCATACTTGCCCCGTGTCAATTGCCGAACCCCCGTGCCGTCGAGATTCATCTCGAAGAGGTGGTAGAACGCGTCTTCGGGAACGTTGGACTTGTCGAGCTTGTTCTTCTCGCCGGCCAGCTTCGGGTAGTGTCGGCACCAAGCGAACAGGACCTTCGTACCATCGTAGCTGAGCATGGGTCGCAGGAAGCTGCCCGCCGTCTTGAACGATTCAGTGATGCATTCGATGGCCGGGGCGTCGTGCTTGAACCCCCGCAGGATGTAGATCCCCCCGCCCGGCTGGGACCACCACCCGTAGTACTGGTCTGACATGTGGTTGTAGCTGCCCGGGACCCGCTTGGTGAACAGGATCGCGTCGAAGTCCGGCTGCGGGGCGTCCACCGCCGAGCCCCTCGGCAACGGGGGCGACGACGTGAAAGCGGCCCTGAGCGTCAAAGGCCGCTGGACCCATCGTGCCTCGAGATACAGCGCCCGGGGGGCCTTCTCGGACCGGACGGCGTCGAGCTTGCGTGCGACGCGGTCGACCATGTCGAGCTCGGCGGAAACGTCCTCGCCCGCTTGGCGCAGGTCGCCGATCAGCCGCCCGCAATGCGCCAGGACCTCCCTGACACGCTTCGTCCAGTTGACGGATTCGGGCGGCCGGTTGTCGGTCGACCATCGCGAGACGCTGATCTGATCGGCCGGGCGGCGTAAGGCCAGGTCCTTCTTCGGATCGGCCGGGCCGAAGACCTCTACCTCGTCCAAGTGCAGGAACGTCTTGCCGGGCAGCTGTAGCCGCACGAAGCGCGCCCGCTGGCCCTGGAGCTTGACCACCAACGGCCTTCGGTCCGTGGCGCCGTAGAACGTCTTGCCGTTGTGCGTGTAGACGGTTCGCCAGGTCTTGCCGTCGTCGGACAGCCGGACGGTGATCTTCTGTGCCCGAGCGGCCACGCCGTCGCAGCGGTTCCAGATCCGCACGCGCGCCACCGGCTGCGACGCCCCCAGATCCACCTGCCACCAAGGCGACCGAGACTGCGCGGTATGAAAGCCCCATCGCCCGTTCTTGACACCGTCGACGGCACCGGCGGCGTCAGCGCGCGGACTGATCTGCACGGTCGGCCGGCGGCGTCGAGCCTCCTCCTGGAGCAGCCAGTCGGCCTCCACCTGCTTGCGAAAACGCTCTCGGTCGACAGAGGCGGCCGACAGTGGCGTGCCTGCCGCCACCACAGCTGCCAGGAACGGCAGAACGAAGACGCAGACGTGTCGCATGCCAGTGCCCCTCGACGCTCGAACCTCTCTCACGACAGCCCTGTTCCGTACGACGCTTTCCGCCCACTCAGTATAGGTCATTTCCCTGCCCTTGTGGACGCCTCCGGTGCACGCAGCCTGCGGTCCTTCCGGGGCGAACCCCGCGCCACCCTTGACGCCCGATGGGGGATTCTGATACTCACAGTAGGATCGGTACTTCCGAAACGGGCGTTTCAGTCCTTGCGCGTGGGCGCGGTCGGCGGAATGCCGGATGGCCTTGGCGGGCCAGTGAGATCGTGGAGCGCAAATCATGTGTCATCACCAAGCATGTTCGTGCGGCGGCGGGGGGTTGTCCCGACGGGAGCTTCTGTTGACGGCGGCGGGTGCGGGGGCGATCGGTGGCTACGTCTTGCGCAACGCCTCGGCGGCGGAAGCAGCCATCCCCGCAGATCCCGAACCGCCGGAGCAATGGCCTGACGTCTGCGTGGCCTTCCTCCGGCCGAAGGACAAGTACTGGCTCGGCTGGCCCGGGACGGCCTGGGACGTCAACGCGTGTGACAAGTACGTCAAGAAGAGCCGCGCCCTGATCGAGAAGTTCGGCCAGCAGCTCAAGGTGCGCGTCAGCTTCGAGCCCGAGCCGCTCTACACCTCGGCCGCGATCGACGCATTCATGGCCAAGATCAAGAAGACCAAGCCCAAGGGCGTCGTGCTCATGCCCTTGCACATGAACCAGTGGGCGAACATCAACAAGATCGTCGGGTGCAAACGGCCCACGATCATCTTCGCGCCGCTGGGAACGTGTTTCACGGGCCACATCCAGAAGGTGTCGAAGCAGCCCGGCGTCTACCTGGCATCCTCGGCCGACTTCGAGCTGGGCCCCGTGCGGTTCGGCATGAAGATGATCCGGACCGAGCATGACGTGCGACGCACCCGGATCGCCGTGCTGGCCGGCAACGCGACCAAGGACCTGGTGCTCGAGCCGTTTGGGCTGAAGATCCATCGCATGCCCCGGCGGCGCTTCCCGGAGACGTTCAAGACCCTCCAGGAGACGCCCGAGGTGCTCGCGGTGGCCGACGAGTACCAGAAGGCCGCCGACAAGATCGTGGAGCCCAAGCGGGCCGACCTCGTCAACGCAGCCAAGAACTACGTCGCCAGTCTCAAGATCCTCAAGGAAGAGGGTTGCCAGGGCATCACGATGGACTGCCTCGGGGTGGTGAGAGATCGGGAGGTGCCCTGCCCGCCGTGCATGGCGTGGTCGAAGTTCCTCGACGTGGGGATCACAGCGGTTTGCGAGGCCGACATCAACGCCGTCATGTCCCACACGCTCTGCTGCAAGCTGCTCGACAAGCCCGGCTTCCAGCAGGACCCCGTGCCGGAAACCGTGAACAACACGTTCATCGGCGCCCACTGCGTCTGCGCGACGCGGCTCAATGGATACGACAAGCCGCGCGAGAAGTTCATCCTGCGGAGCCATTCGGAGTCCGACCTTGGCGTATCCTTGCAGGTGATCTGGCCGCCCGGGCAGGTCACCACGATCATGCAATTCGTCGGGCCAGGCAAGATGATTCTGGGCAAGGGCAAGGTGCTGAGGAACTACAATACCCCACCCGCCGGCGGATGTCGGACTTCAGTCGATCTGGCCATTGACGGGCCGGCCGACACCCGCGATACACTGGGCTTCCACCAGCTGTTCATCTTCGGTGACCACGTGCGGGATTTCGAGGCATACGGCCAGATGTACGGAATCGCGACGGAGCACATCTAACGGCGCGCCATGGAGGGCTAAGACGTCATGACCGACGTCTATCAGGCCATTGTCGATCTGATCGAGACGGGGCAGTCTGGCGCGCTGGCCACCGTTGTGGCGAAGGAGGGATCCGGCCCGCAGGTCCCGGGCGCCAAGATGCTGTTCCGCGCGGACGGCTCGATCGTGGGCACAGTGGGTGGCGGCGCGCCGGAGAAGCGCGCTTGTCAGGTCGCCCCCGATGTCATCCGTACGGGCAAGCCCCAGCTGATCACCGTCAATCTCTACGGAAAGGCCGAGTCGGACCAGCAGCCGTGCGGCGGGCGGTTAACCGTCTTTGTCGAGCCGATCACCTCGCCGTCGTCGCTACTCATCTTCGGCGCCGGCCACGTCGGCGCGGCGCTGGCGAAGCTGGCGCCCGGGCTCGGTTTTCGCGTTACCGTCATCGACGAACGTCCGGCCTACGCCAAACTCGACCGACTCGAGGGGGCGAGCCAAGTGGTCGTCGGCATCGGACCTGAGGTCGCCGATCAGCTCGGTGTGAATGAGCGAACCTTCATGGTCATCGTTACGCACGGGCACGCAAACGATGAGAGGGTCCTCCGCTTTGCCGTCGAGTCACCGGCATGTTACGTGGGCATGATGGCCAGCCGCAGGAAGTCCGGCGGGATTTTGGACCGTCTGGCAGCCGATGGCGTGGCCCGCGAGAAGCTCGATCGCGTCCACACGCCCATCGGCCTGGACATCGGCGCCATCACACCGGCCGAGATCGCCGTCAGCATTGCCG
>CAYMLO010000036.1:0-68296 GCA_964390905.1 uncultured Planctomycetales bacterium | reverse complement strand
AGTTATTAAAAAGAAACGCCTTACAAACAGAAATGACTTGGCTTCATGCCATTCACTCCCGACCCCTTTTTTCAGAACGTCACGGCGACGCGGAAGGGGCCGCCCGCGGGTGCCTCGACGGAGATTGAGCCCCCCAGGAGGATTACGAGTTGTCTGCACAACGACAGGCCTAGGCCGGCGTGCAGGCCGGTTGCTCCTCTGGCCGGGTCGCCCCGCCAGAACCGGTCGAAGACGCGTTGGACCTGGTCGGGGGACAGGCGGTGGCCCGTGTTGGCGACGCCCAGATGGACTTGGCCGTCTCGCGAATCCGCTTCGATGTGGATGTGGCCGCCTGGGCTCGAATGACTGACGGCGTTGTCGAGCAGGTTGTGCACGATCAGTCGTAGCTTCTCCGGATCCGTATGGAGGTCCAGCCGCTCGGCGACCTGCCACTCGACGCGGAGGTCGCGCGAGCGGGCCCGTTCGGCCAGCGGCTTCCAGCATTCCTGCAACACCTCGTCGAGCTGCAAGGGTTCGGCGTGGATTTCCATCCGACCCGCCTCGGCGCGGGCCAGCGACAGGAGGGTATCGACCATTCGCTGCGTCTGCTCGCAGATGGCCAGGCAGTCCGCCATCGCCTCCCGGTAGTCCTCGGAGTCGCGCTGCCGCGCGAGGGTGACCTCGAGCGTCGATCGCAGACCCGCCAGGGGCGTGCGCAGCTCATGGGCCACGTCCGCACTGAAGGATCGCTCGCGCGCGAAGGCGGCCTCCAACCGCACCAGCAGATCGTTCAACCGATCCACGATCGGTACAAGCTCCGTCGGGGCGCCGGCCAGATCGATCCGGGATGACAGGTCCTCTTCGCCCAGCGCCTCGATCTGTCCGGCGAGGCGCGCCAACGGTCGCAACCCCAAGCGGACCACGCCTACCAGGACCCCGAGGGACAGGAGGGTGGCTGCGGCACAGACCGCCATCAGCAGCCACCTGAGGCGGGCAAGCGTTGCGTCAATCTCGGCCGTCCCCCGGGCCACCACGAGGGTCACGCGGCGGGGCTTGGCGTCGGTCTCGTCTTCCTCCTGATAGGGATAGAACCTGATCCCGGCGATTCGGCCCGGCCGGCTATCAGGCAATACAGTCGATCGGCAAACCGGATCGTCGATGGGTCCTGCGATCCGATCCAGCTCCTGGTCGTACAATGATCGCGATCGCGCCAAGACCTTGCCCTCGTCTGACCACAGCTGGAAGTACTCGGGGCGGTCGGCACGCTCGAACTCGTCCATGCCGCGATCGTCGAACTCCATCTCGAGTTCGTGCCCCTCCTGTTCCACCAAGGCTGACAGCGCACGGGCCTTGGCCGCGAGCAGATCATCGAACTCGGCGAACAGGGAAGCCCGCACAAGCAGGTACAAGACCAACCCCGACGCCGAAAGCACCAGCACCGTCCCGATCGCCGTGCCGACGAGCAATCGTGATTGCAGCGAGCGCATCAGGTGTTCCCCCCCAACAGGTACCCCTGGCCGCGACGGGTGTGGATCAGTCTCGGCCACCCCGGACGCTCGATCTTCTTGCGGAGGTAGCCGATGTAGACGTCCACCACGTTGCTCTGCGCCGAGGCGTGAAAGTCGTAGATGTGCTCCCAGATATCGGTCCGGGTGACGACCTGGCCGGCTCGAAGGGCAAGGAGCTCCAGAAGCGCGTATTCGCGTGCGGTCAGCTCGATTTGATCGCCCGCGCGGCGCACGACCCGCCCGACGGTGTCGATCTCCAGGTCCTCCACGCGGATGATGGGGCTCTTGGCGTCGTATCGCCTTCGGATCAGCGCTTGAACTCGGGCGAGGAGCTCTTCGAAGGCGAACGGCTTAACCAGGTAGTCGTCCGCCCCGAGGTTCAACCCCGTCACGCGATCCTCAACGGTGTCCTTTGCGGTCAGGATCAGGCAGTGGGTCTGGCTTGCCTCCTCTCGGAGGCGTTTGAGAATCGCCAGGCCATCGACCTTCGGCAGCATCAAATCGAGGATGACGAGGTCGTATTCGCCCGATCGGGCATGCCAAAGCCCCTCCTCCCCATCGCGAGCGACGTCCACGGCGAAACCGGCCTCGCGGAGGCCCTTGGACAGGGCCTGCCTCAGCGGCGCGTAGTCCTCGACCACCAACACACGCATCGCATCTGCGCCCAACCGAACGCGGCATCAGACCCCTACAGGCGGCTTCCGTCAGGGCCCACCTTGATCTTCACGGGGAGACCTAGCTTGCGATACTCCGCTTCATAGAAGACCTTGGGCTTGCTGAGCTTGACGACCTTGCCGGACTCGATCTTGCCCAGGACGTCCACCCTCTCGATCTCGGTGACCTCGCTGCCTTTGGCCGCCTCGGTGATCGCCTTGGCAACGGCCGGCGGGACCTCCTCCATGAGCAACTCGGCTTCGACCTCGATGATGACGCCGTCGAGCGAGAGCTTGACCTCTATCTCCTTGTCGCCTTGCTCCGATTCGTCGCCCTGCTTGAATTCGTCGCCTTGCTTCAATTCGGCCTCATAGACCTTCAGGCCCCAAACGTACTGGCGCTTGACCTCCGTGACGGTGGCCCGCGGGAAGGTCGTCTTGAGCGTTTTCATGGCTTCGGGGGTCACCTGGGCGAGCTCGATTCTCTGTGAGCACCCCGCGGCAAGCAGCAGGCCTATCGTGCCCAGGCCAACCGAGATCTCACGGCAGCGACGTGTCATGTGGCATCTCCTTCGTTTCGCCGACCACCACGGCCCGCGATGTCCATCGCTCAATGCCATCTGCGCTCACAGGGGCCAAGCACCGGTGCGTGGCTCGGCTATTCTACTTGTATAGCGCGATCACGACGGTGCCCGCCGGGGTGAGCAGCACCTCGCGCTCCTTGCCGTTGACCTTCGCCTCCACCTCATACAGCGTGATCGTCTTTCTCTCGTATTCTACCTTCGCGCCGGCTCCGAACACCTTCTTTGCCGCCCGGAGAACGGCGGGCGGCACCTCGTTTGCCCCCACGACCTCTTCCAGCTCCATCAGGTCGCCGCCCGTCGTGACCTTTGCCTCGTGCTCCCTGCCCCCGACCTCCCATTCGGCCTCATAGAGCACGACCCCGTGCTCCTTCTCCCGCTCCACCT
The DNA here is from genome assembly GCA_964390905.1 of uncultured Planctomycetales bacterium. GTDB lineage: Bacteria > Planctomycetota > Phycisphaerae > UBA1845 > JAFGLZ01 > JAFGLZ01. Next base: position 65,188 of record CAYMLO010000036.1, on the reverse strand, counting down.
CGATGATCTTGGCCCCGCCGGCGTGCTTCAGAAGCGCCTTGCGCGCCGCTGCGGGCACTTGGTCGAGCGAGATGACCTCCTCCTCTTCTTCTTCTTCCTCTTCCGCTGCGCCTTCGACCTCCCTGCCGATCACCGTCCCATCGGGTGCGATCTTGATCTCGATCTCCCTGCCCTGAATGATCACCTCGGCCTCGTAGACCGTCTTGCCGCGCTGGGTCTCGCGCTCGATCTCCTGGATCGTTCCCCCTTTGGCCTCCTTCAGGATCGTAGCCTTGACGGCCGCTGGGACCTGATCGATGGAGACCTCTTCTTCGTCCTTGTCGTTGGCCACAACGGTGATGGCCGCTGCACCGAAACAGACCAGACCGACGAACGTCAGCACTGTCCAACGAGCTTTCATGGGAGACCTCCTGCTTGGGGTCCACATCGGCGCCGCCCAGCTCACACGGCTGGTCGACCGACAACCCACAGAATCCAGGGGTCAGTATACGAGGCGAGGATGAGAAGACGATGAGAATCGCGGCGGTCTTCCTGTCCGAGCGGCAGCTCGGGTCAGAGCGTTGCCTGGCCGACGCCTGTCTCAGGGCTGAGCCGCCTTCCAGCCATAGGTGTGGTAGGCGTAGTCGAACTGATCTTGGCGAATCGTGACCACACCGAAGCCCTCGGGGAACTCGCCGAACCTCGGGCCCTTCCACTGGTTGCCGCAGACCGCGCCGGTGGTGATGTAGGTCTGGCCGCTGACGACGATGCGCTCGTTGACGTGCATGTGGCCCTGAAGGATGAGCCTGACGTTGTATTGGGCGAACAGCTTGCGGAGCGGACGCGCGTTCTTGATGAAGAACCTGTCCTTCTTGGGAGGATTCGCGTGCGGGCCGTAGTGCATCTGAAACCATACCGAGAAGAACGGGATGTGCGTGACGACGACGATCGGGCGTCGCGTCCCGACGGCTCTTAGATCCCGCTCGAGCCATGCGACCTGCTCGTCGTCGATCAGGCCGAGATAGCCGCGTCCGTCGGCGGCGCGGCCCACGGAGTCCAGCAGGACGAAGTGCCAATCCTTGTGGTCGAACGACCGGTACGTGCGGCCGCGGCCGACGCGATCCTTGAAAATCCGCTTGCCGAAGTGCGGGTGGTTTAGGGGCACGCTGCTGCGCGGCGACCACCCCAGGACGTCGTGGTTGCCGATCACGTGGTACACCGGGGCGTCGATGTCCTTACAGACGTTCTCGAACAGATCCCAGAGCAACTTGGCCCTGGAGGGGTCGGCAGCAAGCGCGTCCGCCACCAGGTCCCCGCCGGTGATCACGAAGTCTGCGCGCGGGCGCAGCCCGTTCACGGCCGCCACGCACTTGCGAAACCCCTCCTCGGCGCGGAGCTCCGGCCGGACGTGGATGTCGGTCAAGAACGCGAACCGGAACGCCGCCCCCGCACCGGCGGCCGCCGTCTCGGCCGATGCGCGAGGGACTCCCGTCGCGAAGCCCGCGGCCCCCGCAATCAGGGCCCCGGAACTGCGTTTCAGGAAGTCGCGTCGTCTCATCAGGTCGGGCATGGCCAGGTCTCCTCCGAATCCATGGCTGGCTGGAGTCAACTCACGTTAACACGTGACCTCAGCGCAAACCAGCCGGTACGTCAGGCCTGCCCCCCCGGCTGACGGTCCTTGGCGCGGACGATCATTCGTCGCCCACGGTGATGACGAAGCCGATCTCACGCGGCGTGCCGCTGACGGTGAAGCGGCCTTGCCCGTTGTCTCTGACGACGGGCAAGCGGCTCTCTGCGTGCCAGTGTTCGGGGAAGCGGATCCGCGCCGGAATGGCGCCGGTCTCGGCGGCGGACAGCGTGACGCTGCGGCGGGTGTCGTCGATCCGGCGGATCCGCAAGCTGACGCGACCGTTGGGCGTGTGGAGGTCGCCGATGGCCACGTCGGCGGTGTCGCGGAGCCAGGGCGGGGGAATCGCTCCCAAGAGCGTGACGGCGCCGTCGCACTCGAAGTAGAGGGCGTTGAGCATCATGTCGAGCATGCGCCCGTTTCCGCTGCCGTTCGGCTGCCAGGGCGTGAAGGCCGGGTTGGTCCTCGAGAACCGTTCCTGGACCTGGAACGTATCCTGCGTCATTCCGTATTTCAGGTTCGTCCGCGTGGCGGCAAAGGCCTTCTTCCACTCGCCGAGGGCCAGGTAGATGTGCTGCCAGACGTGCTCGGCCGTTCCGATGTAGACGACCTCGCGGTCCATCCTTCCCAGAAACAGGCCGTCGGCTCTGTTGTCCTCGAAGTACTGGACGAATCGCCGGAACACGTCGGAATGGACGTCGACGGCGCCGGTGTAGGCGAGCTTCGCGGAACTGGAGACGTTCTCGAACTTCTTGGTGATTCGCGTTCCCTTGTCGCCGGTGAGGATCTTCCGTTCGATGAACCCGTCGGGGCGGGTCATTCCCTTGATGGCCCGTGCCAGGTCGGCCTGGTAGGCGTCGAGCTCGCGGCGGAACGCCGGTGCTCGCTCGTGCTGGATGCGTTCGAGAAGGCGCACGGTCTTCTCGAGTCCCCAAAGGGTGTAGGCGTCGCTCATGGAGACGATGTATCCGACGTCGCCGTCGGTTCCGCAGCCGAAGGGCATCAGCCCGTAGTACAGGGGACGCGTGCCGTCCGGCTTGAGCTTCCGCGTCGCCCGGAGCTCGCCGACGATCCAGCCCGACGCCTTGAGGATCTTCGGCAGATAGGCACCGAGGAACTCCTGGTCGTGCGAATAGAGGTAATAGTCGGCCGCGAGGGCCAGTGCGGACCCCGTGGAGTTGATCCATTTCGGGCCGGTCGTTCCGACGGAGCCGACGGTCGTGGTGAAGTTCCCCCTGGGCGGGCAACCGGCGTCCTGGAGGCGGAAGATGAATTCGACCGCCTGGCGGACGGGTTCGAAGTGTCCGAGGCGGAGCATGGGCCTGAGCATGTGGACGGCCTCCCAGACCCAGACGAAGAATCGCTCAGAGCTTCCGCCCTGCGTGGGCATGAGGTACGTCTGATCAGGGAAGCGGACGAGGAGCTGAAGCGTGGATGTCTGCAGCTCCGTAAAGATGTCTTGCCAGTTTGACCACGGGCAGCGAAGCGTCGTGTTCTTGTCGGAGAACAAACCCTTGAAGTGCCCGAGGGCTCGCCGCCGGCATTCGGCGGCATCGGTTCGATCGAGGAACTCGCGGTGCGCCGGCGTGACGTCCTCGAAGTTCGTCAGCAGCGCGAGCGAGAACGTCTTCGTCTCCCCGGGGCCGAGGTCGGCGTGGGCGCAGATGACGTCGCGGACGTCCTTGAGCCGCATGTTCGGTGTCACGAAGTAAGGCCGGCTGCACCCGAAGCGCTTGTTGTACTGCCCGTCGGCGAACTGCTGCTTGTGCTGCCAGGCGATCGTGAACCGACCGGGCCAGACCTTGCCGATCGGCGCCGACTCACGCAGGATCGCGCCATCCTTCATGCTCACCTTGTCGCAGGGGAGCCACTTGCCGACGTCCCAATAGAACGGGACGTAGTGATAGTCGAACAGGTCGCACTCCCGCTGGAAGCTGACCTTGCTGCGGACGTGCGCCTGCTGCTTCTGTTCGCCTTCATTGGTCACCGAGACGCGGATCGACAGCAGGCTCTGCCGACTGTCGACCGGACAGCACGCATACTCGATCCGGTAGAGAAGGTCCCAGGCGAAATAGTCGGCCGTCACCACGGGATACTTCCCCTCGGCGAGCGTGAGACGGGAGCAGTGGAAATCCGGGATGAAGGGCGGGTTGTCGAGGGCGAACTGGACGACGAAGGTCTCGTGCTGCTTCGCCTTGGCGTACGCCTTGCGGTCATGTTGGAAGACGTTGGGAAACACGCGGCGCCGACAGACGTTGAGGGCGGCGTCGACGTGGACGAAGTCGGGCGAGTGCGCGGGCTGGATGGGCAGGTGGACGGTGTAGGGCGGACGCCATCGAAGCACGTCGTCGGCGAGGATCCGGTCCCACGATGTGTCGTTGATGTTGGCATACGTCGTCTCGGCCCAGGCGGCGCCGGTCTGCGTCGTTTGCGCCGCGGCCGTGCCGGCCGGCAAGAGCATCAGGAGCGCGAGTATACGGTTGCTGTTCATCGGCGGACCTTTCTCTGCAAGCCCCCCATTCATGGCAATCCGACGAGCCCAATCGTACCACGGGTTCCGCTTCGGGACTGAACAGAAGCCGCCCAACCTGTCATGCCCCCCCCGGCGCGCCTTGGCCGGCGGGCCCCGGGCCAGTACAGTACCATGCCAGGAGGGAATGCCAACGGAATAAGACTCGCGGGCAAATGCGCGTGGGCCGCCTGGGAGTCGGCACCGGTTCGCGCCCTGCCCACATGGTTCTATCTCTGGAGGAACGGTTGTGCTGAAGCATCGACATCTCGCTTGTGGTTTCCTGGCGGCGGCGGCAATGGCGTGCGCCGCCCGCGCCGAGAAGATCCCCTACGCCAAGTCGAAGATCGTGCCGCCGACGCCGCAGTGGACGGCAGTGGTCAAAGAGAAGGCGCCGGCGAAGCCGACGGTAGAAGCGCCCAAGCGCAAGCTGTTGGTCTTTTCGCTTCGCACGGGATACGACCACAAGGTCATGCCGCACGTGGACCGGGTGTTCCAGGTCCTCGGCGAGAAGACCGGCGCGTTCGACGTGACCATCTCGACGGATATCGAGGTCTTGGCGCCGGCGAAGCTGGCCTCCTACGACGTGTTGGTTCTCAACAACAACTGCTCGAAAGGCCCGCGCCGCAACCTGCTGCTCGACGAGTTGGAGGGCAACAAGAAATACAGCGGCATGACGGAGCAGGAGCGCCAGGCGAGATCCGACGCCCTGGAGAAGTCGCTGCTCGACTTCGTCACCGGCGGCAAGGGGCTCGTCGTGATCCACGGGGCGCCGACGATGATGAACAACTCGGCGAAGTTCACCGAGATGGTCGGTGCGGCCTTCGACTACCATCCACCGAACCAATCCGTGACTGTACGGGTCGTTGACGAAGGTCATCCGTTGGTGGCGGCCTTTCGCGGCAAAGGGCCCTTCATCCACCGTGACGAGCCCTACTGCTTCAAGGGCGCTTACAAAAAGCTGGACTTCCGCCCGCTGCTTTCCATGGACACGAAGGGCCTGAAGGATCCCAAGGGCCGGGCCGGCGAGATGATCCGCTACGTCGCCTGGATCAAGCCGTACGGCAAGGGTCGGGTCTTCTACTGTTCGCCCAGTCACTTTCCCGAGAGCTACGAGAGCCCGACGCTGCTGCGATTCATCCTGGACGGGACCCAATACGCGGCCGGCGACCTGAAGTGCGACGACTCGACGCCGAAGCCGGCGTCGTGAGCGACAGGATGAACCGACGTCGATTGGCCAGCGCCGCCTTCGGTCAGCGAGTTTTGTGTGAAGTGCCCACGGTGGGACACCGATCCATGCCATCGGACCCGCGACCGTCAGGCAGCGGTCCCAGGGCCGATCACTGATCGATCCTGGAGCCCTCCCTTACGGTCGGGCCTCTGATACGGTCGGGCCGCTGATTCCGAATCGCCCCCGCACGAAACTGTCTGGCCGAAAACGGCACTAGCAGCCCGATGCCAGGGCCGTTCCGTTCCTTTGCAGGGCCGCGGTCTGACGATACGATGGAACCTGCCGAGGACGAAGGCGGGCGCTTGACATGGCTGACCCACTGACCCAGCAAGATCACGATCTACTTCGGACGGCGCGCGAGGTGATGGCGGCGCGGTTCCGCGAGGGGTATCACCACCTGGCTGCCGCGCTTCGTACCCGGTCGGGCAAGACGTTTTCGGGCGTGCACCTCGAGGCCAAGGTCGGCCGGGTGGCCGTCTGTGCCGAGGCCATCGCGCTCGGCGCCGCCGCGGCCGCCGGGGACACGGAGCTCGACACGATCGTCAGCGTCGACCGCAAGGGGAACGTCGTGTCGCCTTGCGGGATGTGTCGAGAGCTGATCTCCGACTACGCCCCGGCCTGTCGCGTCATCGTCCCGAACCGGCTCGGCGTCGAGGTGGTCACGATCACCGAGCTGCTCCCCAACAAGTACCGCCGCAGATGGCGCGACGAAGACGCCCTTCCCGACGGCTGAGCCAAGAGAAGACTCTGGTCGCTTTTTCTCCCTCCGGGTTTCGGGAGAGCTTTCTGGTGGTTAGGATTCAGGGGGGTGTGATGCGGGTCTTTCGCGCTGAAGAGGAATGATTGTTCCGCTACGGGGCAACAGGCAATGGGGCGGAAGAACCGTAGACGTCGCCGGCCGCGAACGAGTGCCACGCCGTCTGCTCGGTCGAAGCCGAAGACCGAACGCGTACTTCTGGCAGTGTGGGCGGCAGCGGTGGTGGGGGCAGTTGTTGTGTGGCTGGGTGTGAAGGGGGGTCACGCCACACATACGGACACGAAGGTACCTTTGGTGGCGCCGACCGATAGGTCGAAATGCGCCCGGAAGGTCGCGACGCTGGGGGCGCTCCTGGAGACGCCGCCGGAGGAACTCGGTGATGTTGACGTTGCGGAAATGAACCTCTTGTGTGCGAGCGGGCTCCCTGGGGCGGAGAAGCTCGACATCGATGCCAGCCTCAAGACTCTGGACGAGTGGGCAGGTCGCGTGCGTGTGGATACAGAGCGGCACCTGTACCGGTTCCAGGAGAACCCCGCTGAGTACAAGCGATCGGAAGCGTACTTCCGAATGCTTGTGCTGGTGACTGTCCTGCAGCAGGACTGTGATGTGCGGTACAACGAAGGGCGGGTCCGGGATGTTGAGTTCACCAACTCGAAGGACCTCTTCCTCCACGGGATGGTCAGGGATGACAACGGCGGAACGTGTGTGTCCATGCCCGTGGCCTACGTTGCCGTCGGCCGGCGTCTCGGCTACCCGCTGAAACTGGCGCTTGCGAAGGGTCACATCTTCTGTCGCTGGGATGGAGGCGGAGAACGCGTGAACGTTGAAGCGACGAACCGGGGGATGAACTCCTACGAGGACGACTTCTACAAGACATGGCCGCAGAAGCTGACGCCGGCCGAGGTCGCCTCCGGGAGATTCCTGAGGTCCCTGACTCCGCCAGAAGAGCTGGCGCTGTTCTTGGCGTCACGGGGACATTGTCTGCTGGACAACGGACGGTTTGAGGAGGCGCGAGCAGCGTATGGGGCAGCGCACCGCCTGGCCCCGATTGAGGAGGTCTACCTCGCGTGGGAACGGCAAGCAGCGGCGCAGCTAAGGCCAGGGCCTGCCACACAAAGGAGCGCGCACTCGAGTCGCCGAAGGCGAGTGCCTCGCGTTCCGTTCGGGGCAACTCGTAGACCGGAGACGCCCATTCCAGGCATCGGCAACGACCCCAGAGCGCGTGTGCCGGGGCCGAGCGTTGTCGCTCCCGGTGGCGATTCGGCCGACCGTGGCGGGCAGGGGGCCTCGGAAGCGGACCCCAGGCCGTTTTCTCCCGGACGATAGAGGGCTTGACAAGGGAAGTCGTCCGCCGGAGGATTATTGTTGGAAGGAGCGTGATCATGAAGCGCCACCGGTGGTGTTGTGCTGGGGTCTTGCTGGGCTTGGTCTTCGGGTGCCAGCCCCGGGTTGCTTCTGCCCACTATGATCCCCAGGTTGGGCGGTTCCTGCAGCGGGACCCGGTGGGGGTTAGCGACTGGATGAGCTGGCTCGACTATGAGCTGGACGGTCCCTTCAGGATTGAGGGCACCGATGTGGGAGCTCACTACTTGGAGGGAATGCACCTCTATGAGTATGCGCGCAGCTTGCCGTCCAGCGTTGCCGATCCCAGCGGGCATAGGGGGATCCCGCCGCTCATCACGGTGTTCCAGGAGTTACGGTGTTGCACGTGCCTTACGTATGCCGAGGCGGGCGCTGATAAAGATGATCCGTGCAAAGAGGCCGTAGCGCACATGATGATCAATCGGCAGAGGTGGAACGGCAAGCCGGGCTTTCGCGGTGAGGGTGGGTTCTGTGAGCAGGCGAGGCAGAAAGGGAAGTTCGCCGGCGGCTTGGGAAACCGGAATTTCGATGCGTGCATGAAGTGCCCGCCTACCGGCAACAGCAGGGATATAGCTGCTATGGGTAGGTCCCTTGATGCATGCGTCAGCGCCCTGGGGGGTGGAAAGGACCCGACCGGCGGGGCGCAATTCTGGTGGAGCAGGGGGCGCACGCCTGAGTGGATGATAGAACAGGAAGACGGGGGCAACTGTAGCAGAGTGAGGGTACCCGGTTGCTCGCTGGACATATGGAAATGCAAGAAACCTCCCGTGAAATAGGGCGCATCTTCCTGGCAGCGCTGATGGTGATTTGTACTTGCGGGACGTTGGTGTTCGGTGAGGTACGGGCGCAGGGGCGGTGCGCGACTACGCAGTCTGCCCAGAACTGGTCCGATCGGCTGTACGCGGATCTGTATTCGAAGCACGCCTCCGTGAAAGGAAGGGCCTTGCCTAATCGGGGTCTTCTTGACGCCGAGGCGGGCGGTCGTCGTTTCCGAGTCGTGTGGATGTCCGGATGGGGGGCAGTGGGCGCGGGCATTGTTGGGGTGTATGACGACGAGAACCGACTGGTTACGTCGCGGCTGACGAAGCCGGTGCTGAGTGTTGAAATACAGAAGCCCAAGGGAATGGGTGACGTGATCGCGGTGCGCGAGGAGTCCGCCAGGGGGATCGGGTTAAGGTCGGAGACGCTGTATCTGTTCCGCTGCGAGGATCTCTCGACGCCAGCCTGGACAGCCGTGGTGTTCGACTGGCTGGAAGGCGTCGTGGAACGGAACGAAGGTCGCCTCGTGCGTCACATTGTGCTTTACCTGGACACAGATGGCGATGGTACGGATGAACTCCTAGACGTTGAATGCAGGCAGGTGGGAGACGACCCAGATTCAATCCTCCTGTCGGAGCCCTCGCTTGTGTGCAGCGTCTTCAGGTTCGACGGTAGGACCGGAAGGTTCGGCAAGGCGCCGACTTTCCCGGGGCGGTTGGTGTTCCCGAACCCCAAGCCGATCGGTATGGGCATTGATGTGCAGCCGGGGCGCAAGACGGTTGCGGGCAGTGTCTCTCCCATCCAGAATTCCAATCCGAAGCAGACTGCCCCGTGATCTGGCTTGGGGCGGCGCGGCCGCGGGGGATACGGAACTCGACACGATCGTCAGCGTCGACCGCAAGGGGAACGTCGTGTCGCCTTGCGGGATGTGTCGAGAGCTGATCTCCGACTACGCCCCGGCCTGTCGCGTCATCGTCCCGAACCGGCTCGGCGTCGAGGTGGTCACGATCACCGAGCTGCTCCCCAACAAGTACCGCCGCAGATGGCGCGACGAAGACGCCCTTCCCGACGGCTGAGCCAAGAGAAGACTCTGGTCGCTTTTTCTCCCTCCGGGTTTCGGGAGAGCTTTCTGGTGGTTAGGATTCAGGGGGGTGTGATGCGGGTCTTTCGCGCTGAAGAGGAATGATTGTTCCGCTACGGGGCAACAGGCAATGGGGCGGAAGAACCGTAGACGTCGCCGGCCGCGAACGAGTGCCACGCCGTCTGCTCGGTCGAAGCCGAAGACCGAACGCGTACTTCTGGCAGTGTGGGCGGCAGCGGTGGTGGGGGCAGTTGTTGTGTGGCTGGGTGTGAAGGGGGGTCACGCCACACATACGGACACGAAGGTACCTTTGGTGGCGCCGACCGATAGGTCGAAATGCGCCCGGAAGGTCGCGACGCTGGGGGCGCTCCTGGAGACGCCGCCGGAGGAACTCGGTGATGTTGACGTTGCGGAAATGAACCTCTTGTGTGCGAGCGGGCTCCCTGGGGCGGAGAAGCTCGACATCGATGCCAGCCTCAAGACTCTGGACGAGTGGGCAGGTCGCGTGCGTGTGGATACAGAGCGGCACCTGTACCGGTTCCAGGAGAACCCCGCTGAGTACAAGCGATCGGAAGCGTACTTCCGAATGCTTGTGCTGGTGACTGTCCTGCAGCAGGACTGTGATGTGCGGTACAACGAAGGGCGGGTCCGGGATGTTGAGTTCACCAACTCGAAGGACCTCTTCCTCCACGGGATGGTCAGGGATGACAACGGCGGAACGTGTGTGTCCATGCCCGTGGCCTACGTTGCCGTCGGCCGGCGTCTCGGCTACCCGCTGAAACTGGCGCTTGCGAAGGGTCACATCTTCTGTCGTTGGGATGGAGCCGGAGAACACCTAAACATTGAAGCCACGAACCGGGGGATGAATACGTACGAGGACGATTTCTACAGGAGCTGGCCGCAGAACCTGACGCCGGCCGAGGTCGCTTCCGGGAGGTTCCTGAGGTCCCTAACGCCGCCAGAAGAGCTGGTGCTGTTCTTGGCTTCGCGTGGACATTGTCTGCTCGACAACGGAAGGTTCGAGGAGGCGCGAGCGGTATACAGGGCGGCGCACCGCCTTGCGCCGATTGAAGAGGTTTACCTCGCGTGGGAACGCCAGGCAGCCGCGCGACTGAGGCCGACGCCTGCCCCCCGCGCGATTCCTGGACCGGAGCCACGCATTCCGGGCATCAGCAAGAGGCCAGGAGCGCGTGTCCCCGAGCCCAGGGGTGTCGTTCCAGCTGGTGGTTCGCTCGGTCGTGTCGGGCGGGGGGTTCCGGAAGTCGACCCCACGCCGCCTGGTCCCCGACGGTAGGGGGCTTGACAAGAGAAGTCGTCCGTCGGAGAATCATCATCGGAAGGAGTGTTATCATGGAGCGCTACCGGTGGTGTTCTGGCGGGGCTCTGCTGGTCTTGGTCGTCGGTTGCCTGCCGCGAGTTGGTCTTGCCCACTATGATCCCCAGGTTGGGCGGTTCCTGCAGCGAGACCCTTACGAAAGGCGGGCTCCCGCCAGCTCCGACGAAGAGAATTGGCGCCACGGGTGGCGCCCTTGGCCTGCGCCGGCCGCGCAGTACAGCGACGGAATGAGCTTGTATGAGTATGGGCGGAGCAGCCCCCCCGTGCACACGGATCCCCTGGGACTCTTCACGGATGTGAATGGACAGGAGTGCAACATAAGGACTTGCAGGCGGCACGCTCCGCCCCCGTGGCCCCCGCACACGTGGATCGATCTCGGCATCGGCGTCGACGTTCATTTTCCAACTCACATCGATGGGGATCCCGTGTCGACGGAAGACAACGGATGGTTTACGAGTTGCGATTCTGTATTCCCGGCACGTTCGGGCCCGAACTCGACCCTGCCATCCGGCAAGAAGACCAAGTGCGCCACCTGTTCGGAGGTCAGATGGTGTCTCAAGCGAGTGATGGACTGGTGGAACAGTGCGATGGATCTCCAATGGTGGGCGCACAATTGCATCGCGGCCAAGAATGACGCGCTGAGGAAATGCGGATTGGCCAGCTTCGGGTTGACAGGGCCAAGACCGCCGCTTGTGCCGAGCCCCCGGCTCCCGCGTCCTCCCATCCACATGAATCCCTATCCACCGGGTTATGGTTGGTGATGCAAGTGGTGATGAGACGCGGCGGAGAGTTGTGACTGCCAGCGAGCGCGCTGGCTATTCCTCGGCGGGGTCCCTTGACTGCTTGGGCATGCTGTGCGGCACCGATGCCGCGTGAGAGCCGCCGGGAGATGCCTGCATGAGTGCTGAGGACACTCAACCAGGACTCGGGTACCTATGGCGCACTGCGCGCGTCGGCTATGTAGCACTGTTCCTCCTGCTCGTGGTGAGTTTCTCGCTCGACATGAGAGCTGATCGAAGGCTTGTCCAGATGCTCATGCCGCAGGCAGCAGTCTACGCTCTGATCGGGTTCACCATATGCATTGCCGTTGCTGCTAGCTCACGGCGCCCCATGGCGGCGGGAGACGTTGTCCGCGTTGCCTGCTGGACGCTCATAGCCGGCGCCGAGGGCTTTCGCGAAATGGGTTTCGGCTATTACGTCCGCGGAGAATACGTCGTGCCGGTGAACGTAGGGGCGGTCTCGCTTATGGTCCTTGCGCTCGGAGCAATCGTCTATTCCTATCATCGCTGGCCACCACATCCTCCCGCCCCGCGCCCGCCTCGGGGAGGGCGGTGCGGAGAGTGCGGGTATCTCCTTGCGGGGCTGCCTGAACCTCGCTGTCCCGAATGTGGAACACGATTCGACCCCAGGGACCCCAATGCCAGGGCGCATGGGGACGCCACGTCGCAGGGATCACCTCTCTGATGAGGACGCTCAGCCTTGTAGGCTAGGGGCGTTCCGACCCGCCGTCTTCGTTTGCAGGCATGGTCGGGCGCCCGCTGAGGTCCAGGCCAAGCGGGCGCAAGCCAAGGAAACGACCGAAATGAACAAGGTGTCGCCCGGTTTGGGGTGCGTCGGCGGCGTATGTCTCCTCCGCCCCGGGGTTGATCTTGTGATGCGTTCCTGACCAGAGGTCGCGTCCGCCACGGGCGGACGCCGCTCCTGGCTACGCTCCTGTCGCGCGGGGCGAACCGTCTTCGGGTTTTCGCCCTTGCACATCTTTGCTTTGCCTTCGCTACGCCGCTTGGATTGACACACGCCCTGTCGTCTGTGGACGATCGAAGGCTGGCAGGCCCTTGAACCGCCAGGCCTGCATCGGGATAATGAGGGTTTGGGCGCGGGATCCCGTGTCAGAGGTCGATCCGTATGCTCGTCGGCGTGCTGTCCGACACACACGATCGTGTGCCGTTGATCGCCCAGGCGCTGGATCTGTTTGCCGAGCGGGGCGTCGGCGCGGTGGTGCATGCGGGAGACATCTGCTCGCCGTTTGCGGCCAAGGCGCTCAAGGCGGCCGAGGATCGTTGTCCGCTGCACGTGATCCTCGGCAACAACGAAGGCGAGATCGACGGCCTGACGGCCATCTTGCCGCAGCTCTGTCGTGGGCCGATTCGGCTCGAGCTGGACGGTCGCAAGATCCTGGTCCATCACTTCACCCAGTGGTGCGACGCGGACGACGTGGCCTGGGCGGACGTCGTCATCACGGGTCACACGCACGAGGTGGTGAACGAATCCCGGGACGGTCGGCTGTGGCTGAACCCCGGGGAGTGCTGCGGCTGGGTCAACGGACGCTGCAGCGTGGCAGTGTTGGACACCGTTGGTCCGGAGGCCGAGATCATCGACCTGACGCCGTGAGCCACATGACCACAGATCGCAACATCAACGAGTCGTGCACGCGTCGGACCTCCGCGGCGTCCGCGAGCGTCTGCGGCGTGATCTGCGGGCTGATCGCGCTGTGTGTGGTCGTGCTGCCGGGTTGTGTCGAGCGGACGCTGACGATCAACACCACGCCGGATGGGGCGTTGGTCTACCTCAACGACGAGGAGGCGGGTCGCGCGCCGGTCAGCAAGAACTTCCTGTGGTACGGCAACTACGACATCGTCATCCGCAAGGAGGGGTACAAGACACTCAAGACGAGCGCCAACGTCCGCGCGCCGTGGTATCAGGTCCCGCCCATCGACTTCTTCAGCGAGTGCCTCGTCCCGCTCACGCTCCGCGACAACCACTACCTGGAGTTCGAGCTAGAACCCATCGAGCCCCCCACCCCCGACGAACTGGTCAAGCGCGCCGAGCAGTTCAAGGAACGAACGGTCTACGGCGAGAAGTAGCGCCGGGCGGTCAGATTGTTGGGGCGCTCCCGTCCGCATCGCGTCGGGTCCGTGACACCTCCGGTGACCTCATCGGAGACGCGACCGTAAGGGAGCGTTCACGCCAGCGGTCACGCTGGCGTGCCCGGGCTCCACACACCGGGCGCGACAAGAGATCCACCGCGGTTTGCATCGTTCCCCGTGCGGGTCAGACCGATCCAGGCAAGATCGGTCTGGCCGAACGCTCCCTCACGGTCGCGTCTCTGATCGGCCCACACCCGAACACCGTGCGACGTCCCACCGCCAATGCGTCATCCGCTCGCGCCGATTCTGTCACGGTCCCCATCACGTCCATGTCGTGGTTGGTCCCCGGCGGTTGGCGCCGTACAATCATGGGGATGAAGGACCTTCCAGAAGGACTGCTGGAGCAAGTCGTCGAGCGTCTGGTGTCGGTATTGCAGCCGGAGCAGATCTACCTGTTCGGCTCGCATGCTTACGGATCACCACACCGGCACAGCGATCTCGATTTCCTGGTCGTGGTTCCCGACGACGCGGGCGACCCGGACGAGTTGGCGCTCGCCGGGAGGCGTGCCCTCTTGGATCTGCCCGTCTCGGTAGACATCCTGATCTATCACCGCAGCCAGATGGACAAGTGGGAGCCGGTCCGCTGCTCCCTACCGCACACCGTCGTCAAGAGGGGCAGAAGACTCTATGCCGCCGGAACTGCAGCTGGTCCGACAATGGCTCGAACGGGCGGCCGTCGACCTGCGTAGCGCCGAGGTCGTCCTGAGCGCCGACCCACCCGAACCCTCACTCCCACGGATCGATCATCATCTTGACGTGTTGGTCTCGGGCGTCGTTGAAGAAGTGGATCGCGTCGGGGAGGGCATCTAGGCCTAGCGTGGTCGTGACGATCCGGTCGTAGTCGATCAGGCCGGCTTCGATCAGGGCGGCGGCCCGACCCAGCGTCAGGGGGGGCATCTTGGAGGCGATGATCTTCGCCTCAGCCTGGTACAGGTCGTGGGGGTTGATGGGGATCGTCGCGTCGTGGGGACAGACGCCGAAGATCATGAACGTGCCGTATCGCTTGACCAGCGGGATGGCCTGGGCGACCGCGCCGGGGTCGCCCGTCGCGTCGACGATGAAATCGATGCCGTCCGGCGCCAACTCGCGGACGCGTTCGGGCAGGTCGCCCGCTTCGGGGTCGACAACGACATCGGCGCCAAGCTCCCGGGCCAGCTCTCGTCGGAACGCGACCGGCTCGGATTGCACGAGCAACGTCCGCGGGCTCCGGCCGAGCAGTTGGTTCCACAACAGCCCCACCGTGCCCGCACCCAGGATCATGGCCGAGCAACCGGCGCGGAACTCCAATCTGTCGTAGCCGTGCAGGACGCAGGCGAGTGTCTCGACGAGGATGCCGCCCTTGGCCGGCACAGACGGACTCATCTGGTATAGGTGCGTGGCGGGAATGCAGGTGTACTGGGCGAACCCGCCGTCGACGGCGTAGCCGACGGTGGTCGGGCTGGCGCAGAGGTTGGGTCGGCCGGCGCGGCACCCTTCGCATCGGCCGCAGGCGATCAGCGGGTCCACGGCGATGTGG
This sequence comes from uncultured Planctomycetales bacterium, assembly GCA_964390905.1. Lineage (GTDB taxonomy): Bacteria > Planctomycetota > Phycisphaerae > UBA1845 > JAFGLZ01 > JAFGLZ01. Next base: position 50,104 of record CAYMLO010000036.1, on the reverse strand, counting down.
TCGCCGACCTCGACGTTGTCCACGCCGTCGCCCACCGCCTCCACGACCCCGCCGATCTCGTGTCCCAGGACCACCGGCGGGACGATGCCCTCGGTCAGCTCGCCGTGGTAGATGTGGACGTCCGTCCCGCAGACCCCACACCCGGCGACCTTTACCAACGCCTGCCCCGGACCGGGGCGGGGGTCGGGTTTCTCATCCATCACGATCCGGCCCGGGCCGGTGAAGATCGCCGCGTTCATGGCAGGCTCCTCCGCATGCGTCCCGTCGTGTTGGCAGCCAGGACAGGGCGAATTATACTACATCCGCTGCGGATGTGTCGCAGCGGCTTCGGGGATCACCATGCTTGAGTTCCTGAGCGCCTATTTCCGCCGATTCGGGACCGAGGCCTACTCCTACCAGACGGTGCTGATCGAACTCGCGCTGATCGGGGCGGGGGTCTATGTCGTCCTGCGGTTTCTGCGCGGCACGGGCGGGGCGGGGCTGCTCAAGGGCATCGCGGTCCTGATCATCGCCAGCTTCTTCATCGTCGACGTGTTGGCGAGTCAGTTCGGCTGGCAGCGGATCGAGTTTCTGTACACCAAGTACGTGTCGGCCTTGATCGTGGCGGTCCTGATCATCTTCCAGCCGGAGCTTCGTCGCGCGATCATGCGTTTGGGGGAGGCCCGGTGGTTGCGACGCTGGACGGGGGACATCGACCGGCTCATCAACGAGCTGGTTCGATCGGCCAAGTATCTGTCGGCCCGCAAGATTGGCGCCATCATCGCCGTGGAGCGTGAGACGGGTTTGGGGGTACTGGCCGACTCGGGAACGCAGCTGGACGCGCGGGTGACGGCCAATCTGATGAACACGATCTTCTGGCCGGGCTCGGCGCTGCACGACATGGGCCTGATCGTCCGAGAGGGGCGGCTGGCCGCGGCGGGGTGTCAGTTCCCGCTGGCCCAGGGGGACGATCTGCCCACCGAACTGGGCAGCCGGCATCGCGCCGCATTGGGGTTGTCTCGGGAGACGGACGCGCTGATCATCGTCGTCAGCGAGGAGACCGGAACGATCTCGTTGGCCGAGCACGGTGGGCTGGTCCGCAACCTGACCCCCGAAGAGCTCGGCAAGCGACTTCGGGTCGGGCTTGGCGAGGTGGAGGCAGAGGCGGACGAGGTCCCGATCGTGAAGACGGGTCCGGGCGAGCGCTGACGGGATCAGGTCGACATGACCCACGCCACCAAGACAGTTCTGGCCGTCCTCGTGCTGACGCTGTTGATCTGGCTCTACGCGGATCAGGCGAGTTCCTTCACCGACGATCAGATGGTGTGGGTGAGCTTCCGAGCCCCCGGAAGCGCGAAGTGGCGGTTGGCCGATCCGAACAGCGAGCGGGCGCCCGTCGTGGTGACGTTTGCCGGTCCGACGCGGAGCGTTCGTGAACTGCAGCAGGACGTGCAAGAGGGCCAGTTCCGCCTGGCCTACGTCGTCGAGGCCGACCCGCCCAGCGGTCCCTATCGGATCGATCAACTGGCGGCGAAGCTCGATGCCCTCGAGGAGGTGCGGCGTCGCGGGCTGCGCGTGCTGAAGGTGAATCCCCCGGAGGTGACCGTCCAGGTCGACCGTCTGGCCACCCGTGAGCTGCCCGTAGTCGCCAAGGCCGACACGTTCAAGATCGTGCAGACCACGAACATCGCGCCGCCCACCGTCAAGGTCACGCTTCCCGAGTCGCAGAGCGACAAGCTCGACCAACCCGAGATCGTCGCCAACATCGAGGCCCTCGAGGCGCACCAGGCCTTGATCCGCAAGCATCTGAGCGCTACCGACTTCAAGCCGGGTCAGCCGCTCGAGCTGGAGGACGTTCCCCTCGTCCGCCCGCCCGGGGCCATCCTGGACCGCGAGTGGGTGTCGGTGACGGCCGTCATCGAGCGCCGCGACCAGACCAAGCTCTTGCGGAGCGTCATCGTTCGCTTCGACGTCTCGTTCGATCAGTGGCGGAAGTACGATTTGGAGGTCAAGGACAACGCCGACCTGGCGTTCGAGTTGGCCGTTCGCGGGCCCAGCGACGTCATCGCCTCGCTGACGCCTCAGGACGTCCGCGCCTACATCGAGATTAGCACCAGCGACGCCATCAAGACCGAGGGGTGGCTGACCCGCGCCGTGAAGTTCGACCTGCCCGCCGGCGTCATCCCCGATCAGGCGGCGCCCCAGATCCAGTTCCGGTTGGTCGGGAAGGTGGAGGCGGGGGGGAGCTAGGGCGGATAGGGGTCAGGGGTCAGGGTTCGGGGTCTAGGTACCCAGGGCTACATCCCTGTCGGGTTAATCCCGCGCCACGGCATAGTCTTGAAAACACCAACCCCTGAACCCCGAGCCCTGACCCCCTCGCCCCAGCACGTGAAGCGCTCTCCCTGTGCGCAACTGGCGTCCCGTGTGCATCGCATGCTACACTGCCTGCCGCTGAAGGGGGGTTCTGTGGCGATTCGCTTGATTGGGAGGACTTGGCGGGATGCAGTATCGACAGCTTGGGGCGACGGACACGCAGGTGTCGGCCATGGCGATCGGGTGTTGGGTCATGGGCGGACACATGTGGGCGGATCCGGATGACGACGAATCGGTCGGCGCGATCCAGGCCGCCCTGGACGCGGGGGTGAGCTTCCTGGATACCGCGCCGGCGTACGGCTTCGGGCGGAGCGAGCGCGTCGTCGGCCGGGCCATCAAGGGCCGGCGGGACGACGTCGTGATCGCGACCAAGTGTGGGATGAACTGGGAGGAATCCACCGAGAAGATCTGGAAGGACAGCTCGCACGACCGGATCTTGCAGGAAGTGGACGACGCACTGAAGCGGATGGACGTGGACGTGATCGACCTGATGCAGGTGCATTGGCCCGACACGGAGCGGACGATCACCGAGCCGATGGAGGCATTGGTCAAGGCGCAGCAGCAGGGCAAGATCAAGCACATCGGCGTGAGCAACTACTCGATCGAGCAGATGGACGAGGCCCGCAAGACGGCCGAGCTGGTCTCGCTCCAGCCGCCATACAGCGCGTTCAAGCGCGGCATCGAGGCCGATCTGATCCCTTACTGCATCGAGCATCAGATGGCCGTCCTGCCCTACAGTCCGCTGGAGCGCGGTGTGCTGACGGGCAAGTTCCATCTCGACGGGGTCGAGCCGCCCGACGATCTGCGCAGGAAGCATCCGTCGATGTCGCCCGAGCAGTTCGAGGCGACGAAGGAATGCCTCGCGGCGCTGCGAGATGTCGCGGGCAACCTGCGAACGACGTTGTCTGCACTGATGATCGCCTGGACGATTCGTCAGCCGGGGATCACGTCGGTCCTCGTCGGCGCCCGTCGGCCGAGCCAAGTCGCCGACAACGTCGCGGGCGGCGATCTGACGCTGACCGACGACGTCATGGGGCAGATCAACGCCGCGCTGGATCGCCGGGAGGCCGCACTGGCCGAGGCGAAGGGCGACGGGTAGGCGCGAGGCGCGGACCCGTCCGTTGTGTCATCAAGGCGGGGCGAACGGCCCGGAGAAGGACTGGGGAGGAACCTGCAGGATGGGCTCGATGAAGCAACTCCAATGGGTGGGGATGTATGTTGTCGGTGTAACGCTGCTGACCTCGGGCGCTGCGGCGCGAGCTGCGGAGAAGACCACCGAGAAGACGAAGATCCGCGTCCTCCTGACCGTCGACGGCAGTCACGGTTGGCAGGAGAAGGAACCTATCTTTCAGTCGCTGGTGGACAAGGCCGGCGATTTCGTCGTCACCAAGACGGGCGACCTGGACCGATGGCTGCCAGAGCGCATCAAGAACTACGACCTGGTCGTGATCCACACGACCGGCGGCAAGCTGACCAACGCCCAGGCGGAGGGGTTGGCCAAGTTCGTCGAGGCGGGCGGGGGCGTGGTCGGCGTCCATTCGGCGAGCGACTCGTTCAAGAACAGCGACCGCTACTGGCAGTTGATCGGCGGGCGGTTCTCCGGCCATGGGCATGGGACGTACAAGGTCGAGTTCGTGGACGAGTGGCACCCCATCACGGTCGGGTTGTCTGACTTTGAGATCACCGACGAAAGCTACCAGCACACCTACCACCCCAAGGCCGACCTGCACGTCATCGCCAAGAAGCGGGGCGACGACCGCAACATGGCCTGGGTCAAGAGCGTCGGCCGGGGCCGGTTGGTGTATCTGGCCAACGGGCATGGCGTGCCGGCGTTCAAGTGTGCGGCGTTTCAGAAGCTGCTGGTAAACGCGATGTACTGGGCGGCGCGTCGGTCCGTGCCCGGCTCGGGGTACGTTTGCCTGTTCGACGGCACCGATCTGAAGCACTGGTACAACGCCGACAAGCAGAACGCCTGGGTCATCGAGGATGGCGTGCTGGTCAACAAGCCGGGCAAGGCGTATCAGCTCCGGACGGTCAGGCAGTACGACGACTTCGTGATCCGCCTGCAATGGAAGCTCAAACCGGGCGGCAACAGCGGGCTGAAGCTGCGAACGCACACCGAGATCCAGATCCTCGACGACTACGCCAAGAAGTACGATGGCCGGATCAAGCCCTGCCAACACGCCGGCAGCGTCTACTGCCAGATCCCCGCCAAGCCCCGCGCTACGAAGCAGGCCGGCGAGTGGAACCGCATGCAGGTCTTGATGCGGGGCAAGGAGGTCAAGGTCTGGATGAACGGGGTGAAGGTCGTTGATGGAAGCTTCAACGACACGGAGGCCTTGAAGAGCAGGCCCATGAAGGGGTATATCTTGCTCCAGTACCACGGAGGCGGCCTGTGGTTCCGTGACATCGAGATCAAGCCCCTGTCGCCAAAGGGAGGATCGTCATGAACGCGCTGACAGAACCGGTCGTCGCATCGCTGCTCGTGCTCGGGCTCCTGACCGCCGTCGCGGACCAGGCCCGCGGTGACGGAGAGGAGTGCGCCTGCTCGAAAACGAAGACGTGCGCCTGCCCGAAATGCGCCAAGGCCGAGGACGGCTTCAAATCGCTCTTCGACGGCAAGACGCTCGAGGGCTGGGAGGGCGACAAGAAGCTGTGGAAGGTCGAGAACGGCATGATCGTCGGTCGGTCGCGCAGCATCAGGCGCAACGAGTTTCTGTGCACCAAGGAGAAGTACGAGAACTTCGAGCTTCGGGTCCGGTTCCGGCTGGTCGGTGGGAAGGGCAACAGCGGGTTCCAGATCCGCAGCGAGAAGCTCCCCGGCTACGTCAGGGGATACCAGGCCGACGTCGGGGCGAGGTACTGGGGATGGCTGTACGATGAGAAGCGTCGCGGCAAGCTCGCCGGCTCGCCGCCCGAGACCAAGAAGCACTACAAGCCCGCCGGTTGGAACGACTACTGCATCCGCTGCCAGGGCCCGAACATCGAGCTGACGCTCAACGGGTTCACGACCGTCAAGTACACCGAGAAGGACCCGAAGATCCCGCGGAAGGGCATCATCGGCCCGCAGCTCCACGCCGGGCCCCCGATGGAGATCCAGGTCAAGTACGTTCACATCAAGCCGCTGCCGGCGAAATGATCGCCCGCCCTTGAACGCGCGCACATTGCGGGGTGTCTGTCGTTTAGCCCCGCCGCGTGCGGCGGGGACGTGGCCGCACGCGGCCACGCTAAACCGCGATGTCGTTTGCCGCCAGAGAGATGCGTTCCCATTCTTCGATGATCGTTCGCTCAACGACGGCACGATGATTGGAGCGTGTAGACCGCGCCCGAGACGGCGTGGGCTGGGACGGGCGGGGCGAGGCGTGTCTTGCCGTCCTCGGCGAAGACCTCGAAGTGTCCGGCAAGCTTGCCAGCCTTGCCGAGCGGGATGAGTTGCCGGTCCGGGCCCAGCGACCAGGCGGGCGTGAGGCGCTTGCCCTCGTCGGTCACGAAGACGACCTTCTTCTGCAGCCAGCGGGCGAAGATCCGGTTGCGGTTGAGCGTGGGGACCGCGCCGGCGCCGTAGAGGAACCCCAACAGCCGCTGCCCACGCACGACCCAACCCACCGCGACGATGTAGCGGTCCCGGTCATCCAGGTGGCCCGCGAGTTCGCGCTCCGGCCCGAAGCGCATGCCGTCCGTCGACAGGCTGTACCACAGTCGATCCGTGTTGCGGTGCAGCGCCATCAGGTAGTGACGTTTCCCCGCCAAGTCGAACCGCTTGACGTCGTTAACACCGTGCTGCGTGTCGAGGCACGTCCCGTCGAACCGGAACCGCTTCCCGTCCTTGCTCGACGCGCGGTAGAGATGGCCGGGGTCCCGCCAGTTGTTGAAGTACAGGCGGTACGCGCCATCCTCGAAGAACAACACGTTGACGCCGTTGATGTCCGCGTTGTCGTAGGGCGGGTAGCCCGTCATCTCGACGATGTCCGACATCTTCGCGTCGTAGGGAGCGGGCGAGCCGTTCCAGGTCTTCCCGTCCGGACTGTGGAACGTGGCGGGCTTGTTGCGTTTCCGTCGGTCCGGATACACGGTGCAGGCCATGTGATACGATCCGTCGTCGAAGCGAAGCGCGCTGACGTTGCAGACGTGGATGAAGCACCCGTGGTCGATCACGGTGATCCGGTCGAGAAGGTCGAGGAAGTCGGTCGTCTGTAAGCTGTAGATCCGGTCGTTGCCCGTGTTCACGCCGTCCCACGCGCCATAGAAGACCCGCCAGCCGTCCGGCATTTCGACGATCGACGGGGCGTAGATGTTGCGGAACACGCCCGAGATGCGCGGGCGGATCAGGGGCGTCCTGACGTCGGGCGCCCAGTGGAGCGTCCCCGCCCGCCACGGGTCCGGATCGAACGCTCCCGCCGCAACGCCGTGGACTTCGATGAATCCCAGCTTCGCCTGGCCCGGGATCTGCTTGATCGAGACTGCGACCGGCTTCGCGTCGCTCGACGCAGCGGGTGCGCGATCGAGTCCGACCGAGATGGCGAGGAAGGGCATCGCAGCCAACAGGACGTTGCGATCGTGACGCATTATCTTGACCTCCGCCTGAAGCGGCGTTTGACGGGACCCGTCTTCGGACCCAACAAAGGCTGCGGCTGCCGCACCCCCGGGCACGGCAGCCGCATTATGTGACTCCTCAGTGTGTGTGCAAGGCCGGGTCAGCTCTTGGCGAAGTCGCTGACCTTCTTGGCGAACTTCTCGGTGTCGGACTTGGTCACGATGAAGACCTTCATCTTGCCGGGCTCGGTCTTGATGGTGGCCTTGCGCTTGCCGTCCTTGTCCGCCTTGCTCAGCAGCATGGTGATCGGCTTGGCGCCTTCCTGGCGGATCGTCACCGTCAGGTCCGGCTTGTCCAGGCCGAACGGCTTGAGGTCCTTGGCGACGTACGCGACGTACCGCTCGACCTTCAGGTCATGCAGCCCGGTCAATAGGTCCGTGACCTTCTTCTCGTCGATGGTCAAGTGTGGATCGGGCACGTAGGACCACTTGTCGTCCTTCTTGGCGAACTTGAGGGGCTTCTCGCCGCCGACCACGTCGACGCCCGTCGCCTTGCTGGCCTCGAACTTGAGCGGCTTGCGGTCGTGCATCTCGTCGGTCAGGTTGTCGTAGACCGCGTCGTCCAGCTCGGCGACGAGGGTGCTCTTCGGCCGGACGGCGTAGACCTTGCCATCTTTCTTGGTGACCAACAGCGTGTAGGTCTTCGGCTTGCGCGGCTTGGGCGGCGCGGGCTTGGTGGCCGCCGGCTTCGAGGCGGCCTTCGTGGTGGCCTTGGCGACCGCCGTCGTCGTCGGCCCGCTCGTCGCTGCGCGGGTCGTGGTCGGCTTCGGCTTGGCCGGCGGCAGCGGCTTGACCCGCACCGCCACCTTCAGCTCCGGCTTGTCCAGGCCGAACTTCGCCAGATCGCCCTCGCCGGCGATCTGCCGCGCCTTGAGCGAGCTCAGATCCCCGAGCAAGTCATTGACGGCGTCGGCGTCCGCATCGGCCGACACCGGCTTTGTCATCTTCCATGCGCCCTTCTGCTTGGCCAGGACGATGGGCTTGCCCTTCCGGGTCAGCTCGATCTGGTCGGCCCGTGCCTTGGCGAAGCGCAGCACGCTGCGATCGCGATAACTCAGCGCAGGCGCCAGCAGCTTCTTGGCGTCGGCGATCTTGACGACGGCGATGGAGGGGCAGGCGGCCTGGTGCACGTAGGTCAGCAACCCGCTCTTGGTGTCGCCGCCGACCAGGAACCGCTCGGCGGTCGGCTTGCCCTTGATCGTCAGGACGATCTCGGCCCGCGGCTTGTCCAGCCCGTACGCCTTCTTGTCCTTGGGATCATCGACCCAACTGCTGGCCTTGAGGTCTTTCAGCGCATTGAGCAGGTCGTCGACGGCGCTCTTCTCGGCCTGTCCGACCTTGGGCGCGGTCATGGCCCAAGTGCCCGTCTTCTTGCTCAACGTCAGCCGGACGCCGGCCACCGTCAGGTCGATCTTGGTCGCGTCGAGCACCTTGGCCTGCGTCACCTTCGCGTCCCGCCACGTGTCGAGCTTGGGCTGGACCTTCTCGTAATTGGCCTTGGTGACGCTGACGACCCATGGCTGGTCGCCCAGTTTGCAGTAGAACTTCTCGCCCTTTAGATCGCTTACGCCGCCAAACACGACCGTGTAGGTGGTCCGCTTGATCTCGGCTTTGGGCGGTTCGGCTGCCTGGGTCGTCGTGGGCGCCTCTTTCTTCTCCTCCTTCTTCTTTTCGATCTTCTCTTCGATAATGACCGAGACGGTCGTCTTGGGCTTGTCGAGTCCCATGGCCCTGAGGTTCTTGGGCGCGTCCTCGACGAACTCCTCGGCGCGGAGGTACCGGATGTCGCTCAGGAGGCTGTCGACCTTGCTCTTGTCGGCCGGCGTCTTGACCGGACGGTCGATCACCCACTTGTCGCCCTCGCCCTTGACGAGCGTGTAGGTCTTGCCCTCGTGGACGATGTCGACCTGGACGGCCTTGGCCTTGTCGAAGTCAAACAGATCCTTGGCGCGGAACTCCTTGGCCTCCTTGTTGAGCTGGTCGCGGACGTCGAGTTCGGCGACGTGGGCCTTGTCCGCACCGGCCAAGCGGATGTAGGTCTCGGTGCCGCCGAAGACGCGGTCGCCGACCTCGAGCTTTCGGCTCGCGCCCTTCTTGTCGACGACGACGACAACGGCCTTGGGTTTGGCCAGGCCGATCCTGTCGGCCGCCGGGAATCCGCCCTCCCCCGGCGTGAACGACTCCTTGCACTTGGGCGCCTTGAACTTGTCGGCGAACGAATTGATCTCCCAGTTGGTGGCCTTCGCCTGGATCGGCTCGATGAGCCGCCAGTCCTCGTACTCGTCCTTCTTGCCCTCCTTGAGCGGTTTGGTGAAGATCAGCTTGGGCCTGCCGGGGCGCTCGACTTCGAACTTGACGAGCTGCTCGAGCTCGTAGAGCGGCTCGGCCTCTTTCTTCTTCTCGGCGGGCTTGTCCTGCGGCGGCGGGGCGTCCGGCCCGTAGATGTAGTACACGCCGATGCCCACAATCAGCACCAGGGCAAGCACAATCGTCGTTTTGACGTTCATCCTCGGACTACCTCCTTCGCACGAACCATACAACCAGCCCGCCCAGCAAGGCCAGTGCAGGCCAGATGCCAACCGCCAGCGTCTGGGCCGCCGTCTGCCCCGGGCCAGGCTCCAGCTTCGTCAGGCGCGGGATGTCACGATCTTCGATGCCCTGCCCGATCAGGCCCTCGTTGTCGTTGAGCCAGTAGATGGCGTTGATCAGCATGCTCATATTGGCCGGGTTCACCGGGATCGTCATCACGCTGTTCCCCGCCAGCACCATCCTCGCCTGCAACGCGACTGCGTCGGTCGCGAAGCTCATGCTGGTGACCAGCACCAGTTTGCCCGCAGGTTTGTCCTCGCGCTTCTTGGTGGCAGCCACGGCGATCGGGAACGGCCCGGAGATGTCCATCTTTCCCTTCCGCGCGCCCTGGTTGCGTTGGAACTGCTCGTTTAAGTCGTTGAGGTCCGACTCGGCCCAGATGTCGTCGGCGTTGGGGATCGTGGCCAGTTCGGCGATCTGGACGCCGTCCGGCAGCTTGTCCTGCTTCTTGATGGGCGCCGTCTCGGGGAATGCCCCCTGGATGCCCCTGAGCGTCTCGACGATGGGGTGGCTACTCAACTGTTGCCGCGTGATCGTCACGGGCCCGCGGGCGGTGGGCCCCATCTTGCCCGGCTCGCGCTCTTTCCATTCCAGCACGGGGTAGCGGAACTGGACCTCCAGCCCCCACTGTTCCTTGAGCCAGTCGTTGTATTGGTAGACCGGCGGGGGGGACATCATCATCATCTGCGGCCGCGGCGGCGGGATCCATCCGGCGATCACCAGCACCCGGGGATCGTCGCCTATCGCGCTTTCGACGGCCTGCCGCTCCGCCGGGCCGAACTGCTGCGGGGGTCGCCTCATCTGCGGCATGCCCCGCGGGGGCTGGATCTGATCCGGCTTGAGCAGGACCCAGATGATCCGGTCCGGCTTCTCGTCGTCCTCGAACTCCGGCGGCTCCTTCTTCGTGCCGATGTCCCACTCCTTGACGATGAAGTTGGCCTTCTCCAGGCGCTCCTTGGCGCCGCCGTAGAGGGGTTGAGGCCCGCCCATCATCATCCCGCCAAAGAAGAGCGGCCGCCCGCCGTAGCGAACGAACACGACGGCCGTCTTCGTCCGCTGCGTCAGTTGCAGCAGCGCCGAGCTGATCTCCACCTCCGCGGCGCACCGCCGATCCTTGAACAGACTACTCATGGCCTGACCGAACCGGCCCTTCTGCTTGGGCGGCCAGATGTCCTCGAAGCTCAGGACGCGGGCCTCGTCCTTGCTCTCGACGATGATGGTGTTCGGCCGGACCTGCCGGTCAAGGTCCTCGAGCTTCAGCGAGGGCAGGTCCTGGGTCTTGTCCAGCTCGGCCTGGATCTCGTCGAGGAGCTTCTTGTAGCGCTTGGGGGCCTCGGTGAAGAACGCCTTGTCTTGCGGCGGCTTGACCTTATTCGCCTTCGACCACTTGTCGACCTGCGCCAGCCACTCGCCCGCCCCCTTCACGGCCGTCTGGGTTCGCTCGTAGATGGACTTGATCGCATTCACCGCGTTGGTGTATTTGGGCAGGTCTTCGCCCACCAGGAGATCCACGTTTTCCTTCGTCCTGTCGATCATCTTCGACAGCACTTGACAGTTCTGCATGACGATGGCGTAGTACTGGACGTCCTTGAGGGCGCTGTCGACGCTCGCGAAGCTGTTGAGCTTCTCGTGCTCGCTATGCAGGAGCCCCAGGATGGCCTTGGACTGTTTGTTGACGAACGTCTCGATGATGGCCTTGTGACGTTTGGCCTCGCCCTGATAGGACTCCTTCTTGCGCAGGCGCTCGACCAAGTCGTGCGTCTTGTCCCGGTCCTTGATCGGGTTGATGAACGCCACCTTCACCTTGGACTGCGCCTCGATCTGGTAGAGGTTCAGGATGTCTTCGACGGCCGTCCGGAACTTTTTGGCCTCCTCCTCCACCTCCGGTTCTTGGAACGTCTGGTAGAGGCTGGTCAACGTGACGTCTTCGTCCAGCCCCTTGAGGAGCGACTGCGTCTGGTCGCCAAGACTGTTGATCCCGACCGACGTCCAGTCGCTCTTCTTGTTGAACGTAAACGCCAGGTAGTTGGCGAACACCAACAGCGCCGCCGCCAGGGCTACCATCACCAGGACGTTGGCCCCGACGATCCACTGTCGGCCCTTGAACCGGAGCGTTCGCTCCTTTTGACCCTCGGACGATTCCGTCTTCTTGTCTTTGTCTATCGCCATCGCCGCGACTCCACGACCTTGACCGCCAGGAACAGGAAGAACGCCGTGCCCCCCACGAAGAATACCAGGTTATTTAGATCCACCAGGCCCCGATTGAAGTGGTGGAACCGGTCCCACACCGAGACCATCAGCAGCACCGTCCGCAACATCCCGCTGACCTCGGTCGACTGCACGAGAATCGAGGCCAGGATCGTGATCAGCAGCAGGAAGAAGGCGCCCAACAGCGCTGCGATGATCTGGTTCCGCGTGATCGAGCTGAAGAACAGCCCGATCGCCACGAACATCGCGCCGATCAGCAGCAGACCGAAGTAACTGCCACAAAGCAGCCCGTAGTCGGGATTGCCGTAGATCGCCAGCAGGATCACGTAAAAGAGCGTGAACCCCAGCATCGCCGCGTACACCAGGAAGGCGCCGAGGAATTTGCTGACGACCACCTCCGCGTCGCTGATCGGCGCGGTCATGAGCGTCTCGATCGTCCCGCTGCGGTACTCTTCGCTCATCAGCCGCATCGTCAGCACCGGGACCGTCACGCACAGCAGGAGGGGCAGCCACGTGAAGGTGTCCCGCAGCGAGGCCTCACCGCCCGGCGTGAAGTTCTCGGTCAAAAAGACGAACAGCAGCCCCACCATCAACGTGAAGGCGAACAGCACCACGTAGGCAATCGGGGAGTAGAAGAAACTCGCCAACTCCCGCTGCGTCATGGCCAGTATGTTTCTCACGTCGACACCTCCCAATAGCCAACCGGCCGGAGCAGCGCGGGCCAGGCGCGGCTCGACCGACCCGACCTAGGTCGGGGATTGGCCCTCGCGCTCGATGTTCTGTTGCGCGGTGATCTGGACGAAGAAGTCTTCGAGGCTGGCGACCTCGCGCCGGATCTCGCGGAGCGCCCAGCCGTTCTTGCTGGCCATGTTGTAGATGTCCTCGCGGACGTCCTGGCCGCTTTGGGCTTCGATGATCAGGTGGTTCCAGCCGTCGACGAGGCTGCCGTCGACCTTCCCGACGCCGTTGAGGCCCCCAACGGCCGCCTTGATCGCGTCGGCGGGGCCGCGGATCTCGGCGATCAGCCGGCTGCTGCTGGTGATCCGCTCCTTGAGCTCGCTGGGAGATCCCTTCGCCACGATCTGCCCCGCCGCGATGACGATGATCCGTTCGCACGTGGCCTCCACCTCCGGCAGGATATGCGAGCTGAGGATCACCGTGTGGCTCTTGGCCAGTTCCCGGATCAAGTTGCGCGTCTCACGGATCTGGGCGGGGTCCAGGCCCACCGTCGGCTCGTCGAGGATCAGCGCCTTGGGGTCGTGGATGAGGGTCTCGGAGAGCCCGACGCGCTGCTTCATCCCCCGGCTGAGCTGTCCGATCGGTCGGTCGATGAATTCCGTCACGCGGCACCTGCGTGTGACCCGCTCGATAGCGGCCGGCCGATCCGCCGAGCCGATTCCGCGGATCTTGGCGCGGAAATTGAGGTACTCGCGGACCCGCATCTCCGGATAGAGGGGCACGGACTCGGGCAGGTAGCCGATCTTCTCGCGAACCTGCATCGACTCGGTGAAGACGTCGTGTCCCGCCACGGACGCCGATCCGCTGCTGGCCGGCATGAAGCACGTCAAGATGCGGAGCGTCGTCGTCTTGCCCGCGCCGTTCGGGCCCAGAAAGCCCACGATCTCCCCCTCCCGGATGCGGAAGGAGACGTCGTCTACCGCCTTCACAGGCCCGTACCACTTGCTCAGATTCTTCACCTGAATCATGGCAGACACCCCACGTGTGTTATCGCTCAGGGATTGTCATCATCTGGGTCGACGGCGTTCTCGGCAACGCCCTCCGACCGCTGAGATCATCATACACGCCTCATCCTTGACGTCCCTGCGGGCGAACCAGCGCACGCTAGTCAAGCCGACCTACCTATGAAGAGCACCAACCATTAGCAACGTTGGGCCCACCTGTCAAGGGGCCTGGGGGTCGTTTTTTCTGGGGGGAGGGAAAGAAACGGGCATCTTGTGGAACTTTGCGCTTGAACCCGGGCCGGCAGACGGGCATAATCCATAACTCACTTTGGCAGCGCGTGCCCGGTGAGGGGCCTGGTTTTGGGGCCCGGTGCACCCAGGGCAGGCCGAGCGCCTGCGGAGGCCTGCCGGGGGACAGAACGATGCACCGCATGACCTGACCGCGGTTCTCTAGGCTGTTGGCGCGGCGGTGGCGGTCAGGATGAGTCGGGCTCCTAGGTGGCTGATCTCGACAGCGAGCGGAATCGCCCGCCGGCTCCAGGCGGACTTCCAGAGGTGGTGTCATGTCCCGCCCCCAGGTCTCCGTGATCGTTCCGACCCACAACCGCGCGTCCCTGATCGGTCAGACCCTCGACAGCATCTCCCGACAGACCTTCCGCGACTACGAAGTGATCATCATCGACGACGGGAGCACCGACGAGACCGCTCGGGTGGTTCGCCAGCGACCCGAGCCGCTCCACTATCTCTACCAGGAGCAGCGGGGGGCGGCCGCCGCCCGGAACCACGCGCTGGCCGAGGCCAACGGCTCGTTGGTCGCCTTTCTCGATTCCGATGACATCTGGCTGCCCGACTTCCTGTCCGAGGTCGCCGCCGCCGTTCAGGCCCAATCCGACGCCGCCCTGGGGTACGCCGACTTTCGAACCATCGACGGCCAGGGCAGGACGCTCCGCGGTCACCGCAAGAAGCAGCACGGCGGCCGCGTGGTTACCCCCCTCTTCGCCAGCATCTTCATCCACACGTCGTGCGTGGTCGCCCGGCGAGACGCGATCCTGCAGGCCGGCGGGTTCGACGATCGCATGGAGGCCAACGAAGACTACGATCTGTGGCTGCGTCTGAGCCTCGAGCATCCCTTCGTGAGCGTACCCAAGCCCCTCTGCCTCCGACGAAGCCACAAGGGCAGCCTCTCTCGAAACGGCAACGTCTGCAACTTGACGCGCAAGGCCCAGCTTCTGGAGGGCTTCTACGATCGGCACGGCAACGGGACCATCCCGGCCGACCTGGCCCACCGCCGACTCGCCAAGACGTTTTACACCGCCGGCAAGGCCACCGCCCGCCATCGGAACTTCACCGAGTCCGTCGATCTGCTCCGCCGCAGCATGGACTACGTCCCCTCTCCCAGGGCGCTGCCCTGGTACTGGCTGAGCCTCGCCCTTCGCGGCACCCCGGCCGATCGGGGCCGGAACAACGGACACCTCCCCGAGCAGCAGGCCCTCTGACCATCAGCTGGCCCCTTCAAATCCCACACGACCAGGCGGTAGAATCCCCTTTGATCGATGCCGAGCACCGGTCCGATCAGGTCAACGACCCAGTCCGGACAGTCCAAAATGCCCGACCGTTCAGCCACGCCGCATGGCCAGCCCCCCTCGCCCACCACGGGCCGCGGATCCGCGCCGCAACGGGGATCGCTCCGTGCTCGGCTCCTGTTGTTGGCAGGTTCGCTCGTCCTGACACTGCTCGCCGTGGAGGTCGGGTTCCGGCTCTACAGCCACTTCACTGGTGCCAGCTTCGTGGAGGTCTTCCGGGACAGCGAGGAGACCTGGAAGCGAAGCTGGATCGAGCGGCATCGAGACCGGGACATCGAGACGTTCTTCGGCTCGGACGCGTATCACCCGAAGTTCGGTTGGAAGCCGCGACCCAACCTCCGCAAGGCCAGCTTCGACGGCGTGGCCCCCGTCAGCACGAACGCGCGGGGGTGGCGGAACCTGCGTGACTTCGCGTTCGCCAAGCCGGCTGGCGTGAAGCGAATGGTCGTGGTGGGCGACTCCTTCACGTTCGGTGAGCAGGAGGAAGACGAGCACATCTGGCCCGCCGTTCTCCAGGATACCTTGCCCAAGTGGGACGTCATTAACCTGGGCGTGCATGGCTACGGCACGGACCAGCAATTGCTCGTGCTTCAGGAAGAGGGCGTCCGCTATCGGCCGGATGTCGTCGTCGTCGGCTTCTTCGTGCACAACATCTACCGGAACACGTTGCGCTTCCGCGACTACGCCAAGCCGCGGTTCGTCCTGGACGCAGGCCAGCTCGTCCTGACCAACGTCCCGGTTCCCACGCCGCGCGAGGTCCTGGCGGACGGGGATTCCGGGCGGCCCCTCAGCTACGCCTGGTTCTGGTTGTCCCAGCGACTTCACCATCCGCGAGGGATGTCCCCCCGGGAGGCCTTGCACCACGAGATGGGGCAGCTGACCCGGGCGATCTTGGCCGAAATGCGCGCGACGTGTCAGCGATGCGGGGCCAAGATGCTGGTGGCCATCATCCCCAATCCTCCCAAACCCGAGCCGCAGATCGAGCAGGCCGTCATCGAATGGGGCTAGGCCGACGGCTACGAGACGCTGAGCCTCCGCCGACCGATGCACGAGGTGGAGGAGCGGGAATCCAAGCCCACCTACTACCTGCACTTCTCCCGGCTCGGGCATGTGGTGGCCGCCCGTACGGTCCTGCGGCGGCTTGGAAGACTGGGATGGGTCGAGCCGTCCGACGCGGGCGACCCCGAGCTCCTCGAGCAGCGCTACCGGCTGGCCCTGGACGCCAAACCGCTCGACCCCGAATCGGCGCGGACGCTCGCGGGGTTCTTGGCGCGCAAGGGCAAGCTTGACGAGGCCGTCGTCCACTACCAGAGGGCCCTGGCTGGCGGGGCGAAGGACAAGATCGAGATCCACACGAACCTGGGCACGATCTTCCGGCTGAAGGGCCAGCTCGCCGAAGCGGCCAAACACTACCGCAAGGCCATCGAGTTGGACCCCAACCGCCCGGGAGGGCACATGAACCTGGGGGATGTGCTCATGGCGCAGGGCCAGCTCGACCAGGCGGCCCGTTCTTACGAGCAGGTTGTCGCCGTCGCGCCCGACGTCCCGGACGCCTACGCCGGATGGGCGGCGGCTCTGAGCCGCCAGGGCCGCTTGCGTCAGGCCGTCGAGATTCTCCGCCGGGGCCTGGCCCGTCAGCCCAACCACGCACGGCTCGTCAACGACCTGGCCTGGACGCTGGCGACCTGCCCCGACGCCACGGTCCGCGACGGCGCCGAGGCCGTCCGCCTCGTTGAGAGATTGGGGCCGATGACCCAGATCGACAACGCCACGCTCCTGGACACGATGGCGGCTGCCTACGCAGAGGCCGGTCAGTTCGATCGCGCCGTGTCCGCCGCCGAACGCGCCGTGTCGCTGGCCGAAAGATCGGATCGCCCCGAGACCGCCCGACCCCTGAAGGATCGCCTGCGTCGCTACCGCGCCGGTCGCGCGTTCCACGCCACGACGCGCCCGACGACGGGTTCCGGATGATTCAGGGAAGCGTAGGGCGTCCGGGTTGCTGAAGGGGCCCCCGACAAGACGCACGTCGAGAAAGGGAGCCTCGCATGTCGATCTCTATCAACATCGGTGCAGACCGAGAGGTCGAGGCCAAAGACAGATGCGGCGGAGGATTCCGAGCCATCCTCCCGAGGCCGCCTGATCATCGTCGCCGCCGCCGCTCATTCCAATCACTAACAAAGGTTGCAGTCTTGAATACGGATTGATAGCTTGTGTTGATTGTCGTCGCACAGCTGGACATTTAGCGATGACAAGAGAGCAGGCGAGAGTGCCCACTTGAGAAAAAAGTGAGGATGGCTGCCGTTCCGCACCCAGGGCGGAGGTGTGCTGCGGCTTGGGCGACGATACCCCTTGGGGGCCTCTCCGGGAGAGAGGGAAAGGAGGTGCAATGCGCCAACGTTTCGATGATGTGTGGGGGCAGGAGTGGGAGGACAGTGGCTGCGCCGGAGAAGAACGCCGGCGCAGGACTGGCCAGTTTTGCACGAGGGAGAGATTGCTATGGTTCAGAAGCGTATTCCGCAGATCAGCGCCCTAGGGCTCGGGCTTGGGCTGACGGTCGTCGTGCTCGGGCTGGGCCACGCGTTGGCGACGCGAGCCTACGGTCAGAAGATGGTGGTGAACGAGGAACTGACCAGCTTCACCGCGGACAACAACTCGGGGCAGGATGCCAATGATTTCCATGTGATCCTCAAGGGCGTGAGCCCGAATGAGGTGGGGCACTTCTGGACAGGTGAAGAGCCCGGAAGTCCTGGCTCCTATCCCAATGCGGCGGTCACCGCCACGGGGGACGGATGCAAGATCACGTGGACGGGTTCGACCACCGCGGATGGGTCGCACGGTCGCTTTGGGTTTGGGATCGATGGTGACGCGAACATCACGGGCGGCTACCTGGCATGGACGCAGGACGGAACCGAGATCGAGACCTCCGCCGATATCACGACGCTGTGGGATTTCAAGTACACGTCGCACGATCCCAATGACCCGAACACCCCCGATCCCAACGAAGCGTGTGTGCGAGCCAACATCGAGAACACGTATGACGAGCCGATGTGGGTGAAGCGGCGCGTCGTGATGCTCGACACCGTCGTGACACTGGAGGATCTCGAGCCGGGCGGGAGTGTCTGGCAGCAGACCACCTGGATCGATTCGACCCCCATCCTACTCGACCCTTGCGACAGCATCTCGTACGACTTCACCCCAGAGCCCAACACGCAGAGCACCGTGATGGGTTACTACGTTTATCCGGACGACTTCGGGACCCCCGGGCCGATCAAGCTGACGTATCTGAATGCGGCGACCCTGGCCCCGTCGCACAGCCTCAGCGTTACGGTCAACAAGATCAACTACGGGACGGTCACGTTCGACCCGGATCGGCTCGACGATCCAAACGCCGATCCCAACGACCCCAGCGCCCTGCGTCGGTACGTCGTCGGCACGGAGGTCGCGCTGACGGCCGTTCCCGAGCCAGGCAAGAGTCTCAATAAATGGCTGATCTACGACCCCAACCACCCGGGCGACGGCAACTACGCCACCGAGGACACGAACACCGTGCTGTATCTGACGATGGATGAGGACTACGAAGTCCGAGCCAAGTTCAAGTGTGGTAGCGGCGTGGGCCAGGTGCTGCCGCTGCTGGTCGCGGCCGGGGTTTGCGGGCTATTTGTGCGGCGGGTCCGGCGGAGGGGTTGACGGACGGCGTGTGCTCAGACGCCCCCCGCGACGACAGAAGCGGTTCGTGGGGCCGAGCCTAGGGAGCCTTCCAGCACGCCACCCAGTGGTCGGGGCGGACCTCCTCGAGCTGGGGTTCGGTTTGCTGGCATTGGGCGTCCTCGCTGCCCAGAGGGCAGCGGGGATGGAACTTGCAGCCGGACGGGAAGTGTAGCGGGTTGGGGACGTGGCCCGGGATGACGTCCAGGCGGCCCTTGTCGGCCGACAGCTTCGGCACGCATCGCAGCAGGCCCTGGGTGTAGGGGTGAAGGGGGTTGGCGAACAGCTCGTCTACGCCGGCGAGCTCGACGATCTTGCCGGCGTACATGACGGCGACGCGGTCGGCCACGCCGGCGACCACGCCCAGATCGTGCGTGATGAGCAGCACGGCCATCTGCGTCTCGGATTGGAGCTGCTTGAGGAGCTGCAGGATCTGTGCCTGGATGGTCACGTCCAGCGCCGTCGTCGGCTCATCGGCGATCAGCAGATCCGGGTTGCACGACAGCGCCATCGCGATCATCACCCGCTGCCGCATACCGCCCGACATCTGATGCGGATACTCGCGGACCCGCTGGGCGGGATCGGCGATCCCGACGCGCCGCAGCATCGTGATCGCATGGTCGACGGCGGCCGCGCCCTTGATGTCTTGATGCAGCTCGATGGCCTCGACGATCTGGTCGCCCACCGTGTAGACCGGGTTGAGGCTCGTCATCGGCTCCTGGAAGATCATCGCGATCTGGTCGCCGCGGACGTCACGCATCTGTGATTCGGACACCCGCAGTAGGTCCCGTCCCCGGAAGAGGATCTCGCCGCCGGCGTACCGTCCGGGCGGCTCGGGCACCAACCGCATGACCGATAGGGCCGACACACTCTTGCCGCAGCCGCTCTCGCCGACCAGCGCCAGCGTCTCACCGCGCTCGATCGACCAGGACACCCCGTCGACGGCCCGGGCCACGCCGTCCTCGGTGTGGAAGTACGTCTTTAGGTCGCGGACCTCAAGCAACGTTTCGTGATTGGCGCCCTGCACGGTTCACGTCCTCAATCGGGGGTCCAGCGCGTCGCGGAGCCGGTCGCCGAAGATGTTCAGGGCCAGCACGATGGCGAACATCGCCCCGCACGCGGCGGTGACCTCCCACCAGCGCCCGACCACCAGGTCCAGCCGGGCCGCGTTGATCATCGTGCCCCAGCTCGGCGTGCCGACCTCGACGCCGAGCCCCAGGAACGACAGGATCACCTCGGCGGCCACGGCGCCGACGAAGCCGAGCGTGAACTGGATGATCGCAATGTGGAACAAGTTCGGCACGATATGCCGAAACACGATCCGAAAGCCGCCCTGCCCGAGGGCCCGGGCCGCGGTGACGTAGTCCAGGCTCTTGATCTTGAAGGTCTCGGCCCGGACCAGGCGGCACGTCCCGATCCAACTCATCACCCCCAGGGCGATGTAGAGGCCATGGATCCCGCCGAGGTCCAGCTCGAAGCGTGACCCCTCGAACAACACGACGTTGTCAAAGGCGTACTTGATGGCGATCAGCCGGATGATGCCCGGGATGCTGGCCATCGTCGTGTACAGCCACACCACTACGTCGTCCACCCACTTGCCGAAATACCCCGCGATCACGCCGAGGATCAGGCCGAGCGGGACGGCGATGACGTTGGCCATGGCGCCGACCGTCATCGAGACCTTCGCACCCAGCAGCGTCTTGGCCAGCACATCCCGGCCGAAGACGTCCGTGCCGAGCCAATGGCTGGCCGACGGCGCCTGGTTGCGCTCGGCATAGTTTTGGGTCTTCTCGAAGTCGGCGTAGGCCCACGAGGCCCAGACGGCCACGACCACGTAGAGCACGATGACGGCGAAGCACGCCGCGGCCAGCGGGTCGCGCCGCAGGCGATGCACCGCATCGCCCCACAGGCTCCGCCCGAGCCCGGCCACCTCGAGGTCAGCGCTCACTGTGACCGCTTGCGTCATGTCAACTGCACCCTCGGGTCGAACACCGCGTACAGGACGTCCGTTAGCAGCACGCCCAACGTATAGATCAACGCCGTCAGATACGTCAGCCCACTGACGATGGGTTCGTCGCGATTCGTGATGCTGCTCAGCAGCAGGTCGCCCAGCCCCGGAATCCCGAAGAACGTCTCGAGTAGCAGGCTGCCCATGATCAGAAACGGGATCGCCAGCACGAGGTTCGTCAGGATCGGCAGCATGCAGTTCCTCAGGATGTGCTTGAACATCACCCCGGGCAGCGGCACGCCCTTGGCGCGGGCCGTGCGGACGTAGTCGCGGTTGGCCTCGTCGACGATCACGGTGCGGTAGAAACGCACGCCGCCGCCCAGCCCCGCGATCACCGCGATGGCGACTGGCACGTAGATGCTGAACGGGCTGGCCAGCCCGTACGCCAGCCGCGGCGCGACCCGGAACATCAGCATCTGGCCCGCCATGATGAAGGCCAGATAGGGCACGCACATGCCCAGAACGGCCAGGAACACGCCGACGTGATCGATCAGGCTGGCGCGGTAGTAGGCCACGATCGTGGCGACGATCATCGCCAGCACCCAACCCAGCGCCATCGCCGGCACGGTGATCGCCAGGCTGTACGGCGCCCGCTCGATGATGATGTCCAGGAGCCTCTCGTTGGTGATCACGCTTCGGGTCTGGAAGGCGGGGACCCGGGTCAT
Source organism: uncultured Planctomycetales bacterium (assembly GCA_964390905.1). Classification (GTDB taxonomy): domain Bacteria; phylum Planctomycetota; class Phycisphaerae; order UBA1845; family JAFGLZ01; genus JAFGLZ01. The sequence continues at coordinate 28,719 of CAYMLO010000036.1, read as the reverse complement.
GTAGCTGAGGAACTGCGTGTCGTACCAGGGCTCACCGGCGTTGCGGTTGATCAGCAGCGGCTTGTCGTAGCCGTGCTTGGCCCGCCACTCGGCGAGCTGCTTGGCCGTCGCCCTCGGCCCCAAATGGGCCGATGCGATCTCCCCGGCCACGACGCGAAACAGCAAGAACGTCAGCAGCATCACGCCGAAGATCGTGAAGACGGACTGCACGAGACGTCGAACGACGTAGGCGCCCATCGGCCCTAGGGTCCTCCCATCTCCCGCCGCAGCTCGGTGTCGATCCGCAGGTACTTGGTCATGCCGTATCCGAACGGGTGGCGCTTGTAGGGCTTGACCCAGTCGTACGCCAGCACGTAGTAGATCGGCTCGCTCATCAACAGGACGGGACAGTCCTCGCTGAGCATCCGGACCATGGTGACGTAGGTCGCGCGGCGCTTCTCGGCGTCGGGCTCGACCATGACCCGCTCGAACAGCGCGTCGAACTCGGGGTTGCGGTAGTTGGTGTTGTTCGTGCCCTTCTCGATGTTGGGCCCATAGAAGAGCTGCAGGAAGTTCTCGCCGTCGGGATAGTCGGCGTGCCAGCCCATCGTGTAGAACTGGCTGCGCTTGTTGTGGACCTTCTGCTGCAGCGTGGGCCAGTCGTTCAGCTCGATCTTGATCCGCAACCCCAGCGGCTCGAACTGCTGCCGGATGAACTCGCCCAGCCGGCGGCTCGACTCGTCCCGCCCACCGAGGTCGACGGTCAGCTCCGGGATGCGGCCCTCCGGATCGAGTTTGCCGGCCTGGCGGAGCTCCTTGCGCGCCGCCGCGAGCTTCGTCCGCGCCGCGTCCGGGTCATATCGGTAGTACGGCCCGGGGCCGGACGGTTCATGCGCCGGGAACGACTGCGGCAGGATGTTCACCGCACGCTGACCGCGCCCGTTCAGCAACACGTCGATGTGATCCTCGACGTTGTAGGCCAGGCACATCCCCTGGCGGAGGCTCTTGCTGGCGCCGACGACCGGGTCCTCCATGTTGAACGCAAGCCAGAACACGACCGGCACGCTGAACTTGACCAGCCGGATGCCCTGACGCGCCCACTTGTCGGCCAGCTCCTTGTCCGGCGTGATGACCGTCTCGAACACGTCGCGGGGGATGCCCGACGTGTCCGTCTGGCGGCTCAGGAAGCGCAGCCAGGCGGGCAGGCTCTCCAGTACGCAGTCGTAGATGATCACGTCGATGAAGGGCAGCGGCTTGCCAGCCGCCTCGGGATCGAGCAGGCCGGCTTCCTCGTCGCCCGGCGACCCCTCGGTCGGATAGCGCCCGTGGTCGTGAACCGGATTGCGCTCGAAGACGATCTTGCTGCCGCGCTTCCACGTGGTCATGACGTACGGCCCGGTGCCGACGATTTGCTCTGCCTGGGTGATCTGGGCCGTTCGCTGTTCGACGGGGATCGCCCGCCGTCCGCCGCCCGGCGCCGGTTCGGTGGCCAAGTGGTAATCGATGGCCTCGCGCGGCATGGGGCAGTAGTTGTTGATGGCCAACACGTCGTTCAGTTGCGGGAACGGCTTGGTCAGCCGGATCTGAAGCGTCAGCTCGTCGAGGGCCTGGATGCCCTCGACGTCCGCGTCGTATCTCGAGAAGTCCCCCTCCTTGTGGTCTTCGCATTTCTTTCGGAACGCGTCCAGGCCGACGATGCGACCACTGATGAACGGCCAGGCCAGCGGCACCTGGATGTGGAAGTCGGCGATCCGCTTGAACTGAAGCACGAAATCCTCGGCCCGGATGGTCCGCGTCTTGGGCTTGCCGTCGGCGTCGAGGCCGAAGCACGGGTTCGGCGCGTAGCGGATCCCGGACTTGATCCGGATGGTGTAGACCGTTCCGTCCTCGCTGATTTCGGGAAGGTCGACGGCCAATTGCGGGACCAGCTCGACCGGACGCTTCAGGTAGTGGTACGCGTACAACCCTTCGTAGACCTGTCCCTGCATCGACGCGCTGGTCGTGTCGCCGCACGTGGCGGGGTCGACCGATTTGACCTTCGATCCGTAGGCACTGTGCAGGACGACCCGGTCGCCGAAGTCCGAACGCTCGGTCCGCGCGAGGAACGCCACCGGTGCCAGGACGAGCACCACGACCACGAACACGGCTATGGCGAAGAATCTGCCCATCGTCTATGCCGTCTTCTCGCTCCGCGGGTCGAACACGTCACGCAGCCCGTCGCCCAGAAAGCTCAGCGCCAGCAGGGCCGCCGCAAGCAACACGCACGGCCAGACCACCAACCACCAGTGGACGTGCAGCGGGTTGATGGCGGCAATGCCGTCGGCGGCGAGCGAGCCCCAGCTCGCCTGCGGCGCCTGGACCCCGATCCCCAGGAAGCTCAGGAACGACTCCTGCAGGATCACCTGCGGCACCGTCAGCGTCGCGTACACGACGATCGGCCCGACCAGGTTCGGCAGGATGTGCCGCACCAGAATCCGTCGCGTCGGGATGCCCGTCGCCCGCGCCGCCTCGACGAACGGCTGGGCCTTGAGCGACAGGACCTGTCCGCGAACCACCCGGGCCATCGTCAGCCAGCTCACGCCACCGATCGCCAGCAACAGCACCCAGAACGTCGCCCACTGAACGCTCAGGACGCGCTGAAAATACGGCCTGAGCGACAGCGTCAACAGCATGACCAACAGAATATATGGCAGCGAGTAGAGGATGTCCACGAGCCGCATCATCCCCGCGTCCACGCGCCCGCCCGCATACGCGCTGACCGCCCCGTACGTCACGCCGATGACGACGGAGATCGCCGCGGCCAGCAACCCGAACGTGATCGAGATCACCCCGCCGTACAGCACCCGCACGAGCATGTCCCGCCCCAGCTCGTCGGTCCCGAGCGGATGGTCTCGCGAGGGCGGCGCGAGGTTGTTGGCCAGGCTCTGCTCGTCGAACCGACGGGCCGTATGCGGCAACGACACGAAACAGGCCAGCAGCATCAGGAGCAGGACGAGGCCGCCGGTGAGGCCCAGCCGGTGCCGGATCAGCCGTCGCCAAGGCGACGGCCCGGCGCCGACGGTGGGCTCGGTGGAGATCGGATTGCTGGACCGGCGGTTCGTCATCGAGCGAATTCGTCCTCTTGGTGGCTAGGGTTCAGGGGTCGGGGTTCAGGGGTCAGGGGGGTGGGTTCGGGGGTGGATTTTGGCTCGAGGGACCGGATCAGCTTGTTGAGCATTCTGCCCACCTCCTGACAGAGATCCCAGCTGCTCATGGCTTGATCTCGAGTGACGAACTCGAGGCGGACAGCCAACGTCAGGTGTGTCTCCAGCTCCGTCAGCGATCCCCTGGCCATGGACAAGTGACGCAGATAGTCTCCTCGATGCGTTCGCCCATATCCTTCAGCGATGTTGGCCGGAATCGACACCGCCGCCCGGCGGGACTGAGCAGTGAGGCCGAACTTCTCCTCGGAGGGGAACGTTCTCGTCAGACGATACACCTCCACGACCAAGTCCATGGCCTTCTGCCACACCCCGAGGTCCCGATAGGTCTTCAGCGCCATATCAGAGCTCCGACTCTCAGACCCCGAACCCTGACCCCTGAACCCTATCCCCTATTCCGCCACCCGAATCCGCGGATCAATCAACCCATACGCCAAGTCGACCAGCAGATTGAACAGAATCAGAAACCCCGAGTACGTCAGCACCGTCCCCAGGATCACCGTCTGGTCGCGGTTGCTGATCGACTCGACGATGTGGATGCCCATCCCCGGCACGGTGAAGATCTTCTCGACGACGAACGACCCGGTCAGGATGGCCGCCGCCGCCGGACCCAGGTAGCTGAGGACCGGCAGGAACGCGTTCTTGAACGCGTGGACCAGCAGCACGCGGCGGGGGCTGACACCTTTGGCTCGCGCGGTCCGGACGTAGTCCTGTCCGATGACGTCCAGCATGCCCGCCCGCGTCAGGCGGGCGATGTAGGCCATGAACGGCAGCGACAGCGTCACCGCGGGGAGAATGACCTGGCTTGCCCGACCCCATCCGCCGATCGGCAGCACGCCAAGCCACAACCCGAAGGCGAAGAGCAGCCCCGCCGCCACGACGAACGGCGGCAGCGAGACGCCCACCAGCGCCAACGCCACCGACACGTAATCGACCCACGTGTTCCGCCGCGCCGCCGATACGATCCCGACGAGCGTCCCGCCCGCGACGGCCAGGCAGAACGCGAACAGGCCCAGTTGCATCGAGACCGGCAGGCTAGCCCGCATGATTTCCGGGACGGTCCAATCTTCATAGCGGTGGGCCGGCAGATCGCCGTCGATCAGCAGGCGCTGGATCGGCCAGGTGTAGAAGTACCGCTGATACCAGGGCTGGTCGTAGTTGTACTTGATCTCCTTGGCGCGGCGGGCCTCGGGCGTCAGCTCCCGCTCGCCGGTGGCGAGCGGATCGCCCGGCGTGATCGCCACCAGCAGCACGCTGACGGCGTACACCGCCAGGAGGATCAGCGGCACCTGCATCAGCCGGCGAACCACGAACGCCGTCATCGCTGGCCCCCTGTCCGTGCCGTCGGCGTCTTGCCGGCCGCGTCCGCCGCGACGGGCCGGGCGCGATACATCAACAGGTTCAGTTGGCTGTCCGGCCGGATGCCCTCGATCCGCGGGTTCAGCAGGAAGTAGGCGACGTATTCGTAGATGGGCGCGATGGGTAGCTGTTCGCCGACGAGCAACGTCTCGGCCTGGTGGAGGATGTCGAATCGCTTGCCCGGATGCGGCTCCTGCGTGGCGGCCTGGATCAGGCGGTCGTATTGGGGATGGGCGAACCCCGTCTGGTTGTGCCCGCCGTCCGTGACGTACATGTCGAGGAACGTCATTGGGTCCATGTAGTCCCCGATCCAGCCGCCGCGGGCGATGTCGTAGTCCAGCGATTCGATCCGCGGGCTGAAGACGTTCCGCTCGAGTTGCGTGAGATTGACCTGAATGCCTAGCTCGTCCTGCCACCGGTTGGCGACGGCTTGGGCGATCAGGTGATGCGATTCCATGCGGTTGTAGAGCAGCTCGAGCGGACGGAGCCCTCGACCGTCAGGGAAGCCGGCCTCAGCCAGCCGGCGACGGGCCAACGCCACCCGTTCCGAAGGCGTCATGTTCTGCCCCAACCCCGAAGCCGGTCGGTAGTGATGGGCCTTGCCCGTCCCGTCGTGCTGGACCATCTCGGTCACGCTGCCGGCCGGCACGTAGCAGAACGCCGGTTGCTGACCGAACCCCAGGATCCGGTCGCAGATCCCCTCCCGATCGATGGTCAACGACAGGGCCTGGCGCACGCGGACGTCATCCAGCGGCGGGCGCTTGCAGTTGAAGCGATAGAAGTACGTGGCGAAGTACCGGCAGGTATGGAAGTCGTCGCGTTTGCCCGCCCGCTTGAGCGCGTACAACGCCCGCGCGGCCATCGGGCTGGCGGTCGAGATCATGTCCACCGCGCCCGTCTCGTACGCCAGCAGGGCCGTGTTCACGTCCTCGATCGGCAGGGCCGCAATCGTGTCCAGATGGATGCTGCCCGCATCCCAGTAGTGTGGGTTCTTGCGCAGCCGGATCCGCCGCTTGAATTGCCACTGCTCGATGACGAACGGCCCGTTGCAGACGATGTTGCCGGGCCGCGTCCAGAGGTGCTTGGTCGGCAGGATCTGCCCGTCGCGATAGGCCCATCGCTCGATCGTCGGACGATGCACCGGCGCCAGCGTCGGAAACGCCGCCAGGTTCAGGAAGTACGGACACGGGTAGGCCAAATCCACGCGCAGCGTCCGCTCGTCGACGGCCCGCATGCCCACCGCGTCGAAGGACAGGTCGTTCGACGGATCGTCATCTCCGTGCGATTCGTAGTATGGCTTCGCATTCTTGATCGGATAGAGCTGGTAGAAGTACTCGCTCGCCACGGCCGGGTCCAAGACGCGCCGCCACGCAAAGACGAAGTCGCCCGCTCGCACCGGATCGCCGTTGCTCCACCGGGCCTCGCCCCGGAGGTGGAACAGGTACGTCCGCCCGTTGTCGGAAACGTCCCATCGCTCGGCCACGCCGGGCTCGGGTCGGAAGTGCTGGTCGTTCAGCCGGGTGAGGCCTTCGAACAGGGCACGGCCGATGCGGAACTCGTCGGTCCAACTCACCAAGGCGGGATCGAGCGTCCGCGGCTCCAGGACGTTGACGTACGTGAAATCGGCGGGGCGCTCCCGTGCCGACCAGGCCAGCGTCGCCAGCCCGACCCCCGCGACGAGGACGACGGTGATCGCGAAGAACCTGCCCACGCCCGCACAGATACCTGCAGCGCGACAAACGTGCAAGGAAGAAAAGGGGTCGGGGTTCAGGGGTCAGGGCTCGGGGTTTCGGGCAGGGGTCTGGCTCCTTTTTCGGGGCGAGCGAGGCGTAGCCGAGCCGCACGAAAGAAGGTGCCTGACCCGCCGCGGGCGAAACCCGTCAGTCTAGAGCGGCGTCAAGCCGCCGCAGTCCAAAGGGCGCCGACCCCGTTGCGTCCGTCGCGCACTCACTCGGGTCGGGTCGCGACCGGCTGTGTCCCGGGCCGTCCCGAACGGGTCTTGAGGTAACCCCCCGCAGGCGCCACGCCGATCGACTCGTGGTTCAAGATGCCCTTGACCGGCTTGGCGCCCTTGGTTTCGGCAGGCCAGCCGCACCAGCGGTTCCGGGCGTACAGGATCTCCTCGGCGATGCCGGCCTCCATCTTTCGGTAGACGTCGGGGATCGCGTCCGTCTTGGCGTCCGTGCCCTCGATCAGCCGCCGGAACTCACGCTCGATGCCCCTGGAGACGCGAAGCAGCCGGCCGAGCAGCTGTCGTCGGCTGCGGCCCAGCTCGCCGCGCATCTCCAGTTGTGCCGTATAGTCTTCCACCACCCGACATAGCATCAACGTCAAGGCGGTCAGGTACCGCTTGCGGCGCGCCCTTTCTGGATCCGTGCTCCTCATGGGGCCCGACAGGCGGGACATCGCCGACAGACCGGCCAGATCGCCGTCTGAAACCGCGACATCGCCGTCTGCGTACCCACTGCCCCGGGCTTCGAAGATGTCTACCAGGGCCTCGGTGACCTCCTCGGCGAACTCGATCTTCTCGGCCGACCCACTGAGGTCCATCGCCAAGTAGATCTGGCGGACCGCCAAGCCGTTTGGCTCGTCCATCCCCGCCTTGCGAAGCGCGTCGATGATGGCGTTTCGCGTGTCCACGTCGCGTGCGAACGTCGGGTGCATCAGCCGGATGGTCCTGGCCGCCCAATACTTCACCGCGGGCGTCGGATGCAACAACGCCCGCAGCAGGCCGTCCGGCCCCAGGCTCGAGCTGGACAGCAGGCCGCGAAGGTCGTGCAGGATCATGACCATCATCAGCACGCCTGTCGGTTCGCCGTCCTCCATCCGTGGCCCGAAGACCTTCACTGTCGACTCGGCAAACGTCGCCTTGAACCGGTCGTTGGGGATGTCCTCGTTGTCGGGATCTGCGCGAACCGCCCGATTGAACAGACTGCGGATCTCTCGCTTGGCCGACAGCTCCTTCTCCTCGTCCAACAGGATCTCGGCCTGTTGGCCGATCCAGTCTTCCAGCGTCCGGCGCATCGCCGAGTCGAGGAAGTCGGCCGCGCGGAGCTTGCTGATGCCTGCCAGGGCGCCCTGCTCCTCGGCCTGCGCCGGGCACGCCAGCGCCAGGACCACAAGACAGCTCAGCCCTGGCAACACTGGTGATGCGTGTCGCGTCATCTCGGTTCACGCGCAAAAGGACCCGGCCCATCGAGCCGGGTCAGTCGGGTAGAAATCCGTTTCTCAGCGCCATTACTACTCCGCCGCAGGATCGCGCACGACGGCGATGACCAGCCTGCGCTGGGCTGGCTTTGCACGTAAACGTAGCAGCCGTCGCGGGGGAGTTCAAGCGGAAATTCGGCGTCGGGCGGTGCCTTGCGGGCGATGCGGCCTGTCGGCGTGGGGGAATCCGGCCTGGGTCGGTATCCCCGATCGTGCGTCAGCGGTGGTGTCCGGTCAGGGGTCGGCTGTCCGGCTCGTCGGGATCCCACCGGTCGCGCCAGATCGCCTCCATCTCCTTCCGCCACGCCTCGGCCGCCGCCTTCAGGATGCCGGCGAGTTCGGGGTACTCGTCCTTGAGGTTGTGGCGCTCGCCCATGTCCGCCTCCATGTCGGCCAGGTGAACGGCGTCCTCGGGCGGCGCGCCCTCGACCAACTGTCCGTTGAGGACCAGTTTCCACTTTCCGCGTCGGACGGCCGTCTGATCGCCCATCTCCCAGAAGATCTCGTCATGCGGGCTGTCCGCGCCGTACACCACCATGTCCAACAGGTCGCGCCCGTCCAGCTCGTAGGCCCCCGGGTCGCCCCCGGCCGCCGTCAGAAACGTCGGGAAGATGTCCATCGCCGCCCCGATGCGGTCCATGACCTGCCCCTCGGGGATCCGCGCCGGCCAGCTCATCAGGGCCGGCATGCGGATGCCGCCTTCGTACAGGCTGAATTTGTGGCCCTTGAGCTTGCCCGTCGTCCCCCCGTAGTACGGGTCGGCCGTTCCGTCCAGCCAGTTGCGCGTCTCGCGCGACGGGCCGTTGTCGCTCTGGAAGAAGATGAAGGTCTTGTTGCGCATGTCGTGACGCTCGAGCGCGGCCAGGATCTCGCCCACGCTGTCGTCGACGGCCGCCAGCATCGCGGCCATGATCTGGCGATCCCATGGCAAGTTTCCGAACCGATCGAGGTACTTTTGTGGCGCGTGCATCGGATAGTGCGGGGCGCTGTAGGGCACGAACAGGAAGAACGGCGCGTCGTTGCCGCTCTCGGCGATCCGGTCCAGGTACGCGACGACGCGCTCGGTGATCATCTCTGTGAAGTACCGACCGTTGTCCCAGACCTCCTCGTTGTTGTGCCACAGGTCGTGTACCGGATCGATCCCGCGGCCCTGGCCCCAGTAGAAGATGTGAGAGTAGTAATCGATGCAGCCGGCCAGGAACCCGAACCATTCGTCGAACCCGTGATGGTGCGGCCGGCATGTCTCGGCCACGCCGAGGTGCCACTTGCCGAACATGGCCGTGCGGTAGCCTTCACGCCTCAAGACCGTCGCGATCGTCGGCGTCTCCCGCGGCAACCCCGTCGCCTGACGATGACCGGCCAGGATCGACCGCACGCCCGCGCGGATCGGATACTTGCCCGTCAGCACCGACGCCCGCGACGGCGAGCAGACCGGCGAGTTCGAGTACCAGTTCGTGAACCGGACGCCCGAGGCGGCCAGGGCGTCCAGGTGGGGCGTGGCGAAGTCCGTCGCCCCCATGCACGACAAATCCCCGTATCCCTGATCGTCCGTGTAGAAGATGATGAAGTTGGGTCGCGTCTCAGATGACATGTGCTCGCCGCCGTTCGAGGACATGCAACAAGGCTAGGTCACACGGCGCGATCGTGCAACACCAAACTCCCCGAGCAGGTCACATCGCGTGCGCGATCGCCTGGGCGAGGGGGTGCCCCATCCTTTTCGGGTGGCCGCGGAACGCGGACACTCGGAAAGGGTGGGGGACGGAATTGGATGGCAGGTCGCTGCGCATCGCGTAGTTCGGTCCCCCGCCCTTCGCTCCCCTTCGCGTCCCGCGAAGTGGAACGAAGAACGGGGCACCCTTGTCATGAACCACCGGATCTGTCTCGAAGCCTGTCGCCGGTCGGATCAGAACTGTCTGAAGTACCGATCCCGCTGGTCGACGTCGGGCAGCGATTTCGGCTGCCAGTAGGTCGTCGCGTCGGGATCTGGTTTGCGATGCAGCGGGTCGCGGCCCAGCACGCGGAACGCCAGGCCCGTGGCCGTAATGACGATGTAAAAGAAGATGCCCAGCACGACGTACGACACGAGGAAGCCGATCGGCCAACTCACCAGCGACAGCAGCAAGAAGACGGGCTTGACCGCGGGCGGGATGACGAGTCCGATCAGCCCGATCACCGCGCCCGCGCACCAGATCCCCGTGCTCACCGATGGGTGCCCCCACCATCTCAACAGCCCCCCGATGATCGCGCAGGCGACCAGCGTGACGATGGCAAACGTCCGCAGTTCGCGTCGCGTCGGGGTCCAGTTGATCTCCACCAAAGCCATCGTGCCTCGCCTCGCTAATCCAGATCGAACTTGGCCAGGTGTTCGTCGATGTCGATTTGCCTGGCGTCGGGCTGCTCGGGCTTGAGCAGCAGGTGGTCCTCGATCACCAGCACGTCCATGTTGGTGGCCATGAAGCAGCGGTACGCGTCTTCGGGCGTGCAGACGATCGGCTCGCCGCGGACGTTGAAGCTCGTGTTGATGATGACCGGGCAGCCGGTCTTGTCCTCGAACCGCTTCATCAACCGATAGAACCGCCCGTGCCGCTCCGGGTCGACGGTCTGCACGCGGGCCGAGAAGTCGACGTGCGTGATGGCCGGCACGGTCGAGCGCTTCAGCTTCAGCTTGTCCAGCCCGCGGAGCTTGGCGAGCTGGCCGTCGACGTCCAGTCGCTGGTCCGGCCGGACCGGCGCGACCAGCAGCATGTAGGGGCTGTCCTGGTCGGGACGCATCTCGAAGTAGTCGCTCACCCGCTCGCGAAGCACGCACGGCGCGAACGGCCGGAACGACTCGCGGAACTTGATCTTGAGGTTCATTACCGACTGCATCGCCTCGCTTCGTGCGTCGCCGATGATGCTGCGGCTGCCCAGGGCGCGGGGTCCGAACTCCATGCGCCCTTGCGCCCAGCCGACGACCTTCTCATCGGCCATGAACCCGGACACGCGCTCGAGCAGCTCGGCCTCGTCCTTGATGACGTGGTACCGGGCCCCGACCGAATCGAGGAACCCGCGAATCTGCTCGCTCGAGTACGCCGGCCCGAGCAGCGAGCCGTGCTGGACGTCGTCACCCGTCGGCTCGCGCGGCTTGTCGAGCAACTGATGCCAGATGAACAGCGCGGTTCCCAACGCCCCGCCCGCATCGCCGGCGGCGGGCTGGATCCAGATGTTCTCGAACGGGCCCTCGCGGAGGATCCGGCCGTTGCCCACGCAGTTGAGGGCCACGCCGCCGGCCAGACAGAGGTTCTTCATCCCCGTCTGCTCGTGAACGTGCCGGACCGCCTTGAGCATGACCTCTTCGCAGACCGTCTGCACGCTTGCGGCCAGGTCCATGTCCAGTTGGCTGATCTGCGTCTCGGGGGTCCGCGGGCCTCGGCCGAACAGCCGATGGAACTTCGGCCCGGTCATGGTCAGGCCCTGGCAGTAGTTGAAGTACGACATGTCCATCCGGAAGCTGCCGTCGTCCTTGACGTCGATCAGGTGCTCGCGGATCTCGTCGGCGTATCGCGGCTCGCCGTAGGGCGCCAGACCCATCAGCTTGTACTCGCCGCTGTTGACGCGGAACCCCGTGAAGTACGTGAAGGCCGAATACAGCAACCCCAGCGAGTGCGGGAAGCGGATCTCGTGCGTCAGGGTGATCCGGTTGCCCCGCCCGACGCCGTGCGTCGCCGTCGACCACTCGCCCACGCCGTCGAGCGTCAGGATCGCCGCCCCCTCGAACGGCGAGGGGAAGAACGCGCTGGCCGCATGCGACTCGTGATGATCGGTGAAGACGAATCGGCCCTTGTACCGTCCGTCCAGCCCGTGGTCCATCTCGCGGGGCATGTGGAGCTTCTGCTTTAGCCACAGCGGCAGGAACCGGACGAACGACAGGAAGCCCACCGGGGAGTAGGTGATGTAGGTCTCGAGCAGCCGGTCGAACTTGACCAGCGGCTTCTCGTAGAACCCGACCAGATCGAGCTGTTCGGGGGACAGTCCCGCTTGAGCCAGACAGGCATCGATGGCGTGTTTCGGGAACTCCGGGTCGTGCTTCTTGCGCGTGAAGCGCTCCTCCTGCGCAGCGGCCACGATCTGGCCGTCACAGACCAACGCCGCCGCGCTGTCATGGTAAAAGGCAGAAATGCCGAGGATGTTCATGTATCAAGGATAGCAACCGCGGTCGGACGGTTCAAACCTCGCGTCGGACCGGTCAGAACAGCAGCAGGCACACGCCCCCGAGAAGGGCCCACAGCGCGCCCAGCAACAGCGCGATTCTGGACCGTTCCCACTCCGCGAGCCTGACCCCTATGCCGTATCCCACCAAGGGCCTCCGGAGGAGCAACATGAGAGGGACGCCCGCCACCAGCAACCAGCCGAACTCGCCCACCTTGTGGAAGATGGTCGCGATGCCGGTCGCTCCCAGGACGATCGCGGCCATCCATTCGGCTCGGTCCGCCCACTTGTATCGATCGACCAGCCGGCGTTGTCTGTCCGCTCGTAGCAGCTCGCGGACGTCGAATCCGGTGCCGCACTCCGGGCACCTCCGCCTCGTCAGGCCCGTCAGCGCGTAGCCGCACTGGGGACAGCGGAGCCCCAGCACCTCGGGCAGGGGGACATAGAACCCTCGCCCGCAGTCCGGGCAGACCCGTTGGTCCACGCCGCCCAGGTTGCGTCCGCACCCCTCGCACGTCAAATCGAGGTGCGGAGGGACGGGCATCTCATCGTCCCAGTAGAACCGGTCGAAATCGCGGGAGGCGCCCGCCGCCCGGCAGGGGTCGGATGGGAGGAGGGAGGATGTTGACCGACGTCGTTTCACGGTTCCCGTCCAGACCGTCTGGCCGCTAGAACAGCATCAAGGCCAGCATGGCAAGCCCGCCCCAGAACACGCCGATATACAGGACGATCCGCGACGGCTCCATCCCCCGCGCATAGAACGCGACAGCAAAGGCGGCGGTCGCGATGAACGAGACACAGGGCAACAGGACCCCCAACGTCAGCAGGCCGAACACACCCAGAACGATGCCCACGGTATAGTGAGCCACCTCGTACACGGGGAACCGATCGCTTAACCGGTGCCCTCGGCCCAGTCGCTTGGCGAACAGCAGCCCGCGGACGTCGAAGCCCGTGCCGCACTCCGGACAGACCCGCGTCATCAGCCCCGTCAGCGCGTAGCCGCACTCGTGGCAGCGCAGTTCCAGCTCTTCGGGGATGGGCAGATCGAACCGCCGGCCACAATCGGGGCACGTCCGCTGGTCCAGACCGTCCAGCTTCCGCCCGCAGCCGTGGCAGGCCAGATTCATCCCCATGGGAACGGGCATCGCGTCGTCCCAGCTAGACGGGTCGAATCGGTAGGACCCTCCGAGGCCCTGGGGCCTCTCGGCGGGACGTCTCGATGATGGCGTGTCTTGACTCATCGGCTCGACCCGACGGCAGACGCAGCGGGGGACGCGGACACGGCTGGCGGGAAATCCCGCACGCCAAACGTGATCGATTCTGCGGTCCGGCTCAGACGCAGCTCGCGAAACGCGAAGTACCCCTGCCCATCCTTCTGGACGAAGCCCATCACGCGGACCGGGTCGCGGGCGTCATGACCCGCGAACGCCTCCGGGCCGAACGTCATCCGTCCACCGGACCCGGTCTGGCGACGTTCCAGGCGACGGACCTTCTGCGTGAGAAACAGCGGCACGGTGACGTCGACGGCCACGGGCGTCTCGGCCGACGGACCTCCCACGACGGCCTGATCGATCTCAACTGACAAGGAAGAGCGCGTCGGGCGGGCAGGGCGATGCGGCAACTCGTGACAGGAGATCGTGTCCTCCTGCAACCGGATGTGGTCCACCCAAACCTTCACCGGGCTTCGGCTGAGTAACTCTAGAGCCTTGATGCCCCGAAGGCGGAGCCCCGCGCCCAGCAGGTCCAGCGGCAGGATCACGTCGTTCGCCTTCGGGCGGGCCACCAGCCATCCGGTTCGCGTCCGGCCGAGCACGTCACGCAGACGGACGCCCAGGACGATGGGTTCGTCGCCCCCGACGAACACGTCGAACCGCAGCGTCTCCCAGCCACTGAAGCTGGCCTCCGCCGGCGCGAACCGAATGGATCCGCCCGCGACTTGGAAGGAGACCTCCAGGGCGTGGCGTCCCTCCGTGGCGTGCTTGTCGCTGACGGCGACGACGGCGCTGGTCGCCCGCCACCTCTTCACGGCCTCGCGGGTGCCCGTCAGTCGGAGCTGACGGATGGGGAGCGGTCCGGTGAGAAACGGTCTGGCCGGCACGGGCCATCGCAGCAACGCCCGCGGCGAGTCGATCGGACGCGCAGAGACAGACGTCGTCTTCGGGTCCGCCGGCCTGGGCGCGAGCGACGCCCGCTCCTCGGCCAACGCGTCGTGCCGGATCACGTTGACATGCCACGGTCGGTCGGGGATCCCGAGGCGGACCAACGGGATCCTCAGCTCAGCCTGCCACCTGCCGGGGAGGATCCTGGCGGCCGCCTGGGTCGGTCCGTCCCAGCCGGTCGAGCGCATCGGCCATCCCTCGTATCGAAGCGCGTCCGACACCACGCCGCGGGGGTTGACCTTCACCTCCAGGCAGACGTCCGGGCGGTCCGGATCGGGCCACAGGCGCACGCAACAGCTTTCGTCCTCGTCGATGCCTTCCTGGTCGTCTTGCCAGTGACGGACCTTGGGCGCGCCGATGCTGGTGTCTGTCGGACATGCCAGAGCGATGTAGAGGTTGCCCGCGTCGTAGGCGATGCGAAACTCCGTTCGTCGCCGGGCAGGACCCCGTCGGCCGCCCAGGGCCGCGAAGTCCGAGTAGGGCGGCGTGTGCTGCCAGATGCCCTCGTCCAGCCGTCCGTCGATGACGGGAGGTAGGATCAGGGCGATGGCGTCTACCTGGGCGTGCCCGCTCCCGGTCCGCGGGCGGTCGTGGTCGGCGGCGCTCGGCGCGGGACGGCCGCCCGCGCAGCCGACGAGACACGCGCCGGCCACCAGTGCCACTCCCCAGCGCCATCGATGTCTGACGCCGATCACTGCCGTCCTCCGTGTTCGTCCGGCCCGTTCCCCACCTGTAGGGCCCGCGCTACGCCGCCCAGTCGAAGATCACGCCCAGCAGGTCGCCGGGACGGTCGCGGAGCGTCTCGTAGATCTTCGGCGCCTCGTCGATGCCGACGACGTGCGAGACCAACGGCTCGACCCGGATGATGCCCTGTTCGATGAAGTGGATCAACACCTTCAGGTCGTCCAGGCCAAAGTGGCAGGACACCTCGATAGACCCCTCGGTCGTGTGAAGCATGGACCAATGGAAGGTCGTCTCCGACCGAACCGCCAGGCAGCCGACCACCCCGCCGTGGGGGACGAGCCCGGCGTGGAAGATGTCCATCAGGAGCGACTCGACACCGCAGCAGTCGAGGATGCACGCGTAGGGGCCTCGTTCCTTGAGCGCGTCCATGATTGTCGGCTCGCGGGCGTCGAGGACGCGATGCGCGCCGAGCTCGGCCGCGACGGCCAGCCGGCGGTCGTTGATGTCGGACACCGTCACCCGCGCGCCCAGCGCCCGAGCGGACTGCGCGGCGAATTGACCGATCATGCCCAACCCCGCCACCCAGACGTTCTGCGCCGGCGCGACGCGGCACCGTCGGGCCCCCCGCATGGCTACGCCAGCCACACCCAGCAGCGCAAACCGCTTGTAGTCATCGCCCGGGGGCAGCGGCTGGCACAGATGCATCCCGTTCGGCAGCGACACGTCCACGACGTGCCAGCCCCGATGGCCGATGTAGTGGCCGTAGAAGACCCAGTCGCCCACCTCGAAGTCCGCGACCGCATCCCCGACGGCCTCGATCGTCCCGACGCACTGGTAGCCATGTGCACTGGGAAACTGCCCCCACCCGTGCTCGGCCAGCAGCGCATGGCGCTCCGTCCCGTTCGTGATCCCCGAATAGCGCGTATGGATCAGCACCTCGGTTGCACCGAGCTTCGTCGGCTCGCCAAGATCCTTGAAGCGCATCTTGCCCTTGGCCGCGTATTCAATCCCAATCGTCCGCACGCGTGGGCTCCTTCTTGTGGTCGGCGGACGACGCCGACGGCAGAGATCCGACTGGGGTCGCAGGGGCTAGGGATTAGGGGTTGGGGTCTAGGACCTGGGCCCCGATCCCGAGATTCGCTCGCTGCTGCCCAGTGACTGTATCAGCCTTGTCAACATCTTGCCCACCTCTTGCGACAGGTCCCAGCATGCCATCGCACCCTCGCGAGTGACGTAATCCAGGCGGACCGCGATCGCCAAGTGGGTCTCCAATTCCGCCAACGATCCCCTGGCTATCGACAGATGGCGCACGTAGTCGCCCCGGTACATCCGACCGTAACCCTCGGCGATGTTCGCCGGGATCGATACCGCCGCCTTCCTGAGTTGACTCGCAAGGCCAAACCTCTTCTCCGAAGGAAACGCCCTGCTGGTCTCATACGCCGCGACGACCAGGTCCATCGCCTTCTGCCAGATGTCCAGATCCCGATAGCTCTTCAGCGCCATCCTCGCGTCCCAAACCGCAAACCCGAGACCCTAACCCCTAACCCCCATCCCCATACCGATCCAACGCCGTCTTCTTCACATAGAGCGTCGGCATGTACCGCTCCTTCTCCATGTAGTAGTGGCCGAACGCGTGCGAATCTTCGGGGATCGTGCCGGCGAACGGGAAGATGTCCACGCCCTCGTCGTCGATGGGGTCGCAGCCGTGCTCGACGCCGGCCTCGACCATCCAGATGTCCCCGGCCTCGATCATGAACTCCGAGCGCTTGCCGTCGCGATCGACCCTATGGGCCCGGGCCCGGCCGCCCATGACGACCCACGTCTCGTCCTGATCGTGGAAGTGCGTCTCGACGGGGTTGTCCTTGGTGAAGTGCAGGGGCTTGGGCTTCTTGAAGAGCGGCATCCGTTACCTCCGTCTGATACTTGGGGGCCTGTTGCTCGGATACGTGTCGGATCATATCCCATGTGGCCCGTTCTGTCTCGGTTCTACCGCCGCGCGTGCGGTTGGGGCGCTCCAGCGGGAAGATTGGCCCGACCTTGGCCGATGTGGGGGTCCCCGGTACAATGCGTTCGCCGTGTTTTCGGGTGGTCGGTGCGACGGTGCGCTGCGCCCAGGTGGGACGTCCGGGCGATCCGGATCATGTAGGGGGCCTGTCATGGGTCTGTGGAAGAAGATTCGCGGCGAGCTGATCGACATCATCGAGTGGCTCGATCCGACCAGCGACACGATGGTCTACCGGTTCGAGCGCTACAACAACGAGATCAAGCACGGCGCCAAGCTGGTCGTCCGCGAGGGGCAGACGGCGGCGTTCGTCAACGAGGGCCAGCTCGCCGACGTGTTCGATCCTGGCATGTACGAGCTGGAGACGAAGAACCTGCCGATCCTCTCGACGCTGCAGGGCTGGGCCTACGGGTTTCAGAGCCCCTTCAAGGCCGAGGTCTACTTCGTCAGCACGCGGCGGTTCACCGACCTGAAGTGGGGCACGAAGAACCCCATCATGCTGCGGGATGCGGAGTTCGGTCCGGTGCGGCTGCGGGCGTTCGGGACGTACGTGATCCGCGTGGCCGATCCGGCCGCCCTGATCCGCCAGATCGTCGGGACGGACGGGCGGTTCAGTACCGACGAGATCACCTCGCAGCTCCGCAACATGATCGTGTCGCGGTTCACCGATATCATCGGCGAGAGCAAGATCCCCGCGCTGGACCTGGCCGCCAATTACGACGAGCTGGGCGAGTTCATCACGGGGCGCATCCAGCCGGAGTTCAACGCCTACGGGTTGGAGCTGACCAAGCTGCTGGTCGAGAACATCTCGCTGCCGCCCGAGGTGGAGCAGGCGCTGGACAAGCGGACGAGCATGGGGGTGATCGGCAACCTGCAGCAGTACACGCAGTACCAGGCGGCCGAGGCGATGCGCGACGCGGCTCAGAACCCCAGCGGGACGGCCGGTGCGGGTATGGGAATGGGCATGGGCTTCGCGATGGCGAACCAGATGGGCCAGGCCATGGCCAAAGACGGCCAGCCGGCCCAGCCGTCCGGCCAGGCGCCCCCGCCCCTGCCGCAACAGGCCGCGGCGTTCTACGCCGCCATCGACAACCACCAGGCCGGTCCGTTCGACACCAACGCGCTGCAGCAGAAGGTCCAGGCCGGCCAGGTGACCCGCGAGACGCTCGTCTGGAAAGAGGGCATGTCTGAATGGACCCCCGCCGGCCAGGTGCCCGAACTCCAATCGCTGTTCGCGTCCGTCCCGCCGCCCCTGCCCCCGCAGTCGTGATTGGTCGTGGTGTCCGGATCGGGCCGGCGCCGGTACGTCCACCACACGGAGGCCCGCGCAGATGAGTTCGTCGCCAGACCCTGTCGAGTCGTCGGACGCGGTCGCCCCGGACGCGCCGCAGGAGAAGCGGTTTCCCTGCAAGCAGTGCGGGGCGAAGCTGGTCTTCAAGCCCGGGATCGCGGCGCTTAAGTGCGAGTACTGCGGGTTCGAGAACCCGATCCCACAGTCCGAGGACGAGATCCGCGAGCTGGACTTCCGCGCCCACTTCGCCCGGCTCGTGAAGAGCGAGGAAACCCAGGAGGCCGAGACGGTCAAATGCGACGCCTGCGGGGCCGAGGTCGAGCGGCCCGAGCACGCGACCGCCTTCGAGTGCCCGTTCTGCGGCACCGACATCGTGGCGCAGGCCACCTCCAAGAAGCTGATCAAGCCCAAGTCGCTGCTGCCGTTTCACGTGACGCGCGACCAAGCGCGGACGTCGTTCCGCACCTGGCTGCAGGGCCTGTGGTTCGCGCCCAACAAGCTCAAGCAGTACGCCCGACAGGACACCCGCCTCAACGGCATGTACGTGCCGCACTGGACCTACGACTGCAACACCACCAGTCATTACCGCGGCGAGCGCGGCGACGACTACTGGGTGACCCAGACCTACACGACGACCCAGGGCGGCAGGACCGTCACGAGGACCCGGCGGGTCCGCAAAACCCGCTGGACGTACGTCAGCGGCGTGGTGTGGGACCAGTTCGACGACGTCCTCGTGGTGGCCAGCGAGTCGCTCCCCAAGAAGCACATCGAGCGGCTCGAACCGTGGGACTTACAGAACCTCGTGCCCTACGGCGACGAATACCTCAGCGGGTTCCGGGCCGAGAGCTATCAGATCGACCTGGTCCAGGGCTTCAACGTCGCCAAGGACATCATGGACGACACCATCCGGCAGAGCGTCAGGCGGGACATCGGCGGCGACCACCAGCGGATCCACTCGGTCCGCACGCAGTACGACGACATCACCTTCAAGCACATCCTGCTGCCCGTCTGGATCAGCGCGTACCGGTTCAGCCAGCAGGTCTACCGGTTCCTGGTGAACGCCCGGACGGGCGAGGTCCAAGGCGAGCGTCCATGGAGCTGGATCAAGATCGCGCTGTTCGTCCTGGTCGTCCTCGTGGTGCTCGGGACGGCGGCGTACTTCGTGATTCCGTATTTCATGGAATCCGGCGGGTCGGTCCGTTCGAGCTTCCGGGTCAACATGCTGTTGGCGCCGCTCGCGTGGTAACGTCGCATGCGGACTGCGAGCCTGAGGGGAGGATGGCCATGCCCCACGGCAAGACGGTGCAGGACGGGCTGTGCAACGCAGCCATCTCGATGCGGGCCCATCAACTGTTGGGCACGGTGTGCAGGGAGGGCGGCGCGGAATGCCCGCTGCTCAACCCGCAGCGAGCGCAGGAGATCCGCGACCGTCTGAAGACCGACCCGACCGCCGCCATCAAACTGACCTCGAACGCGGACGAGATTCCTCACTACACCGCGCTCGGTCCTGACGACTACGCCCGGATGGACCCGGCCGACGTGCTGAACCGCAAGCGGGACCTAGACGTGCTGCAGAGGCTCGGCCTGGTGCCGGGATCGATCCGGCGGGCGCGGTACCTGTATGAGCTGTTGTTCAAGCGAATCGAGACCCCCAACGGGATCTGCGCCTACGACACGCCGGGCTGGGAGGGCTGTCCGCTGGCGGGGAGCGGGGCGTATGAGCGGGTCCGCGCGGAAGGCTGGCAGGCGATGGTCTGCCATCGCGGCGACGAGGAGATGCGGGCCTATCGGCAGCGCAACGTCGAGCGGATCGAGAACGACGATCGTCTCTACGTCCGGCCGCACCACTTGATGTGTCTGGCGTGCGGGTACGAAGGCGGCAAGCTGCAGTCGCCCCGGCCCAACGACACGCTGTACGAGATCCTTCAGAGGGTACGAAAGGACCCGGACGTGCCGATCGTGCTGGTGGAGGGCTGCTGTGAGGCCTGCGACTGCTGCGACGGGTATCACCCGGCATCCGGTCGATGCGTCCACACGGGTGGGTTGATCCGAGACTACAAGAAGGACCTGGACGTCCTCCAGAGGCTCGGCCTGATGCCCGGCGCGACGATGAAGGCCCGGGAGCTGTTCGAGCTGCTGTTCGAACGGATCGGCTCGACGCGCGAGATCTGCGCCTACGGGGACGGGGTGGTCACGTCGGAGGAGTGGCAGATCTGTAGCGATCCCTGGGGGCACTCCGGCTACGAGGCGACGCGCCGGACCGGCGTGTTCTGAAGGGCGGGTCCGCTCAGGCGATGTTCTACTCAGGAGGGCACGATGCGACGGCGCATTTCTGCGGAACGGTTGTTTCTGATCGTCGTGATGGCGGCGTTCGCGGTTGGGCCACACGGGATCGTCGTGGCGGACGAGACGGGCCGACCGGACGTGCCGACCTCCGACCGCCCTTGGCGGGTCGGCTATGCGGAGGCGGACATCACGCCCGGGCCGGGGCGATCTCAGATGGCCGGTTTCGGCCGCGAGCGATACGCCCGAGGCGCGATCGCGCCGCTGCTGACGCAGGTGCTCGCCCTGCGCGACGGGGACGGCCACACGGTCGTCCTGATCACCGCGGACGTCGTCGGCTTTGATCGGGTGATGGTCGAGGCGATCCGCTACGCGATTACCAAGAAGCACGGCGTCCCGGCCGGGGGGATCATGCTCGCCGCCTCGCACACGCACTGGGGCCCGGCGATCCGGCTCGTCTGTCACTTCGCCTGCGGCGTCCCAAACGTGTGGTACCTCCGCCGCCTGGAGGACACGATCCTCGCCAAGGTCGACGAGGCGCTGAAGAACCTGTCGCCGGCCACGATCGCTTACGGCGACCTGAAGTACGACGGCATCGGCTGCAGCCGCCGACTGCCCAAGAACGGCAAGATCCTCTGGCGCCCGAACCCCAGCGGCTCGTTCGACGGCCACACACCCATCCTCTGCGTGCGGCGTGACGCGTCGCCGCGACAACTCATCGTCGTCGGCCACGGCTGCCATCCGACCAGCTCCGGTGCGATCGAGAAGTGGAGCCCGGACTATCCCGGTGCCATGCGCGACCTCCTGGCCGCCCGACTGCCCGACACGCGGGGCGTCTTCGTCCAGGGCTGCGGCGGTGATGCCAAGGTCGTCCACAAGGACCCCAAGACCGGCAAGCTGGTCTTCTCCGCCGACCCGCGCCAATCGAAGGCGGCGGGCGAGAAGCTCGCCCAGGCCGTGCTCGCCCGGCTCGACACGGGCAAGCTGACCGCCCTGACCGGGCCCGTCGCATGCGCCCTGGCGACGGGGCAGCTCAGCTACGGCGAACGGTGGTCACCGGCGGACATCCGGCACCAGGCCTACGCCGGCCCGAAGTCGAGCTGGCAGACCTGGAACGCGCGACAGTTCCTGGCCTACCCCGATCACGGCACGGGGTTTCGTTACGACGTGCAGGTCTGGAGGTTCGGCGACCAGTTGACGGTCGTCGGCATGGAGGGTGAGGTCTGCAGCCCGTGGGGCCTGGTCGTCCGCTCGATGCCCCGCACCGCCCGGGCCATGGTCGTCGGCTACGCCAACAGCACCACCGTCTACCTCCCCGACAGCCGCATGGTCCGCGAAGGCGGCTACGAAGGCCTGACCAGCTTGCGCTACTATCTACCCGGCCCCTTCACCGAGAACATCGACGCCGAGGTCAAGGCCGTCATCGCCAAAGCCCTCAACGCCGTTGATGGGCGTTGAGGGAGCGGACGGGTTGCTTCGACCCACACCATTTCAGGCGATCAAGCGAGGAAGCTGGGTCAAGACGGCCCACGCTACGACCCTCACGGGCGCTTCCTATCACCGCAAGGTGAGCCTTGCTTATGTGAGGACGGTGTCTCAGAATACAATGGTCAACCGGTGCAAAGAGGACACACGTTCCCGATGCCGAATGAATCATCGGGAGATGGGCACGATGCCTTTGGCGAGACGGGGAGGATCACTCGTTGGAGGGCGGTCTGGCGTTGGCGCGATGAAAGGAAGACCCGATGCCCAAGAAGACCGAGGAGACGCAAGCCAGGCCAGATAGCAGGGGACCCGCGCGGATCGAGTACCTCCGCGTCGAGAACTACCGCGCGTTGTCCTCAGTCGAATTCAAGGACATCTCGGCGTTCATGGTGCTGCTGGGGCCCAACGGCAGTGGGAAGTCCACCGTCTTCGACGTATTCAACTTCCTGTCCGAGTGTTTTCAGTTCGGTCTCCGCCACGCCTGGGACCGGCGCGGTCGGGCCAAGGAACTGAAGACGCGAGGGCAGGAAGGGCCGGTGGTCATTGAGCTGAAGTACCGTGAAAGGCCCAGTCAGCCTATCATCACCTACCACTTGGCGATCGACGAAGGCGATAAGGGCCCATTCGTCGCCGACGAGTGGCTGCAATGGCGGCGAGGAACGCGGGGCAGACCTTTCCGCTTTCTTGAATACAGGCAGGGGCAAGGACAAGCGACCAGCGGCGAGATGCCGGATGAGCAGGACAAGCGCATCGAGACGCCACTGCGTTCGCCTGACCTGATCGCGGTGAATACGCTCGGCCAATTCGCCGAGCACCCACGGGTGGCGGCGCTGCGGGAGTTCATTACCGACTGGTATGTCTCGCATCTGTCCATAGAGGATACCCGAGGGCAACCGGAGGCAGGTCCACAGGATCGACTGAGCAGGACCGGCGACAACCTGCCCAATGTGATCCAGTACCTCAAGGAACGGCACCCGGACCGTCTGGATCGCATCTTCCAAACGCTGCGCCGCCGCGTACCCCGCCTTGACGGCGTGTTGGCGGAGGCCATGCCGGACGGGCGGCTGCTGCTTCAGATAAGGGACGCGCCGTTCGATCGCCCAGTGCTTTCCCGCTTCGCCTCGGATGGGACGCTGAAGATGCTGGCCTACCTCGTTGTTCTGCTTGATCCCGAGCCCGCGCAGTTCATCGGCGTCGAGGAACCCGAGAATTTCCTGCATCCACGACTGCTACCGGAACTGGCCGAAGAGTGCCGCGCAGCGTCGGGGAATTCCCAGCTCTTGGTTACAACGCATTCGCCTTTCTACCTGAACGCGATGAGACCCGAAGAGGTACGCATATTGTACCGCGACGACCACGGGTTCACTCAGGCTATTCGGGCGTCGGACATCGAACGCGTCGAGGATTTCGTCCAGGCCGGCGCATCAATGGGCCATCTATGGCTGGAGGGCCGGTTTGGCGTCGGTGATCCGCTGGTCAACGCTGGCGCTCCGAAACAGACGGGGCGCAGCCGATGAGCGTGGAACACGTCGAAGTGCTTGTTGAGGAACCTTCCGTGGAGGCAGCCCTGCGGCATTTATTGCCCAAGCTACTGGGAGACGTGTCCTTCGAGGTCTACCCCTACCAGTGCAAGGAAGAGTTGCTTGCCCGGCTACCGCAACGACTGCGCGGATACACACCATGGGTGCCGCAGAATTGGCGGATCGTTGTCTTGGTGGACCGTGACGATGATGACTGCCAACAGCTGAAGCAACGGCTGGAGAACATGGCCCGCGAAGTCGGAATGACGACGAGATCGACCGCCGGGGCGCAACAGTACACGGTCGTCAACCGCTTGGCCATTGAAGAACTGGAAGCATGGTACTTCGGCGATTGGGAGGCCGTGTTGGCAGCGTATCCTCGAGTCCCCGCCAACGTTCCGAACAAGGCGAAGTTCCGGAACCCGGACGCAATACGCGGCGGAACCTGGGAAGCCTTCGAACGCATCTTGCAGCGGGCTACCTACTTCCGAGGCGGACTACGCAAGATCGAGGCCGCTCGCGCCATTGCCGAACACTGGGAGCCGGCCAGAAACAAGTCAGGCAGTTTCAAGGCGTTCTGCAATGTTCTCAGGGAGATGGCGCAGTGAGCGGCGGGGTCTTGCTGCGGCGTGTAGGTCTGGCGGTTCGGCGATTAGTTGACGGTCGATGCCCCGCACCGCCCGCGCCATGGTCGTCGGCTACGTCAACAGCACGACCGCCTACCTCCCCGACAGCCGCATGGTCCGCGAAGGCGGCTACGAAGGCCTGACCAGCCTGCGCTACTACCTGCCCGGCCCCTTCACCGAGAACATCGACGCCGAGGTCAAGGCCATCATCGCCAAGGCCCTCAAGGCCGTTGACGGGCGTTGAAGGCGACCTTGTTGTTTCGGATGACGTCGATCCGCCGAACCGGCGCCGTGCCGTGGAACGCGACGCGGACGGTTCGGCGCCGGGCCAGCTCCAATGCGAGCGGACGACCGTCAACCGTCCGGACCGTCACGTCATCAGAGCTCTCCCAGCTCGATCCCTGCGCCGACTTGCAGCAGCCCGGCGACCGGCTTGGCCTTCAGTAGGGATTGGCCGGCATCATCTCCCATGCTCTCGCACTGGGCAGTTTCGTTGTGCCGCCGACTCCGAACAGAACAGCCTTCAAGCTGTCAGGGCGGCCAGGGAAGACACGGCGGCAGATCGCCTGACGATCGTTCGCGTAGACCTCGACGACCGACTTGTCCACGAACACGCGTAGCTTCAGTGGTTCGCCGTTTCGCAACGCAAACGGTGCACGCTCAACCGCGCGACGTCCATCGACACCGCTCCGGGTCGAGTCGAAGACGAGATGTTTCCCTTGGGCATCATAGTAGAGGAGCGTTTCTTCCTCCCCGCCCGCCGACGCCCGAACCTTCACGCCGTAGTGCCTTGCGGTTGCCGATTCGATCGTGATCTCCAGTTCGCACGAATCGCCGACGATGCCGTCAAGCGTCTTTGTATCGCCCGCGGCGAGCGTGATGTCGCTCCACGTCTTCTCGTCGCAACGAAGCATCTCCAGTTCTTTCACCGGCCGCATCCTCAGCGTGCCGTCCTCGCCGAGCCAGAGCGACCGCGGCAGACCGTAGACCCCGGACCATCCCTTCGTCTCTTCGCCCTTCGGATTGTCCGTCAGCCACGACCACATGATCTGCCGTCCCTCGCCGTCGATCAGTGCCTCAGGCGCGAAGTACGTGTTGTCCACCCACGTCATGCGACCGTGGTTGTTCGGGATGAACCTGTCGTTCTTCGTGTCGTAGTCCCCGATGTAATACTGACACCCCTTGTTGTGGCTGATGAACAACAGCAAGTGCTTGCCGCTCGGCTCACCGCCGTTCGGGCCGCTCGGCAGAGGCAAGAAGCTGGGGCACATGTTGTCCTCGCTGTCGTCCGTCCACTTCGGGTTCCGCTCATAGAACTCGCCCTTGTAGCTCCAGCTCTCGAGGTCCTGCGACTCGAACAGATACAGGTGGTCGCCTTTGAAGCGCTTCGGCGAATCCGACTTTCGACCGTATTTGTTGAGTGCGAGCAGATTGCCCGTGAGAATGTAGTACCTCCCGTCCTTCTTCCAGATGTTTGTCGGGTCGGCCGAACCATAGATCAGCGGCTTGCCGTCCGCGCCTTTCGTCTCCGTGATGCCCCACTCGGTCGATCTGATCACCGGGTTGGCGTCGAGTTTCTGCCACGTGTCGTAATGCCGATCACTGCTCTTGGCCAGGCCAATCCCCTTGGCGCCCCATAGCATCCAGTACGAGAGGACTGCCGTCCCGTCGTCGTCGACGAAACCGCCGCCGCTGAAACAGCCATCGTCCCCGCAGCCCGGACCGATCGCGTCAGGATGGTGACGCCAGTGGACCAGATCCTTGCTCGAGATGTGCCCCCAGCAGAAGCCGACGCCACTGCGGTTGTACAGATACATGAGATGGTAGCGCCCGTTCGAATAGAAGCAGCCGTTCGAATCGCCTGGCCTACCGTTGTCTTCCGGCACGCAGAAGTGATAGCCCGGCCGATACGGATCCGCCAACAGCTTCTCGCGCAACAGCCGAGTCGATTGCACGACCGAGGCCGGAACGGGATCGCTCTTCGACCAGGACGTCGGGATTTCGGTCGTGCCTTCGCCCCGCTCAATCGCTGCAAGCATCGACGGCCGAGGTCCGCTCAGGACCAGGCATCCGTCTTCAACCTTCGCGCCTCCGAGTATCGTCACCCTGTTGAAGCGTCCGGCCCTGTCGTACGTTCCCGTGCGTGCGAAGTCCCACCACGCCCACGGCGCGACGCCATCGACAGGCTCACCGGGTCGCATTGCGGCAAGGGTCGCTTGATCGAGCGGCTTGTCGTACACGCGCGCGTCCCGGATACGTCCGAAGAAGCAATCGACTCCTTTTGTGAGATGACGCGGACCGAACAGGATGGCCGTTTGCGGGCCGAACGTGTACGGCTCACCATCGGTCGTGTACTTCGCGTACGACTCGCCATTGCGATAGACGGTTATCTCTCGCCCGCGATAGACGATCGCGATCTGCACGAACTCGTCCGCGGCAACCGTTTCCTTCGGCCAGTCGGCCTGCGTCTTCGTCGTGCGACTGTAGCCGTTGCTGCCCGGCATCCACACGCGCGGCGTGATCTCGCCAAACACGATGCCGTCAAAGCGATCGATGGTCGTGTCGTTGACGGTCAGCGCGCTGCCGCCGCGCTGCGACAGATTCGCCGGCGAGACCCACACGACCAACGTCTTGTCGGCAAGCGACACCTTCTGGCTACCTTCCGCGTGACAGATCGCCGCCCCTGTCCCCACGACGCCACACAGCATCGCCGGACGAAGGACCCGCAAACAGACCATTCGCCAGAACATGACAGTCTCCATTCATGCCGAAACGCACCCTATCCGCAAACATCCCCTCCGTCCACGCGCAGGAATGGAGGCGTGATGGGGTGTGGGGTCGAGTGTTGGGTGGGTCGTTTCGACCCACCTTCCTTCCTTCAATCGCCTGGAATGGTGGGTCGAAACGACCCACGCTACAGAGCTACAGAGCTCTCGGGAGGGACACGCGAGCAGATCCCCGCCTATCGGTGCCGCACCCATCTGACGAGTTCGAGCAGCCCGGGCGGCTTGCCGTAAAGCAGGATGCCGATGCGGAAGACCTTCGCCGCCGCCCAGATGGCCACAACCACCCAGGCGGCCAGCCAGACCGGCGCGGCGATCTGCTGCCAGATCGGCACGGTCGCCTGGGACGACGTAACCCGAATGATCATCACGAGCGGCGCAACCGGCGGGACGAAGCTCAACACCGTACTGAGCGTCGAGTCCGGATGCTGTGCGAAGTGGAACCAGCACACCATCGGGACGATGATCACGATGGTCATCGGTGCCGTGAGCGCCTGGGCCTCCTTCAACGTATTGCAGGCCGACCCCATCGCCGCCAGCATCGACGAGAACAGCAGGAACCCCAAGACGTAGTACAGGACGAACTGGCCAACGCTCGCGATCTGCACCAGGCCCTCCACGCCCTTCCAGGTCGCGGCGCCGTACCCGGCCGTCGCCCAGATCAGGATCAGGGTGAACCCCACCAGGGCGATGCCGACGATCTTGCCCGCCATCAGCTCGAGCGGGCTCAGCGCGGACAGCAAGACCTCGACGACCCGCGAGCTCTTCTCCTCGATCACGCTGGTCAGCAGGCCCTGGCTGACACCGAACACGCCCATGAACAGCAAGAACAGGAACGCGAACGGCGTCATCATGTGCGCGATCTCGTCCTCGACCTTGGTCTGCTTGCCGGTGACGTCGCGGTACTCGAACGCCGGTCCCCTGCTGAGGCGCATGACCTGCTCGACGTCCAGGCCGGCCTTGGCGATCCGGACGTGCTTGATCGCCTCGCGGACCAGCCCCTCGGCCGTGTGCCGGCGGGACCCGAGGTCGCCTGGCTGCCTGTAGACGATGCAGGGCGCCTCGCCCTCGACGGCACCGACGGGCAGGTAGAACGCGGCGACGAGCGTCTTGTCCTTGGCCCGTTCCTTGAGCCGGTTCAGCCCTTCGGCCGCATCGCTCGTTTCCGGCACGACCTCGACGTGGATCGGCCCCTCGGGTTCGCGTTCGTTCCGCTCCTTCGCCAACTTCAGCATGACGTCGGCCACCTGGCCAGTCCGATCGACCACGGCCAGGTTGATCGGCTTTGGCTCGCTCTCCTTGTGGACCTCGAGTCTCGCCATGAACAGGATCAGTCCGATGATGATCACCGGGGTGAGCAGCGCGCCGATCAGGAACGCCTTGGTCTTGATCGTCTCGGCGAACTCCCGCCGGGCCACCACGACTATCTTGCGAATGCTCATGTCGATTCACTGACCCGTGCCAGGAACACCTCGTTCAACGTAGGCCGCTTGATCTCGAACCGCAGCACGACGTAGCGCTTGATCGTCTCGGCCAGCAGGTCCTGCGGGTCGCTCCCCTCGACCAGCGTAACCTCCATGCACAGGTCCTGCGACGCCACGGCCTCGACCATGGGGAACCCGGCGACGTCGGGCGATGCCTCCTGGGTCTGGAGGATGACCTTGCGCGGATCGTATCGCCCGAGGATATCCGCCACGCGGCCGTCGAGGACTTTCAGGCCCTGGTGGACCAGCATCACCGAATCGCACAGCCGCTCCGCCTGGGCCATCATGTGCGTGGACAGAAGGATCGTGCATCCCTGGTCCTGCAGCCGCCGGACCTCCTGCGTGAGCACCTCGACGTTCACCGGGTCGAGCCCGGCGAACGGCTCGTCGAGGATCAATAGCTCGGGGTCACATATCGTCGCGGCGAGGAACTGGAGCTTCTGCTGCATCCCCTTGGACAGCTCCTCGA
>CAYMLO010000035.1:0-68317 GCA_964390905.1 uncultured Planctomycetales bacterium | reverse complement strand
AGGTACTTGCTGGCGTCGATGACCTTCTTCTGCTGGTCCATGAACTTCTCGAGCTGGTTTCGCAGCTCCTCGAGCTTGGCGAGCACGTCGGGGGGGATGTCGCCGCCGGGCCGGCTCAGGTCGCCCTCGACCTTCTTGTCCTTCAGGCTGGGGATCAGGCCGATCAGCGTCTGTAGGGCGCCGATGATCTGCTGCTGCAGCGCGATCAGGTCGTCGGCGGCCCCGGTGAACTTGGCGGCCTCGGTGAGCTGCTTGAGCATCGCGGCGGCCGACGTCGCGGTGTTGGCCTCGTTGTGCGCGAGCAGCAGGATCGTGTTCTTGAGCTCCTCGGTGGCGGCGTCGAAGGGAAACGTCTCGCCGAGCTTGATCAGCTCGCGCTCGACGCCGGCCTGGCCGGTGTGGACCTTCTGGCTTCGGGCCGCGCGGGGCTTGGCCTCGGGGATGTGCTTGGCGTGGACGGTGTCGGCCTTGACCCTGACCTGCGCCGCCAGGATCTCCTTGAGCCGCTTGCGGAGCTGCTCGAGCCGGGCCAGCCGTTCCTTCTCGATCCGGTCCTGGTCTTGCACGAGGATCTGGAAGAGCACCGCCTCTTCCGGGTTGGCGGGCGTGGTCTGCGCCCCGCCGAGGTCGGGCAGGTCGCGGTTGTCGGTCGCCGACGCGTAGTAGGTGATGATGTCGCCTTCCTTGTAAGTCTTCTTGTCGACGTCGATGGCGCAGCTCATGACGGCGGCCTTGGGATCGTCGAACTTGGTGGCTTCGGCGAGCTTGGTGAACTCCCCGCCCGCGCCCTTGCCCTTCTTGTAGAAGACGGCCAGGCGGGTGACGCGATAGTCGTCGCTGGCCCTGGCGGTCAGCTCGACCTTCGCGCCCGGCGAGGCCGACACGTCCCGGCCGGGGCTGGGGATGCTGACCTTCGGCGGCTTGTCGGGCACGACGCGGATGGGCCAGTATCCCTGTGTGCTGCGGCCCGCCTTGTCGCCGGTGGTCAGCTCGTCGGATTGGCCGTTGTCCTCGCTCGGATCGGGCAGGCGATGCATCTCGTGGTCGTTCTTGTCGAACAGGACAATCGCGTACTGATCGTCGCGCGCGACCAACAGGTCGGTCGAGAAGACCTGTCCCCCGCCGCGGTCCTTCATGTCCACGCTCTGGCCGGCGGCGGTCATGATCCGCGCCGACCCGACGGCCATGTCCAGCCGCAGCGTCAGATCCACCCGTGTGCCGAGCGGGGCCTCGATGTTCGGGTCCTCCGTCTCCTTGTTCGCCAGCTTCGTGTAGGGCGGATGGCGGTAGTAGAGCTTCAGCGACTCGACGTGGACCCGATCGATGACGGTGATGGTGTAGATCTGCGTCTGGCTGTCGTCGACCTCGATGCGGTATCGAAACGACTCGGCCACGGGTTGCAGGTTGTGCTTGTACTTCTGCCGCCGCCCGCCGAAGGGCACCATCTTCTTGACGACTTCCGAGCCGTCCTTACGCAGGATGAACAGTCGGGCGTCGAGCGGGGCGTTGTGGGGGTTGTCGACCTCGACGATGATGCTGAGAGGCTTGTCGGCCAGGATGCTCGCGTCGCCGGGCTCGACGTTCAGGATGGCGGTTCGGCCCGTGTGGGCGATGAAGCGGTCGGGGTCCATGACGCTCATCAGCCCGTTGTAGAAGGCGTTCGGCCCGATGATGGCGTAGGCCAGCGTCGCGATCAGGAGTCCAGCGGCCAGCACGCCCCGGCGCTTGAGACTGTCGAGGCTGACGGCCTGATCGGGTGAGACGAGGTCGGCGCTCTGAGACGCCTCGGCGATGGCGCGATGGACCAGCGCCGACGAGGCGACCTCGGGATCGTCGGACAGTTGGATCGTGTTGATCAGCCCGTTGTTGAGCCCGTCGATCCGTTCCTCGACCGCTCGGGCGATCTGCTGGGGATTGCGGCGTTGCAGGATTGGCCGGAGGATCAGCCACGCCGCCGCCGCGATCGGGACCAGAATCAGCAATCCCATCAGGACGTAGCGGGCGAACACCTCGGCCGAACTCGGGTGCGAGCCGAGCTTCAGCAGCCCCGCCAGCAGCGTGATGATCAGCAGCGTCGCGGTGGTCAGGGCGAACCAGCCGGCCATGCCCGCCCCCAACCGGATGCGACGGTAGTGACGCTCGACCCGGTCCAGCGTCTCGGCGACCAGGTAATACCCCTCATGCCGTGGCGCCGTGGTCATTGTCAAGCTCCTTCCAGACCCCGCAGTCACCGGGTCGTCACCGTCATTATACTGTCCTGCCGCCCGTTCACACCCTCCAGAGCCCGGCGTCGGTGGCGCGGGTGCATCCAGCGAATCGTGTCGTTGTCCTCGCCTGCGAACGGGGTTGCCCGAGCCGCGGGATTCATCCCGCGCGGAACGGTTGCCGCGCGGGATGAATCCCGCGGCTCGGGCGTGCTCCTGTTGCGCCCACGAATGACGCCCGTGCTACGGGGGCGGCGCCAACGCGCACACGTTCCGCGACCGGCGGCGCCGGCCTATTCGGGCAAACGACTCGGCAGCGTCCTTGTTGCCTGGGCCAAGGAAAAGAGGAGGCATGGCTGGCCCCAGCCAGCTGGTCTACTCCCTTCGTATCTCGATTCGGGGCGCGATTTCGATCAGTTGCCGCCCCTCCAACACGCGAGGGTCGCGGTCCGCGTTGGGCAGGCCCACGTTGAGATCGTTGGGGTCGAAGCTCGCATGCCACACCTCGGCAAACCGCTTCTGCCCGCGCTTGTACGCATCCGATCCCTGATTGGCGTGCGCCAGAGGCCTGGCCCGCAACGTCGCCTGAAGCTCCAGGACCTCGTCGCCGCGCAATACCGTCAGCCCGATCTTCGCGCCGGCGCCCAGGCGCGTGATCCGTGCGCGGAAGTCGACCTCGTTGCCCCCCGTCTTGAGCGGCTTGCCCGCCACGTTCAGGATGATGTCGCCGCGCGCCAGCCCCGCGGCCGCCGCAGCCGTGTCGGGCAACACCTCGACCACCATCACGCCCGCCTGGCCCTGCGGGATCCGACGGTTCTCCACCCGCGTGATGAGCTGCGGCGCGACGCCCAGGAACCCGCCGGTCCGGCCGAGCTCGGCCATCAGGACGATGTGTTCGACGATTTCTTTGATTCTCAAACGGATCTCGGGGGCCTTGCAGGTGTTGTAGGAAACGGCCAGGGCCTCCAGCACGTCGAGATCAGCCGCCTTGAGGACGGCCGACGCACTCTCTCGAACGTGGTACCTCGGGTGGCCCAACCGTTCGACCAGCTCTGCCGTTCGCTGGGCAGACAACCTTGTGGTCGGTTGGGTCGCCGATCGTGTGGTCGGCTGCTCGGCCGCGACGGCGCTCACGCCCCAGCACAGAAGCAGAACCGATGCCAACCGCACTCCGCTCGACATTACCATCGCGGGGTCCCTCTTCGCCGGACGATCCTGCCGTCATTATACCGTCAACGCCGACGTCGATCCTTGACGCGAACGCCAGCCGCGAGACAATACGCATCGGCAGAGATGGAAGCGAACCTGAATCGTAGGCGGAGGTGATGCAATGCGTCATTCCACGTGGTGGGTCGTTGGGTGTGTCGTGCTGGCCGTTTCGTCGGCTCGGGTCTTCGCGGAAGCACCCAGGAAGCCTGCTCGCCAGATCGTGACCGTGACCGTCGAGGGGGAGGGCATAGACAAGGACAGCGCCAAGGCCGACGCCCTTCGCAAGGCGGTCGAGCAGGGCGGCAAGCAGGAGATCTCCGCGCACACCCAGACAGAGAACTTCACGCTGATACGCGACACGATCTACAGCCGGACGGAGGGGATCGTCGTCGACTACAAGGTCCTCAAGGAGGAGCCGGGCACGGGGGGTACGTTCTTCTGCAAGATCCAGGCCAAGGTGGACAAGACCGCCATCGCCACCCGCTGGGGGGAGGTGCAGAACGTCCTCGACCAGATCGGCCGGCCCAAGATCATGGTCTACATCAAGGAGCGGATCGACGGGGGGCTGCATGCCAGCAGCATCCTGGAGAGCAAGATCGAGGAGCGACTGGTCAAGGCCGGCTTCGACGTGGTGGCCCGCGGCGCCATGGAGGAGATCGCCAAGAAGGAGAAGGCCGACGCGGCGGCCGAAGACGACGTCAGGAAGATTCAGGCCATCGCCAAGAACTTCCACGCCCAGATCTACATCGTGGGACACAGCAACGCCAACTTCGCCGAGATCGCCGACCTGTATGGCGTCAAGACGGCCATGTACAACTGCGACGCCGTGGCCAAGTGCTACTACACCGACACGGGCCGGCTCCTGGCGTCAGAATCGGTGCCGGTCACCCGGGGCGGGGCGCGGGGCAAGGTCACCAACAGCCCCCAGGCCGGCAAGCTCGCCCTGGCCTCGGCCGGCAAGAACCTCATCGACAAGATGTACGTCACCGTCATGACGAACTGGGCCACCCAGATCAGCGCCGGCGGCGACGTGACGCTCGAGGTCAGCGGCGTGAAGTTCTCGGCGGCCAACAAGATCAAGAAGAAGCTCCAAGCCACAGAGGAAATCAAGAAGGTCCACATGCGTTTCAGCAAGGGCACGGCCAGCTATCGGATCGTCTCCAAGCGGACCGGGGAGGAGCTGGCCGGGATCCTCAGCGAGGGCGACTGGGAGGAGCTCATGGAGATCCAGGACGTCACGCTGAACCGCATCCAAGCCAAAGCGCCCTGACCGACGGCGACGTGACGACCCATCCCCACGACGGCCGCCTGCGTGCGATCGCGCGCCACCTGGCGGATCCCCCCCCTTACTTAACGCCTAAAAGCGCTCTGACCCCATCTGCCCTGTGACCCCATCTGCCCTGCCATCTGCCCTCAGCGAAGGCGACTGGGAAGAACTCATGGAGATCCAGGACGTCACGCTGAACCGCATCCAAGCCAAAGCGCCCTGACCGACCACGACGTGACGACCCCTCTAAGCGACGTTCCCTTGCGCGCCATCGCGCGCCACCTAGAGGATGCTCCTTTTAACGCCTAAAAGCGCTCTGACCCCAGCTCTCACCCCAGCTCTCAGGCGATGCGTTCTACCTGTCCGCGCTGCGGGCGACGCTCGACGCCGTGTTGGCTGAACGCGCCAAGCCGACCCAGAACCCCGCCGTCGGCTCTCGGGCGTGGGCGGCCAAGATCTGCGACAGCGCGTACCTCGTCGACGTCTTCGAGAAGTGGCGACTGCTGACCGGCGATGCGCGCTACGATGACTTCCTCCGACAGAAGGGCTCGGCCTACCTTCGCTATCGCCTCACCGGCGACGTCAAGCCGCTGGTCGCCAGGCTCGAGGGCGTCGTCAAGGACCTGTCGAGTCGCGTCGAGATGAGCACGTCGGAGGTGCTTTTTACCGACCGCGTGTCCATGCCGGGCGCGGGAATCCTGTTCCAGATGATGACCGGCTCGGTGGGACGTGAGACCTACTACCCGATGCACGCGGTGACCTGGGAGCAGACGGGCAACCGGCTGGCCGCGCTGGTCGAATCAGCGTCCTCGCGAGACCTCCGCGTTCTGGTGTACCGCTTCGAGGACGAGGGCGGGGCGGTAACGATGCGGCCCTGGCGACTGGCGCCCGGGGACTATGCGATGACGGTGGCTCCCGCCGACATAGACGACGCCAACCCCACTGCCAAGCAGCCAGACCGGTCGGTCGCCCTGCGAGAACGCGGTCAGCGGCTGTCTGTGACCGTGCCGGCGGGGCAACTGCTTCGCGTGACGCTGGCGCAGCAGAGGCGTCAACCGACGCCGCCGGGGCCGCGGGCCGACTTGGCGCTGGGCCCAGACGCGATCACGCTGCCGAGAGCCACACCAGTGGTCGGCAAGACGATGCGCCTCCGCGTCACCGTGCACAACGTCGGGCTGGCGGCGGCGAAGGGCTTCTGCGCCGAACTCTACGACGGGCAACGCCGGATCGCCTCGCTGACGCTGCCGGACCTCCCGGCACCGATTGACCTGAAGCCGAAAATCGCGTCGGCAGAGGTCGACTGGACCCCGCACATCGCCGGGCGACGACAGCTCTGCCTCGTCGTCGATCCACACGACGCCCTCTCCGAAACCGTTGAGCTGAACAACCATTGGACCGTCGCCGTCGAGGTACGGTGAGCCAAGCCCGAGCCAGCGCGTTCATGCAGCGCGGCGCCTTGCACGCTGCGCCGGCGTTGCCTCTCGCAGCGACGGCGAGCCGGGAGAAGAAAGGGATGGAGGTCACGGCGGGCCTCCGCACGGTATCGGACGTCCGCCAACCGAGGATGCCCCTGCCAGCAACAGAGATACGGTCTGAGTCCCTGACCCGGGGCTAGGGAAACGACCCGGTGTGCCGAGGGATATCGATCTTTCAGCGACTCGCAGAAGAGGCCGATACGCACTCCAGCGACCTGGAAGGCTGTGCCACGACAGCGACACCAACGGACTCGACTTGCCTGAGGCCTTCGAAGCATCGATCGAGTCCGGGGCCTCCAACGGTGAAACAAGGACTTACGAACGATCTAGGCGTGTCGTACCACGGCATGGGTCACAATGGGAGCCGAACCAATGGCTGAGAACTGCGATCTTCTGGACAAGTGCGGGTTCTTCAAGAAGCACGCGTCGTCCAACGACCTCGCCTGCAAGGGCTTCATCGCGAAGTACTGCAAGGGGTCGATGATGAACGAGTGCAAGAGAAAGCTGTATCGGCAACAGCATGGCACGCCTCCGCCCGACGACATGATGCCGACCGGCGTCGTAATCAGTTCGGCGAGCGCATAAGTGTCCCGCGGGTAGTCGTTGCCGCAGAGCCTGTCGACGACGGGCCGCGACCTCCCGGTATGGATCGGCAAGCATCCTCCGGGCGTCCCTGGCCCAACACCGGCCCTCCACCCGCTTCGACCCCTCAACGACGGAAGAAACGGGAACAAGGCACCTCTGTGCGAAGCGCCCTTCGGCGCGTCTCAGAGCGGACCGGGGAAGGGCCATCCGGCGCCGTCTTCGCAGGGCGCCGCCAACCAGGTTGACCGGCCTGAGGACAGGCCGGCTCGGTGTAGCCCCGTGTTCGAGGTGAGCCCGCAGGGACTGATGCGGCCAAACGCTAGGCGGTTCGTGCTGCGAACCGGCGCTTCCTGCGAAGGGCCAGAACCCCCACGGCGAGCAACGCGATCGTGCCCGGCTCGGGCACCACGGCGACGCGGAACCCGATGCTGCTCTCGCTCGCTATCGGATAGGGAAACATGAAGCCCCCCACGGATAGGGTCCAGCCGGGCCCGTTGTATGCCCCGCCATAGATGAAGCGGCTCGTCCCCTCACCGATCTTCTCGGTCCACTCGTACACATTGCCGCCCTGGTCATACGTGCCCCAGGGGCCGGGGGTGTACTCGAACTCGCCCACCTCGGTCGTGTAGTACGGAGCGCCGATCGCGTAACACGGGTCCTTGAAATTGGCGTTCTGCCCCGGATCGGGGTTCGCCACGACGTTGTTCGGCTCGGCGTTCGATCGGGTGGGATAATCGAAGTACCCACCCGCCCCGGCCGCCACGAGCGGATCGAAGTAGGCGGCCTTGTACCACTCGTCCCCTGAGGGGATCACGTACGTGGCGTCCGTGGCCCGTGTCACTGCCGTCAGCGCCGCGGACGAGGTCGCGCCGTCCAGGAAGTACGACCCATCCTCGGTCGTCGTTAAGTCCTGGTCCCCCGTCGGCTGGCCGTTGTGGAGCCAGTTGCAGAACCGCACTGCGTCGCCCCAGTCCACGTAATTCACCGGACGGTTGATCCGGTTGGAATCGGGGACCGTGTACGCGTAGCTGCCCGCACTGCCGGTCTGCTGGATCTTGCAGCCATGGTCATCGGACCACATGTCATCGGCGTAGAGCCCATACGTGTCGTCGTCCGCCGCCACGGCGTTGAGGAACTCGCAGTACTGCCCGACCGTGATCTCATACATGCCGATGCCATACTCGTAGTCCACAGCGCCGAGGCCCACGATATGGCTCGCGTCGCTCGGGTTCCCCGGCTTCCCGACCGTCACGAAATCGATCGTCACCCCCAACGCCCCCGGCGCCGCCGCCAGGATCACCGCCACCATCCCCATCATCAGGCTCGCCTTCATCCGACCGTTCCTCCCTTCCGCCGGCCGCTCAGCGCGACCGATCCGTCCTCGTCCAACTCACACCCAGGGCGCAACACGACCCCTCGGTCGACTGAGTCCCTGAGCCTCAATGCGTTGTCGACAAGGCGAGATGGGATAGCGCAGACGCCGCCGCCCCTCCTCCCGACAGACCGACACCGTCGTCGGGAGACTCGCCCAAGACTGATAGGCCTCCAGACGAGCCAGAATCAAGGACATTCCCGAACGGTGTGTCTTTCGGCCCTCAGAGATCCCTCAGGGGTACGGAGCGACCAGAAGAGAAGGGCCCAGGTTTGTTCATCGCGTCCGTGCGTCCGATATCGCCCCCCGTCGATGTGTTGGAGGCCCTTGTCGGGTAGCTTCTGTTCAGAACCATGTTTACGATACATGATAGGCTTGCGGAGCCATTGAGGTCGTGTGTGACGTCGATGCTGGTCACCGTACTACTGCTGTTGTCAGCAGGCGTGGCGCTGTTGGTCCTCGGCGTCTTGATGATGCGACGCGGCCTCTGGCCGCGGCGGCGGGGGGACGAGCCCCGTTGCGGCACCTGCGACTACAACCTGACGGGCATCACGAGCAATCGGTGTCCTGAGTGCGGCTCGGCGACCGCACCTGAGAACGTCGTCTATGGCCAGCGCCACCGGCGGCCGATGCCAGCGCTTGCGGGTGCCGGCATGATCGCTGCTGCGGCCTGCGCGCTCGTTCTCCTTCTGTTCCCCCAGGTCAGACGCCTCATCTGGTCCCCCACCATGGTCGGATCGAAACCCAGCATGTCGTCCGCGGAACTGGCGGAACTCGATCGGCGATTCCGGCAGGGCGGACTTTCGGCGCCGGACAGATTGCGGCTGGTGGGACGCCTGCTTGATCCCAACCACTCGCTAACAGCTGATGCCCCCAGCTGCGTCAAGGGGTATCACCTCAACGGCATGCTCACGTCGCAAGAGCAACAGGCCCTCTTCCAGGAGATCGCCCGCGTGGGCATTGAGGCCAGGCCCAAGATTGCGCTGGGTGAGCCCGTCTTCTTCAGATTGTGCTACGTCGGTCCCGGGCTTGGGCCCGGCCGGGGTGAGCCCGAGTTCTGGGTACGCCTCGAGGATCTCGAGTTGTCGCTGGGGGGCGTCCAGCTTGATATGCGTGGCGTTGACCCGCGTGTCGATTGGGCGACGACCCGCCGCTCCATGGTGACGCTCTGCGCCGCCGCCCCCAGCCCTCCGACGGCGGAACCGGCCCGCACGCATCGGCTGACGCTGGCGGGTAAGGTGAAGGTCTTTCTCGGCAAGAGGGGCCAAGAACAGACCAGCAAGCTGTGCTATGAGGGCCGGGCAAGCGCATGGGACCGGGTCCGGATCCTGCCCGCCGACGTGTCCGGCAGCATCAGACCGATCAGAACCCCGTCGCAGCTTCAGCTCCGTGCGTCGTTGCGCAGGACTGAAGAGATCACGTACAGGACTGACCAAGCCCGCTGCTGGGAGATCCGTCCCGGACGGTACGTCGAGGTCTCCTCGGGCGAGTTGCCGGTCGGCGTAGCATTCCAGGTCTACGTCCGTTTCGACGACAAGGAGTATCCTTCGGGCGTCTGTACCGCCAGCAAGTTCGCCCGCCTCCAAGGAGTTCTCTGTGGACCTCTGGATTACAGCGGGCCCTTGCCCAAGTCGGTGGACGTCATCCTTCGCGCCAGCAAGACCGCAGCTCTGCAAACCACCAACGTATCAGACTATTGGGATGGCGAGATCGTCATCGACAACGTAGCGAAGACGTGGTCGGGAGTTGCTTCGAGGCAAGAACGGGCCCTGTAGCCAGCGGACTCTTGCGTACGGCTCAACTGGGCCACGTCGGAGCACGGCCGCCAAACCTGTCGCCTCGACGTGGTCTCTTTCTTCTATCTAGTGCCCCATCGGCGCATCAGCCTTTCACACTCCGACTCCGGCAGTCGCCGGTCGCCTCTGAGCATCCGCCTCAGCGCGCCGGTCGCACGCCTTTTTGTAACAACCTCCTGAGCGACCAACGCCTCCATCAACCACAACGTCCCATGGACCTCGACACGTTCGGCCTCGGCAGCCTCACGCAGATGCTTGTCTCCGGTGACCAAGATGGCTTTCCTGAGCTTCGCCATCGTTAGAGAGAACAGGTCGGGGCGCTGCGGCCTGGGGTATCGTTCTCCCAGACTCAACGCCAGCTGGACGCCCGAAGGATCTAACTCCCCCAAGACCACATGCTGAAGGTCGACCAGCAAGCGCAGTTCCTCGAACAAGGCCGGTCTGCGCCGCTCGAGCTCAGAATGAACGACATCCGGAAGCACGAGCTCGAAATCCAGCTTCACCGCGTCGGCCAACACCTGGCCGGTCTGCAAATCGATCCATACATTCGCATCAGTGATCAGGACGAGCGGCATCTTCGCGGTACCCCGGCATCTCAGCTCGAAGCTCTTCCAACGGTTTCCCGCCTAGTTCTTCCGCTCGTTCTCTCGAGATGTACTCCTCCGTGACTGCTCTCAGCAACAACCGTCCAAAACGATACGACCGCTCACTCGTCGGTTCATCCCCAGGCTCGGCCTTCCGCCACCCCAGGCGCCCGATGTCCCGAAACAGGCGCGCCTCCGTCGTCTCTGAAATGACGTCCAGCTGCCGTGCTCGCTTGATCCACGCCTGCACGCTCAGCCCGTAGATCTGCTTCAGCGCCAGAAGCTCAGCCAGATCCAGCGTACGGCGTGTGTGCCCCAGTTCGTCGAACACGACTTCATCCGGCACCAAGAACGCCGCCCCAAGTCGGAACGCGGCGCTCTCCTGCTTCTTCTCAGACCATCCCTTGGGCATCTTGGCGACGAGGTGGCCCATTTCATGTGCTAGCGTTAACCGAAAGCGGCACTCGGCCACATTCTGATTGAGGAACAGGCAGGGAATCTCCGCGTCAATCCACACGGCGCACCCGTCATAGCCCTCCGGCACGCTCAGGATGACAACTTTGATGCCATGCGCCTCTGCGGTCTCCACCAGGTTGTCTATTGGGTCCAACCCAAGGTTCCACGCCCTGCGCCACTGCTTCGCCTTGACTTCGGCGTCTTCATCGCTGCTAAGCTCGTACCTGCGGAGTGTTTCCTTCTTCCGCTCAGGGAACAGCCGTTCGACCAACATGTACCGCTCAATCCGATCACGGACCTCCGCCTGGATTGCAGCCAGCTCCTTGGCGCCCGACTTCTTCTTGCGGAACTTGATCTCCGACAGCTCGACGGTCCGCGGGCGCATGAGGAACTCGACCCCGACGTTCAATGCCTTCGAAAGACGGATCAGCACCTTCGAGCTCGGGGTCGCCGTCCCCTTCTCGTACTTGCCGATGGCCTGGTGGCTGACACCTGCCCGCGACGCAAGTTCACGCATCGTCAGCCCAGCCATCGCCCGTGCCATCTTGATCCGTTCTCCAACCATCATCACACCTCCCTCGCCAGTAGACAAGTATACATCATTTGTGCCGTCTGTCTACCACAATCTTGCCGCCAGCGATCTTCTTGCAGAAGGTCCATTTTTATAGGACCTTGCGATGCCCGTGCATCTCCCGGTCAGAGCGGCGGGCCCGGGTCGAAGATGAGCCGAACCCCGAGTCCGAATCCGCCAGAGCGGCCACCACCGAATGGATGGCAGCAGAGCGCTACGGTCGATCCCATTCGTCGCAGGCGGGGCAGAGGGGGTGGTTGCTGGGGTTGCCCTGGGCGTGGGCGTTTCGGAGGGCGGTGAGGGGGGCGCCGGTCCAGATGGCTTCGATGGGGTCGGTGGCGGCGTTGCCGACCGGTTGGCTCGCCGCGAAGTCCTGGTCGCACGTCACGGCGGTGGCGTCGGCGAGGATCATCAGGCGCGACCACAAACGGGCGCACCGTGACCGCTGCGGGGGGGCCGTGGTCATGACCGACTGGTCGGGGAGCTGGCCGGCGTAGTGGGAGGGGGTGACGATGTTGGCCCAACCCACGCGGCGGATCCAGTCGTCGAAGAAGGCCTCCTGCTCGGGCAGCGTGACGCGGAGCTTGGCCATCTCCGGGACGATGGCGGGGCCGGCGCCGCGTTCGACGATCCGGGCGCGGAGGGCTTCGATGTTGGCAACGACGCGGTCGAAGCCGTCGGCGTTGTGCAACGCGCGGTAGGTCTCGGCCGAGTGGGCGTCGACGGTGACGTTGACGACGTCGACGCCGTGCTCGATCAGCAGATCGATCACGTCGCCCTGCATCGCCAGCCCGTTGGTGCGGACGGCCAGGCCGAAGACGCCGGCCTGTCGACAGGCGGCCAGGACCTCGCCCAGGTCGGGATGCAACAGCGGATCGCCGAAGCCGCCGAGCACGACGAGCGCGTCGTCGTACCGGGCCATCTCCTCGGCCCATCGTCTGACCAGATCGACCGAGACCGGACCGCGGGACGCCACGCGCTTGCCTCGGGGGCGAAGCGTGGTGTCGGTCAGCTCATCGTCGGTCGTCAGCTCGATCTCCAGCTCGCGGGGCAAGGGGTCCAGATGGTTGGTCGATCGGTCGGCCACGAGCTCGCAGATCCGTTCGGCGGTCAGGTCGTCTTCGTTGGCCGCGTCGAGGATGCTGCCGAGCAACTCCATGCCGCGACGCGTATCCGCCAGGAATCGACCGGACGTCTCGATCACGACGTTGGGCAGCCCGTAGCAGCAGGGCTTGGTCGTGAAGTCGAGCTGCGGGTTGTCGGGGATGTAGGAAAGCGCGGGTCCGGGCGGATGGCCCGCGTGAAACAGCTCATCGAGGAAGATCGGCCGGGCCAGGAGGGCGGCCAGGCCCGGCGGCGCCTGACAGAAGACGACGCGGTAGTCCTCGCCGAGCCCGTCGAAATGGTCGATCATCGCGTCGAGCAAGGCCGGATCGATCAGGACGGCGGCGGCGGGAATAGCGGCGATGGCGTCGGCGCCTTCGCGCTGCGCCAGGGCGGCCAGCACGCCGCCGTGGATGGACTCATCGAAACCGCACAGTCCGCCGATCCCGCCCCGCCAACCGTCGGCCGACCACTTGCGCCCGCGACGGACCCGATCCTGCCACGGTGGGGGGCCGTACGCATGGACCTCGAGGGCCACGTCCAGGCCGTCCGTCAGTCGGGCCACGTCGTCACGCTGCTCCGGACTCGTCACCACATGCACCGAGGCCAGCCGCTGACATCGCCCAACACGACCCAGCGTCCTGCGCAAGACGCCGCACCCCGCCAGGTCCTCGCCCAACCGGCTCGGGGTGCCAAGCGGCGCCTGGGTCAGGTCGACCTCGATGGCGGCGATGACCTTCATGACGCTGCGTTCTCCTCGATCGCCCGGTCGAACCGCTCGATGGCGCCGGACAAGATGGTGTCGAGCACGCCGCAACCCTCCAGCAGGTTCTCGATGAAGTCGACGTCGCGCTCGAGCTGGCGTCGGCCTCGATCCGCGCCGGACGGGTCCTCCGCCTTGATCTGCCGATCGGCGGTGTATCGGCGAAGCTCGGCCAGTTGGCTCACGCCGCTGACCATCTCGTAGATGGTCTGATGCAGACGAACGCGGGTCCGCATCTCGTCCACCTTGCCGATCAGTCGGTTGAACTCGCCTGGCTTGTCGATCAGTCCCATCAGCTTCTTGAGCAGGTCGAGCGTCTCTTGACACATCTCGCGAAACTGCCCCAGTTCGTCGCGGCGTTGCACGAGGCGCTCGCGTGCCGGCGCCAGTCGGCTGGGGTCGCGCCGCGCGATCTCGGTGCGGTAGGCGTTGAGGTCCGGGGGGATCTGCCGGCTGCAGAACTGCTCGGCGGCCTGGGCGAGCGTCATCGTCTCGACGCCCCGCTTGCGTGCGCCGCCTTCGGTCGCGTCGATGATCCGGGCGGGACACTTGGCGAAGTCGCTCTCGAACTGCTGCAGATAGGTGAACATCTGCTCGTCGGTGTAGATCTGCTGGCCGTGGATGTCCGTCACCTTGCGCAGGACCTTGCGCGAGCGGATGATCCGCTCCCACTCCTTGTTTTCGATGGCGTTGAAGCGGTTCAGCTCGGGTCGCCACGCGTCGTGGGCGGGCACGCCGGGCGCGTAGTAGGCGTGGTCGGTGAAGGCCAGGTCCTGCCCGACGAAGATGATCGGGTCGCAGCCGAGGTACTCGGCCATATAGAAGGCCAGATGCGCCACGGTCGTGCCGGCCGGCAGACCGCCACGGCGGGCCAGGTCCTTCCCGAGGCATCTCTCGGCAAAGTCGTTGTTGAGCAGCGAGATCGGCCCATCGAAGATGTCGATCACGTGCCAGGTCGCCTTGGGCTCGGCGATCAGGTGCGTGCCGCCGAAGTCGTCGATGCCCTCGAAGAACCGACGCGACATCTCGTGGTAGTCCAGCGACGTGACGAAGTCGGGGCGAATGCCGCGTCTGAGCAACGTCTTGAACGTCGTCTGGACGGCACAGATCACGGACCGGTCGGCCAGCGTAGCGAGCAGATCGATGTTGCGATGCAGCGACGGTCCCGCCGCCACGAGGATGGCGGGGAATCCGGCGTAGCGCTTGTGCAGGATGTCGATCGGCGGCGTGGCGACGTAGGTGGGCAGGTTGTTGGCGACGTTCGTGCAGGTGATGCGGCTGTTGCCCACCAGCGTCAGCACCGTCATTCGGCAGTAGCTGGCGAAGTCGCTGATTCGCTCGCGGAGGGTCGTGTGGAACTGCCCGGCGATCCGTTGCGACGGCGGATGGGAGACGATCTGCGTACCGAGCATCATCATCGTATGGTGGGGTTGGAGCTTCTCGTGCAGGTGCGATGTCTCGGCCCGGGTCAGGATGACGCACCGGCCGCTGTTGAGCAGATCGGTCAGGTCCACGTGATGCAGCGCCGTGCGGATCAGGCGGAGGTCGGGCTCGGTCACGACGATGAAGGCGTCGCCGCGCAGCCGGTCGAACAGGGCGCGGAGGTGATGGCCCATGCCGAACCCGCCGACGACGAAGCAGAACGCCCCGGAAACGTCGACGCCATCGACGAACTTCTTGGCCTCGCCTTCCGGGTCGTATCGGCTATGGAGCCAGATGGCCCGGCCCTCATCGGTCTGGACGGCCGCAGTGATCGCCCCGGCTCGTGACGCCTGAACGGGCAGCAGGGCCTCGTCGGGCAGGGCGTCGAGCTGCATCGCGAGCTGGGGATCATGCCGCCACAGACCGGCCATGTTCTTGAGGTAGATCGCGTAGTCTGTCGTTGCCGATGTCGACATGCGCGTGGTCGTCACCCGGACGCGTGACAGCTCGGCGGGGTATCGGAGGGGTGGTGGACGGAATCGCGCCGGGATGGATAGCCCGCGGTCCGTTCCGTCCCCCACCCTTTTCGAGCGTCCGCGTTCCGCGGCCACTCGAAAAGGATGGGGCACCCCTCCGGCCCAGACGGTCACGCACCCGTCATTACCCGGTGGTCGGGTGTCCAGTGGGCAGACGGATCGCCATCGGTGCATGATAGGAGTCCCCCCTTGCCGACACAACCGGAAGAGGGCGCCGATGTTGCCTGAAGGGTGCATCCAAGAAATGGATGCACACCAGTCGGTCCGCATGCGTTCGCGCCGCTTGAAGGCGGGTTCGACGGATCGTACAATGAAGGACAATTCGTGGATTCCCACCGCCTAGGGGTGCTCACGTGAAGAACTTGGCGAAGCGAAAGCGGGTGATGGCCCGCTCGATGCGTTTGGGGCATTGCATTTGCGACCCCAAACAGGCGTGTCCGTGCGACACGCTCCGGAAACATGACGTCTGTCCGTGCGCGGGCGAGCGGATGGATCGACCGTCGGCCGGTCCGGTCCGCCTGACGCAGCTGGTTGAGAAGGCCGGGTGCGCCTCGAAGATCGATCAAGCCGCCCTCCACAGTGTGCTCGAGGGCCTGCCCGCCCCCGACGATCCGCGCGTGTTAGTCGGCATGCCCGCCGGCGACGACGCGGGCGTGTTCAGGTTGAATGGCGAGTTGGCTTTGGTCCA
Source organism: uncultured Planctomycetales bacterium (assembly GCA_964390905.1). Taxonomy (GTDB): domain Bacteria; phylum Planctomycetota; class Phycisphaerae; order UBA1845; family JAFGLZ01; genus JAFGLZ01. The sequence continues at coordinate 52,285 of CAYMLO010000035.1, read as the reverse complement.
AACGGTCGACGTGTTCACGCCGTCCGTGGATGACCCGTACGTGTTCGGGCAGGTGGCGGCGGCCAACTCGGTCAGTGACGTCTACGCGATGGGCGGTCGGCCGATCTCGGCCCTGTCGATCGTGGGATTCCCGATCCGCGAGGCGCCGGACACGGTGATGCACGAGATCCTGCGAGGCGGGATCGACAAGATGGCCGAGGCCGGCGTCGCCGTGATCGGCGGGCACAGCATCAACGACAAGGAGATCAAGGCCGGCTTCGCCGTCACGGGGCTGATCGATCCGGAGAAGCTGGCCACCAACGCGGGGGCCCGGCCGGGCGACGTCCTGGTGCTCACCAAGCCGATCGGCACGGGCATCGTTACCTTCGCCGCTCAGATCGACCGGGCGCCGCCTGGCGCTGCCGAGGCGGTTGCGCGATCGATGGCGACGTTGAACAAGGCTGCTTCCGAGTTGATGATCGCGTGCGGCGCACATGCCTGTACGGACGTGACCGGGTTCGGGCTGATGGGCCATTTGACCGCGATGGCGGCCGCCAGCGGCGTTGACGTCGAGGTGGTCTGGGACGATGTCCCGCTGTTCGAAGACGTGATCGATTGCGTCGCCCAGGGCGTCCTACCGGGTGCGATGGAACGCAACAAGGAATCGGTCGGCGACCGCGTGGTGCTCGGCGACGGCGTCCAGCCAACCGTGTTTGACGTCTGCTGCGATGCGCAGACCTCGGGCGGGTTGCTGGTCGCGATTCCCGAAGCAAAGGCCCAGACGTTCCTGGAACGGCTCGGCGAAGCGGGTGTTTCCGATGCAACCGTCATCGGCAAGGTCCGCGCCGAAGGCGAGGGCCGCGTCTTTCTGGAAACCAGAGGCACTCGTAGGATCCCGGAGGACGCTGGCGGGCCCCGCAGGACAACGACGACGGTTGGCGCGACCGCTTCCACTCCCGAGCTGGCCGCGTCCGAGGACGCATGCTGTGCCCCAGAGGAGAGCAGTGAGATGGCCTGTTGCGAAGACGACGGCGATGCGGCCCCCGCGCCCGACGGCGGAGGCAAGGGTGAAGGCGGCGCGGCCGAAATCCAGCGGAAGTTCCAGGACTTCTTGAAGCGTTCGGGCGCCCCCGGGGCGTTGGACGCGGCCACCAAACAGGCGATCGCCGTCGCCCTGTCGACGCTGGCCCTGTGCGATCCGTGCCTGAAGGTCCACATCAAGAAGGCCCGAGCGATGGGCTTTTCGCAGGAAGAGATCGACGAGGCGGCCTGGATGGCCATCTCGTTCGGTGGATCGCCCGTGATGATGTTCTATAATGGTCTGAGGAAATCGTAGCGCGGAGGTGGTTGGTGCCTGGTGGTGCCCCTGGTCTTCAAAATCAGTGTGGGGCTCGTGAGGGTCCCGGGTGGGTTCGATTCCCATGCACCTCCGCCATTTGAGTCCGTGAGCACCGCAAGAGACGACGGATGCGGGTGATCGATAGATACAGGCTTCTGCCGGTTGTTCTGGTTCTGATCGGCCTGGGTCAGCTGATCTACGCCGTGGGCTATCACACGACGCCCGTGCTGACCGAGACGGAGGTCGAGCAACCCGCCCCATCGCACCAGGACCCGATAGTGCTAAACGACCCGGGTCCGGACGGCCTGCCGCCAGGGATTGCCCCACCCGACTTCCCTGACGAGCCGCCCGTCGACGATCCCATCCCGGCACCTCCCGAGGAAACGGTCGTCACCGCCGCCGAAGCGGAGCTTCGAATCATCCAGGAGGTGACTGTCGGGGGGATCACCCGCCTTGCCTCCGGCGAGCTGAAACGGACGTACAGCGGGAGGCCGCCCTCCCGCTGCCCGACCTGATAGCGAGCCCAAGGCGGTCATGGTGGCCATGGCCAAGCGCAATCGCGAATCCTTCACCGCACGACTTGCCCGACGCAGATCTTGGGTCCAGGCTGCCTTCCTGCTCGTCTGGCTGGACCCCTTTATGCTCCGGCTCCACCAGGTGTGCTCGCCGGTCTTCCACTGCTACTCCTGCCCGCTGGCCACGTTCGCCTGTCCTATCGGCGTGCTCGCCAATTTCAGCGCGCTGCACGTCTTTCCGTTCTTCGCGATCGGCTTGCTGGTCGTGGTCGGGGCGGCCGTGGGCACGTTCCTGTGTGCCTGGGCCTGCCCGTTCGGGTTCCTGCAGGACCTGATCGGCAAGATCCCCACACCGAAGTTCGTCCTGCCCGCGTGGACGGGCTACACCCGTTACGTCGTGCTGATCGTGACGGTCGGGATGGTGCCCTACCTGTGGGGCGAGGAACATGCGCTGTTCTTCTGCCGGCTTTGCCCGGCCGGAGCGATCGAGAGCGGTCTGGTCGACACGGCGCAGCAGGCCATCGCCGGCGACACGCTCGTCTGGCCCAGCACGGTCAAGCTCGTGATCGTCGGGCTGTTCCTGGTCGCCATGTTCTTCACGTGGCGGCCGTGGTGCCGGCTGTTCTGTCCGCTCGGCGCGATCTACGGCCTGTTCAATCGCGTATCGATGCTGTTCCTCCGCTACAACTCCGAGGAGTGCAACGCCTGCGGCCGGTGCGATCGCCTGTGCAAGTACGACGTCCTGCCCGATCCAGGGCTCAACGTCTCCCGCTGCATCCGCTGCCTGGACTGCACGCAGTGCCGGGCCATCTCGCTGGCCAGTGTCGTCGGATCTCCGGACAGGACGCCGGCTGGCACGAAGCCAGGGACCGATCCTGCCAAGAGCGATTCCGGTCCCCAGCAGACCTGAGGAACGGTTCGTTCCTTGCGCAGGGACGATCCGCGGATGAGCAACCAGTTTAACCCCGACCGAGCGCGACGTCGGCCTGAAACTGGCTTGCGGCCAGATCCCCTCCTGCCCCCGCGCTCACTTGCGAAGGTCCGAGGCACGGATCACGGTCTTGGCGTCCTTGGCCACCTCGAACGGGCCTGCGTTCATCTTGACGGTTGCGTGGTATTCGCCCTCGAGCTTTGATGGTACTCGCCACGAGTACCCGCAGGTGAAGCCTCAGCCATACCTGAACTTGCCGCGCTCGATCACCTTGCCCTTCGGCGTGGCGACCTCGAACGTCGGCGCCTCGGGCCGGTTGCCCTTGACCCTCAGGTTACTGCAGATCTCTCCGCCGACCCCCATGATCTTCAGCCCCAGCCGGGCGGGCTGCCCCCCGCGCGACGGGCTGGAGATCGTCACCTTTGGCGTGTAGGGCGGCCCGAAGGCCAGCTTGGCGGTCTGGCCCTTGGCCACCTTGACGGGCTTGCCGTCCCGCATCCCCCCGGCGCTGACCAGCGTCGGGGACTGGCCTGCCTTGCCGGCGTTGATGGTGTATTGCAGGAGCCGCCAATCCCCTGCGGGGAGGGGAACGGGCTTGTCGGCCTCACAGCTGATCTTGACAAAGACCTTGCCACTGAAAAGGACCGCATCGAAGGAAGATGAAGGGTTGACGACAGATCCCATCGGCAGCCCGGTGGGCTCCAGGGAAATCTCGTCGCCCGCGGCGGACACCTCCATGTCGTAGTAGCGCCCGCCGATGCAGATCAGACTCGAGACCAGGTGTCGCTCCTTGCGGTCGGTCACGCCGTATCCGGTGACCATCGCGTTCTTAATATCCGGGTCGATGAGGAGCATGTCTCCCCGCGTCGCATACAGCCGACCGTCGACCAGTCTGACTTGCTCGTTGATCTCGGTCTCGTCGTCGAAGCGACCGTTGCCGTTGAAGTCGAGCACGATGATGCGATGGCGCTTGCCGTCGAGGACGACCTGACCGTCACGGTAGACCACGGACTGCAGATAGGCGCGGGCGCTGATCGCCTCCCCTTGCCCCGATCCGTAGTGGCGGGCGTAGGCTCGAAGGTAGAAGGCGTAGTCCACGTCCGTGCCGTCGGCGTTCACGGTGACCGCCACGCACGGGAAGGTCCGTCGCGGGATCCCGCGGGAGCGCCTGGTCCCAGATAGGGGGGTGGCCTTGACGACCTTGTCGTCGGTCAGATCGCCGTTGTGGTTCAGATCGAAGTGGAGCAGATCGTACCCCTTCGACTTCAGGTCCGTCGAGTCGAGCACGAACGCGTAGTGGTCTGAACCGAGTTGCGCCACGCCGCGGAACGGGTGGGCGCACTTGTACTTGTCCGGCTGCTTCTTGGCGATCTTCTCGAAGTCCGGCGCATCACCGACGCGACCCCGATTGCGGGTGTCCATGTAGAATCTCTGCGGATACGTCATGCTGCAGAGGTAGTCCAGATCCCCTGGTCGAGCGGTTCGCGCCGCGAGCCGCTGCAAAGTAGTATCCTTCAGCCGCTTGAGCTCGAGCTGAAACGTCTTGCCATCCGCGGCCGACGAGATAGGAAACGCCAGCGCCGCCGAGGCCACCGCAACAGTACCAACAAGCCGCCGTCGCAGAGCATCCATGGTCCACACCTCCTCCTGCCATCAGGCTCGCGTTGCTCGAGTCACCGTATCGCCGTCGCGCGCACGGTGTCAACACGGTCCATCTCTCGTAGATCCCATGATCCGATCAGGGATCGCCCGCATCGGCAACCGCGTCGGCCGGAACGTTGCTCACGCAGAACTCAATGGGAGTCTTCTTGCGGTCGAACCGCGCGGTGAGGGTCGTTGCGCCTTTGGAGACCTCGACCAGGACAGCCGCCCAACCGGTGCCCGGCTCGCCCGGGGCTTCGTCCTTCTTCTTGTCCTTGCTCTTCTTCCGCGAGGTATCGGCGCTTCGGGTTCGCGATGAAGTCCTTCGGGCTGTTGACCTGCGGGAGTACCTGCCACGTGGGATCGGGGCCGTGCGGACCGTGGGGCTTCGGCTCCGGACACCGGAGCTCGAACTCCGCTTGCGTCACCCAGCCCAAAGCAAAATGTGACCCTCCCCGCGGTAAACGGCGGGCCTGACGATGGGGACGGACGGCATCTCGGCAACGGGGTCCGCGAAGACCACCGCGCAGACGCTGCCCGCGTCGCGATCCGTCGAGGGGCGCTCGCATTGGGACGGCCCGTTGTGTGGCGCTGGCGCAAGCTTCGTCGGCCGGCTTCGATCGTCCGTCTCTGCTTCTCGACGTTCGGGCGCTTGAGGTTCGGCGGGTGCATCGAGTCCGATGAGGTCGGTCGCGGCATTCGAGCGATCGAGACCGGGCCCTGCAGACGCACTCTTGTCCTGCTGCTTCGACTTGCTGAGATCCTCGAAGCGGACCATCAGCTTGCCGCCTTCTTCATAGACCGTCATCCTCTCGTACACCGGTCTGCCCTTGGCCGGGCGCAACGCGGCGAGTTGAGCCGTCTGGTTCCTCTGCTTCTTGTTTCCCTTCGCACGCTTGGCTGCGGGCGTCGCCTTCTGTCCGCCTGGCTTCCCCTGCAGGGCTACGAACCCCAAGAACCGGGCCTTCCCCTTGTCGGTGGAGAACCTGATGGAGTAGCGAGAGATCCGATAGCGCCTGCCGACGGATTCGTAGGAGAAGGGCACGAGCACGAACTGCCCGCCGTCGGTCGGCTCGATCCGCTCGCCGTCGTCCTCGAACGTCTGCCGGATCAAGGGCTTGGCCAGGGCTTCGCGGAGGTTGAGCCTGAGGGGCAGTCGCTCCTGACGTGCCGACGCCGTCTTCGGTTCGTCCTCGCCGCCAGACGGTGTGACGCTCGATCGGTTGTCTTCGTGGGTGGGTCGCTCGGACTGCTTCGCAGAACCTTCGGTCTCAAAAGCCTCCGCCTCGCCGTCCCTTCGGATGGACGTGATCCGGTCTCGGCGGAGCTTGCGGGTCACGGTCACGCCGAACTTGGTGACCTCGACCTCGACGAACTTGTCGGTCTGGTTGACGATCCGGCCCTCGACCTTCGGGCCGTCCTTGAGGACAACCACGTCTGCCTTGGATATCGAGGCGATCGCCGACAGACTCGCCGCCGCCGCCAAACACGCCACCATCCATTGCCCGCGGCAGCACATGTCCCCACCTCCATGGGAACCGCTGGTGCGTCGATCCGACCCAACAAGGGTCCTCTGGCAGACTCTAGGTACGTTATTATAGGCCCTTCGGCTCAAACCGACAATGGACGCCAACCGACCCCCGTGTGTCCGTGCCAGAGGGAGTTATCGCAAAACGCCCGCATTCCCTTCCCGCAAAACCGCGCCAGGACTTCCCGCTTGACGTTTCGACCTGGTGCGTTTGTAGTAGCCGTGCCCATTCAGGCGATACACGCTTCATGTGCAGAGGTGCGTTATGGACTCTCGTTCAGGAGAAAGGGGACGCCGGGGGAGCCTCCGAGCCCGAGGGGGTATGGAGGGGCTCAGGTGCGTCCTCCCTGTCCTGGTGTGCTTGATACTCAGCGAAGCGCGTGCGGAGGTGTACTACGTCTCCAACGCGGGCGCTGACGACAACGATGGCAAGAGCCCTCCGACGGCGTGGCGGACGATCTCGCGCGTCAACGCCGAGCCGTTCAAGCCGGGGGACGTCATCCTGCTCAAACGCGGCGACTGTTGGCGCGAGCAGTTGCTCCCGTGCAGCGGCAGCGAGAAGGGTCACATTCGGTACGGGGCCTACGGGTCCGGCGACAAGCCGCTGCTGTCGGGGTCGGTCGAGAAGAACGACCCGGCGGATTGGAAGCACGACGGGGCCCAGATCTGGTCCACGCTCGAGCCGGCCGCCATCGGCAAGGAGCTACTCGCCAATCCGAGCTTTGCCACCGACGCATTACACTGGCACCTCCACGCCGAGAAGGGCGCAGCCGCGCGGGCGGCGAGGGACACGACTCAGTACGACTCCGCACCGGCAGGCTATCACGTGCACTGCACCCGGTCGGGCAAGGACGGGTCGAACCTGCAGCTCTACACGGACCGGTTCAGCGTGAAGCGTGGGGCGCTCTACCGGCTGACGTTTCGGGCCAGGTCAACGAAGGAATTCCCGGTCAGGATGCCGTTGCTCATGCGGAGCGGCGCGCCCTGGTCGAGCTACTCATCCGGCCCTCGCGTCGTCCGCAAGCAGATCAGGCCGACCTGGTCGACGTATCAGCAGTTCTACAAGGCCAACGTGACGGCCAGCGACGCCCGGCTGACCTTCTTTCTGGGCGGCTGCTTGCCCGACGGGGACACCTTCTACCTCGACAGCGTGTCCTTCGTGGCATGCATCGACAAGGGCGTGCTGCTCCGCGACGTGGGGAACCTCATCTTCGACGGCGAAGCGTCGTGCGGCGTGAAGGTCTGGAACGCCTCCGATCTCAAGGCCCAGGGGCAGTACTGGTACGACGAAGACAGGCACGTGCTGAAGCTCTTCTCGTCGAAGTGCCCCGCGTCGTACTACTCGGACATCGAATGTGCGATCCGGGATCACATCATCGACCAGTCCGGCAAGAGCTACGTCATCTACGAGAACCTGGCGCTGAAGTATGGCGCGGCGCACGGAATCGGCGGGGGGAGCACGCATCACACCATCGCGAGAGATTGCGACCTCGCCTATATCGGCGGCGGCGACCAGCGCGGCGGCAGCGGGACCGTCCGGTTCGGCAACGGGATCGAGTACTGGGGCAACGCACATGACCATCTGGTGGAGCGTTGCCGGTTGTGGGAGATCTACGACGCCGCCCTCACCAACCAGAACAACGCCCCCAACGTCAAGCAGGTCAACATTACCTATCGCAACAATGTCATCTGGAACTGCGAGTACTCATTCGAATACTGGAACCGGCCCGAGAACTCGCGGACGCAGAACATCCGCTTCGAGAACAACACGTGCCTCAACGCGGGCCACGGGTGGGGCCACACGCAGCGCCCCGACCCCAGCGGCCGACAGCTCTGCTTCTATACCAGCCCCGCGGCGGCCAGCGACATCATCATCCGCAACAACATCTTCTTCGAGGCCAAGCGCAACGCGTTCTACGCCCCTGCCTGGCCCCGGCCCGCCATCGCCGCCCTCCGCATGGACAACAACTGCTGGTACCAGCAGGCCGGCGTCATGATTCGGTTCAAAGAGGGCAACTACACGATGGCCGAGTTCGCCCGGTATCAGTCTGAACAGAATCAAGGACGGAACTCCATCGTTGCCAAACCGAAGCTCGTCGACCCCGCCAAGGGCGATTACCGACCGAGCAAGGGGTCGCCCTGCATCGACGCCGGCGCCGACGTGGGCATCAAGACGGATTTCGAACGCAAGCCGGTGCCGCACGGCGCCGCGCCCGACATTGGCGCGGTCGAGTTTCGAGGGGAATGAGGCGCTGGCGGTGCGTATTGGCCGCCAGGCGAGCGGACGAACCCATGAGCGAAGATCTTGCTGCCAATGTCGAGCGCTTCAACGGCGTGTCGGAATGCTACGACGCGCACCGCCCTCAACCGCCCGGGGTGTTGGTGGACATCCTGACGCAGCTCGCCGGTGTCGCGCGTCCCCGGCTCGTTGTCGACCTGGGCAGCGGAACCGGTCTGTCGACGCGCATCTGGGCCGGACGAGCGGACGAAGTGGTCGGCATCGACCCTAATGACGACATGCGCCGCCAGGCCGAGGCGCGCACGGCCGCATTGCCTCACGCGGAGAGCGTGCGCTACCAGAAGGGGCTATCCACCGAGACCGGCTTGCCGGATGGATGCGCCGATATCGTAACCTGCTCGCAGTCGCTCCACTGGATGGAGCCGGCCCCGACGTTCGCCGAGGTCGCCCGTGTCCTGAGGCCCGAAGGCGTGTTTGCCGCCTTCGACTGTGACTGGCCGCCGGCCATACACTGGGAGGCTGAAGCAGCCTATACGGCCTTCTTGGATCAGGTCAGACGCGTCGAGAACGAGCGCGGCGTCTACGAAGCCGTGAAACGATGGTCCAAGAAGCAGCATCTCGACCGCATGCGGGATAGCGGGCGGTTCCGGTTTGCCAGGGAGATCGCGGTGCACCACACTGAGGCCGGAGATGCGGAACGGTTGGTCCAATTGGCCCTGAGCCAGGGAAGCGTGTCGACGCTGCTTAGACGCGGCGTGACCGACGAGGAGATCGGCCTGGACCGACTCCGCCAGGCCGTTCGTGGGGCGTTGGGCGATCGGACCGTGCCATGGTACTTCTGCTACCGCGTCCGGCTTGGCATCACGTGAGTCTGCAGCAGCCCACAGGAGGACTGCGATGTACATCGGTCGAATCGAATGCGTCTACGTCATCGGCGCCCTGGTCTGGCTGACAGGAATGCTGATGGTCGGCGAGGCTCGCGCCACTGACAAGCTGGAAGACAAGGTCCTGTTGCCGCACGATCCGAAGGGGGTCTACCGCTGGTCGGAAGGGACGACGATCTGCCTCGACGGCAGGGCGCGCCTCATGATGCTGGTGACGGCGTTTGGTCATGGCGGGCACGACAACACCGAAGCGACGATCCTGGAGTTCCATTCCGACGACGGCGGGGTGACGTGGACGCCCCTCGATAAGGCCAAGGTCTTTCAGGCCAACATCGGCAAGCAGAACGTCATGTCGCCGTCGCTCCTGCGACTGAGCAAGGACGAATTGCTCTGCTTCTTTGTGGTCAAGAACAGCCGCCAGGACGCCGGTCCGTGGATGAAGCGCTCGACGGACAACGGCAAGACGTGGGACAAGCCGGTGCGGCTGGACTACAAGGGCTACGGCGGGCCCGGCTGCGACCGAGCGGTCCGGCTGAAGACGGGTCGCATCATCCTGCCGTGCTGGGTGAGTATGGATAGCCTGGGCTCGACGCACGCCTACTGCTTCTACTCGGACGACAACGGCAAGACCTGGGCCAAGACGGCCCTGATCAGCACGCCGAAGGGCTCGACCGGACGCAAGACGAACCCGGCGGCCGAGGAGCCGGCGGTGATCGAGCTGAAAGACGGGCGGCTGATGATGGTCCTACGGACGTACCTCAAGTGGATCTACGCGTCGTTCTCGGCCGACGGCGGCGCGACGTGGAGCGAGCCGGCGCCCAGCGGCATCCCGTCGCCCGGCTCGATGGCGACGATCCGGCGGCTGCAGAACGGCGATCTGCTGCTGATCTACAACTGGGCGCCAATGGAGAAGATCAGCGGGCCATGGCCGAGGAACTTCATCTCGTCCGCCATCTCGAAGGACGAGGGGCGGAGCTGGTCGTCGATCCGCCATCTGGATGGCGCGACGGACTTCGCCGGCAAGATCACCATGGCCAATGTGTGCCTCGTCGGCGACGACCAGGCGGTCATCACCTACAGCAAGTCGCAGACGAAGAAGAACCAGTACGCCTGGCGCCTGCAGGTCTTGCCGATCGCGTGGTTCTACGAGGGCGACACGAAGCAGGTCTACGGTGAGCCCTATCTGGCGAAGCTCGAGGAGCACCAGCAAGCGGCTGAGCGTTTGCGGGGCGAGGCGCGGCTTCAGGTGCTCGGGGCGATCGGCGCCGACGCGCAGAAGGACCGGCAGGAGAAGAACCTGGTTGCCGGCTACCGATTCGACGAGCGCGAAGGCAGCGCGGTGATCGACACATCGCGGCACGCCAACGACGGTTTCATCGGCGCGGGCGCGCGGGTCATGCCGTCTCGCGTGGCGGGTCGGAGCGGAGGCGGCCTGTCGTTTGCCGAGGACGCCGCGCCGGTGGTCGTGGCGGATCATCCCAGCCTGCAGATTCCTATGCACCGGCTCACGCTGGAGGCATGGGTCCGGCCGACGGCCAGCAAGCGGTTTGCAGCCATCCTGACCAAAGAGCAGCTCTACGAGTTCGCCATCAACGACGGGAGACTCCGGGCTGCGGTCAAGGTGCGGGGGCGTTGGGACTGGCGCGGGACCACGCCGATTCCGCTCAACACGTGGTCGCACGTGGCCGTCACGTTCGACGGGAAGGCGCTGCGGTTCTTTCTGAACGGCAAGCTCAAGGAGACGTGTTCCTGGCCCGGTCAGATGGACACGGGCGGCGGCAAGCTCCACATTGGCTTCAACGAGCACATTGACGATTCGAGTTTCGTGGGCGTCCTCGACGAGGTGCGGATCTGGCAGGAGGTGCGCTATATGGCCGACGCATCCAGCAAACCCACCCCGCCGCGCCGGATCGGCAGCGAGCCCCAGCTCTTCCTGGACGATGGGCTGATCGCGTCGATGGACGGCCTGACCCGCGTGGTGCATCAGCCAAGAAAGCACCCGGGCAACCCCGTCCTGACCTACGATAGACCGTGGGAAGGCAACTGTGTCCTGACGTGGGGGTCGGTCTTGTGGGACGAAGAGGCCGGGCGATTCCGCATCTGGTATCAGACGTACCAGAAGTTCGGTCGGCCGGGCGAGCAGATGTTCGTGTGCACCGCGACGTCCAAGGACGGTTTGACTTGGGACAAGCCCGAGCTCGGCCTGGTCGAATACCGCGGATCGAAGGCCAACAACATCGTCCTGGCGCCGGAGGCGGACGGGCACATCGACAGCCCGAGCGTCTTCCGCGATCCCAAAGGCGGCTATCGCATGGTCTGGCATCAGCGGGAAGGGATTCGGGCGGCCACGTCGCCGGACGGCCTGCGGTGGACCAAGCATCCAGACGTGGTCGTGAAGGCGGGCGATCGCAATACGGCCTGCTACGACGCGGATCGGAAGCGGTACCGCGTCATCACGCGGATCCCAGGTCGGGGCTTGCGGACGTGCGGTCTGTGGGAGAGTTCGGACGGCGAGACGTTCGAGCACGTCGGCGAGATCCTGGCGCCGGACGCGGAGGACCCCGACAAGACCGAGTTCTATGGGATGATCGACTTTCCGTATGCGGGGATGCGGCTAGGGTTCCTCGAGATGTTCTATGTGCCGAAGCGCGTGCTCAACACGCAGCTTGCCTACAGCCGTGACGGCCTGGCCTGGTCGCGGGCGTGCGATCGGCAGACGTTCCTCGAGTACGGCCCGCCCGGCGAATGGGACGCCGCCTGGGTCACACCCTCCCACAACGCGCCGATCCGTCGAGGCGACAAGCTCTACATCTTCTATCAGGGCAGACAGACGCTTCACTGGGCCGAGAAGCCCTACGGCCACATCGGCGCGATCGGCCTGGCGTTTCTCCGCGTGGACGGTTTCGCGTCCGTCGACGCCGTCTATGAAGAAGGATCGGTCACGACGTGTCCGCTCCTGTTCCAGGGGCGCAAGGTTCACGTCAACGCGAACGCCCGGCCGGGATACGTTGCGGTCGAGGTCCTGGGCGAGGACGGCAAGGTCGTGCCGGGCCTCGGTCGGGACGACTGTCAGGCCCTATCAATGGTGGACGCGATCGATCACGAGATGACCTGGACGGGCGGGAAGGACCTGGGCGCCATGTCCGGCAAAGTCGTGCGCTTGCGCTTCATTCTTCGGGGCGCCCAGCTCTACTCGTTCCGGGTCTCCGCCTAGCACTACGGCGCCGCTCGACGTACGACCAATCGGGGCTCGAGCTGGGCGCAATAGGTAGGGCGGGTTCCACCCGCCGGCGGGTAGAACCCGCCCTACCGCTCTAGGGCAACGTTGCGCCCGATCCAGGGAGGAAGAGATGGAGTCGTCAGCGCTATCAGCAATCAAGCATGCAGTTGGGGTTCGGACGTGGGCGCCCGCCTTCGGAATCGTCGCCGTCCTTATTGGGGGGTATTGTCGGGACGTCTGCGCGAAGTCCGTGCCGAAGGCGGACCTCTACGTCGCCGTCGACGGCAACGACGCCTGGTCGGGAACGCTGCCGGCCGCCAACGCCGACAAGACAGACGGCCCGTTCGCCACGCCGCATCGAGCCCGCGACGCCGTCCGAAGGCTCAAGACGCGCGGCGGCCACGACGGTCCCTTCACGGTGCTCGTCCGGGGGGGAACCTACTACCTGTCCGAGCCGTTGGTGCTCGGGCCGGACGATTCGGGCACCGCCGACTGTCCCGTGATCTACGCCGCCTACCCGGGCGAGCAGGTCACGCTTTCGGGCGGACGCCCCATCACCCGCTGGTGGCCGGATGAATACGTTCTGTGGACCGCTGACGTGCCGGATCTGGCCCCGAGCACGGCGCAAGCCGATCCCGACGCCGGCAAGCGAAGGTGGGTCTTCCGTCAGCTCTTCGTCGGCGACGAGCGCCAAACGCTCGCCCGTACCCCAAACTTCGATCCCGAGCATCCCAGGACCGGCGGTTGGTCGTTCGTCGTTCCGTTCGTGGAGAAGGTCGAACCCAAGGGCCGGTTCGGCGACACCCTTGTGCGGATCCACACGTCCGGGGATACGTTCGCGTGGAAGGTCGACGTGCCTGCCGACGGAGACTACGCGCTGTGGCTGTACTATGGCGCCAAGAACGAACCCCACGGCCGAAAGACGATGGCCGGCCGGACGACGATGCAGGTCGACGACGCCAAGCCCGTCCGGCTCCAGAACCTACCCGACACCGGCGGGTGGGGTATCTTCCAATGGCGCAAGACGGCGACGTTGCGGCTCGCCAAGGGCCAACACCGGCTGCGATGGACCAACGTGAAGGGCGGGGGGCTGAACTTCGACGCCTTCGTCTTGGCGAATCAACCCGACTGGACGCCGAAGGGAACCAAGCTCACCGGGGCCGACCCGGCGGCGGGCAAGCACGTTATTCTCGTGCAGGCCGAGGCGTTCGAGAGCGGTAAGGGCAAGGAGTTCGGCGTCGCAAAGGGCCGGTCCAGTCACCACAGGGACAAGTTCGTGTTCCGCCCCGGCGACCTGGCCCGATGGCCCCGCTCGCCCGAGCCCGAGATCCACATCTTCCCCGCCTGGGGGTGGGTCAACGCCATCCTCTCGGTGGCGAGGATCGACCACGCCAGTCACGTCGTCCACGTCAAGAACCGCAACTGCTCGCAGGAGCTCAGGCCCGGCAACCGCTACTACGTCGCCAACGTCTTCGAGGCGATCGACACGCCGGGCGAGTGGTTTCTCGATCGGACGAACGGGCGGATCTACCTCTGGCCCAAGGTCGCCGACTTCGAGCGGAGGGACGTGGTCGCGCCGCTGCTCGATCGCATCATCGACCTCGTCGGCGAGGATCCCGGCGAGCGGCCCGGCCAGATCAAAGCCGCCAAGAAGCCTGACGCAGCCAGGAAAAGAGACAGGAAGGCCGAGCCGCGTGCCGTCGAGCACATCGTCATCCGGGGGTTCACGTTCCGCCACACGACGTACTCGCTGGAGATCGGCTCGGTCTACTCCCCTGACGACGGCGCGGTCTGGATGCGACGGGCGCGACACTGCGTCATCGAGAACTGCAAGTTCCTCGGCATAGGCGGCTACGCGGTGCGGATGTCCGACCACGCCAGCGACAACGCGATCCTGGGCAACACCGTCGCCGACGCCGGCCAGGGCGGGGTCCTGATGATCGGCTACGACACGGCCAGCCAACCGAAGGACAACCTCGTCGCCGGGAACCACATCCACCACTGCGGCCGGATCTGGAAACACGTCGCGGGCATCTACGTCACGACGGGCGGCGGGAACCGCATCGCCCACAACACCGTCACGGACGTGCCGCGCTATGGCATCTCGCTCAAGACGTTCGGCAAGGACCGGGCGTCGCACAACAACATCATCGAGTACAACCGCATCCTACGAACGAATCTGGAGACGAACGACACCGGGGCGATCGAGACGCTCGGCCGTGATCGCGAGGACACCGGCAACGTGATCCGCTACAACCTGATCCTCGACGCCGTCGGCCTGAAGACCAGTCCAACCGGCGAGATGCTCACGCCCTTCTACTCCTGGGGTATCTACCTCGACGACTACTCCAGCGGGACGAAGGTCACCGGCAACATCGTCGCGCGGAACGTCCGCGGCGGGCTCCACGTTCACCTTGGCCGGAACAACACCTTCCAGAACAACATCTTCGTCGACGCCCAGAACCAGCAGTCCGAGTACAATGGCGGCGACTTCATGGCCAACAACACGTTCGTCAGGAACATCGTCTACTATCACACCGGCAAGTTGCTTCGCTTCAACCGGTACCACGACAAGGTGCTGACCGAATGCGACCGGAACGTCTACTGGTGCGTCGGCGGCGACCTGACCCAGGCGAGCGGCGACGTCACCCCCCGGGGTCCGTGGGCCAAGTGGCGCGAGGCCGGCTATGACGCCAACTCGATCGTCGCCGACCCCCGCTTCGTCGACCCCGCCCACGACGACTACCGCCTCCGCCCCGACTCCCCCGCCCTGGAGCTGGGCTTCAAGCCCATCGACGCCACCAAGATCGGCGTCCAGGGCTACCGCCGACCGCCAGGTGTGCCCTGACGCACACTGGGCACCAACGTTTGATCGAGGCGTGCCGGCCGGGCACTCAGAGGAGCGCGGCGAATTCCTGAACCGTCAAACCAGCGTCTCGAATCAGCCCGCGCAGCATTCCTTTGGCAAGCTCCCGATGATTGGGGACCGACAGATGTCGATACGGCGGCGCGTCGCGACGCAGAATGATGTGACTGCCTGTCTGATGGCTCACCCGATAGCCGGTCTTCTCGAAGGCTCGAACGGCTTCGGGGCCGGAGACGACGGGCAGACGGGTCACCCGTCCACGTCGATGACTTCCTCGGTGATGGGTGGCGGAATCGGGTCGCCGTGCTTCCTCAGGCTGGCCAAGTATCCTTCGATGGCATCGGCGATGTTGTGTTTCGCCTCCTCGCGGGTGTCCCCCTGGCTCCAGCAACCTGGCAAGACGGGGCAGTGGGCAACGAACTTGCCGTCCTCGTCCTGTTCGATGACAACGCGGTACCTCATGATGAACTCCAATCGAATCCTGAATCAAGTGTACCACCCGAGTCCGCGGGGCGCCAAGAGACGAGCAACGGTGCTGCCATTCGAATGCGTCCGGAGGTCAGGCCGCCGGCCCGACACGAGATGAACGGAACCCGTGGTTGCCTCGCAGTTTCAGTCGAGATGGCGATTTCGGTATGATGGCAGTCACGCAGTCCGTAGATGGGAAATCTCGTGTAAGAGGAGGAGACGAACGCATGTCCAGGAATCTGACCAGGGCTCTCTGTGTGATCGGGATGCTCGTCCCGCTGACGGGGGTCACCGTGAGGTCCAACTGCCAGTGCAACAGTGGTTTCGAGGTCACGCTCATCGACGACAGCGTGGCCCCGCCGAGCGGGCCGATCGCCGCCGATACCGTAGACATCAGTCTGGATGGCATCGAGGTCTACTGGGGCACGGAGGCCAGCTACTGGATTCAGGGGGACATCCTGAAATGGGACCCGAACATCGCGGGGTGGCGTAGCGTGATCGTCGGCTATCAGTGGCAGGCCAGCGGGTGGCAGATGGATCCCAACTACGGCATCCTCAGCCACCGCCGGACGTTCACGATCACCTGGCCGAACGTGCCGCTGACCCCCGGCGAGAACCGGTTCGCCGTCGGCGTCGACATCGACGGCTCCGACGGGTGCGAGGATCGCTACGCGACGCTCGAGGTCACGTACCAGCACTAAGGAACGAACAGTCAACCAAGAATCGGGCGGCCGCGTCGCTGCGCGGTCGCCCGATCGTTTGCGCTTGGGGGCGTGGACGTCTCGCGGGTCGGGTCCGTGGACGGGACGTCGCCCTTGTCTTCCGTGCGCTGACCTAGCGTTTGCGTCTTGTCACCGCGTACAGCCCAGCCACGCCGATCATCAATAACGGCAAGGCCTCCTCTACGCCGCTTCCGCAGTGGGAGGCCGTCCCGACCTCGTCGCTGGCATCCATGACGCCAGGATGCAACCCGCCTTCCAGCGCGAACGGACCGCCCGTCATGACCGGGACGTTGGGAGCCGTCGGCTCGATCGTGCCGGTTAGCGCGAAGCCGCCGCCCGAGGCGGCCGTTCCGCCGGCCTCGATCGTGTATGACGTGATCGCATACTCGGCCATCACGACGCTCGGAGCTGCGAGAGCCAGGAGCGTCCAGACGATAACCCGGACGACTTGTGGGGTCTCGCAATTCATTGAACACCTCCGTTCTGCGTCTTCGCCAGCGCGCCCACCATCCCCTCGACCTTCTCCAGTCGAGCGCGGAGCTCGGAGATTTCCTTCTTCTGACCCGCAATCTGCGCGTCCTTCTCCTCGAGCAGCTCGTGCAGACCTTGGATCGCGCCCAAAGCGACTCCGTGGGCGTCGATCGTCGTGATGTGCTTATCGTCCTCACCTACAGCGAACGCCGCGTGGAAGTCCTGGGCCATTGGGCCGATATGGCGGATCGACGCGGCCTGCGTCTTGTACCGCCAGGTCGTGATCGGGACCTTGGTGAGGCGGTCTAGGAGCTGACGCTTGTCCACCGTTTCGAAATCCCGCTTCGCGTTGCGGTCACTGACCGACGACCACGATCCGCCGCCCGCAGCCAGCGTTACGCCGGCCGTCGGCGTCCCGCTGCCGTTGACGGCCGAGACGAACCGTGCGCCCCCCGTACAGCGGGCGGCGAACTCGTTCGCGGCCGATGAGTTGAAGTTGAGGTCGGTCCCGTCCGCGAAGAGCATCGCCCCGTCGTGCGACGCATCCACCTTGGCCCCGTACCCCGTCGCCAGACTGTAGTCGCCGGACGCCCGGTTTTCCCGCCCCCCGAGCACCGTGGCGTAGTACCCGTTGGCGGTGTTGCCCCGACCGCCGCTGACCGTCGCATAGTTCTGACTGCCCGTGTTGCCACGACCGCCTGCGACGGTCGCGTAATAGCCGGTCGAGGTATTGGCACGCCCGCCACCGACCGTCGCATAATTGGCGTCGGCGAGGTTGTCGTCTCCCCCAGCCACCGTCGTGCAGTCCTCGGTCGCCTCATTGCTCTGTCCCCCGCCGACGCTCGCGTAGAGGCCGGTGGCCTGATTCACGTATCCGCCACCGACGGAGGCGTAGTGGGTGCTGGCCTTGTTCGCCCGGCCTCCGGCGATGGTGGTGTAGTTGTTGTTGGCCGTGTTGCCGCGTCCTCCGCCGACGGTGGCGTAGTAGTTGCTGGCGGTGTTGGCCCGGCCGCCCGCAACCGCCGCGCATTCGCGGGAAGCGATATTCTCGACGCCGCCGCTGACCGTTGTATAGTTGGCGTCGGCGAGGTTGCTCTGTCCGCCGGCGACCGTCGCGTAGTCCTGGGTCGCCTTGTTGCTGCTGCCTCCGCCGACGGTGGCGTAGAGGTCAGTGGCCTGGTTGACGTACCCGCCTCCCACGGTGGTGTAGTGCATGCTTGCCTTATTCCCCCGGCCGCCGGCAACCGTGGCGTAGCTGTTTACCGCCATGTTCCCGCGCCCGCCGCTGATCGAGGCATACAAGGCGGCGGCGGCGTTGGCACATCCCCCCGAGACTGTCGCGTACTGGTTGGTTGTTTCGTTTCCGCTCCCCCCTCCGACGGTCCCGTAATCGCCGCTGGCGTCGTTGTCGTACCCGCCACCGACGGTGGAATAATCAGCCCTGGCGTTGTTGTACCGTCCCCCGCCGACGGCGCCGCACTCACCGTCGGCGTCGTTGGACCTTCCCCCTGCAATGGTGGCATAGGAGGCGTTCGGGTCGTTGTTGTCCCCTCCGCCGACGGTGCTATAGGGCGCCGTAGCGTCATTGCTGTATCCCCCGCCGATGGCGGCGTGAATTCCCGCCGCCTCGTTGCCGTATCCCCCGCCGACAAAGGCATAGCTGCCCGAGGCCGTGTTGTAGTATCCACCACCGACGGTGGCGTAGTTCCTGTCGTTGGTCGCGCCCGCCCGATCGCCAGCAACGTTCCGCTTGCCGCCGCACACCGTCCCGAAGTCGTCGGAGACAACGTTCTGGTAAGTGCCACTGGTCCCGCCGCCGCCAATGAAGGCTCCAGCGACATTCGGGAAGGCGGTGTTGTCACTGTGGCCCCCGACCAAACACGGCGTGTAGGTCCTCGGTTCGATTCGCAGCGCCCGCTGACCGTTGACCCGAATCTCCAGCGCCCGGTTGTCCGTCGTGCCCAGGAAGTGGACGTTCGCGTCCGTGCAGCCGTTACCCGTCAGGTACCAGGGGGTCGGATCACCCAAAGGCTCCCCGATGACGCCTGGCCCGTCTTGCGCATCCGGCACGGCCCCGACTCGCTGGCGGGGCGCGAGCGTCGTGTAAGCGGCTCCGGCACCGGATGGACGGACCTCGACCCCCAACCACAGCGGATCTCCGCCCATGACGTCGCGACCGAAGTCCAGCCGCACCACAAACTCGCCGTTCGTCACCATCACGTCCATGCGTTCGATCGGGCCGGCCACCATGGTGCCAAACACCTCGGCGTCATACAGCGTGAAGGTGAAGTCATGAGGACCGCTTGCCGGTTCGCCGTCGTCCGTGAGTCGGCCCTGGTACGCAAATCCTGTGTCCAGCGCCTCGGCGATCAGGATCCCGCCGCCCGCCAGCACGACAACCAGCGCCAGACCAGCTACCAACATCCTGCGATACAGTGTGTTCATCTCTCTTCTCCCTTAGCCGTCTTGCCCAGCCCCGCCACAACGGCTTCCATCGCTTCGAAGCGGGCGCCGATTCTCGCGTTCTGTTCCTCCACCACAGCAAGCCGGGCCTCAAGCTCCGCGTTCCGTCCCTCCAGCATGACAATCCGAGCGTCTTTCTCCTGGAGAAGCTCGTGGAGGCCCTGGATCGCGCCGAGGGCGACCCCGTGGGCGTCGATCGTCGTGATGTGCTTATCGTCCTCACCTACAGCGAACGCCGCGTAAAAGTCCTGGGCCATTGGGCCGATGTGGCGGATCGAGGCGTCTTGCGTCTTGTACCGCCACGTCGTGATCGGCACGTCCGCGAGGCGATCCAGCAGCTCACGTTTGTCCACCGCCTCGAAGTCCCGCTTGGCGTTGCGGTCGCTGATCGACGACCACGACCCGCCGCCCGCAGCCAGCGTCACCCCGGCCGTCGGCGTCCCGCTGCCGTTGACGGCCGTGACGAGCCGCGCCCCGCCCGTGCATCGGGCGGCGAACTCGTTTGCGGCCGACGAGGTGAAGTTCACGTTTGTGCTGTCGGCGAACAGCATCGCCCCGTCATGCGACGCATCGACCTTGGCTCCGTACCCCGTCGCCAGGCTGTAGTTGCCGGACGCCCGGTTCTCGCGCCCCCCCAGCACGGTCGCGTAGTAACCGTTGGCGGTGTTGCCACGACCGCCAGCGACAGTCGCGTAGTTCTGATTTCCCGCGTTGCCACGACCGCCGGCCACGGTCGCGTAGTAGCCCGTGGCCGTGTTGGCGCGGCCCCCGGCGATGGTGGCGTGATTGGCGTCGGCCAGGTTGCCCTCCCCACCGGCGACGGTCGAACAGTCCTCGGTCGCCTTGTTGCTCTGGCCCGCGCCGACGGTCGCGTACAGGCCGGTCGCCTGATTGGCATATCCTCCGGCGACGGTGGCGTAGTGGGTGTTGGCCTTGTTTGCCCGGCCTCCGGCGATGGTCGTGTAGCTGTTGTTGGACGTGTTGCCACGTCCTCCACTGATCGTGGCGTAGTAGCCGCTGGTCAAGTTGGCGCCGCCGCCCGCCGTCGTGGCGTAGTCGCCGGTCGTGTCGTTGCTGGACCCGCCGCCGCCGGTGGCGTACAGGCCGGTCGCCTGGTTGACGTATCCGCCGCCGACCGTGGTGTAGTGCCCACTGGCCTTGTTCGCCCGGCCTCCGGCGATGGTGGCGTAGTTCTGGCTGGCCGTGTTGCCGCGACCCCCACCTATGCTGGCGTAGTACCCGCTGGCGTTGTTGACGCGTCCCCCGGCGATCGTGGCGGACTCGCCGCTGGCCTCGTTGGCGAGTCCCCCGCCGATGGTGGCGTGGTTGGCGTCGGCGACGTTGGTGTATCCGCCGGCGACGGTGGCGCAGTACGCAGTGGCGTAGTTGATGTATCCCCCGGTGACGGCCGCGTAGTCCCCGATAGCGTAGTTGATGTATCCGCCGGCGACGGCGGCGTAGTTCGCGGTGGCGTAGTTGATGTACCCGCCAGCGACGGTGGCGTAGTCTGCGGTGGCGTAGTTGATGTATCCCCCGGCGACGGTGGCGTAGTTTGCGGTGGCGTAGTTGATGTATCCCCCGCCGACCGTAGCATAGCTCGCGGCGGCGGAGTTGATGTACCCCCCGCCGACGGTGGCGTACGGGCTGTCCGCGACCGTCCCGGCGTTGTCCCCCGCCTGGTTCCCGCTGCCGCCTCCCACCGTCCCGTAGTTATCTGTCACGGAGTTCCCGGACGAGCTGGCCCCACCGCCGGCGATGGCGGCCCCACAGACAGTCGGAGAAACGGCGTTGTCTGCGTGGCCCCCAATGATGCTGGGGCTCGTGGCGTTCGGCTCGATCCGCAGCGCCCGGGCGCTGTTGACGTGGATCTCCAGCGCCTGGTTGTCCGTGGTGCCCAGGAAGTCCGTCCCCGGGTTCGTGCTGCCGTTGCCCGACAGGTACCAGGGGGTCGGAGCACCGGCAGGCTCCCCGACGATGCCCGGTCCATCCTGCGCATCCGGAACGGTCCCGACCCGTTGGCGCGGCAACAGCGTCGTGTAGGGAGCGTCCCCCTCGGACAGACGAACCGCGATCTCCAACCACAGCGGCTCGCCGGTCGAAACGTCGCGGCCGAAGTCGAGCGCGACCGTGAACTCGCCGTTCGTTACTGCCACGTCGACGTGTTCGACCGGACCGGCCACAACGCTCCCGAACGCCTCAGCGTCGTACAGCGTGAACACAAAGTCGTGGTTCCCGCTGGCCGGCGACCCGTCGTCCGTGAGCCGGCCCTCGTACGTGAACCCCGTGTCCAGCGCTTCGGCGATCAGGATTCCACCGCCCGCCAGCGCGGCGGCCAGCGCTAGACCAACAGCCAACGTCCTCGAATCGCGTGGGTTCATCTCGCTTCTCCTTTCATCGCCTTGGCCAGCTGTGTCACCGTGGCCTCCATCGCGGCGAAGCGCGCCTCCAGCTTCGCGTTTCGGTCCTTCAGCGCAGCGATCTGCGCGTCCTTCTCCTTCAGCAGTTCGTGCAGGCCTTGAATGGCCCCTAGCGCAACCCCATCCGCGTCAATCATCGTGATGTGCTTGTCGTCCTCACCCACGCCGAACGCTGCGTGGAAGTCCTGCGCCACCGGTCCAATATGACGCATCGACGCGTCCTGTGTCTTGTACCGCCACGTCGTGATCGGCATGTTCGCGAGGCGATCCAGCAGCTCACGTTTGTCTATCGCTTCAAAATCAGCCTTCGCGTTGCGGTCGCTCATGGACGACCACGATCCGCCCCCCGGCGCCAGGCCCACGCCCGCCGTCGGCGTCCCGCTGCCGTTGACGGCCGACACGAACCGCGCGCCGCCCGTGCAGCGGGCGGCGAATTCGTTCGCCGCCGACGAGGTGAAGTTCAGGGCCGTCCCGTCCGCGAACACCATCGCCCCGTCATGCGAGGCATCCACCTTGGCCCCGTATCCCGTCGCCAGGCTGTAGTCGCCGGACGCCCGGTTCTCCCGCCCCCCGAGCACCGTGGCGTAGTAGCCGTTGGCGGTGTTACCCCGACCGCCACCGACGGTCGCGTAATTCTGACCCCCCGTATTCCCACGACCCCCAGCCACGGTCGCGTAATAGCCCGTGGCCGTGTTCGCACGTCCTCCGGCAATGGTCGCGTAGTTGGCGTCGGCCAGGTTACCCTCGCCGCCGGCGACGGTCGAACAGTCCTCGGTCGCCTTGTTGCTCTGGCCCGCGCCGACAGTCGCGTACAGGCCGCTGGCTTGGTTGGCGTATCCGCCGCCGACGGTGGCGTAGTGAGTGTTGGCCCTGTTCGCCCGGCCTCCAGCGATGGTGGTGTAGTTGTTGTTGGCCGTGTTGCCGCGCCCTCCGCCGACGGTGGCGTAGTAGTTGCTGGCGGTGTTGGCCCGGCCGCCCGCAACCGCCGCGCATTCGCGGGAAGCGATATTCTCGACGCCGCCGCTGACCGTTGTATAGTTGGCGTCGGCGAGGTTGTTCTCCCCGCCGGCGACGGTCGCGCAGTCCTGCGTAGCCTTGTTGCTGTTTCCCCCGCCGACGGTGGCATAGAGGTCAGTGGCCTGGTTGACGTATCCGCCGCCGACGGTGGTGTAGTGCATGCTCGCCTTGTTCCCCCGTCCGCCGGCAATCGTGGCATAACTGTTCGTCGCCGTGTTGCCACGGCCCCCGCCGACCGACGTGTAGAGGGCGGTGGCCTCATTGGCACGTCCCCCCGCGATCGTCCCCCACTCGCCGGTGACGTCGTTGTACTCTCCGCCGCCGATGGTGCTGAAGTTCGCGTCGGCGTCGTTCTGTGATCCCCCGCCGATGGCCGCAGAGTCATGGGTGGCCTCGTTGCCCTGCCCCCCGCCGATCGTCGTGTAGTCGCCGCTGGCGTCGTTCTGGTATCCCCCGCCGACGGTGGCACGGCTGCCGGCAGCCGCGCTTCCGCATCCCCCACCGACGGTGGCGTAGCCTCCGGCAGCCGCGTTTCCGCCTCCGCCGCCGACCGTGGCGTAGCTGCCGGTGGCGGTGTTGTCGCTTCCCCCGCCGACGGCGGCGAAGTTATCGTTGGACTCGTTGCTATATCCCCCTGCGACCGTGGCGTAGAACGAATTGGCACTGTTGGCCAGCCCACCGCCGACCGTGGCGAACGCATTGCTGGCGGTATTGGACTTCCCCCCGGCGACCGTGGCATAGTAGGCGTCGCCGGTGGAGCCGCTGGCGTTTCCCGCGCGGTTGGCTTCGCCTCCGCCAACCGTGCCGTAGTCGTCGGTGACGCTATTCCGGGAAGTCCCGCTGCTGCCGCCGCCGCCAATCGTGGCGCCGCAGACGCCCGCTGTGATCGTGTTGTCGGCGTGCCCCGCGAAGATGCTGGGGCTGGTGGCATTCGGTTCGATCCGCAACGCCCGTTGGCCATTGACCTTGATTTCCAGCGCCTGGTTGTCTGTGGTACCCAGAAAGTCCGTCCCTGGCGCCGTCCCGGCATTGCCCGTCAGGTACCAGGGCGTGCCGTTTCCTTCGAGGCCCCCTTCCACGCCCGGACCGTCGGATGGAGCCCCGACCCGCTGACGCGGCGTCAACGTCGTGTAGGCAGCGCCCCCTCTGGATGGCCGAACCGCAACTTCCAACCACAGCGGATCGCCAACTGTGACGTCGCGACCGAAGTCCAGCGGCACGGTGAACGCGCCGTTTGCGACCCTCACGTCGACGCGCTCGACCGGATCGGCCACGATGCTGCCGAGAGTCTCGGCATCGTACAGCGTAAACGCCAAGTCGTGGTTCCCATTGGCCGGTTCGCCGCCGTTCCTGAGTCGGCCCTGGTACGTGAACCCCGTGTCCAGGACGTCGGCCAGCAGAATGGCGCTGGCGGCCAGAACGCCGAGCATGGCAAGACCGAGAACGGGCACACTGAAGCGTCTCGCTTTCATGTCACTGCTCCTTAGATGGTGAAACGCCGTTTGATGTGACAGAGGAATGAGGGCGAGGAGGAACCTGGAGCACGGCGCTGGTACCCCCGCGCTGCGACGGCACGTCAGCTCTCCTCCCTTCTACCGCCGACCTTTACTTGAACTTCCTTTTACTCGACAACGGACTGCGGATCAACGCGTCTGTTCGTTGGTATGGCCGCGCCTCTGGTGTCGGCGAACTGCCCGTCCTACTGGGCGACGACGGGCATCCCCATCAGCGGCCAGATCAGCCAGGCGAACACGCCCACGACGACCATCAGCAGTAAGCTGGCGGGAATGCCGGCCAGGAAGAACGTACCGGAGCTGAATTGCTTGCTGCTGTAAGCGATGGCATTGGGCGCCGCGCCAACGAGGAACAGGAAGGGCATCCCCGCGGCGGCCAGGGACGCGAACAGGATCACTTCCCGGGCCACACCGAGGTACGGCGCCAGGACCAAGGCAACGGGCAGGCAGATCGCGATGGCCGCCACGTTCATGATCAGGTTGGTCATCACCAACACGAACAGCGTGATGCCCATCACGAAGATGAACCAGTGGGCGTTCTGGAACAGTACGAGCCACTTGATGGCCAGCCAGTTGGCCGCCCCCGTCTGCCAGAGGCAGAGCCCGATGCTCATCGCCCCGCCGAACAGCAGGACGATGTTCCAGGGGATCTCCTCCAAATCGTCTATGCTCAGGATCTTGAGCAAGAAGAACAGGATAGTGGCCACGAGGATAACCGCGCTCTTGTCCAACGGCGCAAAGGCGTCACAGAAGGAGCGAAGCCCCAGCACGGTGATACACGCAAACACGATCAGCAGCGTGAGGATCTCGGTTTGGCTGATGGGCCCCAACCGGGTGTAGAGCGATTTGGCCCGCTCTCTCAGGCCGGGGATCGTCTTGCGTTCGGGTCGGAAGAAGACCATGAAGAAGGCCCACAGCAAGAACACCATCACCCATCCGATCGGGAACATGTAGTAGGTTAGCTGGAAGAACCCGATCTCTTCTCCGGCGATGTCCTTGTAGAAGCCGATGGCGACGGCCCCGCGCGCTGCACCGAGCAGCGTTACGACGCTGCCCGCCCCGGCGACGAACGCCATGCCGATGAAGAGCCCCTTGCCGAATCGGGTGGGCCGCTCGTCTTCCTGGTAGAGAGAATAGATGGCCATCAGCAGCGGAAAGACCGCAGCGGCCACGGCCGTGTGGGCCATGATCAGCGTCAGCGACGCAGTCATCAGGAAACACCCGAGGTAGATCATGCTGGTCCGCTCGCCGACCAGCGCGAGCATCTTGTAAGCCATTCGTTGGGTCAGGCCCGTCTTGCTGAACGCCATGCCGATCACCACCGAGCCGAAGATGAACCACACCGACGGGTCCATGAAGTCGGTGAGCGCCTCGCGGGCGGGGCGGATCAGGAACAGCGCTTGCATCACGCCGATAAGGATGCTGGTGACCCCGATGGGGATGACCTCGAAGACCCACCACGTGGCCGCCAGGAAGAACAGGCCCAAAGCGGCCTTGCCCTCGCGCGTCAGCGGGAAAGGCTCGCCCGTGGGATCGACCGCATCGCTCCAGGGCGCAGAGAAGTGGACGGCGGCGAACAGGGCGATTCCCAGGAAAATGAAGAAAGGCCGGCGAAGATCGACGCGCCTTGGCGCCTCGGCCAGGTAGATGTTCTCTGGCTTGGTCGGCAGGCCGCCGCCGGTCGGTCCGCCTGTTGCTTTTCCTCTCGTCTTCTTCATCGTATTATTGGGACAATACGTTCGTGCAACGCCAGCCCGCCACTAAAGCAGGACCTTCGCCACCTCGCGGAAGACCTCGATGGACCGCACAGCGCCGACGATCCGTCCGTCCTTGAGCACCGGGATGAGAGACAGGTTGTTGGACGTCATCTCGTAGATCACCTTCATGACGTGGTCGTCGGCGTCCACGGTCGCCACGATGGGAAGCATCACGTCGCTGACCGGGCGCTCGCCCCGTTCCCGAATGCCCTTCATGAACTTGTCGAAGGACAGTTCTGACAGGTTCGGGTCGATCTTCACGTCGAAGAGCTTCTTGCGGTAGTGCAAGGGCTTGGCCGCCAGGTACTCCGGTTCCAGGCCCCGCATGATGTCGCGGCGCCGGACGAGTCCCATCAGCTGGTACTTCTCATCGAAGACCAAGACCACCCGCGGGAGGGACACGCGCCCGTCGATGACGAATTCAGACTTCTCGAGTTCGGCGACGACCTGGCGCAGCGTGAACCAGTAGGGGACGTGCGGGTATTGCTCCAGGGGGATCATGATGTCCCCCGCTCGCTTCGCTTCCATCGGCTTGCTCCTTCGCCTGGGACGCGTGGTCTTGGTGATCCAGGCCACGGATTACTCCGTGTTTGGGGCCAACTCCTTCAGGGCGGCTGTAATCTTCTCCCGCGACATCCCGGAGCGTTCGGTCATGGCGCTGTCATCTGCGCCACACCGTTCGGCCAGACGCCGAAGGTACTCGCCCTCGAACGCCTGGCGGGCCTCCTCGTAGGGCTCACGATCGAAGATCTCCGCCATCTGTGTCGCTTCACGCCTGACGCTCTGCCAGCGCATCGCCCTGTCCACGGTGAAGATGATCTGCTCCCGCTTGAACGGCTTGGTGATGTAGTCAAACACGCCGAGGGACAGCGCCTCGATGGCCGTTTCCAACGAGCCGAACGCCGTGATGATGATCAGCTCCTCGGTCCGTCCCTTCTCCTTGATCATCCGCAAGAGGTCCATGCCATCCAAGCCCGGCATTTTCAGATCCGAGATGATCAGGTCGAACGTGCTCTGCTCGAGGATGTCCGGGATCTCCAGCGAGTTGCTCGTCGTGGTGATCTGGTAGGGCGTCTTCTCCGAGATGATCCGCTCCAGGAGCTTGAGCATGTGCGGCTCATCATCGACGGCGAGTATTCGCTGCGCCATCAGGCCACCCCTTCCTGCGCTGCATCGCGGACGTCCACCGGCATGGACACCATGAAGGTCGTCCCCGTCGGGCCCTTCGGGTTGTCCTCGGCAGACACGCTCGCGAACCCCATCTTGCCTCCGTACTTCTTGACGATGCCGTAACACAGGGACAGGCCCAGGCCCGTTCCCTCGCCGACCTTCTTGGTCGTGAAGAACGGATCGAAGACCTGCGCCTT
Organism: uncultured Planctomycetales bacterium; assembly: GCA_964390905.1. Classification (GTDB taxonomy): domain Bacteria; phylum Planctomycetota; class Phycisphaerae; order UBA1845; family JAFGLZ01; genus JAFGLZ01. Next base: position 24,947 of record CAYMLO010000035.1, on the reverse strand, counting down.
GATCCTGTCCGGAATGCCCGGACCGGTGTCCTCGACGGTCAGGAGGACCCAGCCCTCCTGCTCCCGTGCCATCAATGTTATCGTCCCGCCGGCCTTCTCCATAGCGGCGACCGAGTTATTGATCAAGTTGAAAATGACCTGCTGATACTCCCGGCTGTCGCCCCGGACCCGCGGCAGGTTGTCCGGCAGGTCGACGACCACCTCGATCTTCTTGGTCATCAGCGTGTTCTTGACGATCTTCAACACCGTCTCGACGCTCTGGCTGACGTCCAGAGAATCCTCCATCCCCTCGCTCACCCGCGCGAAGGTCAGCATGTTCTCCACGATCTTCTTGGCGTTGTTGGCGTTGGTCTCGATGACCTTGAGGTCTTCGTATTCGCCCGAGTCCGGCTCGAACCGTTCCAGGAGCAGATCCGTGAAACCCAGGATGACCGCGAGCGGGTTGTTGATCTCATGGGCGACGCCGGCGGCCAGCGTCCCGATGGACGCGAGCTTCTCGGTGTTGTAGATCCGTTGATCCATCTCCGCCTGCTCGGTCACGTCGCGGCTGATGCCCAGCAGGTACTGTACCTCCCGCTGATCGTCGCGGACCGGCACGAGCTTCGTGCTCAGACGCACCTTCCGCTCGCCGACGGGGATCGTGTGGTCGTAGGAGATGCTCGCCTGATACGCCAGCACGCGATCGATCTGCCTCTTCATGAAGGCCGCGTCCCTGGGCCGCATCAGCTCGTCCAGCCGATGGCCGATCCAGACCTCCTCCGCGGTCAAGTCCGTGTTGTCCGGCAGCACACCTCCGTCCTTCTGCGTGATCACCAGATGGCGGAACACTTCTACTGTCTGCGGATTCAGCAGCACGACGCGCATGTCCAGATCGAAGATGTAGATCAGGTCGGTGGCCTGCTCGACCACGCGCCAGTAGATGCGCTCGGTCTCTTGCAGGCTGGCCTCGGTCTGCTCGACCCGAAGCTTGAGGGCCTGCGAGATCCGATGTTGGTAGATGGCCAGCAGCAGACCAAAGATCACGAGCCCCAGGACGATCGCCCCCCCCGCCGTGTAGTGCCGGACGTACATCTGGGCCACCTCGTCGGCCACCTCCGCCGTCGGCGCCACCACCGCCACCGACCAGATGCTGCCCGACGGTAGCACCTCGCTCCTAACGGGCGTAAAGGCGATCAGCTTGGCGATCTCCCCGCGCTTCCCACGGTGCCAGCCACTCACGTAGGTCCCCGTATCCTCCTCACCGCGAAGCATCTCCTCCTTCATGATCTGGTTGATTCTCTTGAAGCTGATATAGGGCTGGTTTTCTTCCTGCGCACGGCGTTCCTTGCGCGCCGTGAAGGCGTTCTTGCCGACGAACTCCTCTCTCGGGTGATACAGGAACCTTTCCTTCTCGTTGATGACCCACGCGTAGCCCGTCTCGCCGGAGCGGATGTCCTTGGCCACGGTCTTGACGAGCTCCGAAACGTTCACCTTGGCGAACAGCATCTGGGGAGGTCTGTCCCTGGAGCTCACCCGTCCGCACAGAATGCTGGTGACGATCGTCGTGCCCGCCGGCGTCCGTTCCGATTGGAGCGGTCCCAGCACGTTCTCCCCTTCGTCGCCCTTCGGGGTCTCCGCCAGGATCCTCTCGGCGGGCGTGGGTTTGATTCCTTCGGCGTTCTGGGCCTCGATGATCCGGCCCTGAGCGTCCGACAGCCCCATCTCGACGACGCCCTTCGACTGCGTTCGACGCAGCGCCGCTCGGATCGCCTCCTTGGAGGCGTCACGAGGGACCACGGCGAGGAACCGCTTCAGCTCCTCGATCTCAACCCGGATGTCGCTGAGAAACGAGTCGATCTGCGAGGCGACCTCGCGAGCCCGGAGGAGCTGCTGCTGGTTGAAGTCGTTGTTGATCTGTTCCCGCATCACCCAGGCATCTTGATAGATCAACATGCCCGCCGCCCCAATGATGAGCAGAAACAACACGGAGCCGATCATCACCAGGTATGGCAGGCTGAGCAGGAAGTAGGCGATCTGTCGGATCCGGCCGGGCGCGGCGCTCATGACTCCGTCTCCCCGCCGTTCAACAACCCCAGCTTCTTCATGAAGTCTTCCGTGTACCACTGCGTGATCGCGTCGCTGGACAGCGCCATGTCGAGCTGCTTGGTCATCATCGTGATCCGCCCCAGCAGCCTCAGCTTCTCGGCGATGGCATCAGGCCCCTGATACGAAAGCGTGGCGTCGAGGAAGTCCCCCTTGCTGGCATGCTCGAACCCCATCTCCGAGAGGATGTCCGTCATCAACTTCACCCGCCGCGTCCGTCGATCCAACGACGCGCCCCCCTCCTTGTACTGAAGCCGGATGTAGTTCTTGCTCACCTCCGGCGAGCACATGGCCTCCACCGTGGTGAAGTGATACCCCAAGTGCAGGCTCACGATCATGTATTCCTTGCCCAGAATGGCGAAGCTGGTGTCGGCGAACTCGGCCGATTCCGGACGGGTCATCGTCGTGGCCAACACGGACGCGAACCCTCTGAGGTTCGCCGAGCGCATCGGGGAAGGCCAGCCCTCCTGTTGGATGCCCTCCCACAGGGCGCTCATCGGCGCCGAGGCGATCTCGTCCACGCGAACCGATCGCTTGCGGCCAAGCTCCGAGGGGTCCTGATCGATGTAGATGATACGGACCGGCAGCGGGATGTCGCTCTTGAGCGACAGGCCGATCTTCTCCTTGTGCGCCATCCCCCCGCCGACCGAGAACATCTCCTCCATCGCTCGCTGGTGCGCAAAGCGGGTGATGTCGTGGAGCGTACGGCACTTCTCGGGCACGAAGTCCGGATCGGACGGGGCGAGCAGATTCAGCGGCGAGACCCTGGCCAGCACCTGCTCGAGCACCTTGAAGATGTCCGTGTCCTCGAACAGCTCATACTCCGGACGACGTGCGGCGATCAGGTCCTCGTGCACGCCGACGTAGATCTTGGCGTCGGTGGCGTCGACCGTGATCGGACGTCCCGCGGTCAGATTCCCGACGCGCTGCAGGCCCGCCAGCGTCGGCAGACGATACTCGCGAGCGATCGTGGCCATGTGACTCGCCACGCCGCCCGTCTCCACCACGAGGGCGTTGACCTTGTCCATCACGGTGATCAAGCCTGGGAACGGGTTCGGGGCCACCAGGACCGCGCCGTCGGGCACGTTCGCCAGGTCCCGCGTCGAACGGGCCCAGAAGACCTGTCCCCCGCCCGCGCCCGGACAGACGGTCGTGCCGCCGGATAGGATCATCTCGAGCCCCGACACGTCTGGGGTCTCCGTCCCGGCCTTGGGGGTCAGGACGCGAAGCGGTCTGGCCTGCAACAGATAGAGGGTCCCGTCGCGGTCGACGGCCCATTCGATGTCCTGCGGGTCACCGTAGTGGGCCTCGAGCTTGAGGGCGTAGTCCGCCAGCGCCGCGACGTGTTCAGCGCTGATCGAGGGGGACTTCCGGTCGGCCTGCGGCACTGGTTCCTCGGTCGTGCCACCCCCTTCGCTCAACACCAGCCGCACCGGCTTGTCGGCCAGCTCCGATTCGATCACAGACCCATCGTTCCGAGCGACCCGAAACACGTCTGGCGTCAGCGTCCCGTCTACCAGGTACTTGCCCAGCCCGAACACGGAGTTGATGACGACACAATCGTCATCCGGGCGGACCGGATCCTGGGTGTAGGTTACGCCGCTGGCGACCGCGTCGACCATGAACATGCAGCCCACGCCCATGGCCAGCTCGGACTCGGTCAGCTCGTGGCTCAGGAAGTAATAGATGGCCTTGGCGCTGAACTTGCTCGCAAGGACCTGGCGGTAGCGGTCTACCAGTTCCTCGCCACCGACGTTCAGGAACGTCGCGTACTGACCTGCAAAGCTGAACTGGGTGTCCTCGCCGATGGCGCTTGACCGGAGGGCAAACCGCTTCGCCGCCGCCCGTTGCTCGAGTTGGGCGTAGCGGCTGCGGAGCTCTTCGGACAGATCGTCGGGCACGGGGCTCGATGTGACCAGTGCCTGGATCTCCTCGCCGACCCGGACCAGGTCCTCGTAGCGCTTGATGTCGAGCCCCGCCAACCGATCGCTGATTCGGGCTTGGAGGTCGTTGGCGTCCATGAAGTGTTTGTAGGCCCACGCGCTGATCGCGAATCCGTCCGGGACCGGCAACCCCAGCCGCTTCATCTCACCGAGCTGGGCGCTCTTGCTCCCGACGCTGAAGGCTCGGTCCGCCCCCAGCTCATCGAAGGGGATGGTAAAGGCATCCTCCTCGACCGGCCGCGTACCGGGCAGGAGCCGGGCGATCCCCGCGTTTATCTCGGCACATCGACCCCTCAAAGATGTGTATTTCTCCCCCCCAAGGCCGATGAGGCCCTCCACGATCTTGTCCACGCCCTCGCGGATCTGGCCCAGGCTGGTGTGGATGTAGTTCATATCAAGGAGGTAGTCGCCCTGGGCCTTTTCCTCCATGTCGCTGATAACTTTTAATACGTTATTGTTGCTTTCCAGGATTGACAGGAAGTGCGCGAACTTGTCTTGCACGAGCGCCAGAGCGGCTTGAGGCTCCTCGTCGGCGCCGCGGAATATGCTGCCAAGCCACCGCATGGGGGGCCCACCCTTCGTCGCGGGATCTGGGTCCCGATCGCTGCCGCCTGGAGGAAGGCCGAGCGGGCTGATGGTGTCAGACGAAAGATCGCTTCCAGCGACACCTTAGTTCGACACACTCGGCAAGTCAAGGTGGGCGCTTCCCCCCGGACCCGCGGGGGGTGCATCTACCAAATCGTTGCGTTATCTTGGGGTTGGGACGTGGTTACCCGAGCCGCGGGACTCCTCCCGCGCGGCAACCGGACCGCGCGGGATGAATCCCGCGGCTCGGGCGCCTTCTCCTCGCACGCCCTGCAATGACGCCTGTGCAACGTAGAATGAGATGCACCCACCCGCGGGGCGTGTTGCCGTTCCGAAGGGGGAAGGGGCCCTGCAGGAAGGGATAGAGAATGCGAACTAGCGCCTTGACACGGATGCCCCAAGGAGTTATGTGGATGGTGCTCCGAGTTGACGAGAGCCGATGGCGCGGTCGGTTCTGTCTGCTCAGCCATACATTACCATGCTTTCCGGGATGGGTTGCCTGTGGACCGAGTGATCCCTGAGGACATGGGAGTCTGTCTACCTGCGGCGAATCAGTCCACTCGCGCAAGGAGGTCCGCCTGTGTTTCGGACGATGGCCACGTTGATCATTGGGGGGATGTGCCTGGCGCAGTCTGCCTTAGCTGCCGACCGAATTGCGCTGCAGAGGGATAAGGATGCAGACGTTGCCGCGCGGCTCGAACGGCTGGAGAAGATGGCCTCCGAGCAAAGTCAGCAGCTCGAGGACCTGCAGTCTCGGGCGGAGCGTGCCGCAACGTCCACGCCGGATCAACTGCAGGTTGCCGAGATCCGGAAGGTCGTGGCCGAACTGATGGCCGACGCGGAGTTTAGGGACTCCCTGTTTCCGGCCGCCCTCAACGCGGGCTATGACGGGAGACGCGGCTTTTACATCGACTCAGCCGATCAGGCCTTCTCCCTGAACGTCAAGGGCTACATGCAGGTTCGCTATGACCTGAACAACCGCCAGACCGACAACCGCAACGCGCCAGGCCGGCAGAAGATCGACGATGTCAATGGCTTCGAGATCGAGCGCCTCTACCTGTCGTTCACCGGACATGTCCACTCACCGAAGATCAAGTACCGCATCGTGGTGGACGGCGGCTACTTCTCGGTGGGCCCGACGGGACCGGAGAACGGCGAGTGGCAGACGTTCTTCGCGACGGTCGACGTCGAGTACGTCAAGGAGCAGTACATCACGGCCGGTCTGATGCGAATTCCGTTTGCCGGTCAGCACATGACGGCCGGTGCGATCCTGCAGATGATGGACCGATCGCTGGCCCAATACGCGCTCGCCCCGGACCGGTCGATCGGCCTCATGGCACACGGTAATCTGCTCGACCGTCGCATGACGTATTTCGCGGGGATTACCAACGGCGTATTCAACCCCGACGACAGCCCGAGCCAGGATGAGCTGGACACGAACTTCGCCTACATCGCCCGGCTGTGCTACTACGCCCTGGGCAAGGGCGACAGCCTGTTCGAGAGCCGGAACGGCTACATCGAGTCCGACCTGTTCTACTCGAAGGATCCGCAGCTGCGGCTCGCGGGCAGTTTCCTGTTCAATGACAACAACGGCGACGCCGGCAGCGGGAGCGCGCCGGGGCTGTTCGCGGCCGTCCCCGATCAGATCCGTCGGGGCCGCGGGCTCGGCGGGACGGCGCTGCTGGACGACATCGGCACGCAGGTTTACACCCTCTCGTTCGACTCGGGGTTCAAGTATCGCGGCTTCAGCGTGAACGCCGAGTACTACCTGCGGACCGTCGACGGGGAGGACGAGTTGAGCCAGTGGGAACAGGTGACGCTCAAGAGCCACTCGACGCACCAGCAGGGCGGGCATCTGCAGGTGGGTTACTTCATCGTTCCCAAGAAGTTCGAGGTGGCCGGGCGCATAGGCGGCCTCTGGGACATCGACGGGGACAACGTCTGGGAGTGGGCCGTCGGCTGCAACTACTTTCCCTTCGGCAGCTACAACCTCCGACTGGGTGCTGATTTCGTGCGGATCTCCGAGGTGGTCGGCGGCGTGCACTTCGGTCCGAACTACAGCCTGAACGACGAGATCAACATGGTCCGCCTGGTCCTGCAGGCGGGGTTCTAGATCGACATCCCAACACGCGACGTCTTCTGCGTTGCCTCTACAGCAGCGAGCGGGCCCAGTTCGCGAACTTGGGGAACGCCTCTTCCGGCTCGGGCAGCTCTGGATGCCAGCGTTTTTCGTGCTCGAAGAGCATCCATCCGTCGTAGCCGTGATCGCGAAGCAGCCCGATCGCCTCGGCGAGGGGAAGCTGTCCCGCGCCCGGCGCCACGTACCGCCATCCGTCGCCCATCGCCTGGGGGTGTGCGGCGTCACGCACGGCGTCCTTGACGTGCAAGCAGTAGACCCGCTCGCCGAACGCGTCCAACGTCTGGGCAGGGGGCTCCTCGGTGACTCGGGTCGTGTGTCCCATGTCCCACAGAATGCCGAAAGCCCCGTCGGGGATGTGGTCCAGCAACAACTTGCAGTCCGTCGAAGAGATCCAGTGGTCGTGCGTCTCCAGGGCCCACCTCAAAGCCCGGGCGCCGTCCAGCGCCAGCAAGGCCGACATGGTCCGCTGCCCGACTGTCGCCAGCTTCTCCCTGGAGAACGCGTCGACGTCCCCGGCGCCGAAGACACGAATGATGGCCGCGTTCAGTTCGCGGGCGATGGGAATCGTTCGCCGCGCCTCCTCGATGTTCTTATCGAAGTTGGCCTCGTCGCAGATGCGGATGCTCGATGCGATTCCGCTCACGACAAGACCGGCTTCGGTGAGCTTGCGCTTCGTGTCGGCCAGCCCCTCGTTGAATTCAGGCAGAACCGTGACGTCGATCTCGTCCTGCATCCCCCTGAAATCCACGCCGTCGAACCCGAACGACCGTCCCTTCGCGCAGATCGTGTCCAGATCCCATGATGGACAGCCGAGCGTGGAGAACCCAATCTTCATCAGCGTACCTCCCATCCGCCAGGTATTGGCGAGCCTGCGCCGCCTGCGTTCACAGATGCCGGGATCTGTTCTCGTCGTCGCGCTGGGTCTCGGTGGCCTGGGCGAGGGTTTGCTTCTCTCGACGTGTGAGAGACTGGATGCCTTGGTCGTGGACCTTGGCGAGGATGCGGTCCACTTCGTTTTCGAGGTCCTGCTTGCGTTTGAGCTTCCGCTCCCACGCCCCTTCCTTGAGGCGCTCGCGGCGGTGCTGGAGCCACTGCCAACCCCACAGACACCAGGCCGCCCCAAACGCCATGCCGCCCAAATGCGCGGCGTCACCGCCGGCAGAGGGGTCCTGGTTGGCAAAGGCCGTCAGCAGATTCAGCACGTACAGGGCCACGAACAGGACGGCTGCGAACCGGATGGGCACCGGGAAGAAGATCAGGATGATCATCATTTCCGGCATGAGCACGGCGCAGCCGGCCAGCAGACCCAACACGCTGCCCGACGCGCCGACCATGACGCCCTCGTCCAGAAACCCGATCAGCGTCAGCACCGTGTAGAAGACCGCGCCGGTGATTCCGCAAAGCGTGTAGAAGCCGAAGAACGTCCGGGCGCCCCACCGCCTCTCGAGTGGCGGCCCCAGGAAGTACAAGCCCAGCATGTTGAATAACAGGTGCAGCGCGCTGCGCGTGTCATGCAGGTATTGGTACGTGACGAGTCGCCAGACCTGGCCCGTCAGGACGCCCCCGCCCGTCAGGACGCGTCCGCTGGGCATCACCGTTTCCCGGTTGGCCATCATGCCGTAGTAGTAAACGACGCCGCGGAGTCCCTCAGACAGGGCAACCAGGACGAAGATGCCGATATTGATGATAAGCAGGTAGGTCACGACGCGGGTGGGTTTGGGCAGGGAAAACCCCATGCCCTGGCCCTGGTGCCAGCCGCCACCCCGGTCGCCTGCATAAGGTCTGTCGCGCCAACTCATTAGAGGCCCTTGCGTCGTGGGTCGAGTTGCCCGTGTTCAGCTGAAGAATTATACTACGATCAGGTGCTGGTGTTCACCCCTCACGCGGGCCTGTCCGGGAACGTCTCTATGCCGTTGGCGGCGCATATGCTACGAACCACCTACCGTTTGGCGTCTCGCGTCCTCTTCGGTCATGGAGATCACGCCGACTGGATGTTCGAGAAGATGCAGCGCCCGCGGAGCATCTGGCTCACCGCGATGAACCTGGTGCACTACTGGTCGGGCACGCCGCGGATCGCCGGGCTGACGAGCGTCGTGGTCGAGCCGGTCTATGGATGCAACCTCCGGTGCAAGACCTGCTGGGGCCGCATGCCCTACCGGAGGATCCGCCCGCCGCGGATGGCGTGGGACACGTTTGCGCGGACCGTGGATCACATGCCAAGCTCCGTTGAGACGCTCACGTTCAGCCTGGCGGGCGAACCCATGCTCCACGATGACCTCGGCAAGATGATCGCGTACGCCCACCAGGCAGGCGTTCGTGTGATCCTGGCCACGAACGGTACGCTGCTGAAGGGCGAGGGTCTGGAGACCATCGCCCACTCGCCGCTGGCCGTCGTCAACGTGTCCGTTGAGACCGACGCCGAGACCGCTCGCGAAATCCGGGGAATCGACCTGGGCGAGATCCGCGAGAACATCCGGCAGCTCGTGGACCTCAAGCGGCCTTCGTTGGAGGTCAAGCTGGCGCTGGTCGCGCACCCGGGCAACTCGGAGAAGATCGCCCAGGTCCGCGAGGACTGGTCCGACCTGATCGACCACGTCAAGGTCAGCCCCGTCTTCGAGTTCAACGGAAAGGACAACACGCGGGTCTGCATGGAGCTGTGGCGAGGCAACTTCAACGTTCTGACGGACGGAAGCGTCATGCCCTGTTGCGTCAGCATCTTCGGCGGCGATCCGAGCGACCTGGTCATCGGGAACGTCAACGAGGAGACGTTGACGGCCATTGCCGAAGGCAAGCGATATCGTCAGCTCCTTCGTGACGCCGTGGACGGCAACCCGCCGCCGCTCTGCCGCAACTGCTCGGAGTTCCGCGCCCCCAGCATCCCCCGGCGCGCCCCCCAGCGTAGCAGCCGATCCACGTCTGCCCCTCGCGATACGGATACCAACTAGTCTCGTTCTCGGTCAGACGCTTTCGTTCGGGAGCGATTGGGAATCAGCGGCCCGATCCTATCAGAGGCCCGACCGTGAGGGAGGGCTCAAGGATCGATCTTCGATCGATCCTGGGACCGCTCCCTGACGGTCGCGGTTCTGATGGGAGTGGGCCCGCGCGGCATGCCGCGGTAGAATGGTCGACCGCGCACAATGCATCGGCCAGGCCGGCAAGAACAGGAGAACGCCCTTGTCCACCGAACAGCTCTACACAGAACGCCTCAGTCGCTACGTCACCGCCATGCGGAACGAGACGCCGGACCGGATTCCGATCCGGCCGTTCGCGGCCGAGTTCGCCGCCAAGTACGCCGGATACACCTGCCAGGAAGTGACCCACGACTACGAGAAGGCGTTCGCCGCGGTCCGCGAGTGCGCGGCCGATTTCGACTGGGACGCCACCGTGGGCAACATGGTCTACGTCTGGACCGGCCTGACCCAGGCGATCGGGCTGAAGTACTACGCGATCCCCGGCATCGACGTGCCGGCCGATACGGGCTTTCAGTACCTCGAGCCGCCCGAGGACCAGGCGAACATGCGCGCGGACGAATACGACGCCCTCATCGAGGACCCGACCGGGTTCCTCTACAACGTCTGGCTGCCGCGCGTCGCCAACGACGTCAGCCCGATGGACGGCCGGCCCTCCTACCGCAACAACCTGTCCTTCGTGAAGGGCGGGATGGCCATGTTGAGCTACTTCGGCGCCTTCGGCGCGCAGAACGCGCTGCTTCGGTCCGAATCCGGCACGGTCTCGGCCATCGCGGGGATCTTCAAGGCGCCGTTCGACATCATCGCCGACAAGCTCCGCGGATACCTCGGGCTGACGATGGACATGTTCGACCAACCCGACAAGGTACTCGCCGCCTGCGAAGCCCTTATGCCGCACCTGCTCCACGTGGCGCTGACCACGGCCGACCCCGACAAGAACGTCCCCATCGGGTTCTGGATGCACCGCGGCTGCGTACCGTTCATCACCGCCGAGCAGTTCGATTCGCACTACTGGCCGACGCTCAAGCCCATCATCGAGGAGATCTGGGCGAACGGCCACCAGACGCTCTTCTACGCCGAGGGCAACTGGGACCATCACCTGGACCGCTTCGCCGAGCTGCCGGACCGCAGCATCGTCTACCACGTCGATCAGGGGGACATCTTCAAGGTCCACGAGGAGATCGGCCACAAGTTCTGCCTCAGTGGCGGCATCCCGAACTTCGTGCTGGGCTATCGCACGCCCGACGACGTCCGCGACTACTGCAAGAAGGTCATCGACGGCGTGGGCCGGGACGGCGGCTACGTCATGGACGCCAGCGCCATCATGCAAAACGATACCCAGGTCGAGAACGTCCGGGCGATGACAGACTTCACGCGTGAGTACGGCGTGTACTCATCGGGGTCGTCGGGCGGCGCCGACACCAAGCCACAGCAGGCTTCGGATCGGCGTGAGGCCGGGGGGGAGCACTACGGCATGGCCGGCCGGGCCGCGCCGCGGATCAAGCCGGGCGTTTGCCTCCCGTGGGAGGACAAGGTCAAGGAGCTTCCCGAGATTACTGGAGACGCGGACCTGGCGCGGAACATCTGGGAGGCCAACGACGCACTGGCCTACACGTACATCTGGCAGTGTCTGCTATCGTTCTGAAGGTCGGCCCGCCAACATGACGGCGTGCAGGCGGAACTCGTGGCCCTTGCTGGCCGGGTTCTTCTCGTCGAGCAGCCTGATCTGCAGGATATGCCGTCCGGGTTTCAGGTCGCGAGCGACGAGCTGGAACGGCATGTAGCCGCCCCAATCGGCGCCGAACCACGCGTCCACCTTCACGGGCGGCCCGTCGTCGACCCGCGCCTCGGCCATTCCCATGTTGCCCTTGATCCGCCAGAACATGATGCTGACGGCCGATGCCTCGACCTCGAAGGTCAAGACGCTTCTCACCGCATCCGTCCGCCATCCCGGGCCGAAGAGCCCGGCGTAGGTGTGTTTGCGGAGCGGCCGCCAGCCCTGGTTGCGCTTGGGCGTGATCATGTCGGCGTTCAAGAAGGTCGCATGCTCGAACAGGTTGCTGACCTTCGGCGCGGGCAGGGGAGCAATCTTGGGCAGGCGCGCCTGGGCAGCGGGATCGCGCGCGGCCATCACGCGATCGAGCACGGCGGTCACGAAGTCGGCGGCGTACTGGTGCCCGCGATCGTTCGGGTGAACCACATCGGCCTCGATGTCCTCCCACGCCATGCGTCCGGCGGCGATCTCGGGCCAGAGCGCGTCCCGGAAGCTCACCATGGGCAGCCCATAGTGCCGGCCGATCTTGATGTGGGCATCCTGCACGTTCTTGCCTGTCTTGTTCATCATGAACAGCAGCATGGCGGCCGGGTGATTCGGCTGCTTGAGGATCTGCCGGACCACGCCCTCGAGCGTCTCGGACGCGATGGGGGACCCGCCATCGTTCACGGCGTACTCGATGGCGACGAAGTCGGGTCGATGCCGCAGGAGGTGCGCCTGCACGCGGTGGGCGCCGATGTCCGACCCCGTCGCGCCGATGCCGGCGTTGATGAAGGTGACCGGCGTTTTGGGAAACGTCCGTCGCCACCACGCCGCCACCAGGTTGCCCCAGCGCCGGTCCACGCGGCTGGCACAGGCACCGGCCGTGATCGACCCGCCGATGACCCCCACGACGATCTTCTCGCCGCGCCGCGCCCTGTCCAAGACCCGCTGGAGTCGAGCAGCGTCGCCGCGGCTGACCAGGCTTCGCTGCAGGATGGCCTCCCTGCGGCCCGCCGCATCCGTCGCCGCCGTCGCGTTTGATTGCCCTCCCGCCTCTGCGCTCGCAGCCGCGACAACCGACACCCATGCCAGACTCACCAGAACGACCGATATTCCTTTCACCATGCCGATAGCTCCTCCCTCATGCGCGCCGCTCGCCGAGCGGCCTAGAGCATCATAGTCCATCACCTGATGAGATGGGCAGTGCGGTCAGCGCACAAATCTCAGGCGCCCGATTTGCTTTCTTGCGTTTTGTATTCGACGTTAGGAGTGAGCCCATGGTTCTGCCGGGGGGCAGATCACCCGCCTGATGGCGGCTAGACGACTCACAATCAGACACATACAGAAGTGAGAGAAGCGATGTCACAGAAAGGACGACACAGTCGCGGGGCCATCGCATTGCTGGGGATGGCAGTCCTGGTAAGCTGGACGGGCGCCGTCGACGCGTCCGTTATCGGTCTCGACGAGCTGGCGTTGTACGGCGGCACGGCGGTCATCCTTGACAAGAACATCAAGGTGACCGGACCGATCGCGGCGGGCGAGAAGGGTTTCTATGCCGGTAGAGATGCGTCGCTGCAGGACGTCTATTCGGCTGGCGCTGTCTTGTTCGGGAAAGACACCACCGTCGACGGGAACGTCTATGCCAACGGCGGCGGCGGGGCCGGCAAGAACTTCAGCCTCACCGGCGACTTCAACAGCGGCAAGGCTGTGATCATCGACTCCGGCGCCAACATCCTCGGGGACGTGACCGCCAAGGGCGACATCTGGTTCGGCAAGGAATCGAGTGTGGCCGGCAACACGACGTCCAAGTCCCTCGACGTGGATCTCTGGGAGGGCCTGGCGTTCCCTGAGGCGCCCGATGGCAATCCTGGTGGCGACACGCTCTGGCTGCCCAAGAACAGCGAGAAGGGCATCGAACCGGGACGTTACGGCGGTTGGAGTATCAGCGCCGGCAGCGCCGTGACCCTGACGGCCGGTGTGTATGACATCGAAGACGTGTGGATCGCCAAAGAGAGCAAGATCAACCTGGACACCACGGACGGCGACATCGTGCTCAACGTCTTCGGGAAGTTCAGCACCGGCACGAAGGTGGCCTTCAACTGGTTGGACGAGGACCACGACGTTCTCATCAACGTGATCGACCACGACATGATCCTGGGGACGTACAACCAGCTCGACGCCCACGTGACCGTCTACGGCGGGTCGTTCGGCGCTCTGGCCTACGGCTCGCTTGGCGGTACGTTCCTGGCCAGCGAGAGCGCTTGGTTGGGCAAGGAAACGGGCGTGGAGTTCCGCCCCTATGCGGTACAGGTTCCCGAGCCGGGCACGCTCGGCGTGCTTGCCCTGGGTGGGATGATCGTCGCGTCTGTGACCCGGCGAAGACCGTAGCGACCGCGCACGTCGGGTTCGGCCCGAGATCGCTCAGGACCCCAGGAGTCGTCGCAGCGCCCGGCGACGAAAACTGAACAGACCCCGGAGTTGCCAGCGGACGAACAGCAGATCCGCTAGCGCTCCGAGCACGCCCCGCCGCACGCGGTAGTCGATTGTCTCCACCAATCGCGTCCGGCCATCGGACAGGGTCTCGAACCGGTGCTCGTGTCTGAAGGACTCGAACGGGCCGGCGATCTGCTCGTCGACGAATCGCCGAGGGGGGTCTGCCTCGACGATCCGCGCGTGCCAGTGGACCCACCAGTAGCCGAAGCCCATTCGCAACACGAACTCCGTCCCGGGCCCGAAGTCGCTATGCACCTTCACCAGGTGCGGCTTCATGTTCAAGGGGATCACGCACAGCAGGTTGGCCACCTCCGCATGGAACGCCCAGACTTTCTCGATGGGAGCGGGGACGACCATTTCGGTGTGCAGCCTCGGCATGCGGGGACGATACCATGAGCTCGCTCGGGTTGGCAATTGCGCAGAGCGGTCGAGGCTATCCCTTGATGCCCGACAGCTTGACGCCTTGGATGAACTGCTTCTGTGTGAAGAAGAACAACACGATGATGGGCAGCGTCATCAGGGACGCCATCGCCATCATCTGGCCCCAATCGCTGCCGTATTGTCCCTGGAACATGGCCAAGCCGATGCTCAGCGTGTACTTCTCCTCGTCCATCAGGTAGATCAGCGGGCCCAGAAAATCGTTCCACGATGCGATGAACGTGAACAGCCCGACGACGGCCAGCGCGGGCTTGCTCAGCGGCATCATGATCCGCGACCAGATGCCCAACTCGCTGCACCCGTCCAGCCGAGCCGCCTCGATCAGATCGACCGGGATCGACCGGTAGAACTGCCGCAGCAGAAACACGAAGAACGCGTTGCCCAGGAAGGTCGGCACGACCAGCGGCAGGATCGTGTTGATCCAGCCCAACCACTTGAACGTCAGGAACAGCGGGATCATCGTGACCTGCCCGGGCAGCATCATCGTGCTCAGCATGACCCAGAACAGCAGCTCCCTGCCCCGCCACGGCACGCACGCCAACCCGTAGGCCACCAGCGAACAGCTCAGGATCGTCCCGGTCACGGCGATCACGCAGATGGTGAGCGTGTTGAACAGGTAGGTGTGGAACGGGAACCAGTCGAACGCCTCGCTGAAGTTCGCGGCGTCGACGTAGACCCGATCGTGCACGGCGTCGGGCGGGACCAGGAGCGTCTCTGCGCTGGGTTGGTTGTCCCGGTAGATCTGGACCTCCTGCTGGCCGTCCTTGATCATCAGGGGTCGGACGCGGACGGCCTGGCCGTCGTGCTCGACGAACGGCGCCCGGGGGATGAACTCCGTCGTCGCCGCCTGGATCTTCTCGTCGACCTTGATCGACGTCGACAGCATCCAGACGAACGGCATGGCGAACACGATCGACAGCGCGACCAGCGCCCCGTGTGCCGCAAATACCTGCCATGGTCGAAGTCGCATCATGGCGTGTGCTTGTCCTCCCCAACGTCTTGTACGGGCCAATACACGATGTCATATCCCGGTTCGAATGGGCTGTCGTACTCCCAGTGGCGATGTCTACCGCCGGTGTCGAAAGCGTCTTCGCCGACGCTGTAGAGCACGGGAAGGCCCTGGGTCTTTCGGTAGATGAACGAACCTCCGTAGAACGGGTCGATCAACACTTCTGCGCGGTCGTCCGTTGCGAGCTGATCCAGAGATGCCGGCCACTGGCCGTGACGGCAGTAGTACTGTCTGAGCATCAGCACGACGGTGGTGGCTCGGTATGCCGCCTCTTCCTTGAGCTGATCGCGGAAGAACCGCATCATCGACATCAAAGCGAACGGTCGCAGCGGGTGCGTGGACATCGGTGGCGTGTCGTGTTTGGCTTCGATCTTCCCGACCTCGATGATCCAGGCCGCGGAAGGAGGCTTCTTGGCAACGGTCATCAGCTCCGAGAAGTAGGCGTCCGCGGCGGCGGCGAGCGTGGCGGGGGCGACGGGCGACGCCGCCAGTTCGCCGACGTCCAACTCCGCGTAGACCGCTGCCCGCGACGTGTCCAACCTGCGCTTCGGGTACAACGACTGAAGGAACCCAAGCGCGCCGCCCCACTCCATCAGGATCACATCCCCCATCCGGCTCTGCCTCGTCTCCGAGGCGAGCAACGTCGACAGGGCCGCCTGACAGGCGTCCGCGTCGAGGATCTTCTGGGCTGAGGCGGCGCGCATGGCGCGGTAGACCAACATGCGCGCCTCGGTGGCCGGCCTGGCGAACATCCAGAGCCCGTTAGATTGGAGGTGGTCTGCGTGCTTGAGGGCCTGCTTCCATGCCTCGAACATGCGGGGCACCTGTCGCGGCCCCTCCCGCCACGATTCAACCAAGACGATACGGACGGCGTCTCGGCTCGAGCGCAGGCGCGGCAGCAACACGCCAACCGGATTGTAGGGGTCCTCGAAGTCTGCCTGAGGACGAAACCAGAACCGCGGCCGGCCTGTGGCGTTCCTAAAGACGGTCATGTGGGCTTTCGTCTCGACCAAGTAGGCCTCGAGTTCGGCGTGCTGGCCGGGCCTCCAAAGCGACCCGGCGACGAGCTCCTCCAGGAGGGCATCGGCGCGATCGGACGGCACGGGCATGCCCTCGACGAACCTGACGTTCCCGCCGGGCTGGTGGATTGGGATCCGCCAGAACCCGTCGTAGATGTGCACATCGTTGGGCGTCTTGCCCCTGCCGGACCTCCGGTCCATCCAGGCGACGTAGTCCACGGGATTGTAGAAGTCTGGCGCCGGTGGCGCGCCGTCAAGCGAATCGACAACGGCCGGTCGCTGATACTGCGCATCCCGCCGCCCGCAGCCAAACAGACAGCAGAACAGTAGCAGTGTTGGTCCCAGCCGTCGCATTGCCCTATCGCTCAACATTTCCCCTGTAACCCAATTCGCCTTCCCCATCGCTGAAGCGATGGGGCACCCGCGAAGCGGTGGGGTACCCGCCCGGCACACGTTACCGTCCGCCCCGAAGGGGCCAAGGACCGTAGCCACGGGTGGAGTCCGCCGCAGGCGGACGGAACCCGTGGACCGCAGTCCCCACGACCATTCAGCCCCGGCAGGGGCGCAGGAAGACCCCGCGCCTCAATCCCACAAGTATCGTTCCTCATAGTCGACCCCGTGCGCCTTCAGCAGCTCCACGAACTCCTCCTCGAACGTCTTGCGATGGTGGTGCGCCTCTTGGTTCAGGATGTACTTGTTGACGGCTTCCGATTGCGATTCGCTCACGGTGAATGCGCCATAGCCTTCCTGCCACTGGAAGGATGCCAACTCCCGGAAGGTCTGGTGAACCCATCGCGATGAATGGCTCTTGAGATTCCGCATCAGCGTGGCGAGCGATTCGTCGGTCCGCCAACGAACCAATAGATGAACGTGGTCAAGTGTCCCGCCGATCTGGTGGGCAACGCCTTTCTCGCTCCGGATGATCCCGCCCAGATACTCGTGTAGACGCGGCCTGAGCTCGGACGTGATGAGGCGAGCCCTTCCCTTCGTGCCAGAGACGATGTGGTAGAGGAGCTTCGTGTACGTGCCAGGCACGTTGCGTCTCCTCCGCCCCTTCGGGGCGGTTGGGATCGGGGGGCCTTGCAGCCACGGGTTCCGTCCGCCTACGGCGGACTCCACCCGCGGCTACGATCCTGTGCCCCTAGGGGGCAGGGCCATCAGTCGGTCTACGGAGTAGTACCGTCCTGTCGTTCTGCACGGGCATGTCCCTGTCTCCATGCCTACGAGTGGTAATACACAAACCGGTTCGACACCTTCATCATGATCAGCGTGACGGTCAGGATGATGGCGAACATGATCCAGGCCATCGCTGAGGCGTAGCCCAGTCGGTATTCGGTGAAGGCCGTGTTGAACAGGTTCAACGCGTAGAACAGCGTGCTGTCCCACGGCCCGCCGCTCGTCATGACGTAGGCCTGGGCGAAGTACTGCATCGTACCGATCAGGCCCATGACCAACGTGAAGAGCAGGATCGGACTGATCATCGGCAGCGTCACGTGACGCAGGCGGTGCCACGCCGTCGCGCCGTCGATGGCGGCTGAGTCGTGTAGCTCCTGCGGCACGTCCTGCAACGCCGCCAGATAGAGCACCATCCCCCCGCCGCAGCCCCAGATGCTCATCAGGACCAATCCAGGCTTGCTCCATCGCTCGTCAACCAGCCAGCCCGGGATCCACGCCTCCGGCATGCCGATGTACCGCAGGAACTCGTTGAGCAGCCCGAACTGCGGGTTGAGGATCTGGTTCCACAGCACGCACGTGGCGATCAGCGGCACGATGCTGGGCAGGAAGAACATCGTGCGGTAGAACGCCAGGCCGCGGACCTTCAGGTTCAGCAGCAACGCCAGCATCAACCCGACGAACATCCCCAGCGGCACGGCGAACACGGCGAAGTAGGCGGTGTTCCAGATCGACAGGAAGAAGCGCGGGTCACCGAACAGCTCGGCGTAGTTGCCCGGCCCGACCCACTTCGGCGGATCGAAGATCGGGTAGTCGGTCAGGCTGAAGTAGAACGACGCGAAGACTGGGTAGATCATCAGGCAGCACAGCCCGACGATCAGCGGCATGCAGAACGCGATGCCGACGGGCCAGCGGTTGTGATGGAGTCGACCTGCCATATTCGTTCACGTATGCGAAACGCATTCCGAGACTACACCGCCAGGAACCCACCATCGATCGGCAGTGTCACCCCGTGGATCATGTCGGCCTGGTCGCTGAGCAGATACGCCACCAGGTGCCCCACGTCGATTGGCTCGGCGAACTTGCCCAACGGGATCCTGGCCAGCATCGGATCGGCCTTGGCCGGATCGCTCCACGCCCGCTTGCCCATCGGCGTGAGCACCACCGTCGGGTTGATGGCGTTGACGCGGATGTTGTGCGGACCCAGTTCGAGCGCCATCGCCCGCGTGAGCTGGTCCAGCGCGCCCTTCGACGCACAGTAGGTCGTGTGATCGGCTAGACCGATCTTCGACGCCTGGCTGGACAAGTTCACGATCGCACCGCCCGTGCCCCGTTCGATCATGCCCTTCGCCACCCCCTGGCTGACAATGAGGACCGCCCGGACGTTGATGGCGAACGTTTGGTCGAAGCCCTCGACGGTTACGTCCAGGAACTTCTCGAGAACCGCGACGCCCGCGTTGTTGACGAGCAGGTCGATCGGCCCGGCAGCTTCGGCCGCCTTGCGCGCCGCGTCGGGGTCGGCCAGGTCGGCGACGAGGGTCTCGCAGCCGATCTCGGCCTTGAGCGAATCAACGTCGGCAGGTGTCCGACTCAGCGCGACGACCTCGGCGCCGCATTCTGTCAGCAACGCCGCGATCACGCGACCGATTCCCTTGCCCGCGCCGGTGACCAAGGCCCGTTTGCCATCGAACCGAATGTCCATGCCAATCGTCCTTCCGCTCTGTTCGGTGCGTGTTCCGACAAACTGTTTAGCGGGGCCGCGTGCGGCCCCTCCCCGTCGCACGCGACGGGGCTAACCGTGGCATGCCGCGTGTCTCGCCTCTGCGTGTCATTCCGGCATCTCGATCTGCGCCTTGACCGACGTCGGCGGCATGTCCACGGCGAAGTCGAACGCCCGGATGCCGTCCTCGAACGCAAACACGTCGGTGATGAGCGGCTTGACGTCGATCTTGCCGCTGCCCATCAGGGCCAGCGCCCTCGGGTAGACGTGCGCGTATCGGAACACGTGCTCGACCCGGGCCTCCTTGATCTGCGCCGCCACCACGTCGTAGCGAATCGGCTCGCCCGGCATGCCGACCAGGACCACGCATCCGCCCGGGCAAACAAGCTCGAACACCGACGCGGCCGCCCGCTCGTTCCCGCTGCATTCGATGACGATGTCGGCGCCCCAGCCGTCGGTCTGGTCCTTGACGGCCTCGCCGAGGTCAGCGTCGGTCACGTTGACGGGCGTGATCGGCCCGAGTGTCGCGGCCAGGTCGAGCTTCGGCTGCACGACGTCCGAGACGATCACCCGGCTGCATCCACCGGCCAGCGCCGCCAGCGCCGTCACCATGCCGATCGTGCCGGCCCCGATGACGACGGCCAGGTCGCCCGGACGGATCCGCGCCTTGTTGGCCGCGTGCATGCCGACCGCCAACGGCTCGACCATCGCCCCCTCCGCGTGGCTGACGTTGTCGGGCAGCTTGAACGTGAAGTCGGCCCGATGCACGACGGTCGGCCGGAGCACGCCGTGGATGGGCGGCGTGGCCCAGAACCGAACGGCCGGATCGAGGTTGTACATCCCCAGCCGCGATGGCTTGCTGTTCGGGTCCGGGATGCCCGGCTCCATGCACACGCGATCGCCGACGCGAAGCGCCGTGACCTCCGAGCCAACCTCGACGACGGTGCCGGCGGCTTCATGCCCCAGGACCATCGGCTCGGTAACGACGAAGGGCCCGATCCGGCCGTGCTGGTAGTAGTGCACGTCGCTGCCGCACACGCCCACGTTACGGATCGCGATCCGCACATCACGCGGGCCCAACGGCTCGGCGATATCGATGTCGCGGATGGTGAGCTGTTGGGTCTTCTCGAGCACCAGCGCTTGCATGGCAGGTCTCCTTCGTGAGCATCCCGTCTCTTCAGAGGCGGGGTCCCGGCGCCGTCGGGGTGACCGCGGCGGTGCGTCTGAAGCGCCGGGCCATGAGATGTTCCAGCCGCTTCTGCGACTTGACGGTCACCTCGTCGAGGATCGTCTTGGGGTCCCGGCCGCCCGGCCCCGCGTACATCGCCTCCTCGACGCCGCGTTTGAGCAGCTCCATCAGATAGCCCTGGGCCGGCATCAGCGTGCGGACGTGCTTCGAATGCTTCACGATCTCGTAGAACACCGACAGGTGCGGGTCGTCGCCGATCGTCTCGAAGTACGGGCTCTTCCGGTAGGCCGGGAACTGGTGCATCTTGGTGCCCAACGCCAGCGTGCCCTCCGGCGACGCGCACATCCACCGGATGAACTCGAACGCCTCGTCGCTGACCTCGTCCCGGCGCGGAATGGCCATCGACCAGCCGCCGATCCAGCTGTTCCGCTGCTCGCCGTCGGGTGGGGCGGGCATGAACGTGATGCCGTACTCGAGCGTCGGGGCGTAACGCTTCACGTAGCGCAGCCGCGTGATGTGCATCGGCGAGATAGCCACCTTGCCCAGGTAGAACGGGTCGTTGGCCAGCCCGACGAAGTTGCTCTGAAACGCGCTAACCTTGCGGACGTCGTACTCCCGGGCGTAGCTGACCATCCACTCGAGCGCCTTGGCGATCTTCGGGTCGTTGGCCGTCACCCGACCGACGCGCGTCGGCGAATCCTCGGGCGGCCGCTCGAAGAAGTCGCCGCCGAACGCGTAGCCCCAACTGAAGATCGAGTTGTCATAGCCGTACCACGCCCAGGGGATCACGCCCATGCGGATGATGCGGCCCTGTTGGTCGATCTTGGTGAGCTTCTGGTTGAACGCGTCCAGATCGGCGAGGGTCCGCGGCGGGCTGTTCGGATCCAGCCCGACCTCGCGAAACGCCTTCTTGTTCCACGCCAGCCCGAAGTTCGGATCCGCCCCCCACGGCAGGGCGAACACCCGCCCGGCGAACCGGCTCTCCCGCCAACGCGGCAGCCAGAAGTCCCTCCCCGACAACCCCGCCCGCCGCACCTGCTCGGTGATGTCGGTCAGCGCCCCGCGGGCCGCCCACTCGGCCAACTGTTGCCCGTCGACGAACGTCACGTCCGGCGCGGTGCCTCCGGCGATGGCCAGGAAGAGCTTCTGACTGCTGGTCAGGTTGTTGGCGGCGTAGGACAGCTTGACGCGGATGTGCGGATGCGTCCGCTCGAACTCGGCCACGATCTCCCGCAGGGCCTTGGCGTCTTCGCTCCCCCACGGGTACCAGCACTCGATCGTCTTGACGCCGTCCGTTGTGGGCTTGTCCGTACAGCCCGTCTGCGGCCACGCGACCGCAATCACGACGCAGACCAACGCGATGGTACTCCTGGTGTGGTTGGTCATGAAGGCCATCTCACGAATTCCGCTCGTCCATCCCGACCGTTGCGACTCGATTTCCGCAACGCCTACCGCCGTTGCACCTCGACGGCGTAGACCTGCGAGCGCCCGTGCATCTTCGACTGAAATACGACCCACTTGCCGTCCGGCGTGAACCGAACGTTCGGTGCGAACGTGTAGTCGTGCCCGGCCAGGTTGCACAGCCGCTCGACCTCCATCTCCTTGCCCTGAGGTTTGAACAAGTAGATCCACTTGCCGACGTTTCCCCTGAACGGGTCTCTGCCGTCGCCGCCGCCGCACAGCAGTTTTCCGTCCGGCGAGACGTTGTAGTGCCACGAGCACGCCCGCTCAGGCAGGCCGTAGCGCGCTTCCTGGCCCGTCTCGATGTTGTTGCGCGCAAGGTAGAAGTGGGGCCCCCGCGCCCAGGCGGCCACGCCCCTAAACGCGCCGCCGCCCGTCTGCCGTGGGAATTGCAGATCGAACCAGATGTGCTTGCCGTCCGGATTCCAGAACTCGTGCGTCACGAACTCGCCCTTGACCGTCCGTTCGCGGATCTTGCGGATTCCCGTCCCGTCCACGCGCGCCAACCAGATGCGATCCAGCTTGCGTTCGGGACCCTCGTGGCAGAACGACAGCCGCGTCGGATCGGTCGGCGAGAACTGCACGTGGCCGAACCAGACGTTTCGTTTGTAGAACTCGTTTATCCTGCCGGTCTTGATGTCGATCGTGTACAGCGCGTTGGGCAGGCCGGCCTTGAACAGCGTCTGTATGAATTCGCGTTTCGGCACGCGTCGGTACTCCGATTCGCCCTTGGCATAGCAGCCCGCCAGCAGCGTCTCATCGGCGTTGACCGACAGCCCGCGACCGTACTTGTAGTGCGCCGGGACCGTAGCGATGTCCCGCGTCTTTCGGGTGTCGAGGTGGGTCGCACGGACGACGTCGCCCTTCATGTAGAACAGCTCTCGTCGCTTCGGCGCCACCACCGGGTGCCCGCAGGCGCACTCCGTGATCTGTCGGACCTCGAGGGTCTCGAGGTCGACCGTGAACGCCCGCCACCCGTTACGGGTCGATCCCGTGAAGGCCATCTTGTCGCCCCGGGCGGTGAACGGGTTCTGGTGGAAGTAGAAGCACCCGTTGTCGCCCTCGCGGCGCGACAGGCGGATCACCCGATGCCCGGTGTCCCGGTCAATGTACGCATCCGGCGGCGCCGAGCTGGCCGGCGCGGCCACACCCACCGCCGGGCACGATGCAGCCAGAACACAGAGGCCGCCGAGGACTCGAAGGGAGCCAGCCAATTCCCAACTTGCGTGTGCGATGCCTCGGCGCATCGGGATCCTCTGAGTGTTCGCAGCACGGCGGTGGACCGCGCAATTGTGTCCTCAGTCCATTCTGGAACGCGCAAGGATAGCAGTCCATTCCCAGCGAGACCAGACCCGTACACCCTCTGTCCCGGCATGTGCTATCATGTCAACCGTCGAGGTTGGGCATGATGCGACACCACTATCATCTCGTTCGACTGGGTCGGGTTGCGTTGATGACGTGCCTGGCCGGTCTGATCGTCGGCCCCACGGCTTGCACGCGCCAGCAGGAAGACGGGCGCGTCGAGATCGTCTACTCGGATCACCCGTACGCCCACTGGATGAAGACGGACCGCGAGCTGATCGCCCTGTTCGAGGAGGCCAACCCGGACGTCCGGGTCAAGTTCGTCCCCGCCGCAGAAGAGAAGCTCCTGGGCATGATCGCCGGCGGCGTGCCGCCCGACGTCTGGACGCTCGACCATGTCCGTTTGCCCTACTTCGCGCGGCGCGGCGTGCTGATGCGGCTGGACGATCGGATCGCGGCCGATCCGGACGTCGACCTCGACGCGTGCTTCCCGTGCACGGTTCAGGCCTGCAAGTACGACGGGCACTTCTACGGCCTGCCGCACGTGTTCTCGCCCGTCTGTCTGGTCTACAACAAGAGCATGTTTCGCGAGGCGGGCGTCCCCTTGCCCACCGCCGACTGGACCTGGGACGAGTTCCTCGAGGCCTGCAAGAAGCTGACTCAAGACCGCGACGGCGACGGGCGGATCGACCAGTTCGCCATCGAAATCATCTGGTCGCACCATCGCTGGCCGATCTTCGTCTGGCAGAACGAAGGCGAGGTCTACGACCCGAAGACCGACCGCTTCGTGATGGATTCGCCAGAGGCCATCGAGGCGATTCAGTTCCAGTACGACCTGGTGTTCAAGCACCACGTCTCGCCATCCCAGCTCGACCAGCTGGAGGGCGTCTCCAGCCAGCAGTGGGACATCCGTTTCGCCGAGCAACGCGTGGCCATGCTGACGAGCACGCGGTATTACCTCGGGCGGATGAAGGGCTTCGGCGGGTTCGACGTGGGCGTCTGTCACATGCCGCGCGGCCGGAAGAAGGCCACCATCCAGATCGGCACCGTGATCATGACCAACGCCAAGACGCGGCATCCGGACGCAACCTGGCGATTCGCCAATTTCCTTCACTCGGCAAGGAGCCAGGAGCTGGCCGTGGCCGGTGGGCGGGCCCTGCCTTCCAACATCGCGATGGCCGAGAAGATCACGCACCATCCGGGCCTGCCGCCGGACGGGGACCCCGTCTTCGTCGAGGCTGCCCGGTACTGCCGGAGCAAGGACTTCGAGATCGCCGAGCTCCGCCGCGCCAACTACGACGCGTGGCAGGTCTTCTACCGCATCCCGCGCGGGGTGATATCGGCCGAGGAGGCGTGCAGGCAGTTCAACGCGATCCTGAACCCGGCCCTCCGCCGCTACCGGGCCACGGGGGGCGAGAGATGATCGCGGGAGCCAGTCGGCGCAAGGCCATGGCCGTCGCGTTGCTGTTCGTCGGTCCGAACCTGATCGGGTTCCTGGTCTTCACGTCGCTGCCGGTGGTGGCAGCGTTCATGCTGGCCTTCTACCGGTGGGACCTGATCTCTGCGCCGCGGTTCGCCGGCTTGGCCAACATGCAGGACCTGATGGCGGACCGGAACTTCTGGTACTACCTCTACAACACCACGTTCCTGATGCTGGGCGTGCCGCTG
>CAYMLO010000034.1:0-68790 GCA_964390905.1 uncultured Planctomycetales bacterium | reverse complement strand
CGGGCGATTTCATCAAGGCAGGCGCGGTCTGCGTGGGCGTGGGCAGCGCGATGGTCACGAAGCAGGCCGTCGCCGACCGCGACTACGCCACGCTGACCGCAAACGCAGCCGCGTTCCTCAAAGCCGTCGCCGACGCCCGCGGAGCCTAGGCCTCCGTCCGCGCGTCTGACCGGCGATCGTGATAGGGGCGAATGCGTTGCCCAGCCGTAGTATGCCGAACCGATCCGCCCGAATGGACACCAAGACGAAGGGAATCGTCTCCTTCCTCGTCATCGCCTTTGGCCTGGCGTGGGCCCTGTGGGAGATCCCGTTTCTGATCGGATTATCGCCGCACCACCCGCTGTTTCAGCTTGCGCTGTTGCCGGGGGCCTTCGCACCGGCCATCGCAGCCCTGGTCGTCCGCAAATGGATCACCCGCGAGGGGTTCGCCGACGCTGGGCTCCGGCTCAATCTCCAGCAGTGGCCGTACTACCTGTGTGCCTGGTTGCTGCCGCTGGCCGTGACGGCCGTCATCGTCGGCCTGGCCGTCGTCCTGGGGATCAGCCAACCGGATCTCTCGCTGCAGCGGGGACTGCAGGCCCTCTCCCCCGGTGCGGACGTCCCCCCCCTGCCCCCGCTCACGATGCTGACCATGGTGTCCCTGCAACTGATGCTGACCGCGCTGGTGGCCACCCCGATCCTGTGGGGAGAGGAGTTCGGGTGGCGGGGATATCTCCAAATCCGGCTGCTGGCACATCGTCCGGCGCTGGCTGCGGTCGTAACCGGCCTGATCTGGGGCGTGTGGCACTATCCGGTCAACCTGCGGGGATACAACTACCCGGACCATCCGCTGCTCGGAGCACTGGTGTTTCCGGTCTGCACGGTCATGCTATCGATCATATTCGGCTGGCTTCGGCTCAGGACGGGAAGTGTCTGGGCGGCCAGCCTCGCCCACGCGGCGACGAACGCCATCGGCGTGTCGATGACCGGGCTGTTGTTCTCCGGCGGACCCAGCTTCGTGTTCGTTCAGTATCTCGGCGTGCTCGCCTGGGTCCCGCTGGGAGCGCTGTGTGCCTGGATCCTCTTGAGCGGGGGACTCGAGCCCGATCGGTCCCCCGGTGTCGCCCAATAGGGATCTGCCGCGAATCGCGTGGCGCCGGATCTTGAACCCGCCGGGGCCGATGATCATAATCGATCGGTGGCGAGCGTGTCCTTTTCGGCCTGGTTCAAAAAGGGGACTGGCTCCGAGCCGGATACGCACGGTTTTTCGAGGAAAGACCACGTGACGACGGGGTGCCTGTTCCCTTTCTGAACCTTTCCTGTGGAGTAGTCTGGATGAGCACCTACTTCGGGGCGATCTGCGATGAGTTCTCTGTGGGCGTTCGGCTGCATCTGAAGCTCAAGCTGCCCGACAACCGCGAGACCGTGCTGCCCTTCTTCGAGCGGGTTCGCCGTGCGTTTCCGAGCATGGATCGACTGCGGCATCGGCGCAGCGGGGGCCTGACGCTCGAGGAGAATCCCGAACTGCCCAGCCACATGTGGCTTCGTCTGGACGGGACTTGCTTGCGCTTCGGGGACGTCAACCCGCCGGACATGGACCGGCCGCGCCAACTGGCCGCGGTCGTGCTCGAGCACGCGCCCTACCACCTGACGCTGAGCGACCTCGACACCGACCGGCTCGAGCTGGTCTACGAGTTCGATCTGGACTACGGGGGCAACCACGACCAACTCGTGTCCGAGACGTTGCTCGGGGACCATCCCTTTACGTCGCTGCTGGCCGGCGATCACGCGACGCACGTGATCGAGTGCCAGCCCTGCGTCGGCATCGCCCTGACGCCCGACTGCGAGCTACAGGCCTACGTCGAGCTGCGAAGCCGAAGCACCACCTACGAGGCCAGCAAGGGCCAATACGAGCCCAGGCCGCTGACCGTCAGCCTGAACGTTCGGCGGTACTGGGGAACCGGGGAGGGAAGCGACCTGATGGCCGCCTACGACGATCTCTGCGAGCACGCCGGTCGCCTGGCCACCGACCACGTGATTCCGTCCATCGTCAATCCCCTCGCTCACGCCATCGCAAGCCGGCCGTAGGAGCATCTCGGAAGGGAAGAAAGGGGTCTGGCTGCTTTCGCCGCGACACTGAACCGATCTTGCGAGAGTCGTGTCCCAGGCGAAAGATGCCTGACCCCTTTCTTCCCCGCCTACGAGTTGCTATCGAGAGCGGACGACCTGTCACGCCCACTTCAGAAGAGCGTCAGCAGTCCGCGGAGGTCGGTGAAGGTGTGGTCGGGGACGGCCTGGCCGACGTCGCTGATCCGACCGGCCCGGTCGATCAGGGCGCTGGTGATGCCGGCCCGGTTGGCGCCGTCGACGTCGCTGTGGCGGGAGTCGCCGGCGTGGACGACCTGGTCGCGCGACCAGCCGGTTCGCGCCAACGCCAACTCGAAGATGCCGCCGTCGGGTTTGTAGCAGCGCGCTTCCTCACTGGTCACCACCTCGTCGAAGTCCAGACCGTAATGGTCGATGGCGGCCATCACGTCGTTGCGGTCGGCGTTGGTGACCAGACAAATCGGCACGTCGAGTTGCCCCAGGACCTCGTGCACGTCGTCGTGGAGGTGCGGGCGACGGAGGTAGTCCCGCATGGGCCTCACGTAGTCGTCGGCGGCACGGATCGGATCGCCGTCCAGCGGATGCCCGATCTCGGCCAGCAGGTCGATGAGCGAGTCGCGCTCGCACGCATACAACGTCCGAAACTCATCAAGGTTGGACCGTTCGATCAACTGGAAGAACCGCCGGCCCCAGGCCGCCGCCAGATCTGCCGCCTCCCCGTCCACGCCCACGTCGGCCATGACCCGTGCACAGATCCCCTCGACGGTCTCGCGGGCCAATGAGGTCAACGTACCGTAGAAGTCCAGGAACAACGCCGAAGGTCGCGGACGTGCCGACGGACCCCGGGCCGGCGGATCGGAAGATCGGCCTGGCGACTCTCGCGAGGTCATGCCGTCAGGGTCTCGTATCGGATGCTGTACTTCTCGACCTTCTCCCGGTTGGGCCGATAGCCGAAACCGGCGCCGTCGGGCAGATGCAGGTATCCCCCCGCGTCGACGACGATGGGCGGCTCGAGCAGGTCGTCGGCGAACCACCGGCTGGCGGATCCGATATCGGTCGGATGGTCGAACCCATCCAGCGTGGCTACGTGGAGCCCCGCCGCCGCGCCGATCCCGAGGTCGGGCGTCGCGGCAACCCAGCAGGTCAACCCGGTCTTGCAGGCAACTTCGCGGCGTCGCAGGGCCTCGGTCAGCCCCCCCGCGCGCTGGATGTTGATGCTAACGATCCGGGCCGCCTGTCGCTTGGCGACATCGCGCATCAGACTGACGTCCATCCTCGAGGCATCCAGACAGATCGGCGCGTCGAGAACCGCCTGCAGCTGAGCCAGCTCGGTCAGCGAATCCGAGGGCAAGGGCTGCTCGATGGCGGCCAGTCCGTACTTGTCGAGGTTCCGGAAGGTGCCGATGTGTTCCGCTCTGTAGCTGGCACCAGCGTCAACGACCAACGGCAGATCCGGCCACTGCTGGCGTATCCGGGCCACCGGCTCGATGTCCCAATCAGGCCGGATGCGGATCTTCACCTGACGGTAGCCATCGCTCAGGTACTGCTCGACGCGCTCCAACAGCGCGTCCACGGTGGACGGGAAGGCATCGATCGACAACCCCGAAGGGATCGGGCGACCCACGCCCCCCATCAGGGCGTAGAGCGGCACGTCGCGGGCCATCGCGGCGGCATGCCACACGGCCATCTCCAGACCGGCCTTGGCACACGTCGTCTCTGCGGCGCGGTTCAGGATATCGGCGAACCCCTCCACCTCGACGTTGCCCTCGGCGAGCAAGGCCGGCCCGAGCCGATCGCAGAGGTCCTCCCAGCAGGCGTCAACGGTCTGGTCCTCGCGCTTCTCGGGGTCGATGGGAATGGACGCCTCGCCCCAGCCCGTCCCGCGCGACGTCTGCAGCCTGAGCACCACCGAGTCCTTGACAAGCACCCCCGACGCATCCGCCTGGAGCGGCGCCTGCAGGGGGACCTGCACGTGGTTCAGGTCGATGGAGTCCAGACGAAGACGCATGCGGGACCTCGCCTCCCATTCGCAACGGTCAATTATAGGCAAGCCTTCGCGCAAGTACAGGAGTCCGGCCACAGAGATGGCGCGACGAATCAGAAGCAAAGGCCTGAAGCCTGAGGTCTGGGGCCTAGCGTCCACGGCAACCCGCAACTTCACGGGCGACTGACCACTAGCCTGCCGATCGCCCGCGGCGGAACAGACCCCCGCCCCGTTTCTTGAGCATGTCGAGAAGCACGGCACCGAGGATGACCATGCCCAGGACGACCTTCTGGGTGTAGCTCTCCACGCCGGTCAGGTTCATGCCGTTCTGGATGACGGCGATGATGAACGCGCCGATGAGCGTGCCGAGAATCTTGCCTTCGCCACCGGACAGGCTCGTCCCGCCGACGACGACGGCGGCGATGACGTACAACTCGTACATCAACCCGTACGTCGGCAGGCCGCTCTTGAGCTGACTGGCCGTCACCACGCCACCCAGACCCGCCAGCACGCCGCAGATCGTATAGACAAACACCAGCACCCGCCGGACGGGCACGCCGGACAGCCTCGCCGCTTCGGGGTTGCCGCCGACCGCGTAGATGTACCGACCCAACGCCGTCTGCGTCATGACGACGTGCGCGACGATGTAGAGAACGGCCATCAGCAGCACGGCGTTGGGGATGCCCAGCAGGTCGGTCCCGCGACCGAGCCAGATGAACTGAGCGGGGAGCTGGTAGATCGATTGCCCCTCGGCCAGGATGAAGGCCAGTCCGCTGGCGACCAACATCATGGCCAGCGTCGCGATGAACGGCGGGATCGCGAACACGGCCACCATCACCCCGGAGAACGCCCCCACCAGTCCGCAGACCGCCATGCCGCCCAGACACGCCAGGACCATGCCGGTCGTGCCGGCGTTCTCTGCCCCGGCGACGTCGCGGATCAACAAAGCCAGCACGCAGGCCGACAACGCGATCAGGCTGCCGACCGACAGATCGATACCGGCGGTGATGATGACCATCGTCATGCCGATGGCCAGGATCGCGATCACCACGATCTGGTTGGCGACGTTGAGCAGGTTGTCGGGCTTGAGGAAGTTCGGCCACCAGTAGCTGCGGGGCATGACGACGACGGGTTGGCCGAGCTGGGGAAACTCGCCCTCGAGGTCATCGAAAACGGCCCACTCGGCGGTGGCCTGGTTACAGGCGATCACGTCCAGCCGATCGCCCTTCTGGGCGCCCTGCTGCAGGGCTCGTCGGGCGTCGGCGGGATCCCCCTTGACGGTGGCCAGCACCGTCACGCCCGAGGAGGCCAGCCCGGCCCGCAGCGCATCGGCGAAGGCCGCGTCCTCCTGGCTGGCCCGCGCCACCACGATCACCCGCGCCGAGCTGCCGAAGCGTTCGACGACATCGGCGGCCAGCCCCTCGCCCGCGGCTGCACCGGTCGGGTGCTGCTCGGCCCACGTGACCCAACTGCAGAGGGCACACAACAGCAGCAGGACCAGCAACATGCCGTAGTCCGACGCGAACCGAGACAGCATCGTACTGACGCTCGACCTTCCCATGCGCAGTTTCCGTCCCTACCACCAGCGTCCCGGTCATCCCACGGCCAACGTCATGATCTGCTCCTGCGTGGCCTCTGCGCCGTCGGGGATCTCGCCCGTGATCCGTCCTTCGTGCATGACCAGGATGCGATCCGACATGCCCAGCACCTCGGGCAACTCCGAACTGATCATCAGGATCGCCTTGCCCTGCTCGGCCAGTTCGTTGATGAGCAGATAGATCTCGTACTTGGCCCCTACGTCGATGCCCCGCGTCGGTTCGTCGAAGATGACCACCTCGGAGTTCGACGCCAGCCACTTGGCCAGCACCACCTTCTGCTGGTTTCCGCCGGACAGGTTCCGGGTTAGCTGCTCGGCGTGGGGGATCTTGATCCGCAACGCGTCGACGTAGCGTGCAAACCCGGCCCGCTCCTCGCGGCGCTTCACAAACCCCGCGCGGCTCAACTGCGGCAGATTCGGCAACGCGAAGTTCTCCCGCGCCGACAGCCCCAGCACCAGACCCTGGGCCTTGCGATCTTCGGTCAGTAGACAGATGCCGCGACGGATCGCGTCGCGAGGGTTTCGGATCCGCAGGGGCTTGCCGTCCAGTTCGATCGAGCCGCCGTCGGGTCGGTCGGCGCCAAAGACCAGCCGGGCGGTCTCGGTCCGTCCAGCGCCGACCAGGCCGGTCAGCGCGACCACCTCACCAGCCCGGACCGAAAACGAAACGCCACGGACCTTGTCGCCCCGACTCAGGTTCCGAACGACCAGGCGCGGTTCGCCAACGGCGGCGCGCCGTGTGGGGAACTCGTTCTCGAGCTTCCGGCCAACCATCATCTCGATCAGGTCGTCCCGCGTGACGTCGCCGACGGGGCGTGTCGCGATGTGCTCGCCGTCCCGCATGACCATCACGCGGTCGGCGATCTCGAAGACCTCCTCGAGGCGGTGGCTGATGTAGACCACGCCGATGCCCTGATCCCTCAGTTCGCGGATGATGGCAAACAGGCGCGTGACCTCCTGACCGGTCAGCGTCGCCGACGGCTCGTCCATCACGATGATACGGGCGTCGAGAGAAAGCGCCTTGGCGATCTCGACCACCTGTTGCTGGGCCACCGTCAGCGACCGACACGGGGCGTCGGGATCGATCTGCACGCCGACGCGGCCGAACAGCGCTGCGGCCCGGCGGTGTTCGTCGCGATGCCGAACGAACCCCGCGCGGGTCCGCTCCTGACCCAGAAAGATGTTCTCCCGGGCGCTGAGCGAGGGGACTAGGTTGAACTCCTGGTAGATCACCGCCACGCCCGCCCGCTGAGCGTCAATCGGGTTGGCGATGACAACGGCCTGCCCGTCGATGCGGATCGTCCCCGCGTCCGGCAGGTGCGCGCCGCTCAGCACCTTGATCAACGTGCTCTTGCCCGCCCCGTTCTCGCCGACCAGCGCCAGCACCTCACCGGCCTGCAGCGTCAGGTCGACCTCCCGCAGCGCCCGGACCCCGGGGAATGACTTGTCCATGCCCGCCATGACGAGAAGCGGAATGCCGGCGGATCGATCATATGTGCTCTGCGGGCCGATCATGCAGGGAGTATACCCCAACCGAAAACCGGGTTTCACCATTTGGGCCTTCGGGGGCAACAAGAAGGTGTGGGGTGCGCCGTGCGAACCGCAATGCCTGGCGTGGCGGAGACCCCCCGCAACCCCCGCGGTGTGGCCGGAGCCTACGGGATCGGTTTGATCCTACCCAGGGCTTGGCCTGCCCTGGCGCGAACGTACGCTGCTTCAGACCGATCCCACATGGCTTCCGTCAGCACAGGGATCGCTGGGGTTGCCCTCTCACCGAGTTTTCCAAGGGCATCGATCGCATACATCCGGTTGAAGGTTCTCTCCCCCACCACCATCTCCATCAAGGCAGGGACGCCTAGCTCGGCCTCCGGTGACATCTCCCCCAACGCACGAGCGGCGTTGCCGCGCACGTTGTCTCTGGCATCCTTCAGGAGCTCCATGACGGCCGCTACGCCTTCCTTCCCTGCAATCCGATGGATCGCCCCGCCGATATGTTCCGGCGTCTTGTCCGCAGCGCTCGGGGGGTCGGACCTCAGGAACTCAATGAGATGAGGCAACGCCCCCGCCGCTTCCGCCCCAAGGCTTGCCAGCCCCTCGGCCGCGATGAATCGGTTCGGCCACGCGTCATCCTTGAGCGCATCCAGAAGTGCAGGCGAAAGCGGCCTGCCGATGCTTGCCAAGGCCTCGGCCGCCCGTCGGGAATACCCACTGGGGATGTCCTTCGTCTTCATCACTTCGACGAGGGCAGGAACGGCAGCCTTGGCAGCGGGGCCGATGCGTCCGAGGGATTCGATCGCCTCGCACTGCACCTCCGAGTCTCTGTCCTTCATGGCGGCCAGAAGGACCGATACGGTGATCGCCGGGTCCCCCTTGATCTCCCCCAGGAGCTGCACCGCACGATAGCGCACAGCCCAGTGTCTGCTGTGCAGCGCCTCGAGGACAGCCGGCACCGTCCGATTGGGCTCTGTCGGCACGAGAGGGCTGAGGTACTGCTCGTCGGCGACGTTGGGCAGCTTGCGCCAGTTGCTCTCCGGCGGAACGCGTTCTTCGATGACATGCGAGACATCGGCGAGAGTTCCCTTCAACCGTCCTTCTTCGATTCGGCCCTGGACGTAGTAGACCGGCGGCGGGTAGTTCATGACTTCGGCAATGACGGCGACGATCTTCAGGCGTGTGCCCTTCGCGAGCGTCCCCGCCTCCCCGCTTGACGTGCGGTTTGGATCCAGGCTGGCAAGGTGCCGCTTGCCCCACACTCCCCACGCACCGCCTACGGGGCGCGCCGGTCGGCGGATCTGCCGAGCCCTACCGCAGTCCGTTCGCGGTTCGGGCACGATGACCGCGCGCTTCCACGGTTCGCGAATCACCAGGACATCCTGCGTCAGGACATACCGCTTTCCCACCAGTCCGCCGCGCCCAACGTGCGCCTTGAGACTCGCGTCGTAGCACATCGGAACCAGCACACCGCATCCCGACGTGCATGCACACGCGGCGCCGATCCAGACAAGAAGCGGAAGTCGGACTGCCAGGGAATCCCGTCCAATCGCCATCGTCGACTCCGTGCGTCCGGAGGACCCGACATGCTCTACGCCATCACAGCGGCAGTATAACGCCAGCCTCCCCGGAGGGACAGTCCGCCCCCGCCGCCTGCGATGGGATCCGGGCCGGGGATGGCCCGGCTCTGTAAGGGCATCTACAACGAAGGTTTGCGGAAACAGGGGTTGCCTGAGGCCATGGCCCCGGCGTAGAATTAGTGATGACTAACCAAGGGGGATTGCCCGTATCGGAGGTGAGCGCCGCAGGCGCGTGGGAGCAAGAAGCAAGGCGGGGGAATGGCGAGCTGAACATCGGTCGACATCGGATCTGAATCGGCGACTCCGGGCCTCCCTGGCGTCAGGAGCCCCGGGCTGGGCGTCGGACCTGAATGACCCGAATTCCCGCGGCGTGTTCCCGAGCTGACAGGTTGTCTAGAAACCCGGACGCTGGGTCCCGGGGCGAGAAAGAAGCGGTCGCGGCAAGGGAGACTGCAGAGAAAGGACAAATGCAGATGATTGGCACCTCGAATCCAACGAAGCATGGCAGGCATCGCAGCAGGTGGGTGGGTCTACTCACCGTTGCGGTGGTTGCGAGTGGACTTGCCCCCACGTCGGCACTGGGCCTGATATGGAAGTGGCAGAACCCGCTGCCGCAGGGCAACTACCTCCGCGGCGTCTGGGGCACCAGTGCGAGCAACATCCTTGCCGTGGGGCACGCCGGCATGGTCCTGCGGTACAACGGCTCGACGTGGTCGGTGATGGACGCCGTGACCGCCTCGAACCTCAACGGCATCTGGGGCAGCAGCGCGAGCAACGTCTTCGTCGTGGGCGATGACGGCACGATCCTCCACTACAACGGATCGAGCTGGTCGGTGATGAGCAGCCCCACGACCGCCGATCTGGAGGCCGTCTGGGGAAGCAGCGCGAACAACGTCTTCGCGGTGGGCGACAACGGCAAGATCCTCCGCTACAACGGCTCGAACTGGTCGTCGATGACCAGCGGCACGACCTTTGAACTGGCAGGCGTCTGGGGAAGCGGACCCAGCGACGTCTTCGCCGTCGGGTCCCAATTGTACGGCAGTGAGTACGACGGTCGGATCCTCCACTACGACGGGACAAGCTGGTCGGTGATGCTCGACGTCTCGTACCGAGAGCTCTCGGGCATATGGGGGACCAGCTCGACGAACGTCTTCGCCGGCGGTTCGGGCGGAGCGGTCTTGCGGTACAACGGCTCAACCTGGTCGGAGATGTCGGGTAGCCCGTATTACGCCGACATGCTCTGGGGCACGGGTCCCAGCGACATCTACGCCGTTGGGGTTGGCTCCACGATCTACCGCTACAACGGCTCGACGTGGTCGACCATCGATACCGGGTCGACAGGGCACCTCAGTGCGATCTGGGGCACCAGTTCGAGCAACCTGTTCGTCGTGGGCTTCAGGGGCGCGATCAGCCACTACAACGGATCGACCTGGTCGGCGATGAACACCGGCACATTGGAGTGGCTGTGGAACGTCTGGGGCAGCAGCGCAAACAACGTCCTGGCCGTGGGCGATGAAGGTACGATCCTCCGCTATAACGGTTCGACCTGGTCGTCCCTGAACAGCGGGACGACCATGACGTTGCTGGGCGTCTGGGGCACTTCAGCGAGCAACGTGTGGGTGGTCGGCCAATTGGGGACGATCCTGCGCTACAATGGTTCGTCCTGGTCGCCCGTGAGCAGCGGGTCCACGGACGCCCTGTGGAACGTTTGGGGAACCGCCTGGAACAACGTCTTCGCCGTAGGCTCGGAGGGCACCATTCTGCGCTACAACGGTTCGAGCTGGTCGGCCATGAGCAGCGGGACGACCGGATCACTGAACGACATCTGGGGCACCAGCGCGAGCAGCATCTACGCCGTGGGCGGGGTCCTCAACGGGTTCGAGTACGACACGACGATCTTGCGCTACAACGGCTCGACGTGGTCGCCCATGACCGTTGGGACGACCGGGCGGCTGCTGGCCATCTGGGGCACCAGCGCCAGCAACATCTTTGCCGTGGGCGACGGCGGCCTGATCGTGCGCTACAACGGCCTGAGCTGGACGCAGATGAGCAGCGGCTCGACGAAACTGCTGCGCGCCGTCTGGGGCAGCGGGCCGAACGACGTCTACGTCGCGGGCAACGAGGGAACGATCCTTCACTACGACGGAAGCAGCTGGACAACGATGCCCAGCGGGGTAGGCTGGCTCGAGGACCTCGATGGCGCCTGGGGGAGCAGCGCCACCGACGTCTACATCGTCGGCGGGCACGGCGGGATCCTCCACCTCGGCAGTGAGTACCACAGGCTCACTACCGCCGCGAGCCCCGCGAACCAGGGCTGGGTCGAGGCCTTGCCACTCGGGCCCTTCTATCTGCCCGGCGAAGAGGTGACGCTGACGGCCCATGCCTCGGGGGGCCTCTACGGCTTCAACCATTGGCAGGGAAACGTCGACGATCCATATGCGAACCCCACGACCATCGTCATGAACAGCGACGAGAGTGTCGTGGCGGTCTTCACCTGTGGCGGTGGCGTCCCGCCCATGCTACCGCTCATGCTCGGCGTACTGGGGATGTTCGTGCTCGTGCGACGGCTGCGGTAGGCGTCGCGGGCCCAGCAAGCAGACAGGCTACTTCAATTCCGGGTCCTTCATCCCGTCGGCCTTGCGGTACAGGGCCGTCGGGATCAGGATCTCCTTGGGCAGCTCCTCGCCCTTGAAGTGCTTGACGATGGCCTCGACCGTCCTGGCACCGATCTGGTCGGGGAACTGGATCGGATCGGCGTAGATCTTGCCGTCCTTGATGGCCTGTTTACCCTCGGGCTGCCCGTCGAAGCCGACCAGGACGACCTGATCGGCCTTGCCGGCCTTCTCGAGTGCCGCCCGGGCGCCGAGCGCGGACGGATCGTTGATGGCGAAGATGCCTTGGACCTCCGGGTGGGCCTGGAGCAGGTCCTCGGCCGCCTTGTAGCCGACGTCCTTCACCCCGCCGCCGTTGAGCGTCGCCACGATCTGGATGTCCACGTCGGGTTTCTTGTTCTGCTCAGCCAGCTCGGCTCTGAACCCTTTGGTCCGCATGATGACCGACTCGACCATCGGGAAGTCGAGGATGGCGACCTTGCCCTTGCCGCCCAGCGCTTCGATGATGGCCTTGCATGCCTCGCGTCCGCCCTGGTAGTTGTCCGTAGCGATGTGACAGACGACCTTCGACTCCGGCGAAAGACAGGCGATGTCGGCCGTGAAGACCGGAATCCCCGCGTCGTTGGCCTCCTTGATCGCCGGGCCGATCGACTTGGAGTCGCACGGCGTCAGCACGATCGCGGCCACCTTCTGGACGATGAAGTCCTTGACATGGTTCTGCTGCCTGGCGACGTCGAACTCGCCGCTGGTGACGATCACGTCGTAGCCGTGCTTGGCGGCCTCGGTCCTCATCGTATCGGCGATGACCTTGAAGAACGGGTTGGTCAGCGTCAGCACCGACAGACCGATCGCCCCCTTGGACTTGGCCGCCCCGCCCGCCTTCGCATCCTTCGTTGGCTTGCCGGAGGCCGATCCGGCAGCCGGCGCGGCGTCGCGCTGCTTGCAACCGACCGACAGACTGATCCCCATCGCAAAGCACAACAGCAAGGCTCTGGTCTTCATCGTTTGGCCCCTCAGCAGATGATCCGACCTCGGCCCCATCTGCTCACTGTAGCTCGACAATCACACGGGCGCCCTACGCCAGCTCGGCGAGTTCCTCCTTCGGCCGGGTCTTCCATCGACGGTGCACCCAGAGGTACTGACCCGGATCGACGCGAACGAACGCTTCGATGGCGCGGGTATACTCCTGCGTGATCCACAACAGCTCATCGGCGTGACCCGTCCACTCCTCGGGATGGATCACGCGGTTGACCTCGATCTCGTAGTCGAACCGGTCGCTCAGCCGCCGGGCGCATCCGACGACGATGGGCACGTTGTGCCGCATGGCCAGCAGCCCGATGCTCTTGTAGGTCGAGGCCGGCCGGCCGAAGAAGTCCACGAACAACCCCTTGCGACCCGCGTTCTGGTCCGCGATGAAGCACAGCGCCGCGCCGGACTCGAGCACGTCGTCCGCCGACTGCGCCACGCCCTTCTTGTAGAGCAGGCGCAGCCCGCGCTGCTCTCGGATCCTCACCAGCCACTCGTTGAGGTAAGGGTTGTCCAGCGGCCTCATGACGGCCACCATGTCGAACCCCAACGCCGCCAGTGTGAAACCCACCAGCTCCCAGTTCCCGTAGTGGCCGGTCAGCAGGATGCAGCCGCGGCCCTGCAGCAACACACGCAACGCCTCGTTGAGTCCGCGAAGCCGGATGTGCCGAGGCCAGGTCCATTCGTTGATCAGCCGTGGCTCGAACAGGACCTCCATGGCCATCATGGTCATCTGCCGCATGCTCCGCCGCGCCAGCCGACGCAGGTCCGCCTCGGTCATCTCCGACCCGAAAGAACGTCGCAGGCTGTCCATCGCGCGCTCGCGGTGGCGTTTGCTCAG
Source organism: uncultured Planctomycetales bacterium (assembly GCA_964390905.1). Lineage (GTDB taxonomy): Bacteria > Planctomycetota > Phycisphaerae > UBA1845 > JAFGLZ01 > JAFGLZ01. Next base: position 55,574 of record CAYMLO010000034.1, on the reverse strand, counting down.
CCAATACCACAGATCCCCCATCAGCCGAGCCGTCCGAAGGTTCATGTCGATGGGGAACATGTGGACGATGGCGTAGAAGACGCGCAGTCCCGCATAGGCAGCGTAGTCAAACCATCGATTGCCCCGCATGCGGCGGATTGTAGCGGTCAGGCGCGGGCGACCTCAAGGACCACGGCCGTTGGGGCGCCCCGTATCGGCGCGCCGGTCTCAAGGCCGCAAGGGCACGCAGAAACGCCGCACCGCACAAGACCCGCGCGACCTCAGGTCGGTCCGGATCAGGAGCTTAGGCTGGACGTGGGGGGTTGCAGATCGCCTGCGCTCGGGAGCCGGCGGGGGTGCCCATGGATGCAGGCAGCCAGCAGGATGTGGCGAAGCCGCTCATCGCTGAGCCGGGCCAGAAACTCCTCGGTGAAGTCCAATCGAACTGCCCCCTCGAAATGCAACAGCTCGTGTATGAGCTTGTCGCGGGGCAGGCTGCTGATGGCAGCCGCTGTCAGTTCGTGCTGAGTTACTGGCATGTTGGCGCTCAACGTTTGCTCCCCGGCATGGCCCTGGTCGACTCCCCGCTAACCGCGGGGCGCGCAACCTGCTACAGACATCTATATCGGCATTCCCGCGCCAGGGCTTTGGGGCGTTGCGATTTGCGGGAGGCTGTCGTACGCCTCGGAGCCCCAAAGAAGGACTGGGGGAGGCGGCCACCCGCTATGCCTTGGGCAACATGGGCCAACAGCGCAAGGCCTTTCTCGTTGCCGAGCCAGGCCTGACGCGATCCGCGTCCGGGCGGAACCTTGGGCTGGGAACGGGGGATTGGCCGATTCAAGCTGTGCTTGATCGTGCGCACCCACGCCGTCGTCCATCCGCCGAGGAATTGCCCGCAGTGTCGGCGGGCCGCTAGAATGCTGCAAGCGACGGGCATCGTGCCCGAACTGCCAGATACGGCCTGAATGGGCGGCGGTGTGGGCGGTCAAAGAACTACCCGCGCCCCGATAGGGCCTGTGATCGACCAATCGAACCGCAAGATCCTTCTGACGTGCACGTCGACGAGCTGAGGTACGAGCTTCCCGATCGACTGATCGCCCAGCAGCCGCTCGAAAGGCGCGATCAGGCTGCCATGCTGGTGGTCAACCGCACGGGGCCGCTGAACTGTCGCCTGGCCCGCGTGGCGGACCTGCCGCAGTACCTTCACCCCGGGGATTGCCTGGTCATCAACGACACGCGCGTGATCCCGGCACGGTTTGCCGCGCGTCGGACCACGGGTGGCCGGGTCGACGGGGTGTACCTCCAGTCGCAGGCGTCGGGCGAGTGGCTGGTGATGCTGCGGCCTTCGGGTCGTCTCAAGGTGGGCGAGGCCCTCGAACTGATCGGTGGCGACGCACACCTGCACCTCGTGGCGTCGCATGGCGGGGGCCTGTGGGAGGGACGGATCGAGCCGGATCAGCCCGCAACGGCCCTGCTGGAACGGATCGGTCGGACGCCGCTGCCTCCTTACATCAAGCGGCCGCCGACGGGCGACCAGGCCCGCCAGCTCGACCAGATGGATCGCCAGCGATACCAGACCGTCTACGCCCGTGTGCCCGGGGCCGTAGCAGCGCCGACGGCGGGAATGCACCTGACGGAAGCGTCGCTTGCGGAGTTGGCGTCGGCAGGAATCAAGGTCGCGCCGGTGACGCTCCATGTCGGCCTGGGGACGTTCGAGCCGATCCGAGCCCAGCGGCTCGAACACCATCGCATGCACGCCGAGTGGTACGAGCTGACCCCCGCGTCGGCGCAGACGATATCCGCGGCGCGGGCCGCGGGTGGGCGGATCGTAGCCGTCGGAACGACGGCCTCGCGGGTCCTGGAGACCTGCGCCAACGCCGACGGCCAGCTGGAGCCCGGACAGGGCATGACCGACATCTTCATCTATCCCCCTTATCGATTCCGGGCCGTAGACGCACTGCTGACCAACTTCCATCTGCCCGGCAGTACATTGCTGGCGATGGTCTTCGCCTTCGCCGGCCGCGAGCGGATCCTGGCCGTCTACCAGAGGGCCATCAAGCAGAACCTCCGCTTCTACAGCTACGGCGACGCGATGTTGATCATCTGACGCATCCTTGACACTGACAGGACCCATCGGTACCGTGGAAACACTTGGCGAGTGCGCGGCGCACGCTGGAAACCGGAGCACGCCAGACAGCCTCGGAGAGGTGGCAGAGTGGCTGAATGCGACGGTTTGCTAAACCGTTGGGCTGGGTAAACCCGGTCCCGGGGGTTCGAATCCCCCCCTCTCCGTTTCCGAGCGGTCGCTCGAAAACAGAGCAGGTGAGCAGTGGAACAGGAGAACAGGTGAAAGGCGTCTGACGCCCATCAGCGTCTTCGTCTGCGGCAGGGGTGGACCCGCTCACCTGCGGTCTCCTGATCACCTGTCCAAGTGCGCGTCGTCGTCACCGCGTAGGTGCATCCCATGCCGCGGTAGCATCGAGCCCAGGAACGATGCCGCTTTGTGCGGCGGGGCGGTCGTGTGACCAACACTGTCTCATCGCGAGCGGGTGTTCCCATTCGCCTGACCGACGAGCGCTGGGGCCACATCGTCGACCAGCACTGTGAGTTGGCCGGCCTGCGTGAGGAGGTCCTGGAAGCCGTCGCCGTGGCCGATCGCGTGTTGGCCGGCGGATCCGGGGAGCTGTTGGCAATCCGAGCTATGGAAGAAGGCAAGGCGATTGTCGTAGTATACCGAGAGGTGGACCCGGCGGACGGATTCGTCATCACCGCCTTCTTGACGAAGCGGTTGGACAGCCTGAGCCGGAGAAGACAGGTATGGCCCCCCAAGAACTAGCGCAATATCTGGACCTCGTACCCGTGGTGTTGCAGACCCCTCATCGCTCCCTGTGGTCGACTTACGATGCCGAAGCCGATGTCCTCTACATCAACTTCAAGAAGCCCGCGCACGCCGACGACAGCGAGCTGACAGACGACGACGTCATCATCCGCTACGAGGGCCAAGAGATCGTCGGCCTGACCATCCTTCACGCCAGCGACCGTTGACCTGTCGCCCAAGCGCCGCCGCCCTGCTCCCGCGGAGGCGGCGACACGCGACTGTCCCGGTCTTCCTCGCCCGTTGCCCATCTCCCCTTCCTGAAGCCGGCGTGGCCGGGTATGCTTGATTAGGCTGCTATCATAGGGAGAAAGCCCGCCGCCCTCGGAGCAGAGCGCATCATGCTCGATGTCAGCCGATTGGTTCTTGCCGTTTTTAAAGCCATCCTGTGTGCGTTGACCGGAGCACAGGCGGCGTGGCCCAACGTCCCTGACATCCACCAGGATGACAACATGCTCTGTGCCTGGGAATACGACGCGGCAGGCGGCTACGCAATCGTCTACCTACAGAACGTCGGCAATGAGACCCGAGTCGCATTCGACGTCTTCGGAACGTTCGTACGGGTAAGACAGAGGCTGCAGGACCCGCACCCAGTCTGTATCGCTGGGCAGGGATCTGAGGCATATGACCGTGCATGAATCCGCGCCACCGTGGCACGGGCGTCTCGCCCGTGAGGGTACATGGGCAAGATGCCCATGCCACGTGCCCGCCGCGACCCCAGCGCGGGATCTGACACGGTCATTCGGACCTCGATTCGGACTCCCCCCCACTCGGTCGGGTCTGTTGGAGTCATCTCATCACCGTTGTGAGGCACAGGATGCGATGCTGTGAGGTGTTGTGCTTGCTGATGGGCTGGACGTTGGCCGGTGTGGTCGGTTGCAGCGGGCTGCCCAAGGATGAAAGCATCGTCCGGTACGTCAAGGACGTGGATCCCGAGACGGGCACGACGTACTACCTGGCCGTCCCCACGGCGCATACGGCCGACAAGAAGTGGTCGCTGATCGTGACCTGTCACGGGACGCCGCTGTGGGACACCGCGCTCCAGCAGATCGGGCGATGGGGTCACCTGGCCGGTGACCAGGGCGTGGTCGTGGTAGCCCCGCGCTTGAAGGGGACGGCGAGCGACAAGCTGTTCCCCATCGTCAGTCGTCAGATCGCCAAGCAAGAGCAAGACGAGCGTGTAATCCTGTCGCTCGTCGAGCGGCTCAAGCCGGCCTACAACATCGACCCGGCCCGCGTGTTCCTGACGGGGTGGTCGGGCGGAAGCTACGCGGTACTGTTCACGGGACTGCGGCATCCAGAGGTCTTCCGCGCCCTGGCCGTCCATCAGGGCAACTTCGACGAACGGTTCCTCGAGCCGGTCACGTCTCGACTGAACCCGTACCAGCCCGTCCAGATGTCGTACGGCTACACGGATCCGCTCAAGACGCAGGCCAAGGATGCGATGAAGTGGCTTCGCAAGCACCGGATGGCCTACGCGGTCCCGCAGGAACTCACCGGCCACCATCGCCTGTTGCCCCAGGTGGCGCACGACTTCTTCCGTCGGTGCGTTCGCGAGTACCCGTGGATCGTGGTGACGGCCCAGGCCAGCCGGCCCGACGAGCTGATGGCCGTCAAGTTCCGCGTCCGATCGTCCCCGCCGGCCGTGGAGCACTTCTGGCGGTTCGGCGACGGATCGATTGCACGAACCCCCTCCCCCGAACACCTCTACACCAAGGAAGGCACGTTCGACGTCCAGGTCACCCTCAAGATCGAAAGCGGGCGCCAGTTCGTCAGGACGATCCGCGTCACCGTGCCGATCGCGCAAATCGGCGTGGCGGCCGGCAGCACGTGATCCAACCGCGCCGGTTCGCCTGTGACTCTCCTGTCTGCACCTTCTGCGCATGGACAACGCGCGTCGGGTGAAGACGGCATCTATGCAGCGGCGGAAGGTTGGGTCTGGCCGGCGGAGACGGGGGTCTCGGCGGGGCGGTAGCGGTTGGCGAACAAAGCCTCGACGGTCGCGATGATCAGCACCAGAATCAGGAAGTAGTCCCAGACCGGATTGCCCCGGGCGGCCCGGTGGACGGCGTCGCGGAGTTCATCGAGGTTGCCGGCCACGATGATCGGGTGGTCGGGCAACGAATCAGTCAGCTCCTGGGCCTTGACGGCATGCAGATCGGACTCCGTCCCGTCGGGGGCCACCACGAACTGACCCTTCTGCTCGGGGTTGCCCACCGATTGCCACGTGTAGATGCCGCGGGTGAAGGTCTCCTTGTAGACCGCGGCGTTGGTCTGATCCCCGGGCTTCGATTGCACGCGAACGGTCGCGCTCCGGCCGGCCTGGTCTGCGGGCAGGATCACGTCGATGTCGACCGGCTGATCTCCCTGAACGGCCAGATTCACCTGTGAGCCCTCGGCAACCCAGCCCGCCTCCTCCGCTCCCTCGACCGACCCCAGGCACAACCGCACCAGCACCGGCAGAAACATGGGCTTGGTCGGCAGGTTGGTCCATACGGTGTTCGCCGACGTCGTGAAAAGCAGGCACCGCCCCCGCCCGAAGCGCCGTTCCAGCAAGAGCGGACGGTCGCGATCCAGCCAGGCGATCGGCGTGCCCGGCCGACGTCGATGCAGCGCCGTGGTCAAGTGACAGTAAACGAGGACCGACCGGTACTTCTCCTGCGTGTCGTACAGATCGCGGAAGACGGGGTGGGCCATGTCGACACGGAGCAGTTGGCTGGCCTCACGTCTGGAGACAGGATCGCCCACCGGCTCGCCGAGCGTGGCCGGCAGGAGCGGGCGCTCTGCGTCGGCCAGCTGCGCATTGTAGGCGGCCGTGTCGGTGTTCGGGCCCGGGAACACGACCAGCGTCCCACCACCGGCCACGAACCGCTTGACGGCCTCAGCCAGCTCCGCCCTGAGCTTCGACGTGTCGCAGAGAACCAGCACGTCGTTCTCCGCGAGCGTTTCGGTCCTCACCTCTTCCAATGGGCTGACGACGGCCGAGATCGATGTCGGCACCTTCAGGGCCGCCATCACGTAGTAGCCCGGCCCGGTGGGATCGGTCGCGCCGCCGGGACCCGTGACGACCAGCGCCCGGATCCGGTCGGCGATCCGCAGCGTGAATTCGCGGGCGTCGTCGTCGGGCAGCAGGTCGTTGGCGCCCTCGATCAGGACGCGACCGTGGTGCAACCCCGGCTGATCGAACACGGTTTCGAAGACGACCTTCTGCTCGCTGCCGGGCGTTCCGTGGCCGGTCAGCATCACCGTCTGGGTCAGGTGCTGCTGTCGATGACCATCGAGCTCCAATCCCACCCGGGCGCGGCGTGACGCGGCCGCGCAGTTCGACACGGTGGCCTCGAACAACAGCGTCGCCCCCACCACGCGGCCGTGGCCCTTGATCTGGACGTCCGAGACGGCCAGGTTCGCCGGATCCCCTCGTCCGCAGTCCAGCACCATGACGGGCAGGTCGGGATTCTCGGTCAGGGCCTTGCAGGTGGCCAGGTTCCGGAACGTGCCCGCCTGCATGTCCGACAGGACGTAGACCACCCGGTTGGGCAAGCTCGACTGCTTGAGGGTCTCGACGGCCGTCTGGACGGCCGACACCATCGAGGCCGACCCCAACCCAACCTCGGCCGTGTCGAGCCAGTCCAACGCATCCTTCATGTCCTTGTCGGACGTCAGTCTGGGCTCGGCCTGGGCGGCCCGGCCGTTGGTGAACAGCAGAACGAGCTCCTGCGGACCGCCGGCACTTCGAATCAGGTCCTTGGCCACGTTGCGGGCCGCATCGAACCGTCGTCTGGGGCCGCTGGCGGCCGCCATCGACAGGGAGTTGTCGACCACGATCGCCGCAGCCAGTCGAGCGCTGCCGCCCGATAGCCCGTGACGCGGCTTGTGCAGCGGCTGGGTCACCGCCAGCAACAGCAGCGCGATCAACAACGTCCGCAGCAACAGCAGCAGCCAGTGCTGGACCCGCCGGCGGCGGGCCGTCTTCTCCATCGACAGACGCAAGAACCGCAACGTCGAGAAGTAGACCTGCGGCGCTCGCACGCTCGAAAGCAGGTGCAGCACCACCGGGATCAGGACCGACACGAACAGGATCGGCAGGAGCCGCCACAGGGCGAACGAGAACGGGCCGATAGTCAGTTGGGCAACCATGGTCTAGCGCCGCACTCCCAATCGCTGCCGGCTGGCCAGGTAGCTCCGCAGCATCGCGTCGTAGGGCGTAGCCGTCGAGGCCACGACGTATTCGATCGCGCTGTCGCTGCAATCGCGGCGGTACTGCCCGACAAAGCCGTTCACCTGCCGCTTATACTCCTCCCGGATGAACTTGGGGTCGATCTGCAGCTTCTCTTGCGTCTCCATGTCGACGAACGTGACGAGCTTGTTGAACGGCATTTCAAGCTCCGCCTGATCGAAGACGTGGAACACGATCACCTGATGCTTGTTATGCCGAAAATGCCGCAACGCCCGCATGACGTCGACCGGCTCGTCGTACAAATCGCTGATGATAATGATCAGGCCGCGGCGGGCGATCTTCTCGGCCAGGTCGTGGAACGTGCGGCTCACCGCGGTAAGGTTGCCGGGCATCACCTCTTCCAGGTTGGTGAACAGCCGATCCAGGTGCGTCGCCGTGCTGCCCGGCGGCAGGTGCGTGCGGATCGCCCGATCGAACGTCACCAGTCCGACCATGTCCTGCTGACGGACCATCAGGTACCCGATCATCGACGCCAGCCGGCACCCGTATTCGAACTTCGTCATCCCCCCGCTGCCGTAGTCCATGCTGCCCGACACGTCCAGCAGGATATGGGCCCGCAGGTTGGTCTCCTGCTCGTACTGTTTGATGTAGTAGCGGTCCGTACGGGCCAGGGCGACCCAGTCGAGGTGCCTCAGGTCGTCACCGGCAGTGTATTCGCGGTGCTCGCTGAACTCCACGCTGAAGCCGTGGTGCGGGCTGCGGTGCAAGCCGGTGATGAACCCCTCGACGGCCGTCCGCGCAATCAGGTTCAGCTTGCCCAGTCGGGCTGCCTCGTCCGGCTCGAAGTACTTGTAGCGTTGTCGCTTGCCCATCCGACGCTCAGATCACGACGCCCCGGCGCCTTCGCTTCGCTCCATGTAGGTGATACTCATGCTGCCGTATCGACGTACGTCCGTGGCGCCAAGACATCCGTACGCACACCGATCGTATTGCACCTTGGCCTCATGCCGCAAGACCACGAGCGAATCGTCCGCCAGGATCGCAGCCACCGCCGGCGATGCCAGCAGCCGCGAAACGCGTCCCGAAGGGGTGCTATCACGGCTGTCGCGGTACGGGGGGTCGACGAAGATCAGCTCGATCGACGTGTGAGGCAGCGTTGGCGCCCAGCCTGTCGGCCGAAACGCGTCGGTCCGCAGAACCTGGGCCAGGTCGGCCACCTCGTCACCCAGCAGGTCCGACAGGTTCCGCCGCAGCCCGGTCAGGGCGCGGTGATCGCGCTCCACAAAGCCGCACCACCGCGCACCGCGCGATAGGGCCTCCAGCCCGATCGCCCCGCAGCCCGCGAACACGTCCAATACCCGGACGGGCGGGAGCTTGCCCAGCGTCTCCCACCGCGAACCAATCGTCTCGAAGACCGCCTTGCGCACGCGATCCGGCATCGGCCGGGTGTTCAGACCCGGCGGCGAAGCCAGGTTCCGACGCCGCCATCGACCGCCCACAATCCGCATGACCCCACCAGCTTAGACAAAAACCGGGTTCCTGTCGTCCGTCGGGCGAGTTCTGTGTACAATCCGATAGAGCGCGGTGCTGGGCTGGGGGTCTGTACCTTGGCTCGAGTGAGGTCCCATGCGATGTCCAAAGCAGCAACCATCATCGTAGCGTTCATTGCGGTTGCCCTGTTCGCTTCCCCCTTGTGCGCGGCCCAGCCAGCGGGCCCACCGACCGGCGCCCAAGACGTGCCCAAGGGGCCCTGGCCGCCGAAGCGCCTGATCGAGGCCGGGTTGCGGCGCATGATCCGCGACCTGACCAAGCACCATAAGCTCGACGCCAAGCAATCCGCCGTGCTCGAGCGCGAGGTGATGTCTCGATGGCCGGCGTTCCTCAAGGAGCATCGCCCCGTGCTCCAGAAGCTGATCAATGAGTACCTGGAGGTGGCCATCGTCGGCAAGGCGCCGTCGGCTGAGAAGGTGGCGGGCTGGGCGAAGGCGTTTCAACCAGTCGTTGAGGCGGCGGCCAAGGAGGCCGACGGCTCCTACAAGGCGGTTCGAAAGGTGCTCCGCCCCGACCAGATCAAGACGTGGGACAAGGAGTACAAGTCGTTTGGGGCCGAGAAGGACTTCGTCCACAACGAGGTGGCCAAGCTCGCCCGAGGCCACTTCAACCCCCGCACCTGGCGGTCGCCTCTGCCGAGCGTGCCCGCAAAAGAGAGACTGCCGGTCCTGCCGTCTCCGTCGGCTGCTTCCGGTCGGGATCCTGGCGAGGGCGGTCGCTCTGAGGGAAGCGCACGGTCCGGCGAATCGCCCAACCGGTTCAAGCCCGGGCGCGGCGCGAAGGGCCCGCCGAGGTACGGTGAGAAGGGCCCGACCGGGTCGGGCCGCCCGGCAGAAACCAGGCGGCCGTCCCGATCGCTCGATACCTGGGAATCCTACGTCAAGAAGTTCATCAGTCGTCACCGGCTCAGCACGGGACAGGCCAACTCGGCCATGGCCATCCTCAAGGAGGTTAGGAGTCAGGCCAAGACCTATGAATCCAGGCATCAAAAGGAGCTGAAGCGGTTGGAGCGCGCCGTCAGTGTGGCTGAGCCGGCGGCTCGGCCCAAGCTCAAGGAACAACTGCACGAGCTCCGTCGTCCCATCGACGACCTGTTCGACGAACTCCACCGCCGATTGGACGGGCTGCTGTCCGAGAAGCAGCGCCGAGGCACCCGGCAATGATGCGTCTTGTCGATCGACACGACCGGTTCGGCGGGCGCGGGACGCGGGTAGGCAGACGGGTCGGACTGTCCATTTGCCTGGCTGCGGGCCTGTGTGCGCTCGTACAAGCTGACCCGGCCGAGCCGAGCCCTGACCCCGCTCCCTCCGCCTCAGCCGTACCGGACGCGGGATTCTGGCCGACGCCCCGGATGATCGACGCCCTGCTCACCAGGACGGTCGAGGCCGTCGCCGAGCAGTATGCGTTCGATGAGGCCCAGTACGCCGCCCTCAAGGAGGATCTGCTCGCCCGGTATCCAGCTCTGTTCAATCGGCATCGCGCCGTGCTGCAGCCGATCATCAACGAAATTATCGAGATGCAGATCGCCCAAGAGACACCCACCGCCGAGCGTGTGGCCGAGATGGCTCGTGCCGTCGAGCCGGTACTGAAGGACGTTCGCAAGGCCCTGCGGGGGACCCAGCGGAAGATCAAACCCCTGCTTCGACCAGAGCAGCGCAAGCGGCTGGACGGGGACTTCGTCAAGATCTGGGCTGGCTTCTCGGCGGCGGAGACGCAGCTGCGCCGCTGGAAACGGGGTCTGTTCAAGCCGGGGGATCTGGCAGCGCAGATCTCACCGCGGTCCTTGGACACCGAGTCGTCGACGGCATCCGGTCCGGACCCAGCGTTTGACCCGCCGTCGAAAGCGACGGGAGACGGGAGGTCGAGCCGACCAAGGGATCCAAAGCCCAAACGCCCGACGAGCACCCCCGTTCGCCGTCAGACCTTGCTGCCGCTGGACAAGTGGCAGGCCTACGTGAAACGATTCATCCGCCAGCGACGCCTGGACGAGGGACAGAGCAATCAGGCGATGGCCCTGCTCAAGGAGATCCGAAAGCGGGGCAAGGACCACACGGACCAGAACCGCGACCTGTTCCAGCGGATCGCGAGCGAGCTGCCCTCCGCCGATCCGATTCGCCGCGAGAAGCTCGAGCAGGATCTCGACGAGCTTCGTCAACCCTTACGAGATCTGTTCGACGAGCTGCAGGAGCGGCTCGAGGACCTGCTCCGTTCCGACCAGCGGCGGGATTCGAGACGATAGGATAGACTCCTGCTAATCCCTACCGTTCCAGTCGATCATCGGTGCAGTGCGTCGTAGACCCGTGCGGATTCTGCGAGCATCCCCTCTAAGCGGTCGATGGGCCAAACGGTCGCGGCATCGCTTCTGGCATGCGGTGGATCGTCGTGGGTCTCGACGAACAGGGCATCCGCGCCAGCTGCAACGGCGGCACGCGCCACGACGGGCGTGAATTCGGGACGCCCGCCCGATTGCCCCCCTGCCCCGCCCGGCATCTGACAACTGTGCGTCGCATCGAAGACGACCGGCGCAAACCGACGCATCACCTCGATGGCAGTCATGTCATTGACGAGCCGGCCGTAGCCGAAGAACGTGCCCCGTTCGGTCAGCAGCACGCGCTCGTTGCCGGTCCGACGCACCTTCTCGGCGGCGTCGGCCATCTGCTCCGGGGAGACGAACTGCCCCTTCTTGACGTTAACGCATCGGCCCGTTCGGCCTGCCGCGATCAACAGGTCGGTCTGCCGGCACAGGAACGCGGGCACCTGGACGACGTCGAGGACCTCGCCGGCGGGACCCGCCTGGGACGGCTCGTGGATGTCACTCAGCACGGGCATGCCCAGGTCACGCCGCACCTCGGCCAGAACGGCCAACCCCGCCTCCAGCCCGATCCCGCGGAAGCTGTCGGCGTGCTGGCGGTTGGCCTTGTCGAAGCTCGCCTTGAACACCACGCCCAGGCCCAGCCGGGCGCACACACCGGCCACCGCCTCGGCCAACCGAAGCGTGTGATCGCGCGACTCGATCACACAGGGGCCTGCGACGACGGTCAGCCCCTTCCCGCCGACGGTCACGCCGTCGGCAATGGTCACCGCATCGGCCGCCACCATCGCCGTCTCCTCGAACGCGGCGGTGGGACCAAGAAGATCCCGCGCCGCGCCATGACCGAGAAACGAGCCGGCAGGTATCCCGCGGGATCGCCGTCGACCTCCAACGGCATCCGCTCGTCGGAGTCGATCGTGATCCGTCGGCACCGCCGGTAGACGATGCCGTCCCGCCCCACGTGCCGGCGAAACGCCGTCCAGGCCGCATGCGACAGTAGCTTGCCCTGCCACCGACACGGAAAGACACACAGGTCCAGGAACCCCCCGTCACACACCGCGTCCCGTAAGATCTTCAATCCGATCGCGTACCGAGAGATGTTCCCAACGAAGGCCAGCCCTCGGCCGTCGAAGACCCGTTCGCCATCTGCAGTCACCCGGACCGGCGGGAACCGATACCCCCAGAACGTCCGCCACAGAGGCCAGAAGTAGCTCAGATGCGTGATGTGGCCCACCCGCTGATCGACCAGTCGGTGTACCACCTCGGCGTCGAACCCCACCCCCGCGACGATCAGGAAATGCCTCCCGTTGACCACACCGACGTCAATCCACTGCCGGCAATTGGCATTGAGGGTGTCATAGAGCAGCTGGGCGTTGGCGCGAAGGCCGAACTCCTGGCTCAGCAGGTTCTCCGTGCCGGTGGGCAAGATCACGATGGGAATGGGATGCTCGATCAGTCCGTGGACGACCTCGCTGACGGTCCCGTCGCCGCCGACGGCAACGACGGCCTCGACGTCGGGGGACATCGACTCGGCGAAGCTCCTGGCGTCTCCGGCGAATCGGGTCATGTGGATGGCAACGCAATCGCCGTCTTCGCGGAGCCTGCCGACCAGCTGGGCCACCGCGTCGGTGTTTCGTCGGCGACCGGAGACGGGGTTGACGATGAACTGGATGCGCCGCTTCACGGACGTTCCCCCAGCACAGCATGCAAGCAGCGCCACAGGGGCCCTCTCAGGATCGATTATAGATCGACCGCACTTGGGGTCAACGTCTCAGGCCGCTCAGCACCGGACGCAGCGATGTGGTGCTCACAACCATCGGCCCGTCTGTGTGGGTGACGTGCCTATGACGCAGGCCGGTTGGGATCGGGACCTTCGATCTCATCCGACCAAGCCCCTCTCGACAATCGATCGTACGCGATGATGGCCGGCAAAGCGCAGCGCCTCATGCGCCAACTCGCCACCACCAAGCATTGACAGGGCCAGAGGGTTTCTGTATGTTGTCTGCTTCTTGGAGGTTAGCACATGTCGGCTGGAAGTGGGTTATCCACAATGGCTGGCAGGCGAGTTGAAGTAGAGACTGGAAAGCTGGGGTGTTTCTCCAGGTGACTAGAATCCGTCTATTGGGTAATCCCCAGGGCCAAGACCAGCAGCAGAGATCACTTTAAGTCGTTATCCAAAAAGGACTTAAGAAGGGCACTGGCCCTGAGCCAGCCGCGGCGCTTCGTTTCGTCTGGTGTGGTAGACAAAGCCCGCAGTCCGTGTGGGGTTGTGGTTTGAGCTTGGGCCCACGCGTGTTGTCAACACCTTATCCACACGGGATTTCGGCCTGGAACGGGAGCGAATCACGTTGCCCAGCCAGAATGACGCACTGCTAGAAACCATCGACCTTGTGAAGCGCTACGAGGGGCGAACCGTCGTTGACAAGGTCAGCTACAGGGTTCACCGGGGGGAGATCGTCGGCCTGCTGGGGCGAAACGGGGCGGGCAAGACGACCAGCTTTCGGATGACGGTCGGCATGATCGATCCGGTCAGCGGCCGGGTTCTCTTCGGTGGCCAGGACGTAACCAAGCTGCCCATGTACAAGCGGGCTCGGTTGGGGATGGGCTACCTGAGCCAGGAGCCCAGCATCTTCCAAAGGCTAACCGTCGAGGAGAACCTCCTGGCTATTCTCCAGGCCCTCAAGAACGTAAGCCGCCGAGACCGGAAGGCCCGTGCCAACGAACTCCTGGAGCAGTTCGGCCTGACGATCGTGCGGCGCCAGGAGGCCCGAACGCTGTCGGGAGGCGAACGCCGCAAGCTGGAGATTGCCCGGGCGCTGGTGTCGGATCCGTCCCTGATCTTGCTTGATGAGCCCTTCAGCGGCGTTGACCCCATTGCCGTGCAGGACTTGCAGCGAGAGATCCTGCATCTGAAGAACGACCGCGGCATCGCGATCCTGTTGACGGACCACAACGTGAGGGAGACCCTGTCGGTCACCGATCGCAGCTACATCATCGACGAGGGCAAGGTCCTCCGCGACGGGACGCCTCGCGACCTGATCAACGACCCGCTCGTCCGCCGAACCTACCTGGGCACGACGTTTCGCGGCGACGAGTTCGATCATGTCAGTGGATCGAGTTCAGAGCGGGGCCACGCCGGCAGCGACGGTTCGTCGGAGGACTCAGCGGCCTCCTCGTAGGCGACCCCCACAGTCGTTGCTCGCAGGGACCCCGTTGCTGGCGTGGCTGGCCAGGGGTTTGGCAGCCCCCCACAATACACGGATCGGGCCCTGCTTCAGCCCGCTGCTACTTCAGCTCATCTATGTCATGGCGCTGCCCGTTCCGCCAGCCGAGCCACTCAGCATATACGAACGTGCTATTTGCAGACAAACGCTTGACCTTCTGGAATTGGCGAAGCGCGTTAGCGATGGCTGACTGACGTGTGGTGCCCTGTGCTATGGGCACCTTGACCATCTTGATGCGCGCATGGCCTCCACCCGGATAGTCGCAGCAGTACTCCACCTCCCAGTACTCCTCCTTCGTTCCGACCATAACGGGTTTCAGTGCAATATTATCCGCGTACCAGACGTGCCAGGAGGACGAAATGGCACCCGTGTCGCGCTTCTTGACCTTATCCACATCCTCCTTCTTCGCACGCGGCCTGTATTGCTGGGGTCCAAGGCGGATGCCCTTGTCAGATCCTCCTGTGGCGAAGTATCGGTAGCCGTAGTATGCGCCACCACATAGCGCTGCTGCGGCCACCAGCATCAGGAGCAAGCCTTTCCATTTCGAAGCGAACAAGCCCAAGCCCGAAGCGCCACCTGCGCTTGCCCCTGCCCCGCTCTCCAAGATCTCCCTGGCCCGTAGAGCGAGCTTCTGTGCTTGGGGCGTAGCGTTCGCAGCGAACCTCCTGATTGCCTCGAGAGCCAAGTCTCTCAGGTGTGGCGTCACATAGCCGGGGGAATCCTGGGCCTGTCTCGCCACTTCCCTACAGGCGTACATCAGTTCACTTGCTGCTGAGGCCGAGAGTGTCGGCTCGACCGGACCGGTCATTGTCGTCTCAACCAAGCTTTTTGCTGTTATATAATCCATCGTGTCACCTCTTGGTCTTGAAATGTCTTAAGCACATAGCGCCAACACCTATTCTGCCGGAGCCCTGGCTCAGTAGCTGCGTGCGCTCGGGGTGGTTCCCTGGAGAGGTCGGTCGTGCGGCCCGTGCGGGCCTGTGTCAGGGCTCACGTGGTGTCAAGCTCCTGACCGTTTCGCCAGTCTCAGACGGGCTGAGAACCAGCGTGATGGCCCTCGGCCTCCGGGCGGCCCAGGCCTGGAACGGGAGGGGCGTCGGACTCTTCGTCCTCTTCCTCGTCGTCGTCTGTGTCGCCGCCGCCCTCCTCGTTCAGCTCTGGCCCAAGCCAGGAGACGACATCGTCTTCGACCCCGGCGTCCTTGGGCTCACCAGGGACGACGAAGACCTGCTTGCAGGTCCTGCACCTGGCTCGCCGGCCGACCGCGTAGGCCCGCAATCGGTAGTTCGCATTGCAGTGCGGGCAGTTGCCCGTAACGTGAGTACCCATATCTACCCCATCCCTCAACGACGCGAAGTGACCAGACAGCACAAGCCGACATGGCACGCCCAGTGGCGCACAACCAGCGCCCTGACTGCTACCGCGATGTTCAGGGCGATACGCTACTGCAAGGGATGACGGATATGAGTGATATTATGCCGAGACCGATCGCCCTTTCGAGTTGTACTATAGAGTAAGTGTAACACATGGCCGGGGTGCCCGCAAGCGGGTTTCGCGCGTGTTCTTCGTCTCTTTGTCCCCGCTGGGCCCGGCGAGGTGCGGCTGGCCAGACCGGCGAATCCGAAGGGCCGCGTCAGTCTTGCCGCGGGTCCGGAGAGCCGGTAGCATACCTCGGCGTTGACGGCTGGGTGCTCCTGCCGAACGGACGTTTGTGCCCTGCGCGGCTCCCCAGAGGGTTCCTGGAGGGGGCATCCGCGTCCGCTCCCGTGCTATCCGTTGCGAAAGGTGGCAGAACCATGTGGACTGGCCTGGTCTCGATGTTGTCGGCGGTTGCCGCCGCAAACGGACCCAGCGCCTCGCCGGGCAAGGACATCGCCCTCGTCATCGTTGAGGCGGGGCGGCATGAACGGGTCGACACCCCCGTGCTGGTGCCGGCTTCAACCGCAGCGCCGTGGGCACAGATCTTGCCGCCAGGCGGATCGGCCCAGAGGACCTTCGAACTCCTCGAGGAGGGACAAGGCGCGTCGTCCAAGCCCTTGCTGGCACAATGGCAAACGTCGACCGATCCGCCGATGAAGGCGTCGGGGGCGGGTGCCCTGGTCTTCACGCTTGCCGGCAAGACCCCCGCCGGCAGTGTGCGGCGGTTCCGGTTGCGGGCAGCCGATCGCGTCGTGTCAACCAAGGACGTGCAGGTCGAGGACGACAAGGGCAAGGCGTTGCTGTTCAGGCACGCGGGGAGATCGATCGCCAAGTACAACTACGGGCTCGTCCAGAAGGAGCCGGGCAAGCGGAACGTCTTCGACCGGATGGCGTATTTTCATCCGGTGTGGGCCCCGTGCGGGCAGATCATCACGGACGATTTCCCCGAGTCGCACCCCCATCAGCGCGGTCTGTTCTTCGCTTGGACGCGGGCCAAGATCGGCAAGTACAAGGCCGATTTCTGGAACCTCAAGGCCAGGCGGGGTCGAACCCTCCACAAGCGCCTGGACCGTGTGGGGGGCGGACCTGTGTTTGGCGGGTTCGTCGCTGACAACGACTGCGTGGCCAACAACCGTGTGGCGATCAAGGAGACCTGGGTTGGTCGCATCTACGCCTGCCCGACCGGACCGTGGATCGTCGACTTCGACATCCGCCACACCGCCGCCGACCAGGACGTGGTCCTGGCCAAGTACCCGTATGGCGGCATGGCCTATCGCGGTCGACCGGAGTGGTTGGGGGCCAAGCGCCCCAAGATCGAAGCCAGCGACGGCTACGACGCCCGGAAGGGCAGGACCGAGGGGGCCCGGTGGGTAGACATGGCCGGGGTTCTGCCGACGGGCGGCGAGGCCGGCCTGACCCTAATCGACCACCCGTCGAACCCGACCTATCCGACCGCCGTCCGGATCCACCCCGGCATGCCGTACTTCTGCTACGCCTTCGCCCAACGGGAGGCGTACACCATCAAGGCAGGAGAATCGCTCGAGCTCCGCTATCGCTGTGTGGTCCATGACGGGCCGCCCGATCGCAAGCTCAACGACCGATGGGCGGCGGATTTCGTGGACCCACCCAAGGTCACGCTCGAGCCGGTCGGGAAGGCCAAGTAGTCCGGCTCGCCGGGGGCGGGCGCGCCGCCTTCTGCCCGTCGGGGATTGGCCCACCCCGGTTCCGACCTTCAGCGAATTCGGGAGGAGGAGACGACGCTCCATGAGCTACGAACGGGGTTCCAGGGCCCTGCGCCTGGAGATGACCGACCAGATCCCGCAGACGGAGTACATCTCGCACCGGCAGTTCATCATGAAGGTGACGGGCATCGACCCGGAGGACGAGACGCAGAGCAGCCAGGTGGGCCCGGCGCTGGCCCGGGCGTTGGACTACGACTTCATCTGGAGCTGCTACAGCCGCGACTGGGGCCTGCCCCGGGCCGACATGGGCCGGGCCAAGTTCTACGAGACCGAGACGCCCTGGGCCTCTCACTACGAGATCGAGACCGAAGAGGATGTCCTCAAGTTCGACCCGGTCCAGGCCGCCAACCTGCCCACGATCGAAGCGCTCACCCAGGACGTACGACGACACTATGACCAGAGCCAGGCTGCCTATCCCGAGGCCGTTTTCCCGGGTGGGTTCTACAACTCGGTCTTCACCTGGGCGATCGTGACGTTCGGGTGGGAGCGGTTCATGGCCGCGGCCATGATGGATCCGGACCGCTTCGACCGCGTGATGGAGGGGTTCTTCGAGATCACGATGATGGTGGTCGAGGCGCACATCCGGGCGAAGGTCCCCATCTTCCTGTGCCACGATGACATCGTCTGGGCATCGGGTCCGGTCTTCTCGCCGGACTGGATGCGCCAATACGTCTTCCCGCGTCACAAGCGGATGTGGGCGCCGCTCCGCGAGGCCGGCATCCAGGTCCTGTTCTGCTCGGACGGGAACTTCGACGCCTTCATCGACGACCTAGCCGACGCCGGGGCGGGGGGCTTCATCTTCGAGCCGCTGACGAGTCTGGAGACCATCGTCGAGCGCTACGGCCGGACGCACGTCATCATCGGCAACATCGACTCGCGGATCCTGCAGTTCAAGGGCCCCGCCGAGATCCGGGCCGAGGTCAGGCGCTGCGCCGATCTGGGCCGCGACTGCCCGGGCTACTTCTTCGCCGTCGGCAACCACATCCCCTACACCGTCCCGATCCCCTCGATCGAGTGCTACCTGGAGGCCGTTGAGGAATATGGCAACCGCTAACCGGTTTGCCCGAACGGAGATCGAACATGGCGCATGATGATCCTGTTGTGAAGCGCGTTCGATCCGCCCGGCGCCAGATCGCTGACCGTTGCGGACAGGACAAGCATCGCCTCTTGGAATGGGCCAAGCAGATCGAGGCCCAGCACCGCCACCGCGTGATCGGCTACGGGCGTCCGGGCAAATCCGGGGACGAGGGCCGCCTCCGCCGACGGAGTCTCGCGTAGGAGTCGACCGCGTGTGGTACTGCGCAGGCAGCGTGCTCCGGGGCGCCAACAGCCGGCTTGGGGGAAGGGGGAGTCGCGGGGCCCACCCACGCACGGACTGAGGCCTGTCTGTCGCGGAGAGCACCCGCCTCGCCGAAAAAACGTAGGCGCTGTCCGGAATTCTGCTAACCTTTCTGCGCCAGAAGCGACTATCCATAGATGGGTAGGTGGTTCCGTTCTCGTGGGAGCCCGGGCGCGCGGGTTTCCTGAGCTTCACTTCTCGACCGGGAGATAATCGCCATGACGCGGACACGATGGGCGGTGCTGGGGACCGTGCTGTTGGTTGCTCAGAGCGTCGGGTGCGTGTCGTATCCGGCCAGGGCTTCGGTGGGGTTCCGGGAAACGATCGCCCTCGACAGGGCGATCGACCTGGATGGGATCCGCAAGATCGTCGTGGAGACGCCGAAGGGCACGATCGAGATCCAGGGCGACCCCCAGCGGAAAGACATCCAGATCGAGGCGGAGCGATGGTCCCGGGGCCTGACCGAGCAGGAGGCCCGGACACAGGCGGAGCGGATCAGGGTCGAGGTCCGTCGGGAGCCGGCCCGATCGAGCCTGTTGCGGATCGTGGCCCGCCTTCCGTTGACCGAGCCGTCGCGCGACCAAGGGGTGCATTTCCGGATCACGGTGCCGACGGGGCCGTCGCTCGCGCTGAAGAGCGCCTACGGCCGGATCGAGGTGACCGACGCCGTGAACGACCTGGACATCGACACGAAGTACGGGGACGTCTCGGTCCTCAAGACCCGGGGGAAGGTCCGTGCGCGGACGCGGTACGGAGACGTGGCGGCTGACCGGGTCGACGGGGAGCTGGACGTGGGCACCCGCCACGGCGATATCGAGCTGACCGAGGTTCGCGCCGACCGGATCAAGGCCCACACGTCGTTCGGCGACATCCGCGCTGAACAGGTGCACGGCGCCGCCGACCTGCAGACCCGGCACGGTTTCGTCAAGCTGCGCGCGTTGTCGGTTCCGGAGAGGCCCGAAATCAAGGCGATCACGAGTTTCGGCCGCGTGGAAGTAGAGGTGCCCAGGACGGTCCAGGCAAGGCTGCGGATGCACACCGACTTTGGGGACATCGATGCGGACCTGAAGGGCGTGGCCGTCACGGACCTCCGATCGGAGCACCGGACGCTGGCCGTCACCGTCAACGGTGGCGGGGGATCGATCGACATGGAGACCCGGCACGGATCGGTTCGCTTCCGAACGACGGAAGGCGGCGGACCGTAGGCGACAGGAAGGCAAACCGCTGAAATACTTGTGCCTCAGAAGCGACTGCCAAGTTGTAGGGGGCCCTGTTGAATGACCGGTGGGATCAGCCGCGGTGACACTCCGCATACCACATCTCATTGGCGGGAGATGCGTGCCATGAGACGAACGAGATGGGCGGCGGCCTTGCTCCTGGTGGGGACAATGCCTCTGGTCGGGTGTCGGGTCTATTCGTTCCAGGCCACGGTTGACTTCGACGAGATTGCGGAGGCCAAGGGCATCCGCCAGATCGTCGTCGAGACGCAAAACGGGGCGATCGAGGTGCGGGGCGATCCCAACCAGGAGAGCATCCGCATCCAGGGCCAGAAGTTCGCCCGCGGCCGCACCCAGGCGGAGGCAGAGGCGAGCGCCGAGAAGATCGTCATCGAAGTCAAGCGGGACCCGAAGAAGCCCGAGGTGCTCCGGATCGCCGCCCGCGTGCCGCCGGTCAGATACAGAGGCAGCAGCGGAGCGTCCTTCACGATTGCCCTCCCGCCCGTCATTGCCGTCAAGGCGAAGACCTACAACGCGCGAATCAAGCTTGCCGGCATCGAAGGCGACGCGGACCTCTCAACGACCAACGCGGCTGTCCACGTCGCAAACGTCAAGGGGACGACGCGCATTCAAACCGGCAACGACAAGGTGGTCGCCAAGGACGTCATCGGGGACGTGGACATCCAGACGTCGAACGGCTCGGTCGAGCTGATCCGGGTAGGGGATCAGCGCGTGAAGACCGATACCGCCAACGGCGGGATCCGGGCCAGGCAACTCCGGGGGAACGTGGATCTGCGGGCGAGCAACGGCCCGATCGATCTTGAGATTGCGTCACTGCAGGACATCCCCGAGATCCGCGCGGTGACCAGCAACGGCGGGGTGACGGTTGAGGTGCCTGCGACCGTCAAGGCAAGGCTTCACATGCGGACGAGTGACGGACGCGTCGACGCCGATCTCAAAAACGTGACCGTCGCCGATCTCGAATCGAGCCAGAACCAACTCATCGCCACGCTGAACGGTGGCGGGGGGGCGATCGAACTGAGGTCATCCAACGCGTCGCTGAGGTTCCGCACGAGCGACGCCGGCAAATGACGGCGGCGGGGTCAACTCCCAAACAGCACATCCTGCATGGTGTAGAACCCGGGCGGCCTGCCAACGACCCAAGCCGCGGCGCGAAGGGCGCCACGGGTGAACGTGTCGCGGGTGTGGGCGGCGTGACGCAAGACGAGCGTCTCGCCGAGGCAGCCGAAGTGGACCTCGTGCTCGCCGACGGTGTCGCCGACGCGGAGGGCGTGCATGCCGATCTGACGCGGCGGACGTTGGCCGGTCTGTCCCTGCCGGCCGTAGGCGGCGTCGCTGGTTGGATCGCGGCCGGTGGCCTGGCAGACCTGGTTGAGCAACTCCATGGCTGTGCCGCTGGGCGCGTCGGCCTTGAACCGGTGGTGCGACTCGACGATCTCGATGTCGTATTCGTCGCCCAAAGCCGCCGCCACCTGTCCGGCGAGGCGAAACAGCACGTTCACACCGACCGCCATGTTCGGCGCCTTGAGCACCGGGAGGGTCTCGGCGGCGGCGCGGATTCGCGCCAGTTCCTCGTCGGCGTGGCCGGTCGTTCCGATGACCATGGGACGTCTGACCTTGAGGCAGAGGTCCACGGACGCCATCGTCCCAGCCGGCAGGGAGAAGTCGATCAAGACGTCGAACTCGGCGCCCTCGTCCGCGTCGGCATGCGGCCGGATCGGCGTTGCGAGCGGGCCGACGCCGGCCAGCTCGCCGGCGTCCCGGCCGAGGGCGGGATGTCCTGCGGCTTCCAAGGCGGCGGCGATCTCGAATCGATCGTCCTGATGGGCCAGGGCGATGATCCGCTGTCCCATTCGACCCGCAGCTCCTGAGACAGCCAGTCTTGTCATCGAATCACCTCGCACCAGCATGCTTGCGCCGACGGCCTGGGGTTACCTGACGCTGGCGTACAGCGGCTTGCACACCCCTGTGCGTCTCCGCCGGTGGGTTGCTCGTCGATGGGGATTGTACCCCCCCTGGTCGTGGTCGGCCAATCTTCTGTTATGTTTGGCGAACAGGGCTCCAATTTGGCTTGACATCGGCTGGATATCGGTAACAATATACTGTAGTGGGCGGGCGACAAGGGTACTGTCTGTACGCAGATCTAAGCCCATTTGCCACACGAGGAAGTCAGTCTAGACCGAAAAGCCTGGTCGCGATCCACACGGATGGGTTATCCCCCCCTAGCCCATCTACAGCGACCAGGCCTTTTTTTTGCGCCCATCAAGGCCGTGATCGGGCGGACCTCAGTCAATCTCGATCGTCTTGTCGGGCTTGTCGTCGCGAACCGTCACCCGGCATGCCCGAGCCCGGCTCTTGACGCCGCCGAATCCGCGCTCGATCCCAACGCGATCGGCGATGAGCAGCAGGTCGCGCGTGTCTCCACGCGTGATCTCCAGCGCCAGCGCGTTAGCGTCACCAGTCACGGGAATCGTTCTCATGCCCGTGACCACGGGACGGTCGCGGTAGGGCTCCAGGAGCGAGATGAACGTGGTCCGCTTCGTCTTGCGCCGCACTGCCACCATCGGGCAGGAACGGGGAGGATTCTCGCTCATGCCCGTCCCGAAGTAGAGCACCGTGCCCGCAGCGCCGAGCATCCGTAGGCGGACGTTGGCGTCGGGCTGTCTGAAATCGGCGGTCCAGCACTCGGCCGTCTCGGCCTGGGTCACGTCCTTCATGTGCTGGTAGCCGTTGGTCTTGCCCGGAGGCGTATCAGGCGGGGTGGTGGCCAGGCCGGGCTCGAGCCGGCCGAAGTTGTGGTACAGCCAGTCGTACGTGTGCGCCTGGTCGCCGCGCACCGCGAACACGTCGATAACGTACCGGTCGGTGACCGCGACGGTCCGGTTCATTTGCACGCCGGGATACGCGGTTACGCACTCGGCTTGGGCGACCGACAGGCCGGGCTGTGAACCGAACAGTGTCAGCTTGCCCTCGGCCGGCCGTTGGCTCGCCTGGTCCACGCAAACGGTGTTGTGGGCGAATGTCTGGCGATACCAGGAGCGATGCAACGGTGCGGCGTAGGCCAGTCGGGACGGGTCGGGCGCCAATTGCCGTCCCAGTGCGAACAGGATGATCGTCAGCTTGTCCGGATGCCCATGTCCCCCTCCGTGCTGACCGTAGTCCAGATGGACGTAGATTTGGTCCTTGCCGCTTCCCTGTCGCAGCACGGCCGCCCCCAGGCCCTGGAAATCCCTGCTGGCCAGGACCAGTGGCGGCGGGTTCGGCAGTTCGTCCGGCCCCCATAGAAACGCCCCCAGACTGTTCCGCTTGCCGTGATGGGCGACCAGGAGGAACTCAGGATCGCCGAACCGCGTGTAGGCCAGTTCGTACAGCCCGTGCTGGCCCGTGATCCGAAAGACGTTGCTGTCGTTGACAGCGGGGAAACTCAGGTCGGGAAACACGTACCCGATCGGCGCAGCGTAGAGCGACTTGTGCGCCGCGTTGTCGTAGACGCGGATGCCAGCTGCGTGCGCCGCTTCGGCTGCATAGCGGATCGCGCTGAGCGCGTAGTAGTGGTAGGCCGCTGTCCCCTCGTACCAGAATCCGTCGCTCAGCACGCTGTTGCCGAACTGGAACCGCAGGCCGCTCTTGCCGTTGATGGCCTGCGAAGCGATGTCGTCGTCCTGCAGGCAGAACCCCACCGCCGCCATCCCGGCGTTGTGCCACGACTGCCAGTTGCTGATCCCCGCGTCATGGCGGCGGATCGTCTCGACGACCTGTCGCAGGAACTTCGACTCGATCTTCTGCCTGTCCTCGGCCGAGAGGCAGGGGCTGTTGTAGATCAAGTCGTATCCCCACGCCGCGCCAATCACGGAGACCGACTCGTCGAGGGTCTGGGCGAAGATGCGTCCCGCCGATCGGCTCACCCGACCCCAGACGTTGTGCAGGGCGTAGGTCGTGTACTTCTCGGCGTAGGCCAGCAGGATCTGGCGGGCCTTGACGGCGTAGGCTTCCTTGCCCGTCAGGGCGTAGGCCAGGCCCAGCGTACGGATGTCCGCCCAGTTGCGACCATGGATCCTCCTGATGACGACCTGATCGTAGGGCCAGCCCGTGTACGTCTCACCGCACTTCCGGCAAACGTGCTTATCGTCGATGTGTCGGAGCCCAGCGCCGCACTTCTTGCAGACGTAGTGGTGGCTCCATTGGCCGGACTCGTTGGGCACGTCCAGCGGGCGTTTGACGATCCCGTCTGCGCTTCGAACGATGCCGTCGAGCTGCTTCTTGGCCCAGGGGAACTTGGCTGCCCGGGCCTTGGCCCGCGCGAACGTTTGGGCGTCGGCGAACAGGAACGGGTGCCTGCGTTTCGGCAGGGGAACGCCCGCGCTGAGGGTCACCTGTGGGCCCGGAACGTCTGGGGTGTCGGACTTAATCCTCAGGATGAAGGCGTCGCGCGTCAGCGGCTCGCGCTGCTTCAGGTCAGCGGCCGCGGCGGACAAGACCGCGCGGATCGAGGCCGTCGCGCCCGGGGCGATGGCGTTGGTTCGACGGGGCGGGTCGACCAGCTTGTAGACGCCTCGACGCGGACCAACCGTCGCTGCGTCGCGCCACTCGAGCTCGAAGGGCCGGGCTTTGGCGGACCGGTTGGTCACGCCCAGCGTGTAGGTCACGCGCACGCCGCCGTCGACCTCTCGCGTCAACGTGCGCTCATCGACCTTCAACGCCGCCGGGCTGCGGACGAGTCTGACGTTGTCGAGATAAAGCACCGTGTCCGCCAGCGGCGTGTTCCGCCAGCCGCTTGCCCGGATGCTCAGGCTGTTGATCTCATGCCATCCCCTCGGCTTCCGAACGGCCCGGATGTCCGTGCCGAGCTGCAGGTTGATGAGTCGCCAGCCCTGCCAATCGACTGTCAGGTGATGGCAATAGTAGTCCGACCCCTGCCTGTCCTGCTTGTCCTCCGAGTTGCACAGGATCGTCAATCGCTGCCCGTTTGCCTTGGCCGAGTACAGCCAGAACATCAGCCGGTCATAGTTCGACCAGTCCTTGGGCACCTGCTTCGGACCGACCAACGAATGCTCCGGCACGTCACACCACTTGGCGGCAAACTGCCCTTGCTTGACGTGATCGTTGCTCCGCGCCGTCCCGTCCCAGCCCTCGGTCTCGAAATCACCCAGGACCCAGATCTCGGCCACCGAAACGGCCCCGGACGAAATCCAGACAGCCGACATGAGCAGTGGCACAGAGCACATTCGCAACATGCTGCGTTCCTCCTGAGGTCATCGTCGCGAGGTCCAACTACGGTTTGTCGCCGAACACGCGCAGCGCCTTGAGGGCGCATCGTCCGGGGGGACCCAGCACGTGGTGGTCCGTGTTCTTGCCGTCCCCGCTCATCTTGCCGAGCCGCACGCCCACCGGGGTCCCCGGGAACCGGGCGCGGTCCGCGGTGTGAATGGCCTCCCAGAAGCGCCCGTCCGTGGAGCACTCGGCCAGGATCTGCTTGCCTTCAAGCCTGATCCGCAGCCAATGCCACGTGTCGGGCATCGAGAATCCGCCAAACCACTGCGACGCTCCATCGTCGACGCCCAGCCTTCCCTCCGCGCGCACGTTGATGCGCAGGATCCTGTTCGAAGGCCAGACCAGGCACAGGCCCGGTCCCCAGGTCGCGCCTTGGTCCGTCCCCGAGTAGACGCGGCAATCCACCAGGGCCGTTCCCGGCGGCAGGGCGCGCTCGGCGTAGGCGACGCAGTTCGCCTTGGCCTCGACCACCATCGCCCCGTCCTGAACCGTCACCTTCGTGCCAGGCTGTTTGGACAGATGCGTCGACCAGGCGGCCCCGAGAGCATCGCCCGGGAATCGTTCTTCCAGCAACTGCCTTCGTCCCTTGTATGCGTCAATGCCGGCGGGGATCTCACGCGTCGTTTCGTCCAGGATCAGCAGCCAGCCCCGACCCGGGCCGACGGGAATCGGGTCGGTCGGTCGGAACACGCCTGGCGGCTGGAATCCCCGAATGGCCGGCGCGAACAGGTTCGCCTTGTCCGCCCGCAGGCCCAACGCCTGCCAATCGATCGTCAAACGGCAGCGAACCGGCGCCTTCGCCCAACTAGCAAGCGAGATTAGGACCTTATCCTTCTTGCAGTACGCCGTCGCCAGCACGTCCTTCTGGTCGGTCTTGACCGGGCAGGTCGGCACCCAGTAGCCGACCATCCGCGCGTCCTGGATGCCGAACGCGTCCCACACCGCCCAGATCCGTCCGGGGTCCGCGTTCTGGTAGTACCGGCCGGTCATGCCGTAGACCATCCCTCGCCACGGATTGCCTCCTCCGTGCAGCATCTCGCCGAACAGACCGAACGGCAGGCCCGAGATCTCGACCAGCCAGTAGTCGGGCGACTCGTTGTAGTCGAACCCTTCGCCGAACCAGATGCTGTTGATGTAGGGGAAGTGTTCCATGTATTGGTTCGCGCAGTTGCTCAGTCCGTAATTCGGGTGGAAGTTGTTGCCCGAGTGAAAATCGATCAGGCACCCCGGGCGGGCGCGGTCCATCACCTTGCGGACCCGCTTCATGATCTGGCGGTCATAGCCGATGCCGTCGAGGTACAGCCCGTCGATGCCGACGTGCCTGATCAGCCAGCCCAGGCCCTCCAGGTAGTAGTTGTGCCACCGCGACAAGCCCACCTGGGCGATGGCGGCGTCGACCTCGCCGTTGCCGAACACGTGATGCCAGGCCTTGCCGTAGCCCGACACGAGGTGCTCGCACAGCCACGAATGGCCTCCGCCCCCGCCGTCCGTGAATACCTCGTGGTTCAGGCTTCGCAGGGCCCACATCTCGGCCACGTAGTTGCTCAGCTCGCGAACGGTGTAGTAGATCTTGACCTTCGCCCGTTTGGCGTGTGCCTGCTCGACGTACTCCGTCAGCTTCGCGACGGCCTGGGGTCGGAAGGGGTAGTTGATGTTGGGGTTCAGTTCGTTGCCGTGGTGGATGTTGATGATGTTCGCACCCGCCGCGACGGCCTTGTCGACCGGCACACAGGCGTGGTAGTACCGCTCGTTCCAGTGCGCCGCGTCGAGCGGCTTGACCGGGGTGATGAGCAGGCCGAAACAGTATTCCAGCTTCTCGCCGGCGCGGAGACTGCGCTGGCCGCTATGTGCGCGGATCAGGACGGCGTCATTCCCGTCTTCGCTGACGGTGCACCCGCCCTTGCCGTCGTTGCCCCACGCCGCTGGGATCCCAGAGGATCGGAGGGTGTACAACTCCCACGCCTCCTCGGGTCCCTTCAATCGACAGTGCAGCCCCGCGTCCACGTCTCCCAGCCACAGGCTGTTGTTCGCCCGGTTGATGTCCCACGTCCACTGCCATTCGCGGGGGCGATATCCGCCCTTGCGGCCCATGCCCATCATGTACGTCGCCACATCGCGCCGCAGTGGGATATCCAGCCGGACGTCATTGACGTTGGTTGGGCGTGACGCCGCAATGGCCACGCGGTAGTTGATGTATCCGTCGGACTCCATCTTGGCGCGGCAGGTCATCTCGAGGGGCCCACCCGTGCTGACCGACGCCGCCGTCACCGCACCCGACCCGATCTTACGAATCTCGGCGTTACCCCCGGACCATGGGAGCACCCCATCGGCGGTCTCGACGACCAACGCGATTGGGCCGGCCAGGATCTCACGAAGCCCGTCCTCGCCCCGACCGACCTGACCCGTCTTGGTAAACTCGCTGGAAATGCTCTCGGGCAGACCCGTGTCGGCGAACCGGACGCGTCTTCCCAGGCACGACACGGTGCGACCTTCGACCTCCAACGGCGTGTACGGCGCGACCGGTTCGTCATCCAGCCCGATGGTCGAGTCCAGCCATCGGAGTCTCGACAACCGCCAGAGCTCGTTGTCGCCGGCCTCCGGGAGGACGTCGCCCGTCACCGTCAGCTTCAGCTCTACATCGGTCGGGGGGGCGTTCTTCGGGCAGATCGTCATGACGCCCCGATAGTCGCCGACGGCCAGATCGGCCGGGACCTGTACGCCGAACCACAGCGCCTGGATCTTGCCTTTCGCCACGGACACGGTCTTCGTCAAGGGACGGCCCAACCAGTCCGTCCCGCCCAGATTGAAACACCGAAACGCCGTCGCCGGGATCTGGCTGCCCGCGGCCGACCGCAGGCCGGGGAAGTCTACGGCGATCTCCTCGATCGCCTGCCTGACCGCAAACACGCCGATCTGGAAGACGTAGAACTCCCCCGGGCAGGATCGGCCCTGGAACGTCGCGGCCGGGCCCGTTCGGATCCAACGCAGCGGCACATCGTTGGTCATGCGGATGGGGTACTTCCTGTCCTCCGGAAACAGCAGGTACGGTCGACCGGCGTGCTGAGCGACGAGCTGCCGCGTCTCCGCGGCCGTCGCGATGACCCCCATCGGATCGAACCGGTGAAACGCGCTGCGCGCTTCGATCTTCAACACCGTCGCCTGGGGAAGTGCTTTCCACTTGCCCGAGGCCAGTTGCTCCTGCGTCAGGCCGTTTCGTTCGCGCCACGCGGGTTCACATGTATCACGTGGTTTGACATACGTGGTGACGTACTGGTGCGGGATACGACGTTCCGCAAACGGCATGGTGTAGACAAGGTACTCGCCGGGGGCCGTCTTCGGCTGAAAGACGATATCGCCGAACTCGCGGTTCACCTCGACGCATGCCACGTTCTTGACGGCCTGGCCGCTGGCGGCGTCATGGATGACGATCCCCTTGTCCTGCGGCGACGGGTCTCGCCGCCGCCAGGCAATGTGCACCCGAACCGCATCGGCCTTCTCGGCGACGCGGATTCGCACACGGTGGTTGCCGAGCGGCGTCGCCCACGGCTTCTCGGCCACCCCGTACGGAACGTCATTCGCCTTCACTACAACCCCGCCGCCCGAAAGCCCCACTAGCACGGTTGCGCCCGGCAAGACCCAAGCCCATGGTGCCCTCATCGCAGTTAGTCTCCTCGGGGAACTCCTGAACACCGCGCGTGCATTCCCCTTGAGCAGTGGTGAGTCCCCAAGACGCCGTGGCGAGACTGATCCCTGACGGCAGCGGGTCGGCACCGGCGCCTACCGGGCTCGCAGCTCCGCCCGGGCAATGCCGAACCAGGGGCGGGTGCCAGTAGGGCCCTTCTTTACGGAACTCTCGATCCGGAGCTTGTTGAGGCCCACCTTCAAAGACTTCGCCGGGATCGCGTACTGTTTCGGGGTCAGCGCACGTTCGGGAAACCCGCCCTCTCCGGCGAAGACCTGCGTGTCGTTCATCGTGATCCGGATGGGCACGTCGGTCTTGCCCTCCGCCGGACACGACATGCCGACCAACGTCAACTCGAGACCGCCTGCAGGCACGGCCTTCAGCCGGACCGACACCGTCACGAAGCTGTAGACACCGTTGCTCTTCGCGTAGACGTAGTTGCTTTTCTTGCAGAGCTTCGTCTTCGGATCGCCCGGCGTCAGCTGGAATCCCGTGCCGAACTTCATCCGGCCGCCGCCGTAGAAGTCCTGGCCATCAATCACCAGCGCCCCGGCCGCATCGAGCTCCTTGACGCTGGCCGGGTCCATCGGCGAGAGCTCGACGAGCAGACGCTTATAGACGGCGGGGATGTAGCTGGCCACCAGGCCATTGGCCGCGCTGGCGTGGGAGGACGAGTGCTTCATGTTCTCCGTGTCGCTCTCCAAGGCCTTGCCCAGCCGTTTCATTTCCGGCAAGAGCTTGACGGCCTCGGCCTTCTTGTCGGCGTGCAGGAGCTGCGTCATCCGGACGATCACGTCGTAGAAGTGGATGATGTTGGACCCGTAGGTCAGCGGGCCGGCGTCCTCGGCGAGGCGGGCGTGGATCCGTTCGGGCAGCGACATGGATCGCGCCTCCTTGAGCATCGTCACGCAGTCGTCGATGGCGGTTGCCATCTCGGCCAGATCGGGGCCGTCGTTATCGGAGAACTCGGTCTTGGCATATTTCATGTGCTTGTGGGGGAACAGGTTCTTCTGGTTGCCGTTGAGCCGGCCCCTGAGTCGATACTTCAGCTCGGTGACGTTGCACAGCGCGGTGTCCAGCCGGTCATACAGCCGCCGCATGATCCCCGCCGCCGGGCCGTAGCGCTTGGCGAAGTACTCGGCCAGCAGCGCCTTGGTGTCCAGGTCCGGCTTCCACAGCATCTTGGCGAACTGGTAGTTCGTCAGGGCCTTGGTGCCCCAATGCTTCGTCGTGCAATGCATGTAATGCATGTGCCGCGCGCCCATCTTGTAGTAGTAGGGCATGTCGACCGACATCGTCCGCGAGAACATGATGGGCAGACACTTGTAGCCGCTGACGTTGTAGTACTCGCCGATGAAGATCTGGCCGCGGTAGTGTCGCTTCGGGTCGATCGCCCAGCCGTAGAGGTTCTTCTCGTACCGGGCGTTGTATTCGGTGCACTTCGGATCGGCCAGCGCGTGCACGTAACATCGCGCGATCGGGAAGTAAGTCGCGATGCAATAATCGTAGTCGAAATCCTCGGGCAGCGGCTTGGTCGGCGGATGCAGCACGTCGGCGTAGGCGAGGAAGTAGATCATGATGTCGCGGTTCAGCCGGCCCTCGGCCATCGCCTTTTTCATCTCCTGACGACACCGGTGAACGAGCAGCAGGTTCCGGTCGCTGGAGATGCCCAACGCCTTGCACTTCTCGCACTCACACCACCGACCGCCGTCGAGCGTCCAGAAGTTCAGGCTGTCCGCGTCCTTCCACGTCCCGTCGATCAGGTCCTGGATGAGGTTCTTCATGAACTCGTCGACGGCGTCCTTGTTCGCCGTGCAGAAGTTGTCGCCGCCGTCGCCGTGGATCCGGTCGCTCCGCTTGCCGCCGCGCAGACCGTACCATTCGGGGTGGGCCTCGAAGTAGCTCAACTTCCCGTCGGCGTTCCTGTCGCCCTGGTAGTCCTTACCGACCGCGTAGGGGTCTGCGGGCTTGTCCTCGTCGCCGGCGAACTTGGGGTGGTTGTAGGGATATGGGTTTCGCGGGCCGAGGAACCGCGGGATCAGCACGTGGTTGCCGCAGTTCATCTGGATGCCGCGCTTCTTGAGCCCCGGACGGTCCTTGTTCTCCACGCACCAGTAGTTCATCCGGTTGCGGACCATCCAGTCGAAGAAATCCGGATTGCCCCGGTACTCCCACGCGTGGAACCCGCGCGTGAAGAACATGGGCTTGTCGGTAACGTTCATCTGGGGCAGGTCGTCGATCTTCTGCTTCGGGACCTCCTCGCCGAGTTCCGTAGGCGCAAACCACCGCACGCCCAGGCGGTCGAGCAGGCCGTACACGCCGTACAACGTGCCGATCCGCCGGTTTCCGCCGATGACCATCAGTTGCCGACCCGTGTTGAGCGCGCCGGTCTTGATGAGGTACCCCTCCTTGCCCAGCGCGGCGAACGTCGCGTCGGTCAGACCGATCTTGAGCGTGGCCCCGGCGACGGCCTTGTTGGTCTTGGGATTGCCCAGCAGGATCAGCGCGCCGTCACTCGGCAGCTTGTCGTCGTCGACGATGCCGAACCTGCCTGCGTCACCCGTCATCTTGCGCAGATAGTGCTGCAGCTCGACGGCGGCGAAACACTCCGTGCAGATGATGTCGTCGGCGTCCTTGCCGTCGTCCCAACCGACGTTGCCCTCGTCCACCGCCGCCTTCTGCGCCGAGGGGTAGTCCCCGACGTTCACCACGATATGGATCGGCCCGGCCGACCCGAGCGACGCCATCCCGATCACGACGACGGACACCGCAAATACGCATCGCAAGCTCATGGGTAGCTCTCCTGTTGGCTGATTGACATAGAGATTACAGTCGAAATGGGCCGAGCGGGCAAGCCGACATCGCGCCCCTGGGCGGCGAGTGATGGTGTTGTTCATCCAAGCATGTCAACTCGAGGTCACTAGTGATCGGACGTAGTCGGAGATGCCGCGGAAGCCCTTGGCGCGGGCGGATTCTTCCATCAAGAGCTTCTCCTCGGGTGTGAGACGGATGTTGACCTGTTCGGTCCGCCGCCCTTCGGAGGCAGGGCGGGGAGGCGTCTCGCCATCCTCGAGCATGGTGGCTACACACACTGCCATGGCCCGGCGCGTGCTGGCCACGCATTCATCAGGGCTCTTTCCGTCGCCCATCGCCAGAGGCAGTTCCAATCCGCGGCCGTAGTACTCCCCGTCTTCGAACTTGATGATGACCTGATAGCGCGAGGCAACCTGGGCAGCCCGGCGTAGGATCTGCTTCGCAAAAGGGCGGTCAATCGCTCTGCTCGATTTCCTCTTCGATCTGTTTGACATACGCAGCCTTGACCTTTCCACCGTGCACTGGCAGGACGATGTTGGGCCTGCCAGGCTTCTTGAACACGTGGTGCGATCCGCTGATGCGGTGAAGGACCCAGCCGTCTCGCTCCAGAAGCCGCTTCACCTTGGCGAATCGGACCGGATTGGGCATGCTGATAGTATAGCTCAGGATAGACAGACGTCAAATGGGCGCCTGTCCTCTGGCCCTGCTTGCGCCGAGGGGTGGTCCCCGATGCTTGCCACGATATGGACTGGGCGGGCCAGCATGGATGACACCTTGCCGAACGATCTGCGGCAGCTATCATTCGACCATGCGGTTCGTCTTCGATCTCATCTACGTTGTTGCGGGCGTGGCGTACCTGCCGATTCTGCTGTACCGCATGCTCGTGCTGGGCAAGAGCCGGACGGGGTGGCGGGATCGGTTGGGCGGGGTGCCGCGGTGCTCCGGCGAGGAACGGTGCATCTGGGTGCATGCGGTCTCGGTCGGCGAGGTAAACGCGACGCGGACGCTGGTGGCGGCCATCGAGCGAGAGCTGCCCGGGCTGCCCGTGGTCGTCTCGACCACGACGGACACGGGGTTCGAGCGGGCGAAGCAGGTCTACGCGGATCGGTTGGTCTTTCGCTATCCGCTCGATTTCAGTTGGGCCGTCGCGCGGACGATCCGACGGCTCCGCCCGGCGGCCATCGTGTTGATGGAGTTGGAGGTCTGGCCGAACCTACTCGAGGTGGCTGGTCGCCGCGGCGTGCCCGTCATGGTCGCCAACGGACGGATCACCGAACAGCGGAGCATGCGGCGGTTTGGCAAGCCCATCATCCGGTCGATCGCGCGGCGGATGTTTGGCCGGCTGACGTGCGTCGGCGCCCAAGACGAGACCTACGCCGAGCGGTTCCGGATGCTCGGGACGCCGGCCGACCGCGTGCACGTCACCGGGACGATGAAGTACGACACCGCGCCGGTGGTCGATCGCGTGGACGGTCAGGACGAGTTGGCTACGGAGATGGGCATCGACCGGAACCGTCCACTGTGGGTGTGCGGCTGCACCGGCCCGGGCGAGGAGGCCGTCATCCTCGACGCCCATCAGCGCCTCCGCGAGCACGCGTCCGGTCTGCAGCTGGCGATCATCCCGCGCAAGCCCGAGCGCTTCGACGAAGCGGCTGCCGAGATCGAGAAGCGCCGCATCCATTACCTGCGTCGCAGCGTCTTACAGTCCGGGCCGCCCGCCGATTCGGACGCTGACGTCCTGCTGGGCGACACGATGGGCGAGCTTCGCAAGTTCTACGCGCTGGCCGACGTGGTGTTCGTCGGCCGAACGATGGTCGCGTTGGGGGGGTCGGACGTTCTGGAGGTGGCGGGCCTGGCCAGGCCCATGGTCGTCGGCCCGAGCGTCTACAACTTCGCCGAGCCGGTTCGGGCCCTGCTGGCCGGCGGGGGGATCGTCCAGTTCGACAAAGGCGTCGATGACGACGGCGTCGTCGCGCGACTCGCCGGCGAGATCCAGCGACTGCTGGAGGACGAACCCGCGCGTCTGGCGTTGGGGCAGTCGGCCCGTCAAGTCCTGTTGGCAAACCAGGGAGCAACCGAACGGACGGTGGATCTGCTCCGCCGGTTGCTGCGTCGATGAGCTCTTGTCCGTCGCAAATGGCGAAGGGATGCGCGGCAAGTCCGCGTATAGCGTGGCCGCGTGCGGCCACTCCCCGCCGCACGCGGCGGGGCTAAACGACGGATGCTGAAACCGCAGTCGCACGGGCGAACGCATCCAAAGAAACCTGACCCGCGCTACCTCCCCATGGCGTCGCGCAGCGCTTGTGCGGCGGCGCGGACGTCGGGTTGGCTGATGACGGCGCTGCAGACGGCGACGCAACGACAGCCGACGGCCGTCAGCTCCCCGACGTTCGCAGGGGTGATCCCGCCGATGGCGACGTGGGGGCGATCGATCTGGGCCAGCACGGCCGCCAACGTTTCTGTCCCGGCGACGTGGTCTTGGGGCTTGGTCAACGAAGCGAACATCGGACCGACGGCGATGTAGTCGGGGCGCCCCGGTTCGGCGAGGGCGGCCCGCGCCTGGTCGAGCGTGTGCGTGCTCGTGCCGATCAGGATCCGCTCGCCGACGATTCGCCGGGCAGCGGCGATGGGCAAGTCGTCTTGTCCCACGTGGACGCCGTCCGCGTCGGCCAGTCGGGCGATGTCGGGCCGATCGTTGACGATCAGCAGGGCGTTGCGTGCGCTCGTAAGCTCCCGAAGCTGCCTCGCTCGACGCAGCAGTTCGGCATCGGTCAGCGCCTTCTCGCGAAGCTGCAAGCACTCCGCTCCGCCGTCGAGGGCCCGCTCAGCGACAGTCAGCCAATCGTCGCTACACAGCAATTCGGTGATCAGGACGTACAGTCGAACCTCGGCGAACCGCTGACGGCGCAACGGCTCGAACCGGACGCGCGACTCGAGGTCATAGCAGCGATAGCGGAGCTGCTCGATCGCGGCGGCGAACTCCGCGTCGACGGCCTTGCCGTATTCCGCCAGGACCCGCAGTGCCTCGGTCAGCCGCTTGAAAGCGGAGACGATCACGTCGTCGACCGAGTCGCGGACCTGTTCCGACGCGGTATCGATCGCCGTGCCCACGTCGCCGGCCGTGTCACGAGCCGCCAGGAGGGCGTTGGCGTCGAGTCGCCGGGCGGCGGCGGCTAGGTCGTGGCGGGCCTGTTTCAACGAAGCGCTCAGGTCCGCATCGTCAGCGCCAAAGCGAACGGCCTCCTCGATCACCCGCAGCGCCTCGCGGGCCCGGTTCAGATTCGCGTCCAGGATTCGGGCGATCGCAGTGTCCATGGCTTGTCGCGTTGGTGCGCCTACGCCTTGTTGCCCAGGTTTCGGAACAGATACAGCCCCTCCTTGCCCGGTGCGACGACGTCGAGCCAGCCGTTGCCGTCCATGTCGGCCACGGCGAAGTAGATGCCCACGCCGCTGTGACCGGGCACGGGGCCGTAGTCGATCACGTGCTTCTCGAACCGCCCGCGGTTGATCTTGAAGTAGTAGACGCCGACCGGGTCATCCGCCCCGGGGTCGTTGCCGCAGTGGGCGCGATAGCGCTTGCCGGTCACCAATTCGAGCTCGCCGTCGTTATCGATATCGACCAGCTCCATGGTGTGGTACTGCGAGGCGGTCGGGTCGATGTCGTGCTTGGTCCAGGTCCGCTTGCCCGACGCGTCCCTGCCCTGCTCCCACCAGGCGAGCCCGTAGGCGTGCGACTGGCCGACGATCAGATCCGCCAGCCCGTTGCCCGTCACGTCATGGACGAGGACGGGGATGCTGGCGGACTCCAAGTCAAACTCGTCGTGGAACACCCACGGGTCGTTGGCCGGATCGGCGGGTCCTTCGAGCCACCCGTTGGACAGGATGTAATCCGGCCGCCCGTTGCCGGTAATGTCGCCGACGCCCATGCCGTGCGTGGCGTTCGGCCAGATGTCGTGTCGCGTGAACCGACCCGTGCCCCGCCCGTTCTCGTCCACGACCAGCTTGTAGTACATGACCGAGCTGCCGGGGCAGTTGGGCAGAATCTCGAGCTGGCCGTCGCCGTCGATGTCGCAGGCCCGGGCGGTCTCGATGTTGCCGCAGGTGTCGATGTCGTGGACCGTCCACTCGCCGCCGGCGGGTCCCGGGTTCTGGCGCCAGCGGAGCGTCTCGCCGAACCACCCTCCCGTGACGATGTCCAGATACCCGTCGCCGTTGACGTCCATCGGGATGTCGGAGAAGTCGTCGTAGTATTCGCCCTCGGGCATGACGTCGCAGATCTTGTGCTTGGCCCAGCCCGGAGCCTCGTACCAATACTCGCCGCAGACGATGTCCAACTTGCCGTCGTTGTTGACGTCGAAGACCTCAGCGGCCTCGTAGGTCACGTCGCCGATGTGGATCTTCTCGAACATGATTGCCATCGCAGGAGGGTCTCCTTGTGCTGGGGGAGTCACGGGATGAACTGCTGCGCTTGGGCCTCCACGGTCCCTGTCACGAACAGAATTGTATAGGCTCCCAGAGGTGCCGACCAGCAACCCAACGCCCGCGTGCGGGTGCCCCATCGCTTCAGCGGTGGGGCAGCCAAATCAGCGGAGAGTTTCTGTCCCCCACCGCTAAAGCGATGGGGCACCCCTCCGACACCGGTTTCGCCCGGCGCTGCGTCCCTTCAGGACAGATCGGGGAGGCGGCGGCGGGCGATGCGGATGGCCTTGGGCGAGACATCGCAGCCGAGGACCTCGCGTCCGTGACGCTTCGCCGCCACCAACGTCGTGCCGCTGCCGCAGAAGAAGTCGGCGACGGTATCGCCGGGGTTGCTGCTGGCCAGGACGACGCGGTCCAGCAAGGCCTCGGGTTTCTGCGTGGGCCAGCCGGTCCTTTCCCGCGAGACCGTGGAGAGAAACGGCACGTCCCAGACGTCGGTCATGGCCGGGCCCCGCGGGTCGAAATACAGCCGGCCCTTGCGGGTCTTCTTGTAAGGCCGGTCGTTCTCGTCATAGCACAGACCATCGGTACGGTACTGGCCTTCACGCTGCACGTTGAACGTGTGCGCGCCGCGCCGTCGAGCGTACAGCAGGATCGTGTCATGCTTTCGACCGAACCACCGCCGGGCAACCCCGCCGGTGCGGTAGAACCAGATGATCTCGTTGAGGAAGTTCCGCCGGCCGAAGGCGTCGTCGAGCATCACCTTGACGTAGTGCACGACGTGGCAGTCCAGGTGGACGTAGACGCTTCCACGCTCGCTGAGCAGCCGGTGCATCTGCTCGAGACGCGGTCGGAGGAACGCCAGGTAGTCGTCCAGGCCGCCCGTCCAGGCGCCGCTGAATTGCCCCCGGTGACCGCGCCCCCGCCGGTCTGCGAAGAAAGGAGGGTCGACGTAGACCAGATCACAGCAGCCATCCGGCAGCGTGCGCATGTAGGGCAGGTTGTCGCCGCAGTGCAACCGCGGTGGCCCGGACATAGATTGTCCCTCGTCCCCGCCTATGATAGGGTCTGCAGGACTCTCTGTCAGTCGATACGGCGGACCGAGATGGAGGGTGCTTGTCATGGCCAAAAGGGCCGTCAACGCCAAGAAGAAGGCCTCACCCGCCACAACGGCCAAGGACGAATCCCTCAAGAACAAGAAGGCCCGGGCCAGCAAGATCGTGTCCGCATTCCGCAAGTCCTATCCGGGCGCAACCTGTGCGCTGAACCACAGCAGCGCTCTAGAGTTGCTGGTGGCGACGATCCTGTCGGCCCAGTGCACGGACGAGCGGGTCAACATGGTCACGCCCGCCCTCTTTGGGCGCTACAAGACGCCCGCCGACTACGCCGCCGAGTCGCCGGCCATGTTCCAGGAACAGATCAGAAGCACCGGGTTCTTCCGCCAAAAGACCAAGAGCATTCTGGGTGCATGCGCCGCGATCGCGACGGAGCACGCCGGCCAGGTCCCCCAGACGATGGAGGAGCTGCTCCGCCTGCCCGGGGTGGCCCGCAAGACGGCCAACGTGATCCTGGGCACGTGGTTCGGCAAGAGCGAGGGGATCTGCGTCGACACGCACGTGGGCCGGCTGGCCTGCCGCATGGGTCTGACCTGGACCAGCCGCGACACCAAGGATGCGGTCAAGATCGAGGCGGACCTGATGCAGGTCATCACGCGCCGGTCGTGGACGTTCTTCAGTCACGCGATGATCTTGCACGGGCGTCAGGTCTGTGCGGCCCGCAAACCCACCTGCGACGCGTGCGTCGTGGCCAAGTGGTGTCCATCGGCCTTTGCGTGCTGACGCCGGGGATCGCGGCGAGTCGGCGGCCCAGCTCGGCTACTTCTGAACGGACTTCGACGTCGGAACGGTGGTCGGCTTCTCGGGTCCGATGTCGTCCAGAGAATCGACCGGCGCGGTGGCTGGCGGCGGAACCGAGTCGCTTGCCAGGTAGGCCAACCCGTCCCGGAGCCGGCCGACGTAGTCGGCCACGGCGGACAGTCGCCGCTCGAGCCCGGTCTGCCTTGCGGCAAGCTCGTCGATCGCGCGCCGGTGTTCCCGTTGCGCCGATTCGAACAACGATCGGACCAGAGAGGACTGGTCTCGCAAGAAAGCCCTGCCCGCCTCGGGATTGTCTCGGGGAAACGTCGCGGCCGGCTGGCGGTGTATCTGAACGGCCTTGTCCGAAGCGCCCGCGGCGCGGAGGCGGTCTCGCAATCTCTGCACATCGACGGCCAGCGCGGTTGGGGCCACCAGAATATGGATCTGCCCGCGCGGGTGGGTCTTGAGATATCGGCGGACGGCGTCGGCCACATCCTCGGGCCCCAAACGCTGACCGTCCGCCGTGATCCTGCCGAAGCGGTCCATCTGGAGCCACAGTCCGGCGGCGCGAACGATGAGCGTGCAGGGCATGTCGAGCTGAGGCACCTTGTCCCGCCGGGCAGCAACCCAGAGCTGATCGTAGTCGCGTGCGTGAACGATCGACAGGCAGATGATCGAGCCGTCGAAGTCCACCACCGTCGCGACGGTGCCGTCCTCGTCGGCCAGGATGCCGCCGCCCGGGGTGCGGGCCGAACCCGCGAACACCCACGGCAGCGGGCCGAGGGGCTTCTTGGGATCCTCCTCGAGTTGCATCCACTCGCTGACGTCGACCTGGCGCCGCCGGCCGTCGTCGAGCCATTCGACGCGGAGTTCGAGCGGCTGCCCGGTGGCGGGAAACATCTTGTTGGCCTTGGCGTCCCATCGCGCGGGACGCCCGGGTTGCAGTCCGATCAGCCCCAAAGCCTGGTAGACGTGCAAGGGCCGGCCACTCAGCAGGACGATGCTTTCGTGCGTCTTGTCGCCGCCGTAGACGTCGGTTGCACAGGCGAACAGCTCGAGCATCCCCTCGCGCAAGGCCACCTTGCCCGCAAGCTCCACCTGCCGGCGCGTCCAGTTGATGGCCACGCCGGGCTTGTAGATGACGATGTGATCCCCGGCGATGGGCGCGGTCGTCGATCGGCTGCTCGGCCGTGACGACGCGGAGGACTTCCCCGCGCCAGCCGGCCCGGTAAACCCCGCGATCCCTAGCAACAGCAGCGCCCGAACGACACCCACGACGTTCGCCTCCATCGACAGCGTGCCTCCACCCGCAATTGTACCCGGTCGTCCGGCTCAGTGAAGGTGTCTGGCAGAAGGGGTGCCTCATCCTTTGCGGCTCATCGCGTCAGCGATGGGACGCAAAGGGCGGGGGACGGAATGGACCGTGAAGGGCCCTTTGCAGTGCGATTCCGTCCCCCGCCCTTCACTGCCCTCCGCGTTCCGCGTAGGACAGCGAAGAACGGGGCACCCCTCCGGTAGCCCGCCGAATCTGTCACGCACCCGATGGGATACTTCTCGGCGGCAGCGAATGGATTTGCCAGTGCGGTCGTGTTATCGTGCCCGGCTGTTCGATGGGATCGAACGCCAGGACGCTCAATGCAGGAGGACTCAGATGCGTGGATCAATTCATCGCTGTCCGGCCCTGGCTCGGGTCTGCGTGGGGGCTTGTCTGTTGGTATTGGCTTTCTCTCCGGCGGCTCTGGGGGAAGGCTCGATTCCCAGGCCGGAGCATCCCCGCCCGGACGCCCAGCGCGACACGTGGCTGAACCTCAACGGCACGTGGCAGTTTGCCCTCCACGACAAGCCCACGGACGATCCGGCGGCGGTCACGTTCGATCGGAAGATCGTCGTCCCGTTCCCCTGGCAGAGCCGACTGTCGGGCGTGGCGGCGATTCGCGACGGCGTGGGGTGGTACCGACGCAACATCACCATCCCGACGCAATGGAAGGGGCAACGGGTCTTCCTGCGATTCGACGCGGTCGATCAGGAGGCCACCGTCTGGCTGGACGGCAAGCGGATCGGCGAGAACAAGGTAGCCTACATCCCCTTCGCATTCGACATCACCGAGCAAATCCAATGGGGCCGGGCACAAGCGCTCACCGTCCGCGCGGTTGACCTGGGCAGCACGACCTATCCGAAGGGCAAGCAGGAGCGCTGGTACACGCCGAGCGGCGGGATCTGGCAGACAGTCTGGCTCGAGGCCAGGCCCGCGACGTATCTGGATTACTTCCGGATCTTGCCGGACATCAAGAACGGATCGGCCACGTTCGAGATCGACGTGTGCAGTCGCGATGGGGCCCAATCTGCCACGGTCTCGGTGCGGTCCGAATCGGGTCAGTTCCCCACCGTCACCGCCAAGGCGGACCTGGCCGATGGCCGGGGATCGGCGCGGCTGACCGTTCGCGTGCCTGATCCGAAGCTGTGGCATCCCGACACGCCGCATCTGTATCCGGCCGTCGTCGAGGCCAAGGCCGGCGCGACGACCGACGCGGTACGGACGTACTTTGGTCTGCGCGAGGTGACGCGGGCCAAGTGGCAGAACCGTCCGTACGAGTACATCCTGCTGAACGGCGAACCCATCTACCTGCGAACCGCCTTGGACCAGAGCTTTAACCCCGAAGGCGTCTACACCGCGCCGTCGGACGCGTTCCTGCGTCGCGACATGGAGATCACGAAGCAGGCGGGGATGAACGGCCTGCGGATCCACATCAAGGTCGACGAGCCGCGACGACTCTACTGGGCGGACAAGCTGGGCGTGCTCATCCTGGCCGACATGCCCAACCTGGGCTCGAATCCGCCGACAGACGGCGAGCGCTGCAACTGGGAGGACACCTGGCGGGGCGCGATCCGGCGCGATTTCAACCATCCGTGCATCATCGCCTGGGTGCTGTTCAACGAGACGTGGGGCATCCGACACGACGCAACGTGGGACGCCTGGATCGAGGAGCTGTACCATCACACCAGGAAGCTCGACCCGACGCGGCTGTGCGAGGACAACTCGCCCTGCCGCTACGACCACGTGATCACCGACATCAACAGCTGGCACTTCTACATCAACAGCTACCTCCGCGCCCGCCTCCACATCCAGAACGTCGTGAAGAACACGTATCCCGGTTCGGGTTTCAACTACGTCAAGGGCCGCAAACAGGGCATCGAACCGCTGATCAACAGTGAGTACGGCGGCATCAGCGCCGGGGCGGGCGACGGCGACATCTCCTGGTGCGTCAAGTACCTGACCAACGAGCTGCGGCTGTATCCGAAGATCTGCGGTTACGTCTACACCGAGCTGTCCGACATCGAGTGGGAACACAACGGGGTGGTCAACTATGACCGGTCGGGCAAGGCGTACGGCTATGATGCGTTCTGCTCGGGCATGACGGTTGCCGACGTGTTTGCGGCCGATTTCATCTGCATGGACATCGATCCCTGCCCGCGACGCAAGCCGGGCGAGTCGCTCGAGGTGCCTCTAAAGTTTAGCCACTTCGGCCGCCAGCGGATCGAATCGGCCCGTCTTGCCTGGCAGCTAGACGGCGCGGACCGGTTTGGGCGCCCCGTCGAGGGGTTGGCCGGCGGACGCTACAGGTTCGTCCCAAAGCAGTATGACGTTGTGGAGCTACCGACCCTCAAGGTCAAGCTGCCAACGGAGCAGATGGTCGCGGCGCTGTGGTGCTCTGTCACGGCATCCGACGGGCGGGTCGTGGCGCGGAACTACGTGAACGTCGACGTGATCGGCGAGCCCCAGCCCCGCGTGGAGGCCCCCGATCCGTACACGTTGGCGATCCGTTGGGACCCGCTGCTGGAAGAGATCCCCTGCCCGCCGCCGATCTCGCCCGACGACACGCCCAGTCTGGAGAAGCGCTGGGTCGAGAAGGGCGGGGCGATCCAGTATCGGATCACCTGGCCCGACGGCATCAAGCCGAGCGAGGTGAACCGCATCGTCGTGACCGCCGAGTTGGCTGCTCGGGCGGGCAAGGAGAAGTACG
This sequence comes from uncultured Planctomycetales bacterium, assembly GCA_964390905.1. Taxonomy (GTDB): domain Bacteria; phylum Planctomycetota; class Phycisphaerae; order UBA1845; family JAFGLZ01; genus JAFGLZ01. The sequence goes on along the minus strand of CAYMLO010000034.1, from coordinate 13,655 downwards.
ACTGGCCCGGCCCCAAGGGGAACCACAACTACCCCCAGACGCAGGACCGCAAGTTCCCGTCGGACGTCGAGGTGGTCCTGGCCGGCGAGACGATCGCCCGGATGACGCTGCCCGACGACCCCGCCGACGCCCGCGGCGTGCTGTCCCATGCCAACGGGTTCGATCCGGGCAGCTACGGGTATCTCAAGTCGATCGCTGTCGGTGGCCAGACGCTGCAGGCAGTTATCAAGGCGGTCACCGCGGCGACGTCCGGCGACCAGGCCAGGCCGATCGATCTGACGTTCCGCGTGGCCGGCGATGCCCAGCATCGTCACGGCGTGGCGGTCTTCGGGGATCGGCTGGGGCGGTATCCCGCAGACCCCATGCTGACGATCCACACCCGCCGACCTCACGGCGTCAAGCCCGGCCAAGCCAGCGCCCCGATGAAGTGGCTACGCGTCGTGCCAACCGCAGACGAAGGCAAGCCCATGTGGCGGCACACGACCCAGCGGCCGACGGACCGGTGGTTCGATCCGGCGTTTGACGACGCATCGTGGAAGACCGGCCGGTCCGGATTCGGCAAGCCGGGGACGCCGGGGGCCAAGGTCTTCACGAAGTGGCAAACAGCGGACATCTGGCTTCGCAAGACGTTCGAGCTACCCGACGAGCCGATCGTCGGCCCGGTCATTCTGAAGTTCCATCACGACGAGGACATGGTGGTCTACCTCAACGGGCACGTCATCCAGAAGCGATCGGGCCATCGGGGCAACTACACGACCCAGGTGTTGCCGCCGCCTGCAGCCCGTCGCCTCTGTAAAGGGAAGAACGTCCTGGCCGTGCACTGCCACCAGACCCGCGGCGGCCAGTACATCGACGTCGGCTTGAGCGTGCTTGTGCGGTAGCGGCATCAACGGGAACGCAGGAGGCGCCCCCCTGCTTGGGGTCCGGGCGCTTCGCGCCGTCACAGCCCGGACCGCGAGCCCTCGAAATCGTACCCAAACAGCTCGATGTCCTTCCGATACACGTCGGCGACGATGTCGATCGCCTCTTGGTTGTAGTAGCTGGTGTAGTGCTGCCTCTTGCTCGCGTTGAGATGCACCAATGCACCACCGATGCCGAGCTTCCCGCGTACGCGCTCGAAATCCTGCTCGATCCGTTCGAAGCGCCCGACGAAATCCACGCCCAGCTCGACGCCTTCGGTGCACACGAACTCATGCTGTGGCAGGAAGTGAATCTGCTCTCTGACGTTGCGGGAAGTGAGCCACCCCGTCACGAATGCCTCGAAGCCATCGTACTCGGCGAGCGTACGCCCCCACTTCTCGTCGTATTCGTTCTGTCCGCCGCCGTCTATCAGGTATGCGTACGCGGAGACGACCCTGTCCCACGGGTTGCGGACGAACGCAAACTTGAAATACGAATCGAACTCGGCCTTGTCGAACACTTGCTCGTACGTCGAGAGGGGAACGTGAGATCCACCCGCATTGCCGAACAGGGACTTGGCGATGGACAGACCAGCAGTCTTCGGGATGTGGACGAATATGCACCGGTGTTCGTCGTAGGACCGCAGCGTACAGACTTCCGGCTCGCCCTTCATCAAGAACGTCCGTTCGGACGTCCTAAGTCGCTTGATGTCTTCGATGTTCATGCGGCGCTCGGCGCTGCGACCTGGGCCGGCTGTCTCTGTGCTCAGGCGGGCGCTTCCTTCTCAATCACGCCGATGTACCCGGGGCCCTTGGACTCGATGAACCGGCTGACCCGCCAGCCCGTGCCGGCCAGGATCTGCTGCATCTCATCCTTCGAGGCCAGCAGGTAGTCGAACCACGGCGTGGCGTACGTCTGGTACCTGATCCGGATCCTGACCTGACCGGACATCCTCCCTCGCCTCCTGTTGCGCTTGTGGTACGCCAGGTGGTAGGCCTGGCTGGTACCGTAAGGGTCGGTGCTCTGCGCGAGGATCCTCGCCTGGTCGCTCGTCGCTCGGCGTAGCCGTCTGAGCAGCCATCTCGCTCGCTTGAAACCACCGAACAGGCCGAAGTTGTTCCCGAACATGACGATCGTATCGAAGGTCCCCAGCCGATGCGTCACCTCCGTGATCGATAGGAGTCGCGTCTTGGCCAGCCCACGCAGCCTGCAGACCTTGAGCGCCAGTGGTGAGACGTCTATCCCCATCACGTCCAGGCCCTGCTTCTGCAGATAGACGGCGTGTCGGCCCGCCCCACAGCCGACGTCGAGGACGTTGCCTCTCGCCAGGCGTACGGCCCGCTTCGCGACCGAAGGCCAGTCCTTGTATTGGGCGAGGTAGGCATCTGCCTTGACGAATCCGATGCAGCCGTCGTCCCGCTCGTTGACCTCGTAGCCGCCCTCGCCCCGGTAGGCGTCGTACATGGCATGTCCGTAGGCGTCCTGTCGATCGGTCAGCTTGGCCATTGACGGATTCTCCTTTGCCCCATGCGTCGGGGGCGCAAGACCGACGCATCTTCGGAGGGGTCAGATGCGGTGATCGAAGGCGGCCTTGACCAGGGCGGTCTGTCCGCGGTCGGCGATCGCGGCCAGGGCCTGGCGGTAGTCCTCCAGGCGAAACCGGTGCGTCAGCAGCCCATCCAGCTGCAGCCGACCGGCGCCCAGCAGCTCGAACACGACCTCGTACGTGTGCATCTGACGACCGTTGAAGGCCTCGATGCATCGGCCGTAGCTGCCGATCAAGTTGAGCTCGGCAAACCAGAGCGGCGTCGTGTCGACCACGGTGATCTGCGACGTAGCGCACTCGACCACCGTGCCCCGCCCGTGGGTGAACTTCATCGCGTCGGTCAGGCTGTCGCCGGTGCCGATGCAATCGTAGACCACGTCGAAGCCGCCCATCAGCGCCTGGTTGCCGAACATCGCGTCGAACCGCCGCCCGCCGACGCGGTCGGCCACCTGTTGATAGCGGTCGGCCTTGCTGTCCTTGCGCCTCGATCGAATGACGTCGGCGGCGCCGAACCGGCGGGCCAGCTGCTCCTGGTGATCGTGCCGGGCGATGGCAGTCACGTGCGCGCCCGGGGCGAGCGCCTGCAGGGCAGCCACCACGCCCAGCCCGATGATGCCGGCGCCGATGACGAGGGCCCGTTCGTCGGGCGACGGTCGATGACGCAGCACGGCGTGGACGGCACAGGCGATCGGATCGACCAGGGCGGCCGCTTCGTCGTCGACGGCGTCCGGCACGGCGACGAGCTGCGACTGATGGGCAACGAACGACTCACTCCACATCCCACCGGTGAAGTGGTTCCACCCGATCATCATCCCGGGCGGCAAGGCGCCCTCCGTCACGTTCTCGCACAGGCTGACCTGACCCGCCTGGCATCGCGGGCAGGGCGGGTCGATCCGCCGTGGGACGCAGGAGAGCATTGGCTCGACGCAGACGCGTTGGCCCGGTTCCCAGCCGGTGACGTCGTCGCCGACCTCCTCGATCACGCCCACGCCCTCGTGTCCGACGGTCACCGGGAACCGCGTGAAGCAACGGAGCATCGAGGCGGGGTGGTTTCGCTGCATGATGGTCGCGAAGTCGGTGCCGCAGATCCCGGCCAGCAGTGGCCGAATGCGCACCCAGTCGGCAGCGGGCAGGGGCGGCGGATCGATGTCGCCGAGGCGGAGTCCCGACAGCCGACTCCAATACACTTGCGGCGTCAGCAGCCCCACGACCTTGCAGATCGGCCAACGAACAGGATGAATGCCGAACCGTATCGCCTTCACGTCAACAGCGCCCTCCGTCAGTCCAGGCGGTCCTTTGTGCGGGCGTCATTGTAGCAGTACCTGGGTTCGGCTCACATGCTTATGTGTCGCGGCGCAACTCGTGGCGTCACGCCTCGTCGGTGCGGAGGAGGTCCGCCTTTGTGCTTGTCGACGCTGGCTAGCCCGATTAGTCGCTGCTGGGCGCACGGTGAGGGAACGCGAGATCACTTTGCCTGGTGGGAACTCACAGAGCTGCTTGACAATCACGGGGTCGTGTGGTTTAGTTGCCTGGAGTTGAGGGATATACGGAGTAGGAGGGACAGGGTCGCTCGGCGAGCCCATCCCGCCTTCCGAAGACATCTCGCAGGTCACGTCAAATCTCTTCTGTGGACGTAGGAGGTGAGCCATGAACGTGCGAACTGGTCTCGTTCTGATGGTGGCTGTTCTCGGTGTGCCTGATCTCCCGGTGTTTGGGGTTGACTGGGTCGTCACGCAACTCACTGACAATGACTACGGAGACGTGCGTCCAGTCGTGTCGGGTTCAAACGTGGGTTGGGTTGGCGGCCCGGACGCCCTTGAGCCTGGCCCGAGGGACCGTAAGATATACCTATATGACGGAAACACCGTAGTGCCTATCTCTCACCCGGACTATGCCACCGGCTATCCGCAGATCTCAGCTTCGCAAGTGGTCTGGGAGGGCTATGACGGCGGAGGCGACCTTGAGGTCTTTCGCTATGATTTCGCAACGAGGACGAGAGAGCAGATCACACAGAACAGCATCCATGACTACTATGCCTACGCGTCCGAGCAGGGCAGCGAGTCTTACGTTGCCTGGCTTGGCGATACGGGTGCGGCGAGCGACGTCTACGAGTACCATCCGAGTGGGGGAATCACTCGGATAACTGACGACAGCAAATACGACTGTGGCGCCCGCATTGATGGGTCAAAGGTCGTCTGGAGGGGTGGGGGCGAGGCGAACTGGCAGACCAATCACGCCAGAGAGGCCTACCTCTACGATGCAGACACGGAAACCACTTACCAACTCACCGAGAACAGCTACTTCGACGGCCAGTCCGACATCTCTGGTGCAAGCGTCGTTTGGGAGGGCGGCGGCGCCTCGTATAACGTACGTGAGATCTTCTTGTACGACCACGATGTCTTCCTCGATTTCGGCCCCGGTGCTGACCCCGAAGATGCCACCATTCAACTCACCGATAACGATCACTATGATGGGGACGTCCAGATTTGCGGATCGCACGTGGTCTGGGTCGGTGGGAACCGTTTGGATTCGGATGAGCCAACGGGCGAGCTCGAAATCTACCTATGTGACCTAGACGACCCAAACGCCGGGATTACGCGCCTCACCGACAATGCATACGATGACCATCATCCCTTCGTATGCGACGCGTACGTGGTCTGGCAGGGGGACGGGAACCTGGACCCGGGCGACCCCTCCACAGACACGGAGATCTTCGTGTACGACCACAGTGCTTTCCTCGCCTTGGGCCCCGGGGCTGACCCCAATGATGCCATCACTCAACTCACGCAGAATGATTATGATGATGGCCGTGTTCGCGTGTCCGGGTCAACTGTGGTTTGGAGTGGCCACGGCAATCTTGACCCATACGATCCTACCACCGACGCGGAGATCTTCATGGCCATCATCCCGGAGCCCGTCACCCTTTGCATCTTGGCCCTCGGCGGGTTGGCGTTACGCTGCAGGAGGCGGTAGCCGTTTGTCCACCGCTCCTGACGATGGTCGCCGTGCTGGGCGTGTTGGCGTGGTCATCCCAGCAGGGACGGCGGGCACGCGACTGCATCGCGCGACTCCATCCCACCCTTTCCTCCTGCGGCGAAATTGTCTCGCCGAAAGCGGGATGGCGTCGGATGGCGCATCGACCCACGGGAAGGGCTACCAGCGCGCAACCTGGGGCGCGACGAACCGCTGCACCGTCTTCATCGGCGCCTTGGCGGCGCGCATGCCGTCGCGCAGGTACATTGGATAGGACCGCGGCGATTGATCGCGCGGACTGATGTCCACGACGGTGTTGCCGCGCAGGGTGAGGGTGTAGGGGGTCTGGGCCTTCGTGCCCCGGCCGGCCGTGCGATGGATCGTCTCGGTTCGCACGGGGAAACGCAGCTCGATCGTGTCCGACGGCTCGAGGTCGTCGAAGACTTGATAGCCCCCCACCCACGACAGCCGTCGCGGCTGGCCGTTGACGCTGGCGGACAGCTTGCTGCGATCGACCCACACGGGGATGCGAACGGCGATCCGCCTGGCCGTCTTGTTCCCAATGACCACCTTGCCTTCATAGGGCAGGTAGCTGTCGACGTCCAGCCAGGACGACGCCCGGTTGAGTAGCAGATTCACCTGTGCCTCGTCCCCGCTGCCGTTGACGATCGCATCCCAGGCGTAGCACAGGCCGCGGCTCGCGTTGCTGGTGCAGCACTGCATGACCCGGCCGCTGGAGGAGGTTGGCGTCAGGTACGAGGCGAAGATGCCCAGGCAGCGGTCGAGCACGTTGTCGGTGCAGATCTGTCCGGGGTGGCCCTTCGGCGGGGACGGGGGGCTGTTCTTGCTGACGCGCTCCAACAGATCCCGTCGGGTGTACTGCGCCTCGGCCAGGTGGTTGCGGATGATGCGGTCGGCGTCGTCCCAGTAGTCGCCGATGCCGGCCCGGCTCATCTTGACCGTCAACGCGACCAGGTCGCCCAGCATGCAGCCCTCCATCGTCTTGCGGGCGTCTTGGATCCAGGTGGGCATAAAGCCGATTCGGTTGATGCCGAACGTGCGCATGAACTCGTAGGATGACCGGACGAAGTCGCAGACGTGCGTGTCGCCCGTCACCAGGCCGAACTCCAGCAGGCCGCGTAGCGCGATCGCCCGGGCGTGGAGGTGGCTGTCGACGTGTCCCTGCTCGGCGCCCGCCACCCGGGTCGGGTCGGCGGGATGGCCCCAGAACTTGGGTTTCATCACGAACCGCACGAGCTTGCGGGCGAACTCGAGGAACCGTTCGTCGCCGGTTCGGGCCGCCCACATCGACAGCGCGCGGATCGGGTAGCCGAAGTAGGCGACCACGCTGCCCTCACCGCCCTCGTGCTCACCGCCGGGTTCCTTGGTCTTGGGCCAGCCGGAGCGTGGACGCGAGAACGGGTGGGCGGTCCCACCGTCCGGGTAGTAGGCGTAGTCCCCCTTGTCGATGCTGATCTTCTCCATCCCACGGGCCAGGGCCGTGATCCGATCCGCGTACCGCCCCAGCCCCAGTTCATGACGCAGGACCAGCGCGGTCATCAGGATCCCGGACGAACCGGGCAGGGCGTAGTCCTCCGCCTGGGTGCGGTAGCCCTTGCCCGCGTAAGCGGCCATGTGCCATTTGCGGTGCGGCTTGTACATCGCGTAGAACAGGCCGTCCTGCCTGTCCAGGCAACTCAGCAGCGCCTTCTCCATGCCCTGCTCGATGTCGCGGTACTTCTCGCTGCCGCAGATCAGCCGGAGTTGGGTCATCGCGTCGAGAAACTTGGCCGAGATCTCCACGTCGCAGCCGCTGTGCTTCAGGTAGGGCGGGTTGTTGCACCAGTAGACCTCGAACCACATCATGTACTCGTCGGCCGGGTCGATCGTTCCGGCGATGCCGTGCAACGCCAGTCTGGCCCGCTCCGCCAGGTCCAACGTGTCCGGAACGGTCGCCTCGTAACGCTGAGCTTGCTTTCGTCGGGCTGCGGGCGGCCGATTGGCGGGGACGGACCTTGCCTTCACGCCACCGGCGCCCAGGGCACCGGCCGCGGCCAACCCCCCACGCATGACGTCACGTCGCGTCGGACGATCGCTCATCGTCGTGGTCTCGCTCGCCGCGTCAACGCCCCGGGGACAACCCCCGCTGTGGGTAGTCGGCGGGCATCATCGGCGGCGGCTCACACCCGGGGACGCACTGATACTTCGCAAAGTCGGTGACTCCCTCGGCCCGTAAGACGTCTTCGTCGAAGAAGGCCTGACCCGTGGTCTGCCCGGGCGGCTGGGCCACCAGGGCCAGCGTCGCGTCGGCAAGGATGTCAGGCTTGCGCCACAACTCCGGCGAGCCGAGCTGGAAGTTGATCGTCGCGGCCGTCTCGATGGCGGTGACGGGCCACAGCGCGTTGATCGAGAACGGCTTGCCCGCCATCTCCTCCGCCAGGCCGTGCGCGAGGATCGTCATGCCGAACTTGCTGATGACGTAGGCGACCTTCCCGCCCAGCCACCGCAGATCCACCGGCGGAGAAAACACGAGCACATGCCCGCCCCCGCCCGCCAGGATGTTCGGCAGACACGCCCGGGTGCAGGCGAAGGCGGCGCGGGCGTTGATGTCGTTGATCAGGTCGTATCGTTTCATCGGCGTGTCGAGGACGGACTGCCACCACAGCGCGCCGGCGTTGTTGATCAGGATGTCGATCCGGCCGAACGTCGCCATCGTCTCGTCGACCATCCGCTCGATCATGTCGTCGTCGCGGACGTCGACCTTGATCGGCAGGGCGCGTCGTCCGAGGGCACGGACCTCGTCCGCCACGGTGTGGATCGTCCCGGGCAGCTTGGGATGGGGCGTCTCGGTCTTCGCCGCGATGACGACGTCCGCCCCCTCCCGCGCGAAGGCCAGTGCGATGCACCGCCCGATCCCCCGACTCGCCCCCGTGATGATGCCCACCTTCCCCGCCAATCGCTTAGTCTGTCCCATGGTTGTCTCCACACAGTCCTCTCGGCTCGAACGGCCATTATTCAGAGAACCGGGGCGATCATCAACTAGTCAGGCTTGGGCGACGTTTCTTGCGCAAGTTGACGCAACTGCGGCTGGCGGACTGGCAGGCTAGGCGGGATCCCACGTGAGTCCTTGTTCTTGAAGCCAGGCGCAAATGAAGCTGGACAGCCTGCGGTTGCGCGAGGCCACGAATTGGATGAACTCCTGGCGCTTAGGATCGTCCGCGGGCCATTCCTTCAAGTGCTTGGCGATTACCTCGAGCTCCCCCTTACGGGCCTTTAGATGGTGGTATCTGTTCAGGCCAATGTCCTCGATCGTGCGGTCGGCCCTTCGGCGTCGATCAGCCGTTAGACCGCGCTTGGCGATGATCTCCCCGGTCGTGGTATCGAGGTCGAAGTAGCCCTCGGGCCGCTCCGAGGGGGAATTGGAACAGGGATCGACATATCCCCCTCTCGGCCAGTTCCGGCCTTTCTTGGTGTTGCAGGGACCGCAGGCAAGGACCCAGTTGTCCCATTTGTAGACCTGACCGGGGAACTTGTGCTTAGGACGGAAGTGATCGACCTGCCCCTTGCAGTTGTCTTCGCAGTATCCGCAGAGACCGCAGAAGGCCCTGCTCAGGTCGTCATGGAAATCCTGCCACTTGGCGTCTGTGGGCTTGTTTCCTACCCCATCCCGGTAGTAGGCCACCCATCTGGGCGTGTACCTCCTGCGGATCGGTGCGAGTCCCTTCGGCTCGTCACCCCGGTCTACGGTGTGCATCAGCCCTTCGCCCTCCGCGACACCGAGGTGGCTTTCTTCTTGTGGCGCCTGGAAGGCTTCCCGGTCGTGCGGCCCTTCCGGGCGGTCTTCTTGGCGGGCGACTCGCCCAGAGGGCCTTTCAGACGTTCCGCGAGCTGATCTACGTCCTCAACGCCGGGTCCGCTGAGGAGCCGCCTATTCACGGTGGTACGCAGAGACTCGAGCTCGTCGCGCTGCTTCGACGTGAGCCGTTTCTTGCCGCGCAACTCCCGCAAGCGTTCGAGGTCCTTCTCCGTCTGTAGGTCAGTCGCGTTCTCGACGCCCAGGAAGGTAGTGATGATCTCGTCGGCCGACCAGCCGATGATGTCTGTTTCATTCCGCGACACGACCACCTTGCCCTTCTCGTTGCGCGTGAGCAGATGGACCTGTCCAGCCTTCAACCCCGCCAGCATCAGCGGCGAGTGCGTCGAGCAGAAGATCTGCAAGGCCGGGAACTCATTGGTGATCGCAGGGATGATCCGCCGCTGCCAGGACGGATGCAGATGGGCGTCGATTTCGTCGATGATCAGGATCCCGGGCTTGTCCTGCAGGCTTTCCGGGAAGTCATAGTGCTCCGCATACCCGATTAGCAGCCTCGCTACCCATTGCATGAGCGATTGCGTCCCCTGACTAAGGACGTTCAACGGGACCTTGCCGTCGGGTGTTTGGAACTCGGGGAAGAGCCCGCGCTTGTCCTCAGCGATCCCAATAAACTCAATCGGGAACCCTTCCGTCACCTGCGATGCAATGACCGCGATCTTCTGGATGATGGTGCGCATCGCCGGGCTCTCTTGACGGTACGCCCTGTAGTCCAGGTCTATCATCTTCTGGACGACTTCCTCGTCGCGGACAAGCGAGGCCGACTCGCCATCGCAGAGCATGGATGTGGCATTGCCCTCCTCGTCCTCGGCCCCTCCTGTGGCGGAGCTCTCTTTCTGGTGTTGCGTTGGACCCGACGAACGGTAGTCCGTACTACAGCGGAGCGCCGGGACAAAGGCCGTGTAGCCTAGGTGCTGCCGGGCTTCTTTTGTCCCCTTCGGGATCTTCTTCTTCGCGTCGGGGCGGGAGGTGGCTGTCGACGGGAACGTCCCCTTGAGTTCTCCCCGTCGCACATCCACTGCTGTGTGACACAGACGGAATCGGGCCTTGACTTGTCGAGCCAGCTTGTTTGGCACGACGGCCTCAGGAACCAATACATGACCGAGCAACAGAAGGACTGTCGTCTTGCCGCAGTTGTTGGGTCCAACGAAAACGTTGACCTGCGGGTCGAATTCGAAGTCCACATCATCGACAGGTCCGAGGTTTGTCAGGTGCAGAGCTGATATTGGCATCACCCGCCTCCAGGGAAGCGCGGTTTGGGTAGGCCATCGCAGACGGATCTAGGCGCATTCTAGCAGGTCCAGAACGTCTGGGCCATCCTGCCTCGATCTTTGATTGCCACGTTTACCACCGTCAGGCAACCGACCGCTCGGGCCTGCATCCGGGCGGCTTCGGTTGATCCGCGGGACCGCGGCGGATATGGTTTCGCTTCGAGGTGAGCCGGCCACGTTTGCGCGTCTGACGATGGAGACCGAGTACACAGGACATCGACTCTTGGCCAGGCTGCAAGAGGTCCGGCAGCGCGGGTGGCGTGCGTCGGCGTGGCGGATCGGGTACGAGCTCCGCAAGCGCTTGCGGCTGGTGGAGTCCTACTACCGGACCGAGCCGCTGGGCGTTGACGAGCTCTGCGCCCTGTTCGACCCTCCCGCCGACGGGCCGGCCGATCTCCGGGGACGGATCCACAACGCCCTCGCCAAGTCGTCTGTGATCTCGCCCGAGGCCCGCGAGACCTACGCCCACGCCGTCCGACAGCACTGCCCCGACAGGATCGACGGGCTCGTGGCCGCGGCCGAGGAGATCTGCCGGTCTCGGTTCGAGTTCATGGGCAAGACCTTCGACTTCGGGGGAGGTCCGATCGACTGGCACCTCGAGCCGGAGAGCGGCCGGAGCTGGCCCCGGCTGCGGTGGAATCGTTTCGGCCTGTACGACGCGGACGCCCCGGGCGACGTGAAGTTTACCTGGGAGCTGAACCGACACCAGTTCTGGCCCACGCTCGGGCGGGCCTATTGGCTGACCGGCGACGCCCGATACGTCGAGGCCTGGGTGCGGCAGGTCACCGGCTGGCTCGACGACAACCCGCCCGAAATCGGCGTCAACTGGCGGAGCAACCTGGAACACGCAATCCGCATCGTCAACTGGTGGATTGCGCTGGCCATGTTCCTGCCCGCCTCCCAGGTTCCCGACGAGCTGGTCTGCCGCATCATCGGCACGATGATCCTCAAGGCCCGTCACATCGTCGCCGATCTGGCCTACTCGCGGATCAACATGCCCAACAACCACCTGCTGGGCGACGCGATGGGCCTGGCGACGATGGGGCTGATTCTGTCCGACCTGCCCGAGGCCGACGGCTGGCGTGAGCTGGGGCTGGACACTCTCTGGACCGAGGCGCCGCGACAGATCCACCCGGATGGCGCCAGCTTCGAGTGTGCGATCAGCTACCACCGCTTCGTCGCCTACTTCTACGTGTGGATCCTACGCCTCTGCGAGCAGAACCGCATCGCCGTGCCCGGCGTCGTCCGCCAACGCCTGGAGGGCATGTTCGAGTTCGTCCTGCACCTGCGCAGGGCCGACGGCGGCATGCCTTCGATCGGGGACTGGGACGATGGTCGGACAGTCGTGCTCAGCGAGCAGTCGCTGGACGACTTCCGACCAATGTTGAGTACGGGCGCGGTCCTGTTCGGCCGCAGCGACATGGCCTGGGCGGCCGGCGGCCTCGACGAGGAAACGCTCTGGCTGCTGGGTCCGCAGGCCGGCGAGGCCTTCGACGCACTCGAGCCCGCGCCCCCCGAGGAAACCAACCGGGCCTTTCCCGACGGCGGCTACTACATCTCGCGCAGCGACTGGTCGGACCGGGCACACTACGCCGTCGTTCGGAACGGGCCCTTCGACAGCCACACGCACGCCGATCTGCTCAACGTCGAGATGGCCGCCTTCGGTCAGCCCATCATCGTTGACCCGGGCACCCACACCTACAACGGGCCCTGGGCGGAGCGGACGTACTTCCGCTCGGCGGGCGCCCACAACGGGCTCATCGTCGACGGGCAGGGACAGACGTTCGCCCATCGGCTCTTCCGATGGCTGTTCCCGCCGACCGGCCGAACGCTCGCGTGGCAGACGGATCCAGTGCTGGACTACTATGAGGGTGAGCATGACGGGTTCCGTCGCCTGCCGGGTCGGCCCGTCCATCGGCGCGTGGTGCTGTCGGTCCGCGGCGAATACTGGCTCGTGCTGGACGGCCTGCTCGGCCGGGAGTGGCATGGCGTCGAGCTTTGCCTCCATTTCCATCCCGACCTGACCGTGGCACACCAGGACGGCTTGCTGTTGGCCACAGGCCCGAACGGCGTCGGGGCGTCGATCGCGACATGGTCCTCCGAGCCGCTGGCGGTCGAGACGGTCCGCGGGCAACCCGACCCGATGGCGGGGTGGTTCTCGCCGGGCTACGGTCGCAAGGTCCCCACCACGATGGCCCGACTGACCACGTCCGGACGCACCCCGATCTGGGTGGCGTGGCTGGTCGTGCCGTTTCGCGAGCACCCCGGCAAGGTGGACCTACACCTGCCGGAGTGGTCTGGCATTGGGACGGAGGGGGCGCCCGTGACCCATCCAAGATTTCGGATCGAGCTGGACGCCGTCACCGATACGTTTACATACTGTCCGGCGGACCAACCGGTCAGGACGTTCCTCGCGCCGGGGTTGGAGGTGCCCGTCGGTGCGGCCTGGGCGCGACTGGACCCGCAGACCGGCCGGGCAACGGCTTCATGGGTGCGCCGATCGGAAGGCCAGGAGCACGCATCCGGCCCAACCGGCTAACCAACGACTTCGTTTCCGGAGAACACGCTATGAAGTCCTATCGCCAGGAGTTGTGGTTCGACACGCGGTCTCGGCGTGAGTACATCAACATCACACCGCAGGTCGAGGAGGCCGTTCGTGCAAGCGGCATCCGCGAGGGACTTATCCTCGTCAACGCGATGCACATCACCGCCAGCGTCTACATCAACGACGCGGAGTCCGGCTTGATCGAGGACTACGACGAATGGCTCGAGCAGCTCGCACCCCACGAGCCGATCAGCCGCTATCGCCACAACCGCACCGGCGAGGACAACGGCGACGCCCACCTGAAGCGCCAGGTGATGGGCCGTGAGGTGGTGGTGGCGATCACGGACGGGCGGTTCGACTTTGGCCCGTGGGAGCAGATCTTTTGAGGCCAGGCGGAATGGCTGGCCCGGGAGTCTCGACGGGCGGCCATAGAGAAGCACAGATTCTTTCACTATCGGAGGAGTTCGCAACTATGAATTCGGTACGCCTTCCCTTACCCAGGTGGTTCTCATTCCTTGCACTGTTGATCGCGTTTGTGTTACTGCGATT
>CAYMLO010000033.1:0-70544 GCA_964390905.1 uncultured Planctomycetales bacterium | reverse complement strand
ACCTTTGCCGAAGTCTTGAAGTTAGCCGGATACGCCACAGCCCTGTTTGGCAAGTGGCACGTGGGGTACGCGGCCGAGTTTGGCCCGGTGAAGCAGGGGTTCGACGCGTTCCGCGGCTATGTCAGCGGCAACGTGGACTACCATTCGCACATCGACCAGACGGGCATCGAGGATTGGTGGCGGGACTGCGACAAGGTCCGCGAGACGGGTTACACCACCGATCTTGTCACCGGTCACGGCGTGCGGTTCATTGAACGGCACAAGGACGCGCCGTTCTGTCTGTACTTGCCGCACGAGGCCCCGCACTATCCGTATCAGGGCCGCCGCGACAAGGCCGATCGCAAGCCGGGGCATCCCGAGCCGATCCGGGGGAGCCGTGCCGACACGGTCGGTGCGTACAAGGAGATGGTCGAGGCGATGGACGGGGGCGTGGGGCGGATCGTCCGGACGGTCGAGCGACTGGGTCTGGCGCGCAGGACGTTCATCTTCTTCTGTTCGGACAATGGCGCAGTCAGGCCGGGGTCGAACGGGCCGCTGGCGGGCTGGAAGGGCACGCTGTGGGAAGGGGGGCATCGTGTCCCGGCGATCGCGTACTGGCCTGGCAAGATCAGACCCGGTACGGTCACGGACCAGACGGCGATGACGATGGACCTGCTGCCCACGATGGCCGCCGTCGCCGGCGCACCGTTGCCATCAGGCCTGACGCCCGACGGCGTCGATCTGTCGCCGGTGCTCGAGCGGGGCGGGAAGCTCCCCGAGCGAACGCTGTTCTGGCGTGCGGGGAGACAGAAGGCGGCTCGCAAGGGGGCTTGGAAGTTGCTGGTCAATCCAAGGCGCGGCAGACAGAGGCGTCAAGCTGGGCCGGCGCGGGTCCACCTCTACAACCTGGCCGAGGATGCCGGCGAGCGCAAGGACCTGGCTAGCGCGGAGCGCAAACGAGTCAAGGGTTTGAGAGCGGAACTGGTTGCCTGGGAGCAGACGGTGTCGGTGAATGTGACGCGGCAAGCGTGACCTACCCGGGCCGACCTCCGGTCTCACATGTGAGGCGAACTGCAGATGACGCTTGAGGCAACTCGTCGTGGATTCCTCCGTGCTCTGGGCGCCGGGGTTGCGTCCCTGGCGGCTCCCGAACGGTTGTTGGCTGCCCGAGGGTCTCAGTCCAAGCCCAACATCATCCTGTGCATGACGGACGACCAGGGCTGGGGGGACACGGGCTACAACGGACACAAGGTGCTCAAGACGCCGGCGCTGGACGAGATGAGTCGGTCGGGCATCCGGTTCGATCGCTGGTACGCCGGGGCGCCGGTCTGCAGTCCGACGCGGGGTACCTGCATGACCGGGCGGCACCCGTATCGCTACGGGATCTTCGGCGCCAACGTCGGTCACGTGCGCAAGCAGGAGATCACGCTAGCCGAGGCGCTCAAGACGCAGGGGTACGTCACGGGTCATTTCGGCAAGTGGCACCTGGGGACGCTGACCAAGACCGTCAAGGAGTCCAACCGCGGCGGGCCGCGCGGGGTGAAGCACTACTCCCCGCCGTGGGAGAACGGCTTCGATGTTTGTTTCTCGACCGAGGCCAAGGTTCCTACGTACGATCCGATGATCACGCCGGTGGGCTGGAAGCGGAGCAAGGGGATCCGACCTGGTAAGCCGTTCCGCACCTACTACTGGACGGGTCCCGACCAACGGGTCAGGGATAACCTGTCGGGGGATGACTCCCGGATCATCATGGATCGTGTGATCCCCTTCATCGAGGGTGCGGTCCGGGGCGGGCGGGGTCCCCGGCCGTTTCTGGCCGTTGTGTGGTTCCACGCGCCGCACCTGCCCGTCGTCGCTGGGCCGAAACACCGTGCGATCTACAAAGACCAGCCCGAGGCGGCGCAGCACTACTACGGCTGCATCACGGCCATGGACGAGCAGGTCGGCCGGCTGCGGGCGAAGCTCCGCCAGCTCGGCGTTGCGGACAACACGATGCTGTGGTTCTGCAGCGACAACGGCCCGGAGGGTCGGCAGTACAACGGCATGAACGGGTCGGCGGGTCCGTTCCGCGGGCGCAAACGGAGCCTGTTCGAAGGCGGCGTCCGCGTGCCGGGGCTGCTGGTATGGCCGGCGAGGATCAAGACCCCCCGCGTCGTCGAGACGCCCTGCTGCACCAGCGACTACTTCCCGACGGTCATGGACGTCCTGGGGCTACGGATGCGAGGTCAGCCCGAACCCATCGACGGCGTGAGCCTGCTGCCGATCGTTGAGGGCAAGGTGACGTCCAGGCCCGCGCCGATCGCGTTCGAGGCCCGCAAACAGCTGTCGCTGACGGACAATCGCTACAAGCTGATCTCCCAGGACGCGGGCAAGACCTATCAGTTGTTTGACCTGATCTCGGACCCGGGGGAGACCAAGGATCTTTCGTCCGACAATCCGGAGATCATTAAGCGGATGAGTTCGGCTCTCGAGCGGTGGCGGCGGTCGTGTGGGGACAGCCGGGCAGGCAGGGACTACGAGTAGGGTCGCATGGCATGCGTCGAGGAAATCACCGGGCGTCATTTTTTGCTTCTGGGTCTCGACTCGCCGCCGCCGACCTGTCATACTAATAGGTGTGCACCCGTCAGGGGCTGGGAGCCCTGACGCGAGGAGGTGTACAGAGTCGAGGGAAAGGAGGAACGGAGGGCGCCGGGGCGGCCCGGCCGCGACGGGAGAGGGAAGCGTCGCTGTTTGTTTCGGCGTATCCCCCAAACGCGATTCACATCAAAGCGTCTGAGCGTGTCGTCTTGCGCGCAGACTGTTGCATTCGCTTCTGGCGAGGAGGAGGTAACGAAGATGAGGACGATTCTGACTGGCGGGTTGGCCTGTGTTCTGATGATGGCGACGGGGGCGTCCGGCGACATCGTAGCGGCGCCGGTCACGTTCGACGGGCCGGGGAACTCGCTGACGGCCAGCGGGACGTTGGTGGGGTCGGCGACGCTGAGCGGCAGCGGGGGGATGTACACGTACGACGACGCCAATAACGTCTGGGTCGGCGAGACCTTCACCATTCCGGTGCAGATGGTGTCGATCGCGGCGGACCCGGCGCTGCTGAGTCTCAGCGCGAGCCCGACGGGATCGATGACGGTGGCGCTCGACGACGGCACGTATGCGATCGATTCGTTCTTCGACATCTCGTTCGACCTGGCGCCGGGCGGGATGCCGTTCGACGTGTCGCCGGTGAGCCTGACGGTGAACCTGGACGCGGGCGGGAGCACGAGCGTCGACCTGCTGGGTGCCGGCGAGTTTGCTCCGTTGGCGTGGGAGGGTCCCAACACGGTGACGGCGGGGGTGAACGTGGACGTGTCCGCGGCTGCGGGGCCGATCCCGCTGGGGTATCTGTTCAACTTCGCCGTGGCCGAGGCGCAGGAGAACACCCCGGTGTTGTCGCCGTTGGTGATCGATCCGCTGGTTGGGACGTGGTACGAGTTCGGCGTGGCGTTTTCGGCGGACTTCGAGAACATGACGCTGAACATCGCAGACACGGGCGTGGTGTCGATGAACACGTACTCGGGGAGCCAGTATCCGTACTACGCGTTGACGCTGGACTACGACGTGAGCGCCTGTGCGAGCCTGTGCGACGTTCACGCGGACTTCAGCGGGGTGGGCGAGATTCCGGAGCCGACGACGTTGGCGTTGTTGGTGTTGCCGGCGGCGTTGTTGCGGCTGCGTCGGCGATAGTGGCGCCGGTGCATGGCTGCCCCTGCATTTCCCGTTGGCGATGTCCTGGCCATCCGCTGCGAAGGTCCCCGCGGCAGACCGGGGATGCGTGAGCTGTCCATTTCCGCCGCCATGCTGGTGGGCATGGGTCTGCGCAATTCAGTGGCGATGGTCACCGGCAGGCGGTTCAGTGGTGTGACCCGCGGGCCCTGCATCGGCCACGTCTGTCCGGAGCCCGCAGACGGCCCATCGTCCTGGTGCAAGAAAGCGACGAGATCCAAATCGACATCCCGAACCGGCAGTTGGCCCCGTTGTCCGAGGTGAATGCCGATGTCTTCTGAAGACAGGCCGAAGACGCCCCACGACCCGCCATGCGCGTCCTCCTCTGGCAGGGCTTCGGGCCGAGACGCCGCTCTGGACTTCGTGCGAACGCCATTTGCCGTCCGCAGCAATATCGTCAAGGTGTGGCGGGCGCTGCCAGCGGATCTCTGGGTGGCCCTGTCTGAACCAGAAGACCGCATTCGCTCCGAGCGAATCGAGCGTCGGTGCCTTGTGGGCGTTGTCGTGATGGCAGTGATGCTTGTCGTGCTGTTCTCGAGCGTCGGATTGCGCACCATCGTGAACGACGAGGATGGGTGTTTTCCCCTACTTGGCTGGTCCCGGCCGGCGCCGGCGGGCAGCGCAACGGACTTGGGTTGGTATTATGCACCGGGGCAATCGCTATCCCTTGCCTTGTGGGTGGTGGTTCCGTCGCTCGCGGGCTGGGTCTTTGTAAGGTTGCTCTGGATACCTTCAGTGGCGGCGGGGAAGCCGACGCGTGAGGCCACGCTGGCAACAGCACGTCATCTTGCGGCGGTCTATCTCTATGTATATCTGATGATCATCGTGGGGGCAGCGCTGCTGGTGCCGCTTGTCCTGTTGGCCCCGAAAGGCACGGAGACGTTCCGTTTCTGTCTGTGGTGCTTCTTGTTCGGGGAATCTTTCTTCGTGCCGGCCGTGATGTGGCTGCGCCTGGTCATCCGGGATTCCCCGGGAGCGGTGTTCGGACGCTATCGGTATGGCCTCTTGGCTCTATACATGTTGTCATTCGTTGTCATACCGCTCTGGGGGATGATCCAGGAGCTCGACTGACCCGTCAACCGGGATTGGGCCGCGGCGCTTCTGCGGCGAGTTCCATGTAACCATGCTCGACAAACCATGCCATGGCGTCCGTTATCGCCTGGTCGATTGAAACCACCTCGAATCCCAGCTCCCGGGCGGCCTTTGCCGAGCTGACGTAGTGTTCCAGAAACGCCGAGCGCAGCACGCTGAGGTTCATATCGCGGAAGAGTCGCGGGAGCAGGCGTCCCATGACGCTGCCGGCCAGGGCGAAGGGGAACATACCGGCGTAGGGAAGCCGGAGCTTCGGCATCGACACGCCCGCGATGGTTGCAGCGCGGCTCAGATAGGCTTCGTAGGTCAGGTTCTCGCCGCCGAGAATATACCGTTCCCCGCTGCGGCCACGTTCCATCGCGAGGATGTGACCGGCTGCGACCGGTCGGACGTCGGCGAAGTTGAGGCCGCCTCGAGAGGGATAGTATCGGAGGCGCTGCGTTGCCACTTGGATGAGCAGTCGACCAGAGGTCGGCCTGACGTCCCATGGGCCAACCAGGTACGTCGGATTCACGATGACTGCATCGAGGCCGCGATCGACGTGTTCGAGGACGACCTTCTCTGCGGCGACTTTGGTGGCGTAGTAAGGGATTCGGTTCGCGGGAAGATTCCATGCACTTTGCTCGTCAGCGGGTTCGTCGGGTGTTCCAGCCCCAATGGCGGCAATCGAGCTGCAGTGCACCACGCGCGCCACGCCCAATTCCAGAGCGGCCGAGCAGATGTTGCGCGTGCCTTCGACGTTGGTTTGCCAGGCAACACGCCATCCCCACGGTGAGATCTGCACCCACCCGGCCAAGTGGAACACCTGGTCGCAGCCGGACATCGCCTCGCGGACCGAGTCAGCGTCCGTCACGTCGCCGCGTACGAACTCGATCAGATCAGAATCCAAGCCCAAACGGTTGGACGTTGCTCGAGTGAGCAGCCGCACGCGCTTCTGGCGGCTAACCAGCAGCCGGACCAGGTTCAGACCCAAGAAACCCGTCCCACCGGTAATGAAGATTGCCATTGCGAACACCTAAGGGCAGTAGCCAGGAGGAACGGCGCGGCGCATCATGGGGCCTCGACGAAGGGATGAGGAATCAACGGGCCATCGGCCTATTTGTTACCAGATGAGTGAGATGGCGCCGGTGCTGAAGCCTGCAGCGCCGCCGACCAACATCACCTTGGAACCCCGCTTGAGCCGGCCTTCGTCGTAGGCTCGGGCGAGGGTGAGCGGGATGCTGGCCGCACCGGTATTGCCACAATCCGTGACTGTAATGGCGTTTCGTTCCAGTGGAATGCCACACGCCTCCGAGATACCGTGGACCAGTTCCTTAGTCACCTGATGACCGCAGACCACGTCCAGGTCGGTCGGCTTCCACCCGGTGGCGTCCAAGGCCTCTTGGACGACCTCGGGGACAAGCTGGTAGGCCGCTTCGCGGAGACTCGCCGATTGGCTCAGGAAGTAGGAGTACTCCGGCTCCATGCGGTGCATGCTGCCGCCGCTGAGCACCGTCGCGAGCCGCCACTTCTCGCCGTAGGAATGGAACCGGGTACCCAGGATGCCGCGTCCCTCCTCCTTTGGAATTGCTTTCAATACGGCTGCGGCGCCGGCGTCCCCTAGGGTCAGGCTAGCGATTCGCGGTTTCAGCTCGTCATTGGATCGAATGCGCCAGTCGATTCCGACCGAGAGGGTTTCCCCGCACGCCACCAACGCACACCGCGACTTGCCTGTGCGCATGTATGAATCAGCAACGTCCAATCCGTTCAGGAAGCTGTTGCACGCGTTCTTGACGTCGATCACCTGAGTGTTGGACACCCCCAACTTTTCCTGCAAGATATTCGCGGTGGCGGGCTCGGTGATGTCCTGACTGATAGCGGCAAAGATGATGAGATCGAGTTCGTCCTTGTCAATCTCGGCGCGGTCGATGGCCTGAATCGCCGCCCGCCAGGCAAGATCGGACGATTGTTCATCTTCGGCCCGATACCGTCGGGACCGGACACCCGTCAACCGATCGATCAAACCGTTCGTGATTTGGAAACCGGTCGTCTCGCAGATCCTCCGAGAGATGTCCGCTGTGGTTATCACTTGTTCGGGGAGGGCCGAGCCCACGCTCACAAGCCCCGCGCGAAATGGCATGTCACCAGCTCCTCCAATCCCACCCAGATAAGCGATCTCGATTCACTTCAAATACAAGAGACGGCCTTCAAGCAGGGGTCTGCGGCGGGTTGGCATCGCGCAATCCCACGGCAAGGAGGCTAGTAGATGCATCTTAGTCGATCCTAACATCTTGTGCAACACCCTCGGCTGCGAATCTTTACGCTGCTTGACAAAGAGCAACCTGTCAGCGAGCGCCCATACCACAAGTATTTCGAGGCGCCCCAAGATCAGGCTCTTGTGAGGAAGGCGTGATTCGCCGGGCAGGCTGCCCAGCGGCCTTCCCGCCGGAGGAGCTTGCCCATGGCCAATTACCTCAGAAAAGTTCTGCGGTGCAAACGGTTAGCAGATTTGTGGAACGGGGCTGGTCCCAACGCCGGATCGCTCGAACCCTCGGCATCGATCGGGAAAAGGTCGCTTCGCTGAAGGATACCAGTACGGATTCAGTCTCCCGCCCAACATCCCCTTTCACTTCTGCCTTGACGTTTAGGCCCTTGGCTGAGATACTTTAGGTAGCCTGGTTTGACCCTGTGTGGCCCTCGTTGGCTTATGGGTTGGTCGTGGAACGACGGGAGTGGACCTGGGGAAACCTGGTGATGACGGGAGAAGGAAGCGTCAACTCGGGCGTTCGGCGTGCCCTTCTGTCTCAATCTCGGTAAAGATGCGCAAAGGCGTGCAGGAGGAACCCGCCCGCCGTGAATCGACCGAACGTTGGGCAGGCAGAAGCGGCTCCACGAACGACAAGCGACGCGGCGGGCAACCAACGGCTTTCATACCAGGAGGACGTTTGATGAAGCGTAGGACATTGACTGGCTTGGGCATGATGGCGCTGAGTGTTCCGCTGATGCTTGGCGTCACGCAGATCGGTGATTGTGGGTTGAGCCAGGAGGACTTCGTCCTCATCGCCAGCGGGGGCATCGACGATCGGCTGAACGGCTACCCGTGGGCGATGGAGCAGTTCGACGGCGACGATGACGGCACGCCGGAGATCTACGTCGGCACGGTGCAGAACCCGCTCTGTCTGCAGTACTGGATCGGGGCGAACCCCAATTACCCGCCGCCTGTGCGCTGGCAGTGCCGCAACGACCTGTGGGGCGATTGGCAGGCGTATCTCCTGGCGTCTACTTCCCCCGGCCACGTTTATCGCGGCACATACGACGAGCCCAACGATGCCTGGGGGTGGGAGCGTGTCTTCTCGCCGGCTAGCTGGGAGACGACGGGCTTTCGAGGGGCCAGGGTATTCAACGACGCCCTGTATATGCTGGGCACGACGATCACTGGGGGTATCGTGTGGAAGACGACGGACGGTGACACGTTCGAGAAGGCCTGTCCGTCAGACATGGCTGTTGGCGGGTTCGGCGTCGCCGGGGGGCTCCGCGGCGCCCAAGTCTTCAACGGAAAGCTGTATGTGGCCAACAACGGCATCTGCGAGATCTACTGCTCGGCCGATCCGTCCACGGACCCCAACAGTTGGGATAACGCCTGCAGCTTGGGCTTCATCGCCTCGGGCGCCGGTGTGTACACGGAACACATTCTGGGCACGGTGACCCGGGCGGACGCCACCACCGTTGTCGATTCGTCTCTGGAGATGACGCCCTTGGCGCTGGCAGGGCAGCAGGTCACGGTCACCTCCGCGGTCGACCCGAACGTGGTTCAGCAGCGTGAGATCTTCGCCAACACGGACGACGCGATTCTCGTTGGCGTCCCGTTCGACCCAATCCCAGAACCAAACGATACCTTTGAGGCGGTTGCTACAGACATACCTGAGAACAGCGGCTTCTGGCAGCTCGGTGTCTTCGACGGCCATCTATACGCCGGTTGTGGCAACCATAACGGGCCGGAGCTCTGGAAGTCGGACGATCCGGCGCCGGGCAACTGGACCCGTGTGATCGAGGGCGGTTACGGCAATAACCTCGCGCACGGCTTCATGACGCTCAGGGAGTACGACGGCTACCTCTACGCCGGGACAGTCATCTACCCGATGGCAGCCGCGGGGCTGCGAGGCTGCGACATCTTGCGCATCGATGCCGATGACAACGTCGAGTTGCTGGTCGGCAACATCCGCGATCCCAACGGACCCAACGAGATCCTCCCCTTGTCGGGTATGAGCGGCGGGTTCGACTACTGGGCGAACGTCTACTGCTGGTACATGGCCGAGCATGACGGGTGGTTCTATGTCGGCACGTATGACTTGGCCGGCCAACTCCTCGACGCCATGAGCAGCGTTCCGGTAGAGTACTGGCCCGAAGAGTATCTCGTGGCTTTGGAGGACTTGTTTGGAACCGATCGCCTTCGCTGGGGTGGTTCCGACTTCTGGCGGACGAAGGACGGCATCAACTGGGTGCCCATCAACCTCAACGGGTTCGGGGACCGCGACAACTATGGCATCCGCAACATGATGTCCACGCAGTGGGGCCTCATGGTCGGCACGGGCAACGCCGTGGACGGGTTCGAGATCCGGCTCGGCAGGAAGCAGTAGCCGCGGAGGCTAACTTGCGGCGGGGCGATCGCGACCGACGCTCCGTTCCGTCGACGAGCATCACAGGGCGGGCGGCTCGCCGGGGCCGTCCGCCCGTTTCACTCTCCCGGTCCTTTCGCGCCGAATCGCGGGTCTTCGGTGATGACGATCTCGGCGATCTGCGCGCCCGCGTTGCGCGGTTGCAGCCGGAGCGTGTGCTTGCCCGCCTTCAGGCGAAACAGCTCGGGACTGCAGCCGACCTTCCTGCCGGCCGGGGACCAGCCCCATTCACCCCACCGCGACGTCGACCGCAGGGAGATTCGCGCGTCGTGGTCGATGCGAAGCATGCAGTGGGCGGGCGTCTCTTCAGTGCCCAGCAGGCGCGCCCAGATGGCGCCTGTAACGTCGCGCGGAAGGTCGAACGTCCAGGTGGCCTCGGCGAGGGGGGCTGGCTTGATCGCCCGGAGCACCTGGCCGCCCGCCTCCTTCGACGCGACGAGCTTCATCTGCCGTGTCCTGGCCCGGTTTGCCTCGAGGACGATGTGAACGGGGTTGAACGGTGGGGTTCGTGCCGCGACGGCCTTTGACGTCGGCGACTCGTTGCCTGCGCGGTCCACCGCGGTCACCTTGTACCATCGGGCTTCGTTCGGCCCCAGCCCCCAGTCTACCATCTCGGTTTCAGCGGGGGAGCCCACGAGCGCTCCTTGATCGCAGGCCAGGTCGGGCTTCGTGCCGCAGTAGACGTTGTAGTGGTCGACGTCTGTAGCGCGGACGACTGACCAGGTCAGATGCAGCGCATTGTTCGAGACCAAAACAGCCTTCAGATGGGTCGGCGCGTCGGGTGGCGTCGTGTCGATCGCTCCGGCCCCGTACGGTTCGAAGCCTGCGTCGTCGGTCAACAGCAGCTTGTCGATCTGCTCTCCGCCTTCCTTGCTCTCGAACCGCAGCGCATGTCGCCCGGCCGCCAAGGTCATGACAGAGGCGAGTTTCCGCCACGTCCACGTCACCGCCTCGCAGGAGAGGGTTCCATGCTGCCGCCCATTGCACGCGACGGTGAGGGTGCCAGTATCCTGAATGCGGGCCCACAGATGGTAGTTCCCCTCCTTGGGGACGACGACGTCAAGGGCCAGGTTGCCCCCCGGCTTGCCCTCCACGGACCCGACGTAGTAGGCGTTCGAGGCGGTCGGGAAATCGCCGCCCTCCCGCATGGGCACGGTGGGTCTGCCGGCCTCTGCCTCGATGAAGACGCGCGCCGCCCCTTGCCAGTGGCCGCCGCCTGCGTCACAGACCTCGTTCGACGGCGCGCTTTCCAACCCGCTGTGTTCGACCGCCGTCACCACGTAGAAGCCGGGCGTGGACGCGTCGGGCCCGCGCCATTCGGGTACTGTAATGGGCTTGTCCGTCACGCGACGGTAACCCAACCCGCTGCGGTCGCTGCGATATACCACGTAGCCATGCGTCTCGCGGGATCGCCGGGGGCGCTGCCACGTCAGCCTCACGTGATCGCCGTCGCGCTGCGCCGCCAGGTCACGCGGCGGGTCGGGCATCCGCGCCACGCTCACGTAGACATCCGCGTACTGCCCCAAGAAATCGCTGTTACACAGGATTTTCGTGCCGTCGGGACTGGAGACCGGATGCGGATGCGTCGCGTCTTGGCCGGGGTGCCATCTGACACTGTGACCGAGGTAGGAGCTCATGTGCCGAAAGACCGGGATGATGGTCTGTGAACCGTCGGTCCGAAGAATCAGGATCGAGTCTGGGAACTCCCCTCTCCTTGTCGTATCAGACACGAACCACTCCCCGTCCAGGCAGGGACCGCCGTGTCCGCCGCCCTTGAGCGTCGCCATGCAGCGCAGACCTGTGCCATCGCGGTGGACGGCCCAGATCTTGCCCTCAGCGTAGAACGTCATCTCGGTTCCGCCGGGCATCCAATCGGGATGGCCGCCGGGCTTCGGGATTCTCGTCCGGTCGCTGCCATCGGGTAGGATGGTCCATTGTGTCCTGGGCTTCTCGAAGTTGAAGAAGATCTGGGCGTCGGGCGACTTGGTGAACCGCAGCCGATGCCAGCGCCTCTCGAATCGGATGGTCCGGACCGAGCCGTCCAGCCCGACCACGTGGGCCTCGGACGGATCGTCCGGGCTGCCCGCTTTGCCCTTTCTGACGCGCCGGCCGAACAGGAACCACTTCTCCGACGGATGCGGCGGATACATCGTGCCCAAGTTCTCTTGCTCGACGCTGACGACAACTTGGTGTCTCCCCGTACGTGGGTCGTAGGCGACCACGTGGGTTCGCCCCTTGTTCACCACGGCGCCATAGAAGCGATCGGGGTAACGTACGCTCCAGACCCCCCACCCAATCGACCGTCCATCGACTCCGATGAAGGGACGCAGGCTGCCGCCCTTGGCGTTCATCAGCCAGCGTCCTGATCGGCCTCCCCGCTTGCTGAGAAACGTGATGAGCGATCCGTCCGCGTTCCAGGCGGGAATGTCGTAGTAGTCGCCCTTGTCGATGCCCGGATCGCACGTCATCCGCCAGGCCGGCGCGCCCGTGCTGGAGTCGCGAAACACCGTGCGCTCCGACAGGTAGGTCTTGCCGCGCCGGACGTGTCCCAGGTCCCGCCATCCCCGCCGCGTGGCTAGCTCGGTCAGGCCGTGGTACTTCTTGGGATGCTGCGCGAGCATCCTGTCCATGGCCTTCTTCTCCTTTGCCGTCAGTCGATCCGCGAACTTGACGTAGTCGACCTTTGCCATCTTCTCTCGTCCGAGGACGTACAGGCCGATGGTCAGCGACGTCTTGCCCGCACAATTCAGGCGCTCCGCCACATTGGCGACCATCAGGCCCGGCCTACGCACGGTCACCGTCGCCGAATGCTTGTCCTTCGTCTTCCTGCTGACAAGTTTGACGGCGAAGGCACCGGTGGTCTCGATCACTCTGGCGATAAGATACGGCGTTTCGGTCAGGTCGACGGAGACCGGTCCCCGGGAGATGCTCGTCCCCCAAGTGGCCTCTCCGCCGGGCGGATCGATCAGTGTCAGGATCTTGCCGTCCGAGCTGAACTTGGCGGGTGCGTTGGCGTTGTTGGCGCACCAGGCCTTGACGTCGATGAATTCGTCTATGAACCCGGTGGCTGCCTTTGCCTGCACACCGCCCGCCAGCAGGCAGACGCCAGTGACGCATTGTGCGAACCGCCTTCTGCTGTCGGCGGGATTCGACGTGCTCATCTGGACTCCTCTCTCCCAGAGACGCCGGCCCTGCCTCAATCTGGTGCGCTCCCAGGCATCCTCGATACGGTCAACACACAGGTGCCCCCGGCAGGCAGCGAGACGCGCGCCTGCGTCGGTCCCCTCACGGTGACCTCACGCTGAAGCAGGAGGCGATCCATGCGGTTGTCGCCGTTGCCGTCTTTGCCGAGCTTCAGCGTGTATCTGCCCGGCCGAAGCTCCCAGAACCTCGGGCGGACGTCAACGGGCGCGGGGCGGAAGTTGTGTAGCAGACTGCAAACGTGGTCCGGATCGTGGGAGACGACGAGCGGGACGACGTCCTGGCCGCCTCCCGTCCAGGTCACGGCCATGGACGGGTAGGGTGCTTCGATCGGCCCGGGGCCGCCGGTCGTTATTTGGCACAACGCGAAGGCCGCCCATTGGATCGAATGCGCCAGGTGGTCGTTGCTCGTCACGCGGGGCTCGGTCTTGTCGTAGAACCAGTAGGTGAGGGGGCCCCACTGATCGGTCAGGTCGCCGGACAGATTGCGACAGGCCTGGACCAGAAGGCGCTTGTCGCCCGTCACTTCCCACCCGAGATAGAACGGCGTCCCAACGGCGTATCGCGGCATGCGAAACGCGCCACGCGTGGGGGCGTCCGGCAGCCAGAGGTCCGGCCGGCGCGGATCGAGCGAGAAGAACATCTGATGACCGTCGGGCAGGCTCTTGGACAGCCGGCGCGCCCAGCGCCTGAAGGGGTCGTCCAGCGAATGGTCACCGGACAGCCTTCGCCATAGCGACGCCGCCAGCGCCAACTGCCCTTGGCAGATGGCGTATTCCTTTTGATCCGGCTTGCCGTAACCCGACGCAGCCGGGATGTCGCCCACCGCCCGCTCGACGACCAACTGTTTGAGCATGCGGCGGATCGGCTCGAGGAAGACCGGATCCTTCGTCCACCGATAGCAGGCGAGCAGGTGGAAGTACATCGCCCGCATGGGCGGGAACCGGGTGTGCGCCCCCTCGGGCTTGCCAGAGGGCCAATGGATGCGGGCCGGCAGCAGGCCACGCGGCTTGCCTTCGTACTCGGTCAGGGCGGCCTCGGCCCAGGTCCGACCGTAGTCGATCATTGTCCGCTTGACCTGTTCGTCACCGGCGGCCCACACGACGTACAGCCCGGGCTTGAGGGCCTTGGCGCACTGGGGAATGTCGACCATGCCCTTCGGGTTGATCTTCGGCTTCATCTGTCGGTCGTAGCCGAACCAGCTCGACTTGAATTGGAGTCGGCCCTTCTCGTTCCTGCCCATCCATTCCCTGACGATCGTCTCGACCGTCTGCCGGCAGCGGTCGACGTAGACTGAGTTCTCGATCTGGCCGCGACGATGCCAGTCGAGCGCGACCATGCGGGGTTGACTGTAGCTGGTCGGCTCGGCCGAGTGCTCGACGTCGCTGTAGAGGTCGAAGCCGTGTTTCTTGACGGAGGGAGTATTCTCCCAGAGGCCGTCCGCGAGGCGCTTGAGCGCATCGAACGTCTTGGGATCGTCCTGGGCCAGGCACAGCACGGGCCAACCGCAGCACAGCTCGACGTCGTCGCCGTATTGTCCGCCGAACTGCCCGTCGGGTTTCTGATGCGAGATCCACCAGTGCGCCCACAAGCGGTAGCGCGCCAGCGCATCGCGGAGGGCGACCGCCCAGGGCGGCGCGCCTTGTTTTGCGAACGCCTCGGTTCGTTTCGTCTCGGCGGATAGCTTGGACTGCCATGCGCCGCATTCGACGAGCAACGGCCGCCGTCGCGATAGGTATTCCGAGCGGACCTTCCCGATCTCCCCGGCGCGACGCAACTGCTCAATCTGACGGTCCAGCGCCGCCAGATCGTGGGTGTG
The DNA here is from genome assembly GCA_964390905.1 of uncultured Planctomycetales bacterium. GTDB lineage: Bacteria > Planctomycetota > Phycisphaerae > UBA1845 > JAFGLZ01 > JAFGLZ01. The sequence goes on along the minus strand of CAYMLO010000033.1, from coordinate 56,039 downwards.
GCCGAGGGATTCAGGCAGGCCAGACGGTGTCAGCTTGCGCTTCGGGGGACCGGACGATCCGTAGATCTCGATCTCGTTGAGGTGGGCGAAACTGTGGTCGCCGCGGGCCGTGTCCAGACACCGGATGCACAGTCGAGACGTTTGGACCGCTGGGAACCGACAGATAACGACCGTCCGGGTGTTCGACGTCACCGCAAAGAGGGGCTTGCCATCCCAGTCATCGCCCGCCCATGCGTAGACGGCCGCGGCCTTCAGCCGCAACTGGTTCTTCAGCCGGTCCGTGGTCAGGATCACCGTATCGACGACGGCGTCTCGACCCAGGTCGAGGACGAAGTCGGCCGGGTGGAGGCGCAGGTCTGTGCCCTGCCCGCCCGCCCACAGCGTTTTGGGATCGCCGTCGACGGCGGCCTCAACCTCGTATGTTCTCACGGTCCGCGTGGCGCTTACCTTGGCGCGACGGGCCAGGTTCTCGCCGACCCGGAGCGACGCCATGAATCGTGGCCGTACCGGGGCTGCGTCTACCGGCGCCGACACCGGCCCGACGATCCTCTGTGCATCGACGGGGCGAACGCGATAGAAACGGCGCGCGGTGGGCAGGGTGATGGCCCAATGCGGATCGTTTACAGCGGCCAGGCGGGTCTCGGCCGATGGGATGAATCCGCGCTCGTCCGAGCCAAACACCTCGTAGCGGGCTGGCGGCGTGCCGACGGGTGACGGCTGCCAGCGCAGATCCGTCCCGTCGACTGTGATCTGCTTGACCAATCCGGGGCCTTGTGCGGTGAAGCTGGCGACCTTCGACCAGGAACTCCAGATACCGCCCTCGTCCCGCGCCCGCACCCGCCAGTAGTACTTCTTGTTCGGAACGAGCCAGCCGACCGGGACCTGCCACTGCGGTTTGGCTGATGCGAAGACCCGCTCCAGGTTCGGTGAGACGGGCACGCGCATCTTCGGATCGAAGCGGACCTGGATTCGGTAGTGGCTGATCGGCCGTTTCTGTGCGGACGCGGGCTGCTGCCAGCGCAACGTGGGTGCCAGGCTCATCGTCGCCGCCGCCACTGGCACGGGCGCCGGTGGCGGCCGGACCGCGTCACACTCCTGCCATTCGTGGGTGATCTGCACCTGGTGCGGGCCCGACGTGGCGTCGCGATAGGCAATCTCGTTGACGCCCAGACGCAGCGAGGGCAACGCGTTGATCGACGCCTGGAAGTCGGTCGTCACGACCATCCGACACACGGCAATGTCCGACGCGGCGTGGGCTGGACCCAATTGATATCGCAGCCAGTAGACGTACTTGGCATCGGTGGATCGCGTCGCGATGGCGGCATCGAGCGACACCTTCGCGGTCAGCGCATCCCCGGTCTTGTCAGCCTGCCACAGAGCTGTCCACTGCTTGCCGTCGAACGAGATTTCCAGGCCCAGCTTGGCTCCCTCGCCGCGCCGGTAGCCTAGCTCGACCGTTCCGCCGACGATGACGTAGGGCGAGACGAACCGATACACCAACTCACCCGGGCGCTTCGCGTCTTCGATCGTCAACTGGTTCGGCGACGCGCCGAAGCCCGATACGTTGGCCCGCCGTTCGGCTCCGCCTTCGGCGTGCGGCTTGGTGAAATCCGGCGCGTACACGAACCGACCGTTCGCGAACTTGGGCACGTACTTCTTGTGTCGCCAGTTGTCGTGGAACTTCCCGATGTTGTCCCAGCGATAGACGATCCTCTCGTCGGGTCGCAGGTGGATGTCCATGCGGTGGTCTTGCTTCGCCCGATAGGGTCTGCCGCTGTTCTTCTCCAGGTAATGCGTTGCATGGTCGAGGTCGGCCTTGACGTCCGTCTCGGCGAAGTCGCCGCTGTGGTGGGCCCGCTTGAGCAGATAGCGGTCGTTGGCCCAGTCCGCCATCCCCGCGACCGTCTCGTTGTCGTGTTTCGGGAAGAAGACCCGCGCGTCGGCGTCCAGCATGTGCCACGCGTCGTCGTAGAACACCTCACTGACCCAGTGGATGCTCTTGAAGTTGATCACGCGGGCCTCGAGTCCCAGCCGCTGCCACATCGTGGCCAAGTTGATGGCGTGTAGCGAGCAGCCGTTGTTCTCGTACATGTTGAACATCTTGACCGGATCGAGGACGTCGCTGACCAGATAGCCCTCGTCGTCGACGCGACACTCGGCCACGTTGTAGTGGTAGAAGCTCTTCTTGAAGAGCTCGTAGACGGCGAAGGCCTTCTCGCGGTCGGACATGTCCGGCTCGACGATGCTGGCCAGCAGCGTGTCGATGCTGTACCAGTCCCGACCGTTGACGACCAGCCACGCCGATCGGACGTCCGTCTGTCCGACGTTCTTGAGGGTGACGGACAGATTGGGCTGAAAGAGCGGCCACTCCATGGTGCTCCGGCCGGACACCCGCCGCCAGGCCAGCGTGTTGTCCTCGTCCAGACGACCGTCCAAGGTAATGCGGTATGTGTGTCGGGAGGATTGGATCGTCTCGGTGTGCTTTTTGCGGGCAGTGGGAGTGGGCGGCCGAGCCTTCGCGTCGGAGGTCGCCGCCGTCGTCTCGCAGACATGCATGCCCCAGACGAGCAACACACACACGGGGATTCTGCTCATGAGTCTTCACCTCCGCGTCAGCACGTGCGGGCTGATCATACCCTGCGCCTCGGGAACATACCAACAGGCGGATCGACACCGGGGCAGCGGCGGGACATACTGGGAGCGTGGTCCGCGGGGCGGACCTTGCCGGAGGCGCATCAATGATTCGATATCCGTTCATGCTTGTGACGCTGGTGGTCGGGTCCATCGCGGTCGAACGATGTCAGGCTGAACAAACGATCACCGTCCCGTTGGGCCCCGATGCGCTGCTGCCGTTTGACGGTCGGTGGGAATACCCGCACTACCTGACGTTCCGTCCGGGCAACGGGCAGCGGTGCGACGTGAACCCGCCCAGGTTCTCCTGGCCGTACGTGCCGCACGTCCTGACCGCCGGCAAGGACATTGCGCTGCACGAGTTCTGTCTGCAGCTCTCGCGCACGGGCGACTTCGCCAAGCCCGACATCGAGATCCGCACGTCCTACAACTTCTATAACGCCCTGCCCGTGCTCGAGAACACGCGGTGGTCCTGGCGGGTCGGTTACTGGGTGGGCACGAAACAAGAGCAGTGGAGCGCGGTGCGGACGTTTGCCTTTGACCCGGGGGCGGCAACCTGGGATCGGACGATCATCCGTCAAGCCGTCCAGCGACTGTCGGCGCAGCGCCACCCGCGGATCGGCCCGCCCGACGGCGACTGGGGGGCGTGGCGTGACCGCCTCATGAAGGATGACCGGACGGCGCGCTGGGTGAAGGCCGCCCTGAAGTCGGCTGAGAAGGTCACCAAAGCGTCGTGGTGGCAGGACTTCCCCAAGACCGATCGCCGCGGCCAGACCCAACTCGACGAGCTGAAGTTCTCGCAGATCGGTCGCGGCATTGCGCTGGCGTCGTTTGCCCACTGCTTGACGGGCAATGGGCGTTATGCCAGGGCGAAGGACCATGCGCTGGCGCTGGCCCGGTTCCCGAGGGGCGGCGTGGCCTCTCCGGAGTTCCACGGTGCGAAGCGCAAATGGCCGACGCAGATCACCGAGTTCCTCGCGCTGTGCTACGACTGGTGGCAGGCCGATCTGACGGCGGACGAGCAGAAGGTCCTGCTCGACGCCATCGATTGGCGACTGCGGGCCACGTTTCTGGAACGGGCTTCGTGGGTGGCGGGGCGGAACATCTCGCTGAGCGGCTCGGCCGTCTTCTGCGCGAGTCATCCCTACGAGAACTTCATGTGGTCCCTGCCGCCGGTCCTGCTGACGGCGGGCGATCTGAAGGTGTCCGACGAACTTGTCCCGCTCTGCCTGCACTACCTGACCGGCGTAACGAGTGCCCATGGGCCGGACGAGGGTTGGAACGAGGGGCTGTCCTACGGGTCGGGCAAGGGCAGGACGATGCTGTCGGCGGCGATGGTCACGGCGCTGCTGCTGCCCGAGCTCCGGATCGGCCGCAACCCCGTCTTTGGACGGTTGGGCGAATGGTACGCGCACCTCGCGCCGCTGGGCATCCAGCGATTATCCTTTGGCGACTACGCCGCTGATCCGAATCGCCTGCGACGCGGTCACCTGCACAGTTTCCGCTACCTTGCCTGGCTGACGGGCGATGGCCGGCTCGCGCATCGTCGCGACGTGCTGGCCAAGGAGGTCAGCGACGCACCGTCGGGTCGTCCCTGGATCGAGCTGTGTGCGGCCGGTGAGTTGCCTTGGACGGCGCCGACGACTGATGAGCCGACGTGGGCGGTGTTCCCGGAAGCGGGGTGGGTCATGGTCAGCTCACGACCCCCGTCGGACCGCAAGGCCTTCGACGATGCGGTGGGGATGATCCTCAAATGCCGCCCGCGTGGTGGGTACAGTCATTCGTTCCGGTCGGAGAACGATTTCGTCTGGCACGCCCTGGGCCAGACGCTCAGCGCGAGCGGGGGCGGGATGGCCTATCCCGATCCCCACTCGCGCCACGCGATGAGCCACAATGTCGTTCTCGTCAACGGCGTGGGGCAGGAGTGGAACCCCCGCCGCCCAACCGGGCCCTTCGCCGGGAGGCTCCTGGCGTGTCAGCGCCACCGAGACGTGGTCTACTGGGCGACCGACGCCACGCACGCCTATCAGACCGTGCGCGGTTTGCTTCGATGTCATCGCCATGTGCTCTTCGTAGACGGTAGGTGGTTTGCGATCTTCGACGATCTGGCCATGCGTCCCGATGTCAAACCGGCCCGGTTCTCCTGGCTGTTCCATGTTGCGCCGGAGACGGACCTGGCCATCGCGGCGGATAGGACTTCCTTCTCCTATCGCCTCGGCGACGTCCACGCGCAGGTTGCGCTGGCCAACGACCGGCGGGATGTCGACGTCGTCGATCTGACGGGACGCAAGGGGTTCCAAAACCCGATCACGGGCAAGGATCTGTACCCCAGCACCGTCAAGCGTCTGGCCAAGAAGGACCGGGACCTGCCCAAACGCAAGTGGATGGCCCATAACGTCTGGGTCACCCATCGCGAGCCTGCGCGGGAATGGACGGTCCTGGCCGCGCTGCTGGCCTGGCGCGAGGGGGACAAGCGACCGGGCGTGACGTTTCAGGGCCAATCGGCCGTGACCGTGACCGGGTCGGACGGTCGGAAGCGGACGGTATCATTCGATCCGAAGATTCCTGGCGACGTCCGCGTGGACGTCGCAGCCGTCCGCGCGCACGCGCTGGCGACGGACCCGGGCGTCCTCCCACCGACCGGTCGGAGTGAGACGGTGCGTCTCGGCGACGAGACGTACGCGGTCGAATGGTTGGCACGCGAGACGTTCGACCGTGATGACTGGCCGTCGCGGTGGATCGTCGAGGGCAACAGCGAGGTGAAGGTGGCGGACGGCAGGCTGTGCATCCGCGGCCTCAAGCCCACGATGCGGAACGTCGCCACGATCTGGTATCGGCCGGAGCTGCCCGACAACGTCATGGTCAGGTTCCGTGCGGAGGCGGTGCCTCCCGCCGAGCAGAACGCCGCGAACATCAACCTGTTTCTGCACGCCCGGGAGGCGGACGGCCGGCCGCTTCGCTTCGGTCGCAGCGGGGACTACAAGACGTACCACAGCATTCCCAACTACATCTTCACGCTGACGGGCGGCTGCCGGCCCGGTTGGAGCCGTGCCCGGCGCGACCCCGGATTCAACCTGCTGCACCACGCGGACATCCGATCCGAGGTCGGCAAGGTGTACCGCGTCGCCGTGACCGCGCAGGACGGTCGGCTTCGATACTACCTCGACGGCGTCAAGATCCATGACGTCCGCGATCCCGAGCCGCTCGCCGGCGGGCGATTCGGCATTCGCACCTGGAGCACGAACGGGTGGTGGGACGACGTCGAGATCGGCCGCATCGGGGGGCGTGCCGCGTCTACTCGTAGCTCAGCGCCGTAGCCGGGTCGAGCCGCGCCACGCGGGCCGCCGGGTACAACGACCCGATCACGCCCGCCAGCAGACCGACCGCGCAGGCCAGCAACAGGAACTTCGGCGCCACGTCGACGGTCATGAGGGGACGATACGTCTCGATGAGGTACTTGGCGACGTAGGACAGCCCCATGCCGAGCACCGTGCCGACGCCCGACAGGATCAGGGCCTCGGTCATCGACTGTCGCACGAGGAACAGCCGGCCCGCGCCGAGCGACTTGAGGATGCCGATCTCGCGCGTCCGCTCGAGCACCATGGTGTAGGTCGTCAGCAGGACGAAGAACACCGCGAAGATCAGCACCACGACGCTAAAGACGTTGATGAATACGTAGACCGAAGCGAAGCTCTGATGGAGCAGCCCTTCGTAGGCGGTCTTCTCGATCGTGCGGAGATGGGTCTTGTCCCAGATGGCCCGCGACGCGGCCTTCCGACCCGCCGGGCCGCGCTGCCGGACCGCCTCGCTCAGCCGGACGAAGAAGATGCTGCTCCACGCGCCGCCGCTGTTCAGGAAGTGTCGCAGCGTCTGGATGGGCACGAAGATTCGACCGGCCGCTCCCTCCTGGTAGATGCCCACGATGGTGAACGACCGACCCAGGTACTGGACCTGCTGGCCGACCCGATAGCCGCCGACGCGGGCCAGCCGACTGTCGATGACCATCTCGCAGCCCAACTGCTCCTCCTCGCTCGACACGGTCTGGGGATCGTACGCGCCGCGCTCGTTCCGCTTGGCGTCGAGGAGCTTCTTGAATCGGTCGCCCTCGTCGTAGAGCCGGCCGGCGACCCACTTGCGCGGGCCCATGAAGTACTTGAAGTCGTCCCGGTCGATCGCGAAGACCCGCTGTTCCTGGCCCGCCAGGTGGGCTTGGTGGAACGAAGCCGCAATCGCCCGCTCCACGGCGGGAACGCCTTCGACGGTGATGGCTTCGATCATCGTCTTGTATTTCGGGCTGAGCGGCCAGCCGCTCGTGAAGACCAGGCTCCGTTCCTCGGGAAGGAGCAGCAGGTCGGCGTCGACGCTGACGACGCGGTCGGCCACCTCCTCGAGCGTCCCGTGCGACAGACCCAGCATGGTGATCAGCATGCAGATGCCCATGCACACCGCGCTGACCGACATGGCGGTGCGGGCCTTGCGATGGGAGATGTTGGCCAGCGCCAGCGAATGAATCATCGGGCCCCCTCGAGCAACGAGATGATCTCAGTCAGGCTGCGGACGACGTGGTCGGCCTGGTCATGCCACTCGGGCAGTTTCGGGCTGGGATGAAACAGGATCGTTCGCGCCCCGGCGGCGCTTCCGGATTGCACGTCGAACAGGTAGTCGCCCACCATCCACGCATCGGCGGGCTCGACGCCGAGCGTCCGACAGATCGCCAGAACCGGTTCGGCCGACGGCTTGACCGCACCGTCCTCGCGCGTGCGGATCAGGTCGAATCGCAGTCCGTGCTTGGCCCGGACCGTGTCGACGGAGATCCGCGAGTTCCGCGTCAGCACGGCCGATGGGATCTGCGCCGCGGCGAGCCAGTCGAGCAGCTCACGGGCACCGTCGTTGAGGCGGCTGGCCTGGGCGGCCTCGGCCTCGCGGCGGTGGAGGATCTCCTCGGCGGCACGGCGTTCGGCTTCTGTCATGCGTTCCATGGCTTCGAGGATCGGGCCGGCGTCGGGGCCCAACCCGATCTCCCGGCGGATCCCGTCGAAGTCGAGATAGGTCTCGACGAGGGTCCCGTCCATGTCGAAGATGACGGCCTGTCTGGCCATGCAGCGAGTCCTCCGGCATGTCGTTTTACACAACGCCCGTCCGGGACCGCCCAGTATAGTGGGGGCGGCCGAATCCACAATTCCGTTTGCCGCCTTCGCCCGAGCCGCGGGATTCATCCCGCGCGGAGGACGCATCCCTTGCGAGAGAACCGCGCGACGTGAACGTCGCGGCTCGGGTCATCGCGTCACATCCCAACATCCGACCTGAGAGAACATTCCTGTTTCCTACCAACTGTCGATCCACTGCTGACGACGATATGATGACCGCGCCATGTGACGAAAGGAGCCTGTCGCGATGAAACGCTCGCTGATTGTCGTGCTTCTGCTGACCTGGTCATGCCACACCGACCTGGCCGAGGCGGAGGTCATCACGGTGACGGGGCGCGACTCGGCCGCGATCGCGGCGGCGATCGCTGAATCCGAGCCGGGCGATACCGTGTCCCTGCCCGCCGGGACCTACGCGCTCCAACAGGCCGTCCAACCCAAGTCAGGCACGCGGCTCGAGGGGGCGGGGCCGGACAAGACCCTCTTGCGCTTCGAGGGGAAGGCGCGCTCGGAGATGGTCGGTTTGGGGGGTCGTCAGGACGTGGAGGTCTGCCACCTGACCCTTGACGGCAGGTCCAACCCGAATGTCACGCAGGGCATCTCCGCCGGCAACGCGCGGCGGCTGAACCTTCACCACTTGACGATTCGGAATCTGATCAAGACCAAGACGTTCGGCCCGCATGGCATCTACTTCACGGGCCAGAACCCGACGCGGAAAGGGGGCGTGGCCGACAGCACGATTGCCGACTGCCATTTGGAGAACATCGGGGTCGGTGCGAAATACGGCGGGGGGATCCGTCTGGCCTGGGGGTCGTTGCGGAACCGGGTGCTTCGGTGCACCATCAAGGACACCGGACGGGGCGGCATCTTCGCCGACAATGGCTCGACCGACGCGGTCATCCGATCCAACACGGTGACTGGCTCCGGCGGGGAGGGGCTGGGCATCGAGGTGTGGGGCGGGTGCGATCGCGCCGTCATCGAGGACAACCGCATCGACCACTGGCTCAGCATCGGCGGGTGCGATTCCGTCGCGGCCCGACGCAACGTCATCAGCGACACGTCGGGCACGTACAAGTTTTGCGGCATCGAGGCCATCGGGTCGTTCCTCGTGATCGCAGACAACACCGTGGACGGCGGACAGAAGATCGGCCTGTCCGTCTCGAGCACGCTGCCGAAGCGATACGTCCTGTGGACCCGCAACACGATTCGGGCGTGCAACCAGTGGGGGGCGCAGTTCCAGGGCGAGGCCGGCGGGATCGCGTATCACTACCTGTATCGTTGTCGGTTTCTGTCGATGCCGATCGGCTGCGGGCCGGTCTGGTATCCGGGCAACGAGGGACACGGCTTCCGGACCAACGGACACGTTCGGCATGTGACGTTCGAGGAATGCGAGTTCGGCAACAACCACCGCCTGGGAATGCAGCTGGGGGGTGCGGACGTCGATCATCTCAGCTTCGTCCGCTGCGTTATCAAGGGCAACAAGGGCGCTGCCGTCTTGGGCCCCGGCAAATACACCGCCCTCGAGTGGGTCGATTGCCGCGTCGAGGGCAACGGCAGCAATGCACTTCCGCCCGGCAAGCCCTTTGCCAATCTCCCGCCCGTCGCGACCTTCTCGGCGCCGAGCAACGTTCGCGTGGGCAAGCCCGTCCAGTTCGTCAGCACCTCCCGCGCCGCTCGGGGCAAGATCGCCGCCGTCCTGTGGGACTTGGGCGATGGTGTCCCGTCAAGAGAGCCGCGGGCGACGCACACCTATGAGACGCCTGGACGGTATCGCGTGACGCTGGTCGTCTGGGATAGTGCCGGCCGGGCCGCCCGTGCCGAGCGAGAGGTGAAGGTGACGCCGTAGTCGGTTTCCCTGTTCTCTCGGAACTAGCGCCGCTCTTTGGTCCGCAGGTCCCTGAAGAAATCGAGGATCGTCTCTTCCTTGTAGTCGGTGAACTCGCCCGCATCGAAGAACGCGCCGTTGCAGACGCTGCAGGCTTCGTACCAGATGTGCGGCTGGCCTGCGTCCACCATTCGAATCATCTGGGTCTTGCACTGGGGGCAGTCTATCCTGTCGAGTCGGTTGAACCGCTTGCCTACCTCCGGATCTCCGCTGTCGATGGCCTGCGACCCCTCGATGCCCTTGAGGGTTTCTCGTTCCCCCAGGTCGAACCAGATCCCCTTGCAGACCTTGCAGCGATCGACCTCCACGCCTCCGTACGTCACCTTCTCCATCTCGGCGTAGCACTTCGGGCATGTCATCTTGGCACCCCACGGCTGAACGAGGAACTTTGCGGACGAAGGAGCATCGACGGCTACCTATCGCATCCACGAGCCGATGTCAACGTCCCATCCGTCTGCTTGATTCAGCGTCTGGGGCCAGATAGCATGACGGGTACGTGTCGGCTCGAGAGGTGCGGACGATGGGGTTTGCCAGCGTAGACGAACAGATGGCCGTCCTGACGCGCGGCTGCGAGCACATCTACACGGAGACCGAGCTGCGGGAGAAGCTGGCGGCGTCCCGGGCGAGCGATCGGCCGTTGCGGATCAAGCTCGGGCTGGATGTGACCGCGCCGGACATCCATCTCGGCCACACCGTGGTGTTGGGCAAGATGCGGCAGTTCCAGGACTTGGGTCACCGTGCGGTGCTCATCATCGGCGACTACACGACCCGCGTGGGCGACCCGTCGGGTCGGCTGAAGGCGCGACGCGTGATGAGCCTGGAGGAGATCGAGGCGAACGCCCAGACGTACTTCGCCCAGGCCGGCAAGATCCTCCACACGAGCGAGGACAAGCTGGAGATCCGACGAAACAGCGAATGGCTCGAGGGCCTGAACCTGGCCGACGCGCTGCGTCTGGCCGGCAAGATGACGGTGGCGCGGATGCTCGAGCGGGACAGTTTCGAGAAGCGCTACAAGTCTGGCGAGCCGATCTACATCCACGAACTGCTGTACCCGCTGCTGCAAGGACACGACAGTGTCGCCCTCGAATCGGACGTCGAGTTGGGCGGGACCGATCAAACCTTCAACGTCCTGGTCGGCCGTGATCTTCAGAGCGACGCAGGCCAGCCGCCTCAGGCGGTGGTCGTCATGCCCATCCTGGTGGGGACCGACGGCGTCGAGAAGATGGGCAAGTCGCTGGGCAACTACATCGGCGTCACCGAGCCGCCCAGCGAGATGTTCGGCAAGACGATGCGGATCCCCGATGAGCTGATGCCCAACTGGTTCGAGCTGCTGACGACCGTGTCGATGTCTGAGGTCCGCACGCTGTGCGACGCCGCCAAGACCCACCCGCGTGAGGCCAAGGTCCGGCTCGCACGGGAGATCGTTACGCGGTTCCATGACGCCGCTGCGGCCGATCATGAGGCGGAGATGTTCGACCGCGTGTTCCGCGACGGCGGACTCCGCGACGACATTCCCGACGTCTCGTTGAGCCGGTCGGAGATCGGCGACGACGGCGTGATGCCGGGCAAGTTGCTGAAGCTTTTGGAGCTGGCCCCCTCGGCCAGCGAGGGCGGTCGCCTGGTCAAACAGGGCGGCGTGTCGATCGACGACCGGAAGCTGTCGGACCCGCAGGGCAAGATCACGCCGACGGACGGGATGCTCGTCCGCGTGGGCAAGCGGCGGGTCGCGAGGATCAAGTTGACTTAAGGGCGTGCGTCGGAGTGGGTGATCGATGCGTGGATTGCCGAAACTCGACGAGCCGGTTCGCTATGCGGGGTTGTACGTGTTCGACTTCGGCGACAGCGTCGCGGTGGGCTACACGGCCCACGAGATCGGCGTGTTGTTGGAGAGCGAGAAGTACGCCGACGGCAAGGCGTACAAGATCCATCGGGCCTACCCGGACGGTCGGCTGGAGCTGAAGGGCGTGTCGTCGGTCCGGTTCCGGGCGGAGGACGGGTTCTTCTTCTACCGTCGCGAGGCGTCGGAGGCCCGGCGGGACTTCGACGAGTTGAAGCGGCTGGCCGAGACGACCCAGCCGCCGTGCCGGTGCAAGCTGCACCTGGCCAAGATCGCCGGCGCGACCACGCCGGACGTGGTCGCCCTGATCTACCCGGCTGAGTACGGCGACGAGATGAGCGCGTGGCTCGAGCAGGTCGGCTATGACGGCGGCGATATCGTCGAGGGTGGACCGAGCCAGGTGACCGACTACTACCAGGCGCGGACCACGCGTCTGGACGCGCATCAGATGTGGGGGACCTTAGACGAGACGTCGCGGCCGGCCGAGGAGGTCCTGGCCTCGACGCATCTGGTCGTGCAACGGTAGCGCGTTTGGATCCATGCCATGCGGCGGCAGTTCGACAAGTCGACGGTGTCCGGTTCGCAGCGAGGCGACTTCCGCGCGGATCGCCCGGCTGCGCGTCGCGGTCGGATCTGGCAGCGGCTCGTACTGGCGATCCTGGACGTGCGGATCGCCCTTCGCAGACGGCGGACCGGGCCAAGAGCCGACGAAACACGTCGGCACGAGTGGTCTGGCAACACGCGGCGTATGGGCATCCGGTTTACCGAACGGCTCCGGGACGCGTGGCGGAGCCGGTGGATTCGGATTCATCCCAACGAGGACAGCTAGGAGAAGGACTTAAGCTATGGGCAAGACCTACAGGTTCGGCGTGATTGGCGCGGGGTTCATCGGCGGGGTCCACGGGGATGCGATCAAGAGCATGCCGAACGCGGAGCTGGTGGCGTGCGCAGATCCGGTGGAGGCGGCGGCGAAAAGATTCGCCGAGCGACAGGGATGCGACTATCACACGAACGTCGACGATCTGCTCCGCCGCGACGACATCGATGTGGTGAGCATCGCCACGCCTTCGGGGATGCACATGGAGTCAGCCGTCGCCGCAGCCGAGGCGGGCAAACACGCGCTGGTGGAGAAGCCGCTCGACATCACCCTCGAGCGAATCGACCGCATCCTAGAGGCGCACGACAAGGCCGGCACGACCGTGGGCGGGATCTTCAACGGGCGGTTCTACACGACGGCGCAGCTGTTCAAGCAGGCCGTCGACGAGGGGCGGTTCGGCAGGATGACGTTCGGGTTGGCCTACGGCCCGTGGTGGCGGACGCAGAAGTACTACGACGAGGGCGGCTGGAAGGGCACGTGGAAGTACGACGGCGGCGGGGCCTACATGAACCAGGGCATCCACACGGTCGACATGCTGCAGTGGTTGATGGGCCCGGTCAAGCGGGTGACGGCCCGGGTGGACATGCTCGCCCACGTCAACGTCGAGGTGGAGGACACAGGAGCGGCCATTATCGAGTTCGAGAACGGCGCGCTGGGCGTGATGGCGTGTGCGTCCAGCATGTACCCCGGACACTTCCGCATTGTCGAGGTGGCGGGCGACCAGGGCACGGTTGCCATGGCTGACACGAAGTTCTTCTTCTGGCAGTTCGCCGAGGAGACGAAGGAGGACGAGCGGGTCCGGAAGGACTACCTGGCGTTCCCGGCCGTCGGGATTGGCGCGGACGATCCGGCTACCGGCGTGACGGGCGATTTGCACGTCCCGAACTTCGTCGATTTCCTGGCCGCCATCGACGAAGGCCGCGCGCCGCTGGTCAGCGGGCTCGAGTCCCGCAAGAGCGTGGAGATCATCCTGGCCGTCTACGAGAGCTCCAAGACGGGCAAGCCCGTCGAGCTGCCCCTGTGACCGCGATGCCTCGTTCGGGTCGAGATGTGCTTTGAATCATCGGCAAACCCTTGCGGCCGGCGGTCGGTCCTGTTACAAGGTTAGAGGTGAGAGGGGATTTGGAAACGGAAAGGTAGGGTAGCAAAGTACCAACGATGTCTGATTCTCAGTCCATACAAGCGGAAGGCCGCGTCGTCGCTGCACTCCCCAACGCGATGTTCAAGGTGTCGATCGACATGAGTGGGCAGTCGCACGAGGCTCTCTGTGTCGTTTCGGGGAAGATGCGCAAGAACTTCATCCGGATCCTGCCCGGCGACAACGTGACCGTCGAGCTGAGCCCGTACGACCTGTCCCGCGGTCGGATCACCTACCGCGCTCGCTAAGCCCGGAACGCTCCCGCTCGCTTCCCAGACCTACCAGTTCACCGACGGGGTGTCGGTGTCGCTGTCGCTGTCCCTCATGACCTGGTCGAGCTGGACGAGGGCATAGAGCAGATAGCCCACGCCGTCGGCGGCTTCGTAGTAGGGTTTTGCCGGATGGCCTCTAAACAGGCCCTTGTGGAAGAGCTTGGCGACGGCCTCCCTGGCCACCTGGCGAGCGAAATTCAGATAGTCTGCGTCTCGTGTCAGGGCGTGCATGTGCAGGAGGAATGAGAGCGTTCTGCCGTAGCGCCCGGCGTAGGTTCCGTGGGGGGCCCAGTCCTTGGCGTAGTCGGCATACCAGGTTTGCTCATGGCAGCGGCGCGGCGGCCAGGCGCGACGGAGGCAGTCCGCCCACTTTTTGGCCGCCGCCAGGAGTCCGGCGTCCCGGGTCAGCTCATACGCGTGGGCGTAGGCCTGGGCCGTCCGGGTGGGGTGCTCGTATCCGGCGATATAGGGCTGCCACAAGTCGATGTGCCCGCGGGGCTCGTAGGCGGCATACCCCTTGGGAACGCGCGGGCCGGCGACGGGCGTTCCGTCGAGCGCGAGGCTGCCCCAGAACTGCCTCGCCTTGGCGTCGTAGCCGTACTTGGCGTAGGCCTTGAGATAGGCGATGGCGTGCTCGCGGAAGATCGGCTCGCGCGTCAGCCTATGGGCGCTCAGCAATCGCGGGCAGAGCATGCCGGTGATCGAGGTGTCGAAGTGCGAGCCGTCGAACCGCTCCTTACCGGCGTTGGGGCGGTTGGGGATCAGGCCTGTCTTGGGATGACGCGACCGCCAGTAGTAGTCGGCGACGAGCTTGGCGCGGTCCAGCCACGTTGGGTCGGTTGTCTTGGCGTGAAGGAAGGCGAAGGCGTTGAGGATCTCCCCGCCCGTCATCGCGAAGTCGCAACCGCGCCGCCCGTCGGCGTGGCGGTTGATCTCGCCCGTTTTCTTGTCGATGACGTGCCACTGCCAGATGGCCTCGATCTCGCGCGTGACGGCCTGCGGGTTGACGTCCCACAGGATCGGCCAGACGGCCTGCTCGATGTGGATCTCATGCCAGTTGCCGCTGTGCCCGGTCTTGACGTCGCGGTGGGCGTCGTAGTGTCGATGATAGCCCCACCACAGCAGGCCCTTCTCGTCGACGAGGTTCTCGAGATAGTAGCCCAGTGACTTGCGCGCGAACCGTACGTACTTCTCGTCTGCGGTGACGCGACTCAACGCGAGCATCGTGCGGATCAGCGGCTGGTCGAGATATAGATTGGCGCCCCCGGGCCCGCGACGTCCGCGCCGGATCACGCGGAACTGCTCGTCCAACGGCAGCGGATCGGCCGGACACGACCGCGTCCGCACGTCGAGGATGTTCATCAGGATCGGGCTGTGGACCTTGCCATAGCGGTCCGTGCCGTGCGCAATGATCAGGTCGACGCACTGTCGCGCGTAATCGAGGTACGGTCGCTTCTCGACGTGCTCCGGCGTCAGACCGCTGTCGAGCGGGGCGCCGACTTCAGTGGTCGCCTCAGACGCGATTCCCCATGCTGCCAATGAAAGCACGCACCCGACCACGTTGAACGGTAGCGACTGCATCAAGACCGCCTCCTGCGCCAACTCGCCCATGTCCCACAGCTTGCGGGTCTACCGAGTCTAGTTGAGCCGTTGGAGCGCTGTCAAAACGACGAGACACGCCTCCCACAAGACGCCAACGGCTAAGGATGCCCTCTGCGGCGGACCAGGCCTCTGGCGGCGATGGCTTGTTGGCCGCGCCGACGCGCGTTAGGATCGCCGGTCAGATCGGGGCAGGACGGTCGGATCGGCCGGGTCCTGCCGTCTAAGGCGTTGTTGTTAAGTGGGTTATCGTTGGCTTCGGCCGGGCGACGATTTCGGTCCGGTCGTTGGGGGCCCGCGAGTCATGGCAACGGATGCTCAACCGACCGTTGACCTGAGCGTCGAGCTGGCGGGCGTTCGGCTGGCCAATCCGATCGTCACGGCGTCGGGGACGTGCGGATACGGTCTGGAGCTGTCTGACTTCGTCGACCTGAGTCAGCTGGGTGCGTTTACGACGAAGAGCATCACGGTCGAAGAGCGGCCGGGCAACCCGCCGCCCCGCGTGGTCGAGACGAGCGCCGGGATGCTCAATGCGATTGGGCTGGCCAACATCGGGCTCGAGCGGTTCGTGGCCGAGAAGGTCCCCGACTTACCGTCACTGCAGGTCCCCGTGTTCGTCAACGTGGCCGGGCATGCCGTGGATGACTACCTCACCGTCTGCCGCCGACTCGATCCCATCGATGCGATCGCGGGCCTGGAGTTGAACGTCAGTTGCCCCAATGTCGCGGACGGGATGGTGTACGGCACGGATCCAGCGGCCCTTCGGGCGCTGGTCGGGGCCGTTCGCGCCGAGGTCCGGCGCAGCGTCCTGATCGTCAAGCTCAGCCCGAACGTGACGGACATCGCGGCGACGGCCCGGGCGGCCGTCGAGGGCGGCGCGGACGTGCTGAGCATGGTCAATACGTTCGTGGGCATGGCGGTCGACGTCGACACGTGGCGGCCGAAGCTCGCCAACGACACCGGCGGGTTGAGCGGCCCGGCGATCAAGCCGATGGCCGTCCACCTCATCAGCAAGGTCTACCGCACCGTCTGCCGCGAAGCCGGCGTTCCCATCATCGGCATGGGTGGCGTGGCCGACTGGCGAGACGCGGTGGAGTTCATCCTGGCCGGCGCCACGGCCGTCGGCGTCGGAACGGCGCTGTTCGGCGATCCGACCGCGCCCATTCCCATCATCGAGGGATTGCGCCGCTACCTGTCCGAGCGCGGCCTGAGCAGGATCACCGACCTGGTGGGGCGGGCCAGACTCCATCGCAGCGACTGACCCGCCTGGGGACAGGCGGGCTCGGGTTCACGCGCCAGATCGCTTGAGATCGTCGAGCAACGTTAACAGCGTCTTGACGATCTTCGGGGCGGCCTGGACCTCGAGGTAGCTCGACCGGGCCCGCCAGGTCTCATAGCCCCCCAGCGCGTGCTGCGCCGCCGTCGGCAGGTAGCCGTTGTAGCCGTTGGCCAGTTCGATGGTGAAGGTCGGCTTGAACGGGCTCTTGCGCTTGAGCTCCAGGCCGATCTCGACGAAGACCTCGCACGGAATCGCGCAAATGGCCAGATCGCCGATCCGTATGACCTGCAGGATGACCTCCACCTTGGGTGGGGCCTTCGCGAGGTTGACCGTCTCGTTGGCGTAGATTTCGGTAAGGCCCCGCAGCGACCGGCCCTTGGCCTTGGCGAGGATCTGCTGGGCCTGCTCGACCTCGGCGGCGCTCGGCCGGCGGACGCCCAGCTCGAGTGTGGCCTGGCGGACGTCGAGCGGGACGCGATCGTGGTACGTGAGGGTCCGATGGGCGCGATACGCAGCGTCGGCGACCGCGTGCGCGACCAGACGCATCTGTCCGTAGCGAGGCTGGGGCTTCTGCCCGCCGCGGAAGTTGACGTTGTTGATGTCGCCGCTCGTCCCGTTCGACATCATGGCGACGAAGGGCGGGTCGAGCCAGTCGGCCTTCAGGAGCCGCTCGATGCGGTTGGCGAACATGCCGAAGTAGTCGGCTGAGATGTGGTTGCCCGGACAGCCGCCCACATAGTGGAGCGAGTAGTTGGCCAGCAGCGCGATCGGCCGGCCGTCGGGCGATTGGACGGACACGACGGGCACGTCCGGATCGATCGGCCCTGCGGGTTTGATCAAGTTGGGGTTCTTTCTACCGGGGTTCATCTTGACCTTGTCGTCGCGCGTGCCGAACGGGTTCGGCGGCATCGTGCCGGGCTTGAGGTGCCACCGCCGGTTGAAGACCTGGTTGGGTTCGGACCCGACGGCCCAGCCGATCCGGGCGGGCGCGAGGTTATTGATGGCCCGTCGGACGCCGTCGGCGATCCGGCGAGCCATGAACGCCTTGTACGGCTCGTCCGCCTTGCTCTGAAAGACGTTCGCCACCGTCGGCGCATAGTGCGTGTGCGTGGCCGCCATCAGCATATGATCGGTGGGCAGCTTGGTGGCCTCGTGGATGAGCCGCTTGGCCTGATCGAAGACATCCCGCGGGATCACGCAGCTGTCGACCAGCGCGACGGTGATTCGCTTCTGGCCGTTGTCGAGCGCCAGGCACCGGGCGTGCAGTTCGTCGTGGATATGTGCGGCCGTCCGATCGGACATCCCACCGTTGATGCTGATCCCCAGCGGCGGCGTGATGTTGCTGGTGGCCGCCCCGGCGCGGAACGGCTTGTCAGCATCCGCCGCCAAGACGTCCTGCGGACACGACGCCGTCCAACCGATCAGACTCACCAGTACCAGGGACAGAATGAGCGAACGCTCCATGATCCTTCTCCTTTGCTGCCTCGGTTCGGACTGATTATCATATCACGTCAGGGTCCCCAGACCCATCGTTTCGCCCCGCGTTGCAGGAACGACGTGGCGCCAGATCGCCGATCCTCCCGGTTCTGCAATTAAGGACGAGTGGAGAAGATTGATGTCAATTCCACAGAATTCCGACAGGTAAGGCGTTGCCTGGTCGCGCAAGCCGATGTAGGATAATGGTGGTAACCGGTGGAAAGGCGTGGGGACTTGAGGAGATCGGGAGCGTGCGTGGTTTCTTTGCGCGAGACGGCGCCGTCAGCCACCCGTCGTCGATTTCAACCCATGGGGGGATACCTGCGCAGGGGCGAAGGGCGTTTACGCTCATAGAGCTCCTTGTCGTTGTCGCCATCATCGCGTTGCTGATTTCCATTCTTCTTCCCTCGCTGAGCAAGGCTCGGGCACAGGCGCGCACCGCCGTGTGCCTCGTCCGCATCGGGCAGCTCGGCCGGGCGCTCCTGCTATACGCTGACGACTTCGACGAGGTGTACCCCTTCGTCTCGACGATGCACGGTGACGTCTTCGACGCCAACGAGGCCTGGCTGGGCGAGCCGAATGATCTGGCCGCTGTCACCCACGCCCTGCAGGAGGACTGGCCCGACTGGGTGGACATCCCGCGGAGCGGCCTGCTGTTCTCCTATGCCATCTTCGAGGAATCTTACCGGTGTCCTGACTTCGAGCGCGTCAGCGACCCGATCAAGGCCCATGGCGTTTGGAACTACACCCGAGCCGTCTGGGCCCGGTACTGGCGACTGAAAGTGGAAATGGATGCCCTGGGGCTGCCGTGCGAGAGCACGTGGGGGGACGTGAGCGGACCGATCTTGAAGACCAGCAAGGTCTACGCACCCGGTCGGTTGCCGCTCCTTCTCGATGAGCAGTGGGACCGCCACGTCGCAACCGCGGGCTACTACGGTGACAATGGGTCGGCCTACAACTGCAACGACTACGGGTTCTTCGCCGACAACATCATTGGCGTCTACCATGGTCAGCCGACCACCTGCAAATTCCACGACCTCGACTACGACACGAATGGCGACACCATGCAATACGATCCCTTCCTGTGGAAACGGGGGGGGATCTTCTGCTACGACGGGCACGCTGAGCTTCAGCGCGATCCCTGGCCCACCTTCGAGTTGGGGAACAACCCACGGCTGGGAACGCAGCCGCCGGAGTTCCGTCTGAGAGGGGACAAGGGACGCGCGTGGGACGAGTTAAGCGCCATCATCATCTACATGGACAACCTGCTGTACGCCCAGCGCGGCGCCTACGTCGAGCCCAGAGACATCGTGCCCTGGGGCATGTGATCCCCCCCTTGCATGGTGGCGAGCGCCGGTCTACCTCAGCCGGCGGGTTGGCGGCCCCAAACCCAATGGACAATCAGCTGTACAGACAGCACAACACCTTCGTCCAGGCCAAAGAGATCTTGCCCTGGGGGTCGTGATCCCCCCTTGTCCGATGGCGAACGCCGGCCTACTTCAGCCGGCGTAGAAACGCACCCAAACCAAGCGCCAGGAGCGTCATCCCCGCGGCCAGCGGAAGGCTGCCGCCGCACTTGAACGATCCCTCGATGACGTAGTCGGTATCCATCGTCAGTGCGAGCACCTCGTTGCTGTCGATAGCACAGTAGTTCGAATCTGGATACCGGTTGGGATCGTCCCAGATCAGCCACTCCTTGAATGACTTGCCCGACTGCGGGGTCGCCACGAGCACGATCTCCGTGCCGTCGGTGTAGCGGCGTTGTGCGTCGTAGTCATAGGGATCGTACTCGTTGGGATCGATATTGTTGCAGTCGGCCAGGACGTCCGGGTCGATGGTGACGGTCCCCATCGAGTCGTTCCTGACGGACAGATCCAGCGTGCGATAGACGTTGGTGAAGATACCCGTTCGGCATTCGACGTTGTCAATCTTGACGTCCGACACGAGCTCTGTCCCCGTGTAATTGCTGCACATCGTGGCGATGCTGCACGAGCCTTCTGAATAGGGGGGATAGAGATTCGGATCCCAAGCCTGCGTGATGTACAGGTCGATACCCCAGACGCCATTCCAATCGTACTTGTCCCCGTTCCAAATGGCGGCTTTCAGCTTGTGGCTGTTCGGGTCGCTCGGCACGGCGCCCGGATCGAACTGGCACACCATCCAGAACCCGTTGATCTTGTCGATGTCCGGTCGGTTGTGTCCCCCTCGGGCCTGGCTGAAGTCGAGGCCGGTCACGTAGATGAGCTCGAAGCGGCTGCTGTTCATCTGGAAGTCAGCGAGGTAAGCCTGCCACTGAGCATAGTCGGAGAGTATGGAGTACCCGGCGGCCCCCTCATTGGGCTCCGTAGGGTTGACCTTCATCTTGGCCACGATGTAGTGCGGTTGGCTCTCGTCATACCAGTTCGCGCTGGTGTTTGGATCTCGATCGCCATAGTCGACGACGGCTCCCTGGAACCCGGCGCTCGCGAAGGGATGGCCTTCTACGTAGAGACGCAGCTCCCCGTCGTTGGCGTCCTGGAGGTATGCCAAACCGACCTTCTCGATGATCGTCCAGTTGGGGTCATCGATGTCGAAGTAGTTGGGGTCCTCGGCGAACTCGCCGTCGTTGAAGGCATCGTAGAACTCGGCGAATGTCGCCTGCGATCCCAATGCACACAGGACGCATACCACAAGAGCACAGAATCCCGATCGGCTCATGGTCTTCCTCCCAGAAAAGAGAACTGCGAACGGTTGTCAGAGCGTGAGCGAAGTGGCCGTCACATCTTGCCTCAATCAGCTGCCCAGAGGACATCCCGATGACGCTAGACGGATGACGACCCCAGGCCCTCCTATCATTATTTACTATACTCTTCGTGGTGATGGTGTCAAGCGCTTTCCTCAGCTGTGGAGGCGCAAAGCCTGTGTCCATGAGGGGACAACAGGCGGCCGGCATCGGGGATTCCTGCCGATCGTCCGCCTCTCGGGACGTCGCAACGGTCGACCGCGTTGGAAACACCTTGCTCATCCGGCGTGGACGCCCCGTTCCATCTCCTCGATGTCCCTTTCGATCGAGATCTGGACCGCGCTGATCAACGCATACAGCCGCCCAAGGTGCTCGCGCAGTTTGAGCTGTCGGTCAAGCGTTCCCCGCCGTCGCCTTGGAATCCCCTCCGCTGGACGCCTGCTCCCCCGGCTCTGCCAGAAGGTCGATCAGTCTGATGTTGTCTTCGAGTTCGTCCACGTCCAC
This sequence comes from uncultured Planctomycetales bacterium, assembly GCA_964390905.1. Classification (GTDB taxonomy): domain Bacteria; phylum Planctomycetota; class Phycisphaerae; order UBA1845; family JAFGLZ01; genus JAFGLZ01. The sequence goes on along the minus strand of CAYMLO010000033.1, from coordinate 34,675 downwards.
CGGGGCATCCGTGATGATCTTCGCTTGGAGGCAATCGCTCAGAGCCTTCCGCAGAGTCTGTGGGTTGTACTTGAGGTCAGATTGTCCCACGGTATGCCAGAAAGCGGTGCCCAGCCCGATGGACTCGTACCACTTCACTTTGTCCGGGTCGTACTTCCTATCAGGGAAGTACACTTCCAGGATTCCCCCGAACGGATGCTCCTGGAAGTTCCGAGGATCAGACAAGAACCTAACCGACCAGGCCGTCCCGGGATGGTGGATCCCCGCTACGAGAATCGAGAAGAACCGGTCGCCCGGCTTGGCGTAGGGATTCCGCCCGATTGAGATGACGGCGAAGTCCTGTTGCCGCGTCGAGATGATGGAAGCGACGACCTTGAGGGCCTTGTGTCCTTCTTCAGCCGTGTCGTAGGCGACGAAGCCGGGCTGTTGGAACCGTCTCATCAGTCCCCGCATGAGGTCGCGGTTGGTCTCCTTGAAATGCTCCAGTGCGGCAGGGCTCCTCAACGCCGGAAACTCCTCCTCCTTGATTCTCCGCCACTCCTTTTCAGCGAGTGGGGGAACGGCGAAGCGGAAGATGCACGTGCGGTTGATCTCACGCGCCAGGAAATTCGCCGCCGGGGACCCGATCACCAGCAGATGCTTCCGGCCGAACATCTCTCGGCGCCATTCCTCGGCTTCGGGTTCTTGAAACAGGAAGACCTTGTCGGTGATCTTCTCGGTTCCCGGGGGGAGGCCCAGGTCGCATAACCAGCGATCATCGACGCATGCGGCGGAGAAGGCGAAGAGATCTCCGAGGTTCTGGGGTGTTTCCTCTCGGCGGTCCCCTACGACAACGACCAGGGGGTCAAAACCACGGGGAAAGCGCGTTAAGTCGAGGTGACTCCTTGATCCCAGCTCCCTATCTTCATCGTGCTCGTGCTCGTCGAGCTGTGCGATGATGCGACCCCACATCCTCATCGCAGTTCCGTCGATGTCTTCCCTCTTCCTGGCGAGACGCTGCACCTCAGCATACAGAAGCCACTTGCGAAGGTCGGCGTCCAGGGCCGAAGCGATCTTCGCGATCATGGTCGCCGGCGGAGTCTCTTCGCCTCGTTCATACTTGCCGATCGCTCCCTTGCAGGCTCCCACCCTCTTACCCAGCGCTTGTTGTGTGAGTTCCCGCTCTTCCCTGGAGGCGCGAATCGCGCCGCCGAGCATACGCTTCCTGTCCTCCCGCCTCTGGAAGTCCGGGTAACCTGAACCCACCGCCTTGGGCAGCTTCTTCCTTCGGGGCATTTCATCCTCCTTCTGTCGCCGTTTGCACTGGTGGCCTGTCGAAGGGGCATGGATCGCATTCTGACAAGACTTAATTCTGGGTATCGTGACTGATTGATTGGCGTATGTCAATCACTCCCGCGATGTTGTACGGCCCCCTTTTTACCTGTCGGCACCCCTCGACACTCATGTCTCGGGCCTATGAGCACCGGGTGGGACGGGGAGATCAGGATGCACGACCATGAGTGACATTTTTACAGGGATCTCCCTGTATCGGGTTTTCGTTCGTCTGAGGGAGAGGGACGAGGGGCCTGCGATGCTTGTTGTGTCCCGTCAGTCTCAGGCCCCGTGGCTTTCGTCGGCGGATGTCAATCTCCTTTTTTTTCTTGGCTGTTTTGAAGAGGCCATTTGGGCTCACGCAGATACGTCCCTCAGTGAGCGCTTCGTCGACGACTTCGCGGAGCTCGCACAGGCGCCAACCGTCTGGAGCGGCTGGCCACAAGTCTTGCCCTGTTGAGGTACTTCCGAACCCAAAGAGGAATGCAGGCTACCGTTCGGGTTCTCGCCGACGGAACGGCAGCTCCAGGCCGAAACCGCATGCAAGAAGATAACGATTGTGGGGCGTTCTTTGAGTGACGCCTCTTTTGCGGGCCCAATGGTTTGTGAGGTATTTCATAAGCGAAAAGGCAAGGATCTCAACCGGCCGGATGAGATGTGTTCGAGGGATTGCCAAGGTCACTTCAGAAAATGGGAGGCAAGACGATGAACAGCTGTCCGAACAGAACGAGTCGTAGGGGGACTTCGCCGGTGTTTCGCTTCATCGGCGCGTTCACTGGTGTAGTCATGCTCTTTGTTGTGCTGGCGCTTGGGGGGCTGGCTGCCGGCCCGCCGGCGACCCAGCCGTTGCACGTGTCCGGCGAGTTCGCGGCGGCGGTGGTGGGTGCGCCTGGCCCCTCGGTGAGGATCAATCACCAGGGGGTCGTTACGTCTGGCGGCGTCCGGGTCCATGGCCTGGCGGAGTTCCGCTTCGCCCTGGTCGATCCGGACTCCGGCCTGAACGCCTGGACGAACGATGGGACAAACGAGGGAAGCACGGGGATGCCGATCAGTCCCGTGACGTTGTCGGTATACAACGGCATCTACGACGTCGTGCTCGGCGACACGCCTCTGACCAACATGACGGAGATCCCCACCACGGTCTTCGACGGTGCGAACCTCGTGCTGCGGATCTGGTTTGATGACACGCAAGGGAACGGCGTCCATCAACTGGCCCCGGATCACCCGTTAACCAACACGCCGTACCCCATCTGTTCAGGCGGCGTCATCCCCAGCGGGAGCATCATCATGTGGTCCGGGTCGATCGCATCGATCCCAGCCGGCTGGGCCCTGTGCGATGGCACGAACGGAACCCCTGACCTGCGAAACCGGTTCGTCGTCGGCGCAAGCGTTGATGACGGCGACGTTGCCAAGACAGAGATCAAGGGGAGCCTGATGCAGACTGGGGGTCAGCATCAGGTCACGCTGACCGTAGCGCAGATTCCCCCTCACACACACTCGGAAAGTGGGCATGGACACTATCAGAACAACTGGAGCGGGGACGACCCGATCGGGCATTCACAGACGACGCAGACCGGGTCGACGGGAGGCGGCCAACCCCACGAGAACTGTCCACCGTTTTTCGCCCTGGCGTACATCATGAAGCTGTAGCTTGGCGCAGTGTCATTCGACAGGTGGACACGCTTTGAAAGGGAGGCGTTACGATGAAAAGGCACGCAATGCTCTTCGTGCTCATTCTTGCCGGGACGGCTTGGGCTCAGGGGCTCTCCGGCGGCCCCTACGCCGTCTATCCCCTGGACATCAACGCCGGAGGGACCTACTCAGAGGCTGGAAAGTACGTGCTGATCGCCTCAACCGGTCAGTCGGGCGGCGTTGGCGTCATCGCCGGGGGCCCTTACGAGGCGAGCGACGGCTTCTGGCGAGGGGCGGCGGGCAATGCCCTGCTGCTGAGCTACATCAACGGCGTTTGGGGGTCGGCGACGGTTGACCCGGATCAGCTGGGCTACGAGCCGAATGATCGCGTGACGCTGACGGCCGAGCCCATAGAACGAATGGAGTTCAGGCACTGGCTGATCTTCGACCCCAATCACCGCGGGGACGCGAATTACGCTGCCGTCGACGCCAACAACCCGACATCGGTGTTGATGGACGACGACCGCGAGGTGACGGCCGTCTTCAAGTGCGGCGAAGGACCGTGGGGCGCATTCCTACCGATGATTGTCATCGGGGTTGCCCTGCTGCTTCACCGTCGGCGGTAGCCCGTGCCCAGGCCTACTTGTACCGAGGGGCGTACATCAAGCGTGAATCGGCCTCCGGGAACCGCGGTCCGGGAACAGGCGGCATCGCCGTGACGCATTCACCTTCCCGGGCCGCGGGGCACCGGCAGGTTCGCGACCGGGGCTAGCCGGCCTTCTTCAGGCCGGCGGGGTTCATGTCGTAGTCGAGCGTGTAGGTGTGCATGGGGTCGGGGTTGTGCTTGTCCAGCAGGGGCGAGTAGGCGTCGGCGTGGATCTTGTTTTCGGCGGGCACGAAGCGGAGCGTCAGCAGCCAGCCGTCGCCGCCGTTCGGCAGGCCCTGGTAATCGCACAGGATCTCGTGCACCTTGCGACCGGCCTGGTTGATGCTGGTCAGGTGGTTCACGCCGAGCACGTGGCCGCTGACGACCATGAAGATGGCGTTGTGCTTGCGGACGAACTTCTTCCAGAGGTCTTCGCCGTCGCAGCCATCCAGACCGTAGGGCCGGGGCCTTTTGCCGCGGCCTTCGGGACACATGTAGTAGTGCGTGGCGAGGATCACGCGGCGGTCCTTGTGCGCGTTGATGACGCCGCTGGCCCACGTCAGCATCTCGTCGTTGGGGGCGAACGCGAGGCTGAGCACCATGAACTTTATGCCCGACGCCTCGAAGAGGCAGTAGTTGCTCGCGTTCGACTTGTCCATGTGACCGCCGTACCAGGAGTGCTTCTGGAAGCGGGAGGGCGGGAAGTACTCGTCGTAGAGCGACGTGCCGCGGGTGAGCCGGCCGTTTTTTGCGTCCATGTCGTGATTGCCCGGCACGACGCTGTAGGGGACGACGCCGTCGAGGACGGCGTGGGCGCGGTCCGCCACCTGCCACTCTTTCCTGACGTGAGCGTTCTGGACGATGTCGCCGAGATGGATGACGAACTTGACGTTGTCCGGCCCGACCCGCGACTTGATCCACCGCGTCTGCGTCAGGTAGGTGTCGGGGTACTTCTCGGAGTAATTCTGCGTGTCGGGCAGAAGGACGACCGTGAAGGGCGCGTCTTGCTTCTCGGCCGACGTACACCCGCTCGCAACGGCGAACAGGGCGGCAATGACCACGCTCGACAAGAAGCCACGGCGGTTCGAGATCTGCATGGGGTTCTCCATTCTATCAGGCTCGCCGGTTAGGTTGCGAAGCAGCAGCACGAAGCTCCATACGCGAAGGCGGCGCTAGTCATCGCACGTGTATCCCGTCCGCTCCGCCAGGGCGCGTCCACGCGCGTCCTTGATGAAGAGCGTCACGATCTCGCCTGGGCCGTAACCGATCTTCTTGTGGACGAAGACGACGTCGCCGGGCAGACAGGAGGGGTGGTCGGAAGTCAGGACGCCCCGGCGAATCACGCCGGTCCCGGCGAACTGGGCCTTGCAGGGGTATTCGGCTGCCCCGGAGGGTGTGACACGGGGTCCCTTGGCGCCGCCCGACATCCGCGGGGGCCGGCGCTTCGGTGGGGCGGCGCTCTTCTGCCTGGTGGCGGATCCGCTGGGCAAGTGGGCCTTGCAGTAATGTCCCACGCCGCTGCAGGCCCGAAACTCCGCGACGGTCAGATGCTCGCCGCACGTCCGGCACTTGGCCGCTACCTTACGCTCCTGATCGTCCAAGCTGCCTCCTTGTCATGCCGATGGGCCGGCTGCTTCGTCGATTTCTAGTGCAACAACCCCGCGCTACTGCTACCGTATCGTAGCGGTCGGCATCGGGCAAGTGCAGCCAGCCGCCTGCCTGGGCGCTGATGCAGGCCGGGTGCCCGCTGTTCTCAACGTGAGCCGAGGAGACATGTAGACATGAGAAGCCCAATGCTCGCGATCGGCGTCGTGACGTGTGGGGTCGTTGCCGGCACGGTCAGGGCGGATGGTGGACTCCCCGCCTTCCCGGGGGCCGAGGGGTTCGGGGCGTGCGCCCGCGGCGGGCGCGGGGGCAGCGTGCTGCTGGTGACCAACCTGAAGGACTATGTGCCCGGTAAGGGCGCACCGATTCCGGGGAGTCTCCGCGCGGCCTGCGAGGCCAAGGGGCCGCGGGTCGTCGTATTTCGTGTTTCGGGGACAATTGCGCTTGCGGTCCACCTTACCATCAAGGAGCCTTGCATCACGCTGGCGGGCCAAAGCGCGCCGGGCGGCGGGGTGTGCCTGAAGGGCTACGGCGTGTCGGTCAACGCCCGGGACGTGGTGATCCGGCACCTGCGATTCCGCCCGGGGGATCAGGTCGGTCGGGAACTCGCCAAGCAAGGCAAGCCCTGGTCAACGGATGCCCTCTCCATGGGCACGGGGGCCCAGAACGTGATCTTCGACCACTGCTCGACGAGTTGGGCCAACGACGAGGTCCTCTCCGTCAGCGGCGCGGGCATCACCAACGTCACGGTCCAATGGTGCATCATCAGCGAGAGCCTGAACCAGAGCAGCCACCACAAGGGCGCACACGGTTACGGCACACTCCTGCGGACCAACGGCAACGTCACGTTTCACCACAACCTCTACGCCCATCACCGGAGTCGCTGCCCGCGTCCGGGGACGTATGGGGAGGGATGCATCCTGCTCGACTTCCGCAACAACGTCATCTACAACGGGGCCGGTTATTCCGCGGCCGATCCGGTCCGGATGAACTACATCGGCAACTACATCAAGCGGCCCCGGGGACACGTCTTCAGCGTGGGTGGCCAGACCACTCGGATGCACGTGGAGGGCAACCACCTCGTGGGCGGCGGCGATCGGAACAAGGACAACTGGCAACTGATCTCAAACGTGAAGGGCTGTAACAAGATGAAGGCCCCGTTCCCCGTGGCGGCCGTCAGGACGGATCCCGCGGAACGGGCGTTCGAGAAGGTGTTGGCGTCGTGCGGGGCGATCCTGCCCAAGCGGGACGCCGCGGATGCCCGGTTGATCAAGGAGATCCAGACGGGTGAGGGTGGCCTGGTCAACACAGCGGAACAAGTGGGCGGCTGGCCGAAGCTGGCGCAAGCGACCGCACCGACAGACGCGGACCGAGATGGCATGCCCGACGACTGGGAGAGGTCGCATGGGCTGGACCCCAAACGGCCTGCCGATGCGGTCAAGGACAAGGACGGCGACGGCTACACCAACATCGAGGAGTGGCTGAACGGCACCGATCCGACGAAGCGCGCCGGCGCCGGGGCGGGACGGTGAATAGGGGACGAGCATGAAGACCTGGCGGATGATGGTCGTTAGCGGTCTGTGTGCAGTGCCCGCGACGACTTGGGGCGCGGACCGGGGTGGCTCGGCAACCACGGCGAAAGATGTGTTTCCGGGCAGCGTGCGACTCCTGCTGCCGAGGATGATCCATGCCGTGCCCGGGGTCGAGATGAACGTCTACTTCGACAACGTGACGCTGGTCCTCAACCCCGCCAACTACGCCTTTGACGTGACCTGCGCGAAGGGGATCCAGCAGGCGGAACGGTGGACGTTCACGGCTTCGGACAAGGACGTCGGTTCCCATGCGTTTGTGCTAGAGGTCCGCGACGCGACGAACCGGCTCGTCGCGCGGGCGCGGTCTACGGTGAACGTCGTCAAGCGAGGCGCCGGCGCCGGCCGCCCGATCACCGCGCTGCTGATCGGCGACAGCCTGACGCATGCGTCGGTCTACTCGCAGCACCTGTTGGACCTGTGCGGCAAGCCGGCCAATCCGTCGCTCACGCTGATCGGGTCGCACGTCCCCAACGCAGACCGTCCTGCGAATCGCCACGAGGGCTACGGTGGCTGGACGGCCAAGCGGTTCGCCACGCACTACACGGGCGTCGCTCGCACGGGTCCCCCGCGGAAGCGCGGCAGCCCGTTTATCTACGAGGACGCCGACGGCAAGCGGCACCTCGATTTCGCCCGCTACTGCCGGGACGTCAACGGCGGCAAGGCGCCGGACTTCGTGACGATCTTTCTCGGCTGTAACGACACGTTCTCCGCGACGGACCAGAACATCGAGGAGCGCATCGCCGAGATGTTCAGCCATCTGGATGCGCTGGTCCAAATGGTTCGCCGAACGGACGCCGCCACGCGCATCGGCCTGGTGTTGCTCGTCCCGCCGGCGGGCAGTCAGGACGCCTTCGGTGCGAACTACCGGTGCGGCCAGACCCGTTGGCAGTACAAGCGCAACCAGCATCGGGTGGTCGGGCGGATGATCGAGCGCTACGGCGGCAGAGGGAAGGAAGGGATCGGGTTGATTCCGGCGTTCGTCAACCTGGACTGCCGCCACAACTACCCGGGTCGCAAGGCGCCGTGGAACCAGCGGGCGTCGTCCTCCGGAACGCGCCTGTGCAACGGCGTACACCCGTCCGCCGAGGGATACCGACAGATCGGCGATTCGATCTACTGCTGGCTGAAGGCGGCGCTGGCCGGCGCGAAATGACCCTCGCTTAAGACGGTCGAGGCGGATCGTCCGAGCGCGCAGATCCCTCGGGCAGATGCGTTCCTTTTCTGCGGTATGGCCGCCGCATATAATCCCGCCGGACCGATCAAAGATCCATTCAGGTTGACCAGGCGTTCGCCAACGGTCGATCTTACCAGCAATGGGAATGTGTCGAACTCGGGAGTGAATGGCTTTGCTGGACACGCGTCGGGCCTCGGTGGCGTTGTTCCTGATCGCGGGCAGCGTACTCGTGTTGGAGGTTTCCCTGACGCGCGTGTTCTCGGTGATGACGTGGCACCACTTCGCCAACGTGATCATCAGCCTGGCGATGTTGGGCTTCGGTGCGGCCAGCAGCTTCCTGACGGTCTCGCCGAGGTTCGCAGGGGCTCGGGTGGACGGGCGTCTCGTCGGGAAGTACGCGCTGGGGTTCTGCCTGACGACGATGCTGGGGTTCGCGGTAGCGACCAAGATCCGCTTCTTCCCCATCGACATGGCCAAGTACGGAGACGTCAGCAACGCGTTCAGCCTGCTGCTGCTGTATGTAATCGTGGGCGTCCCGTTCTTCTATGCCGGCGTGTGTATCGGGTATCTGATCTCGCGTGCGGGCCCGGCCATCAACCGCCTGTACTTCGCGGACCTCCTCGGCGCCGGAACGGGGGCGTTGCTCTCGATCGCGGGGATCAACACGCTCGGGGTCGAGTCGACGATCTACGCGGCCGGGGCGGCGGGGGGGCTCGTCGCGGTGCTGTACGTCTGGCGGGAGGGCGGCCGGTGGCTTCGGGTCGGATGCGTCGCCGCTTTGGGCGTGTCGGTCCTGATGACCGTGGGGGCCTGGCGGGGCACGATCTTCCCGGTCTACTTCCCGCCGGGCAAGGTCGCCAGGAAGCCGGCGATGACACCCCACTACCATCGCTGGCACGTCGTGGCGCGCGTGGACGTGATGAACCCCGCGAAGGGCCTGTGGACGTTCGGGGGTCAGTTCTCGCCTCGGTTCGCGTCTTTGCTCAAGGCGTGGCAGACCCGGCCGGTCCTCCAGGACGGTGCGGCCCCGACGGTGATCATCAACGTGCCCGACGGCGATCTCGGCAAGCTCTCGGGCCTGGGGTGTTTCCTGAAGTCCGCGCCTTACGTGGTCAAGCCCAATCCCGAACGGGGTCTGGTCATCGGGGTCGGCGGGGGCATCGACGTCTTGATCGCCCTGCACCATGGCGCGCAGCGGGTCGTGGGCGTGGAGATCAACCCGATCACCGTCGATGCGGTCAAGCATCGGTTCGCCGATTTCGGCGGGCGGATCTTCGATCGGCCGGAAGTCGAGCTGATCGCCGCCGAGGGCAGGCACTACCTGACGACGACTGATGAACGTTTCGACGTCATCCAACTGTCGGGCGTCGATACGTTCACCGCGCAGTCTATCGGAGCGTATGCTCTGTCGGAGAACTACCTCTACACCGTCGAGGCGATCCAGGAGTACTGGCGGCACCTGAAGGAGGACGGCCTGCTGTCGTTCTCGCGGTGGATGCACGAGCCGCCCCGGGAGGCGTTGCGTCTGCTGGGGACGCAGGTGGAGGCCTTGCATCGGGTCGGCGTCGAACAGCCCGGACGTCACCTGATGGTCATCGCGGTGACCGGTGGCGAGATGGCCTGGGCCGAGACGCTGCAGAAACGGATCCCCTTCACCGAAGCAGAGGCCGCTGCCTTCCGGCAGTGGGCGGCTCGGATGGGGTTCGAGATCCTCTACGACCCGTTCCGCGGGCACGACAACCCGTTCGATCAGATGGTCCGGGCGTCGGCCTCGGAACGCCAGACGATGATCGAGCAGTACCCCTACAACATCCGCCCGACCACGGACGACGCGCCGTTCTTCTTCCAGTTCCATCGCTGGCGGTCCGTGCTGCATCCTGTGGAGGACGACGAGCGGGCCGAACCGGGAACCTACGGCCGGTTCCCGCTGGCGATGGTGTACCTGCTGATCAGTATCGCGCAGATCCTGGTGATGGCGGCGGCGTTCATCATCGGACCGCTGCTATCGCGCGGGGCGCAGTTGCGTCAGGTGGGTCACAAGGGCCGCGTGCTGGCCTACTTCGCCGCCTTGGGGCTGGGATTCATCACGGTGGAGATCGTGCTGCTGCAGAAATACTCGGTCTTCGTTGGGGGTCCCGTGTACGCGATGGCGGTGACGCTCTTTGCGATCCTGGTGTTCTCCGGCCTGGGCAGTCTGCTGTCGAATCGCGTCGGTCTCGTCATCCCTCACTCGTTGACGGTGGTGCTGCTGGCGGTGGCGGCCGGCATCGTCGGCGAGGTGATGTTCGCCAATCATGCCATGCCGAGGCTCATGTTCCTGTCGCAGACGACGCGGTGGGCGGTCACCGCCCTGGCGTTGGCGCCGTTGGCGATGCTGATGGGGATGCCGTTTCCCATGGGGATTCGCGTCGCCCAGCGTCTCGGCGACGCCATCGTGCCGTGGGCCTGGGGGGTCAACGCCCTGGCGACGACGCTCGGCGCGCTGCTCTGCGTTGTGGCGAGCATGGAGTTGGGATTCACCGTGTCGCTGCTGGGGGCAGGCGTGTTGTATCTGATCGCCCTGGCGTTGGGTCTGGAGGACCTGCAGAAGACCGCTAACGCCAAGCCCGAACCGGCCGGGCCTCCTGCGGAATGATGGCGACCGTTGGCGGCAGCCGACGCCTTTCAGATACGATGGGGGGGTGACTGACGTGTCTGGCGGCGCTGAGCCGCCGGAGGCCCATGCGAATGGCCGGCCAGGAAACCCCTCCTGAATCCGACGCATCTACCGCCGCCGGGAAGGCATCCTGTCGCCCGTCCCGACGTGGTTGGGTCTATGCAGGTCCGGCCGTCGGTCTGATGGTTGGCCTGTTCGCCGGGTTGGCCGACTCGGGGGTCCTCGCCCAAAACGTTCGCGACCTGATCACGCCCCGTCTGTTGCTCGAGAACGCCAGCTTCACGTTGATCACGTATTCGACCTGTGGCGTCGTCGTCTGCACGGCGGCGTGCGTCGTCGGGGCGCTCGCCGGGCGGTTCAGACAGCGGTTGCGCAGCCGGCTGGAGCCCAGGCCCTTGGCGCTTGCCGGCTTCCTCGCTCTTGTCCCGGTCCTGTTGGTTTGGATTGCCCTTCGCCGGTCCGGTCTGACGCCTCCCCGTGGCCTGGCGGCCGTGGCCGGATCGTCAGTGGTGTGGGTGATCGCGCTGGTCCCGTTGGCGTGGGTGTGCCTTCGCCTCGGACGGACCGTGATCGGTCGCTGCTTGGCGCCGGCGCCGCGCATTGCGGTCTGGCCGGCGCTGGTGCTACTGATCGCCTCGATCGGCGTCCAATGGCAGGGCCGATCTCGGATTCAGTCGCCCGACGGCTTCTGGCCGATCGCGAACGCCGAATCGTCCGAGCGGCCCAACGACCGCCCTCCCGACGTCGTCTTCATCGTCATGGACACGCTTCGTGTGGATCGCCTCGGCTGCTACGGCTACCCTCGCCCCACCAGCCCGCACCTCGACGCCTTCGCCGACGACGCCGTCCTGTTCAGGTGGGCCATCTCGCAGAGCCCGTGGACGGTCCCGTCTCACGCCTGCATGTTCACGGGGCTGTATCTGTCGCAGTATGGGCTGCGTTCCGGGTGGCTGGACGACCGCTTCGTGACCCTGGCTGAGGCACTTCGCGATCGGGGCTATCAGACGATGGCTTTGTCCAACAACCGCATCGTCGCGCCGTGCGTCAATCTGACGCAGGGATTCGAGCAGTTCGCCGAGCCCGTCGGCGTCCTCTACCCCAAGTGCTCGCTCGCCTACGGCTTGATGCGATACGCCCTGTACGGGGACCGGTCCTTCGGGCCCCTGCTCGGCAAGTGGCTGGCCTACGACGCCGGCGGCCGCACCACCGCACCGATCGCAGCGCGGTGGCTGGGCGCCCGCGACCGGTCACGTCCATTCCTGCTGTTCTGCAACTACATGGAGACCCACGGCCCCTACGAGCCGCCTTCAACCTACCGCAGGCAGTTCGTCCAAGGCGCCGATCTGGATCGGTCGTACAGAATCGACCAGAGCCGCTCAGCCGGGTGGTTGTTCAGCCTTGCCGGTGAGCCCATCTACAGTCCGCGCGATCTGAAGATCCTCTCGGATCTGTATGACGCCCGCGTCCGCGAGCTCGACGACTACTTCGCCGACCTGATGCGGGTCTTGGCCGCCGAGGTGGACCTCGACCAGACCCTCGTGATCGTCGTCTCGGACCACGGCGAGAATCTCGGCGACCACGGCATGCTCGGCCACCAGTTTTCCGTCCACAACACCTTGCTCCACGTGCCTCTCCTCATCCGTTGGCCCAGGGCGCTGCGTCCGACTCGGGTCACGCGCGTCGTGCAGACCTTCGATCTGTTCCCCACGATCCTGGACTGGACCGGGGCCCGGGCGGACCCGTCGACAGAGATTCTAGCGCGATCCCTCGCCACCGCACTGCAGCCGACCACGCAATCCGTCCAACGCTGCGCGTTTTCCGAATACCTTCATTACCCCGAGTCCCAGCTCAGGGCCGTGCAGCAGCTCGTGCCCGGTTTCGATCCCTCGAGGTGGGAGGCGACGTATCAGACGGTCTTCGACGGGCAGTGGAAACTCATCATGCGGTCCAGCAAGCATCTCGAGCTGTATGATCTTCTGGCCGACCCGGGGGAGACCTTCGATCAGGGGGCTTCGCAGCCCAAGACGACTGTCCGGCTGCTCACCCAGCTCAAGCAGTGGCAGCAATCGTACGAGCGATACGACCCGAGCCAGTCCTCGACGCCATTAGACCCCCGGCTCGACGAGGAACGGCGGCAACGGCTGCACGAACTGGGCTACGTCCAGTGACGACGCATCACAGGGGGACCGGGGATGGCGGGTCATTGGGCCTTCTGGGAGGTCGCCATCCTGTCCAGGTGGAATTGGGCGCTGAAGCAGTTCGGGTCGATTGCCAAGGCCGCCTGGTAGTGTTGTCTCTCCGCTTCGCGGATCTGGCGGGACGTTCGCTCCGGGGCCGGTTGGGTCGCGGACACCAGGTGCGCCTTTGGGATCACCTCGCGAAGCAGGAAGGTGGCGATGGCCTCGGCGGCGATCTGGTGAGCTGCCGGGCTCGGATGGTCGTCGTAGGGGAGCAGGCACATCTCCTCGGCCGGCTGGCCGCGAAATGCCTCGAGGAGATCCAGGTAGGGGACGCCAAGCCGCTCGGCTACTGCCGCCGTCCGGCGGTGCGTGGCCTCAATGGGATAGTCCTCCCGTAGGTGCACCTTGCGGAGCCATGGGAATCGAACGAGGGCATAGACCGCGCCGCCCTCTTCGACTAACCGCTTGGTTTGCTGGATCTCATGCGAGGCGATTCGCCAGGTCCGATCCTGCGCTTCGGGCGTCCCGCCGCCTTCCATGTACACCTGCGAGCGCCTGTGGGCGAGGCCCGATCGGATCTTCCTCTCGGCCAGGTCAAAGAGACGCGAGTGCCGCGACAGCCACGTCTGTTCGCTGACGAGACGCGCGATCGGCTCCCAGCTCCGGTACAGGTCGAAATCCAAGTCGTTCTGCGAGATCACGTGGACCACCACTTGCGGACGCACCGAGTCTCTCACCCGGTTGTAGATCGTCCACTCCCCGATCAGGTCCGCGCCGTCGCGTCCCAGATTGATGGCCATCGATCGGCCCGAGTAGCGCTCGCGCAACAGGGTCCCGACGCGTTGCACGAACGTCTGTTCGGGGGAAACGCCAAGGCCGAACGTGAACGAATCTCCCAGAAAGGCGATTCTCAGCAGCGCGGGGTCTTTCGGAACACGGTCCAGGGGATCGCGCAGCCCCAGCGGATTGGGCGTCTTGTCCGGCAGCACGGGATGCACCTTGACCACCACCGGCTGATGACCCAGGAATCGGACGACGATCTCCCCGATCCCGAACGCGACCACCAGACCGACGACAATGGCCCCGGCCCTGAACCCAAATCTGCGCAGCCGGCTCATGACGGATCGATGCTATCGGGTTGGTCCATATGGAACAAGCACGGTTTGGTCGGACATCCTAGCGAAACCAATCGGCGTGGTGCTGCCGTAGGTGATCGCGGAGGGTCTCGGCTGCGACCCGGCAGGCCAGCCTGCTCGGGTGAGGGTCGCGGCGGAGTAGGATCAGCGATTCGGTCGGGTGGGTCTTGAGGGACTCGCGGAGATCGACGCACGCGATGCCGGCCTTCCGGCAGGCCTCGGTGATTGCCTCATGGGCATCGACGAGCGGATAGTCCGGCCCCAGGTCGGCGAACAGCATCGGCCAGATGACCAGATGCATGACCACGCCCTTCGCCCGGCAGGCCTCGGCCATACGGGCCAGCAGCTCCTGTGACTTGGCCCACCCCTTGGCGTTGGTCGGCCCGTACATGTCGCGAAGCCACTGCTCGTTGTCATTGACCGCGCCCAGCCCGTCGAGGACCTCCGACGCCAGATCGTAGATCGCCGACCACCGTTGCGGCCCTGAGACCCGCTGCCATCCCAGGCTCATGTACCTATCGGCGAGACCGATCGTGTCGTTGCTTTCCTCTTCCGTCAGCTTGCGGTACGTCTCGGTCAGTTCCGCCGACCGGACGGGGTCGTTCAGATACCACCCGTAGATCACCGCGTCCGGGCGCAGTGCGAGCAGGCGCTCGTGGAACAGGTTGGCGATCCAGATGAGATCGGCGCCCGATACCCCGTAATTGAGCACCTCGAAACGGTCGCCCCCGCCCGCGTTCAGCAGCTTCTCGAGCTGCGCGGGCCAGGGGTGGCCGGCTTTGAGCCCATGACAGTAGGTGAAGCTGTCACCGATGGCGATCAGTCGGATCTTGCCCATGGGCTTGGGACGGAACTGCCCCGGCCGCATCCTGTTCTTGTCGTAGGGAGTGATCACGCCGTATGGCGTGTAGTAGTACGTCGTGTCGAGCACGTCTGAGATGTCGTACTCGTCGCGGATCTCCCTGCGAACCGCAGCGTCCATCAGGTCCAGATCCAGATAGTCATTGAGGTTTTCGTTGTAGCACAGCAGTCGGACGTCCTTGCCGGCGAATTCCTGGTACCTCGGGCCGCGGTGCGCGCCATACCCGGCGATCCGAAGGCCGACCTCGACGATCAGGAGGGTGACCAGCAGCGAGCCGGCCAGAAGCAACCATTTCTTTCGCCAGTCAGCCTTGGCGTTCGACACTGTCTCTGCTGCGGGATCGTTGTGGGAGTCCTGTGACATGTCGCGGGTCTTCCGTGCGGCCACATCGGATTCTAGCTGCCGGTCCTGCTCTGGACAAGCTGACAGACCTCCCGGTCGCGTAGGATCGACACACCGTCCTGTCTTCCGGGCGAGACTACTCGCTTGTCTGGAACTTCCAGACGCGGCTCCAGTCGCTCCATGCCCCCCAGTGGTCCTTGGCGCGGACCCGCCAGTAATACGTCCGGCCCTTGACGAGCCAGCCTTCGGGCAGCGGCCATTCCGGCTTGCCCGAAAAGACGAGGCGGTCGAGATTGGGCGAGATGGGGTGCAGCATGTCCGGGCGCGGGCTCACTTGGACGTGGTAGTCGGCGATGGGCTCCCCGTCGGGGTCCTCCGCGGGTTGCCATGCGAACTTCGTCAGCGACGACAGGTTTGCCCGGCCGCCGTCGATCGGGACGACCGGACCGGCCGGGGGAAGCGGTGGCTTGGTCGCCGAGCTTTCCCGCCAACCGTGCGTGATCCGCAGCCGCGCGCCCGGTTGCGATTCGTCGCGGTAGACGACCCGGTTGACGCCCACGGAAAGCGCCGGCAGCGCCGTGGCGGCCATCTGAACGTCCGTCTCGATGTAGAGGGCCGTCATCCACGCGTCCGTCGGGGCCGCGGCGGCCTGGAGCTCGAACTTGACGTAGTAGTCGTAGATGGCGGGGGTGGCCTTTGGGTTCATGGTCTTGTCGATTGAGGCGTACGCCTCGGTCTCGCCGGTCGCCGATGCCGTATAGACCTCCACCCAATCGCCGTCGTGCACCGACACGTAGATGCGGCAGGCGTCGGCCGCGGTCTTCCGGAAGAACCGTCCTCCCACCAGCCCGCCGACGATCGGGTACGGCGAACAGACCTTGTAGATGACGAAGCCCGGCGGCGCCTCGAGCACCTTGCGCTTCGACCCGGCCGCCCGGACCGCGTGCGGATGCAGTTTGGTGTGTTGGCCCTTGGCCTCGACGCGCTGGATGTTGTGATCCGAGATGATGCCCCGGTGGTAGGCCGTCCCGTCCAGTCTAGGTCGGTAGATCAGCTTCCCGTTGGCCAGGTGATAGGGCGCGAGGTGACCGCGCTTGCGGACGTTGGCCCCGTAGCGGTACTTGCCAATGTTGTCCCACCGCCAGACGAACGTTTCGCCCGGCCGGAGCGTCATCGCCATCGTGCTGAGCCACTGCTCGACCGGCATGACGTGCGGGGGGTAGTATTGCTTGTACTCGCCGGCGTGCGGCTTCATTCCTTTGCCCGCAAAACCGCTGTTGTGCGTTCGGGCCTCCAACGCAGAGCTTCTGTGGAGCGTTTCGTAGGAGGCGACGGTCGTGTTGTCGTCCTCCAGGAAGAACGCGCGCCGCTCGGGGTCGAACAGGTGCCAACCGCCGTCGTACCAGACCTCGCCCACGCAGTGGTTCCGGAAGGTGTCCAGCCCGCTCATCCAGACGGCGCGGGAGATGAGACCCGCGTGGCGGCAGAGCACGACGAAGTTGGCGGCCGACAGCGAGCAGCCGCTGCAGTAGTAGGCGTTGGCGGCTTTGACCGGGTTCGCGCGTTCCTTGAACGTGTTGCGTGACGGGTGGGACGTTTCTTCGTTGTCGATCTCGCTCCCGACGGCGGTGTAGGCCGGCCCGACGCGGCGGTTGTTGTCGTGGGCCTGGACCTCGAAGCTCGCGGTGAACCGCCAGATCGCCATCGCCTTCTCGGCCTCGGTCATGCCGGGTTTCAGGATGCTGCCGAGGATGCTGTCGGCCGAAAACCAGTCCCGCCTGCCGTTGAGGACCAGCCGGGGGTTCACCACGTCGACGTCGCCGGTGTTCTCGAGGATGACGTAGACGTTCGGCTGGAACTTGCTCTCGAGGCGCATGCTCCCGCCGTACGTCGGCGGGTAGCTGGCCGTGTTGAACTCGTCCAACGTACCGCCCATCTTGATCTGATAGGTGTGCGACCGTTTCGTGACCTGCTCGACGTGTTGTCTGGCCGCCTTTTCGAGCCGCCATGGGGTCGGCGTGCTGGCTCGGAGCGTGGATGATGCGGATAGAATGCCCATGACGAGTTGGATCGAACGGATTTTCATGACAGGATCATCCTGTTGATTGGGTCGGTCGCCGCCTCGCGGCCGCACGCCGCAGGACAACACGCCCGACCGTGCCAATCGCAAGCGATCACGGTAATATAGCCCGACGCACCGCGGCAGCGAAACCGTCTGACGCGGTGGATCCGAATCGGGGAAGTGCGAGGCGGTGGTTTGGTGATGACGCGCATACGATCCGTCGATGTGCTCTTGCTGCTGATCTACCTGTGCCTGTCGCACACGTCCCCGTCGCTGGGTGCCCCGACGCCGGCGCAAGTCCGCGCCGCCATGAAACGGGCCACGGACTTCATGATGAACACGGTGTCGAACCGCGGCGGGTTCGTGTGGAAGTACTCGCTTGATCTCGAGGAGAAGTACGGCGAGCTCAAGGCCCGCGACTCGATGATCTGGGTCGAGCCGCCCGGCACGCCGACGGTCGGCCTGATGCTGATCGAGGCGTACAAGGCGACGGGCGACCGACAGTACCTCGAATACGCCGATCGTGTGGCCGGCGCGCTGATCTGGGGACAGCTTCCGTCGGGCGGGTGGCACTACTTCATCGATTTCGACATGCCCGGCCTGCAGCGGTACTACGACACGTTCTTCTCGCGCTGCTGGGGGTGGCAGGAGTACCTGCACTTCTACGGCAACGGGACGTTCGACGACAGGACCACCGCCGCCGCCACGTTGTTCCTGCTGAGTCTGTACGACGCGACGCTCGACCCGAAGTACCGCCCTCCGCTGCTCAAGGCGCTGACGTTCATCTGCGAGGCCCAGTATCCCAACGGCGCCTGGCCGCAGCGGTATCCGCTCAAGAATGAGTTCGCCAAGGACGGCCATCGAGACTACACGTCTTGCTACACCTTCAACGACGGGGTCATCTCGAGCTGCATCGACGTGCTTCTGGAGGCCCATCGGGCACTGGGCGTCGACGCGTACCGGAAGGCGGCGAGACGGGGGATGGACTTCTATATCCTCTCACAGCTGCCCCGACCGCAGGCGGGTTGGGCTCAGCAATACGACGAGGACATGAAGCCCGCCTGGGGACGGCCGTTCGAGGTCAACGCTGTCTGTGCCGGTCAGACGTCGCAGAACGTGTCGGACCTGATGCGGTTCTACAAGATCACCGGCGACCGGCGGTACCTCGAGCCGATCCCCAAGGCGCTCGATTGGTTGGATGCTGCCCGGTTCGGCGGGGAACCGACGGGGACCTGGACGCACACGTGCTTCTACGAGCTCGGCACGAACCGACCGGTCTACATGCGGCGGGTTGGCAAGACGTACAAGGACATCCGGTTCGTCAAGACCTACGACCCGAAGGGGGCCTACCCGTATGGCGTCCGGGTGCACATCGACGTCGCGGCGCTCCGGAAGGCATACGACCGCGTCCGCGAGCTGACCCCGGCCCAGGCCCGCGCCGAATACGAGGAGGAGCGGCGGCGACGCGGTCCGGTCATCAATCGCATCACTGCGCGGGTGGACTACCGGACGACGGCCGTCGACGCGGCGGAGATCGAGACACTCATTCAGTCGCTGGACGAGCGCGGCGGATGGGTGGTCGACAACGAGGTCCTGGACGTGGTGGATTTCCAGGCCACCCCCCGCATGTCTTTGCGGGCTATGACACGGGAACCTATGTCACGCGGATGTACCGTCTGATTGGCTATCTTGGGACGATCCGCGCCGAGGTCCCCTAGGCTGCCTCCTTCGGAATGGTCGACCCCGCCCCGCTGAGCGAGCGCGGCTACGGATAGACAAGCCACCAATGGGCTCGTTCGACCGTCGGGGCTCGTCCGTGCCAGTCCCTCACGACCTTCCACATCTGCGGCGTGACGGCCCGACAGTGCCAGAAGCCGACGCCGAAGATGCCCAGTCGGTCAGCCGTTTCCAGGTGAGCCCGCGTGCCGGCGGCATCGCTGGCGAAGAACAGGTGCAGACAGCCCTTCCTGTCCACGTATTTGTACGTGTTGATCTGCTCGTACGGCAGCCAGACGCGCTTGACGGCCGTGCCCGGCGGCACGACGGGCGCCGGAGCGCCGTACGCCCGCGTTCTCTTGCCGTCGAGCGCCATCTCGAAATCGCCCGAATAGGCGGGCAGGCCCATGATCAGCCGCTCGCCCGGGACGTATTGCAGCCAGTACTTCATCGCATCCTTCGCCCAGGGCTGCGCGCTGACCGGGCCGATCCCCTCCCCGGACAGGCTATACATGTCGTAGCACATGACCCGCACCATGTCGCACGTCTCGCCGACGACCTTCGGGTCGTAGAAATCCGCCATATGCGTCTTGGTGGTCGTCCGTCGGGTGGACATCAGGTAGCTGACGCACTTGCTTAGCTTTTTGCCCACGCGGTGGAGTTCATGCGACGTGTCTCGCAGGAAGGCGCTGTACTGCTCGCGGTACGTACGGTCGAGACCTTCGAAGTCAAGGTCGATGCCGTCGTAGCCCACCTCGCGACAGAGTCTCAGGTATTGCCCGATGGTGGCCTGACGGTGGGATTCTGTGTCGAACGCCGTCGGCTTGCCGCCGACGAGCTTGTAGGTTTCGATGTCGAGCTTGCGGCACTCGGCGATGAATTCCGGCGTCGCATTGCCGCAGACGCTGACCGACGCGACGATGTCTGCCTGTGACTTGAGCAGGTCGATGCTGTGCGCGTCCTTGTAGATGATCCACGGAGAGATGCATCGCCTCCCCTTGCGCTTCAGGGCACGTTTGTCCTGATGTACGCTCTCGCGCACCGGCGGTCGGGCTTCCTCCTTGCCGCTGCCGAGAAGGATCGGACAGGACGCTGCGACCACGACCGCGGGGAGCGCTGCGCAAAGCCATGCTATGCTGTTCGATCTCATAGAAGTCCTCAAGTCGCCATCGGTGTCAGGGGGGACCCACACTGGGCGCAGAAGCTGGCGGCGCGGGGGTTGCGCCGCCCGCAGTTGCTGCAGGCGGTCTCTGAGGCAGTCCCAACGGGTCTACCCACCGGTCGCGCAGGCAACGGGGCGGCCTGGGGGATCGGCTGGGGGGGCGGGGACGTCTTGCGCACGAGTTGCGATTCGGCCGCTCGCTGACGGACGGCCTGCGCCCTGTCTTTGCCGACGATCCTCTTGCCCAGCGGGGCGAAACACGCCCCCGCAATCTTGAAATGGGCGATTCCGAAGAAGATCGGCAGGACCAGCGGAAACGCCAAGAAGCACGACACGCCCGTCACGACGTGTGCGATGGCCAGCCACAGGCCAGCCAACACGATCCAGACGACGTTGGCGAGTCCTGTGCCCGGCAGGCGTCGTTCGCCGAGCGCTTCTGCGCTGACGAGCTCACGCCCAAATGGCCAGGCCACGTAGCTCGCGATCCGGGCGGCCGCCACGCCAAACGGCACGCCGATCACCGTCACGAACATGAGCAGCGCCGCCACGAACCACAGCAACGCCGAAAGCCACCCGCAACACAGGAACCACAGGAGATTTAGCGCGAAGGTCATCGTTACTCCCCTGATCGGGAGACGGCCGAGCCCACCCATCCGCCAGACCCGCGCTACAGCGCCACACGCGCCGCAACGGGCCGATGCGCCCCGTATCGCATCCACCGGCCCGAGTCAAGTCGAGGCGCGCGAAGCTGCGGGCTCTGGGTGCCCCATCCTTCACTCTCCTCGCGGAACGCGAGGGGGAGGGGAGGGTGGGGGACGGAATCAGGCGGCAAGAGATGGTTCGTGCGCCATTCCGTCCCCCACCCTTTCCGAGGGCCCGCGTTCCGCGGCCCCTCGCCAAGGATGGGGCACCCCCCGCCTGGATTGTCACGCGTCCGCGGGATCTTGCTGCCCATGGGTGAACCGGTGGCCAGCCGGATCATGAACCGGCCGGGCGCAGCCGAACGCTGACGGGGGTCTGCGACCGCAGCTTGACCCAGACGACCAGATCGGTTCGGTCGAGTCGGCGCGCGTGGGCGATCCGGCATCGACGGCTGCCTGGTTCCGGTGTCGGGGCATTTCCGATCTCGATGCGTGCGTCGGCGTCGCCCCAGCCACGAACGACGACCGCGGGGTTGACGACCGGGCGGTCCTTGCCGGCCTGCAGCGTGAACTCGAGCGCTGCCGGCGGGGCGGCCTCCTTGCGCTCTACGTGGTATGCCCGGTCGGCCCGATCGTAGCTGCCGCCGGTGAAACCCGACGAGGTGATCCGCATCGGCGGGGCCATCAGCCACGACCTGGCATCCGCCGTCAACTCCTTGGCCGTCTGGCGAGTCAAGCCGCACAGCAGCAGCTTCGTGACGGACTGCTCGGTCCGGGCGTACGCCTTCCAATCCTTGGGGACCGGCTCGCGGGGGCGGGCGATCCACGACAGCGACGTGTGGGAGGGACGGTGGTTGCTGGTCGCGACGCGGGTCCAGGTCTTGTCCTGTGAGACCGGCCAGTGGTCCCACCAGTTGAACCGCGACTTCGGCGCGTGGCCGTTGAACGTCGTGATACAGGCCTCCGCGGGGTCGATGATGAGGAACGGCCGGCGCGGGGCCTTCAGGTTGACCACCTCGATGCAGGCGTTGGGGACCGATGCGGTCAGCCGCGGCTTGCCGGGCGTGTCCCAGACGTAGTCGGCGGCCTTGCCGTCCAGGTTGGCGATCGACAGGGCGGCGGTTTCGAGGTTGTCTTCCGGCGCGGTCCCGGGCGGGTTGAGGACGATCGCCTCCTGGAACTCATGCCAGACGTCCATCCGCGACGTCCACAGGACGATCTTCCGCACCGCGACGGCGTCGGGGTAGATCGTGTAGTACTCGTCCACCCAGTCGTGCCACCCCGTTTGGGGGTCGGTGTGGGCGAGGCGATAGTGGACGTCGGTCAACGCGTAGCGCCAGTGCACGACGACGCGGGCGTCGTGGCTTTCGAGAATCCGCACGTGGGCGTAGCGCGTCTGCTTGTCGGAGATCGGCTCGGCACACCCCTCGGTGCCCCCGCCGGAGGTCTCGCAGAACTCGTTGGTGTACCAGATCCCGTTCTCGGTCACCCAGCAGGGGATGTAGCTGGTGCCCCGCCAGAAGATGAACCTGTGTCCGCCGTCATCGAAGCGCACCAGCACGTCGGCCGCGTCGCCGACCCGCCAGGGCCGCTCCCAGGCGTCGGTGTACCGCAAGCGCGTGTAGTACGCGCCAAACCGCCCGGGCCCGGCGGGCCCGGACGGCAAACGCGGCAGACGGACGTCCCCGGGCTTGCCCTCGGGACGCTCGCCTGTTGTCGCTTCGGCCCCGAAGGCCTGGGCCGACAGGCAGAGCAGGCCCGCAAGCCCAATCGATTTCACCATGACCAAGGGCTTGGCCCAGATCGCCTGAGTACGATTTCTCATGTGTTGGTCTCCGACGACATCGTCTCTGAGTGGCTCTCTACGGTATGACGGGCCCGACTGCAATGGCCGGATGATCTTCGCGAAAACGAGACGCCCCTTCTCGTTTGTGGACCGGTCCGCAGAGGGACCAGAGACGCGGGCGTTCGGATCGCGGAGCCGGCACTGGGAGGCGACGGACTGGCCTTGCCAGGCTGACCTCAACTGGCGTGATGCTACGACGCCGGTTGGCAGGTAGCGTCTTCGACCGGGCTGGTGTCCGACTGTGCTGCCCCGACGTCGGCGTCTTGCACCTTGTTGTCGTGGGCGGCCGCCGACGCACAGGCCCGGCACGGTCGATTGTCGGCGCCGTCCCAGCAGTAGGTGCAGAGCTTCTCTTTGGGCAAGCCGATCGCCTCCACCAGGCGTTCGAGCGGCTGGTACTTGAGCGTCGTCAGGCCCATCTGCTCGCGGATGACGTCGACCATGGCGTGGTACTTGTCGCTCTGGCAGCAGGCATACTCGCTCAGGTGGGGATCGCCGTTGCCTTCCAGGCGCTGGATCGCTCGGCGGGCGGCCAGGTCGAGTTCCGACCGCGATCGCGAGAAGTTCAGGAACCGGCATCCGTAGGCAAGCGGCGGGCAGGCGGGCCGCATGTGGACTTCGGTCGCTCCCCAATCGAAG
This sequence comes from uncultured Planctomycetales bacterium, assembly GCA_964390905.1. GTDB lineage: Bacteria > Planctomycetota > Phycisphaerae > UBA1845 > JAFGLZ01 > JAFGLZ01. The sequence continues at coordinate 11,473 of CAYMLO010000033.1, read as the reverse complement.
AGCCGCCGGATCGTGTCGCGAAGTTGCGTCCCGCGGACGATCGAGTCCTCGCAGAACAATAGGCGCTTGCCCTCGATCAGCTCCGGGACGGGAATTAGCTTCATGCCGGCCACCAGATCGCGGGTCGGCTGGTCCTGCGGCATGAAGCTCCTTGGCCAGGTCGGCGTGTACTTCACGAACGGCCGGCCGTAGGGGACCCGCGCCTCGTTCGAATAGCCGATGGCGTGTCCGGTGCCGGAGTCGGGGATTCCCGCGACCAGGTCGATCTCCACGTCATCCTGACGGGCCAGCAACGCGCCGCACCGGTTGCGGACCAACTCCACGTTGATGCCCTCGTAGCTGGATGCGGGGTAGCCGAAGTAGACCCACAGGAACGAGCAGATCTGCATCGCCTCGCCGGGCGGGACTTTCTGCTCGACCCCGTCCGGGGTCAGTCGCACGATCTCCCCCGGTCCGAGGGATCGCTCGACCTGGTAACCCAAGTTGGGCAGGGCGCACGTCTCGAGTGTGACGGCAAAGGCCCCGCGCTTCTGGCCGATCATGAGCGGCGTCCGGCCGTACGGGTCCCTAGCGGCGAACAGACCGTCCTTGGTCAGCAGCAGGATCGAGCACGAACCGTCGATTGACTCCTGCGCGTTGCGGATTCCGTCCTCGAACGTGTCTTCCTGGTTGATCAGCGTGGCGACCAGCTCGGTGGGGTTGACCTCGTCGCCGCTCATCTCGGACAGGTGTCCCCGTCTGCCCCGCAGTGCCTTCCTGGCGAGCTCCTCTGCGTTGCGGATCAGACCGACGGTGGCGATGGCGTACAGGCCCAGGTGGCTGCCGATGATCAGCGGCTGGTCTTCGGTGTCGCTGATGACGCCGATGCCCCAGCGGCCTTTCATCCCCGTCATGTCGGTCTGGAACTTCGACCTGAACTGGGAGGTGGTGATGTCGTGGATGACGCGGTCGAACCCCGACCCGTTGGCGATGGCCATCCCGCCGCGCCGGGTTCCCAGGTGAGAGTGATAGTCCGTGCCGTAGTAGACGTCCTGCACGCAATTGCTCGTGGACACCGAGCCGAACAAACCGCCCATGTCAATAACCTCCGTGCGTAATGGGCGACCTGCCCCACCGGTCGGAACGTCCAAGGCGCGACAGGGAAGCCTCAAGCCACAAGGGGATGACCGGAGAATATCGAGCCCACCGCGGCGGGTCAAGACAAACCCGCTCAACTTGCCGGCGCGTGCCCCGATCGACCCGGGCCCCGAGAACGGATCCCCTGAGTATGCTAGGATTTACGTAGTTCCTGGACCTGGGAGGGAGGCCGGGTCGGACCGAAGGGATTCGCTGACGGAGGACGTGCACGATGAACAGACGGACGTTCCTTGCCTCCGGCGCCGCGACGGCCGCCGGAGTGGGCGTCGGGGGACATGCGATCGCCCAGGGCGGCGAGGCTTCGAAGCGATCCGCGTATCGGGAAAAGGCGAGGGATGTCCCGGTTGTGGAGCGTGCCGACGTCGTCGTCTGCGGAGGCGGTCCGGCCGGTCTTGCCGCGGCCGTCGCTGCCGCTCGTGGGGGGGCGGCGGTTCGCCTGCTGGAGGTCAGCGGTTGCCTCGGCGGCGTTTGGACGGCGGGATTGCTGAGCTGGATCTTGGACGCGGGCAACAAGTCGGGGCTCATGCGGGAGATCCTCGAGGGACTCAAGTCAAGGGGCGCGCTGGCCGTGTACGGCGGCTCGCGCGGCTACGACGTCGAGCAGATGAAGGTGTTCATCGAGGCCCTGTGCCTCGAGGCCGGGGTGAGGATTCAGCTGCACACCCGCGTCGTCGCCGCCGCGGTGCGGCCGAGCCGCCGACTCGATCTGGTGGTGACGGAGTCGAAGTCCGGTCGACAGGCGTGGTCTGGCGAGGTCTTCGTCGATGCTACCGGAGACGGTGACCTGGCCGCCTACGCCGGGTGCGGCTTCGACTACGGCCGATCGGGCACCGGGGAGGTCCAGCCGATGAGTCTGATCGGGCTTCTGACGGGGATCGACCCCGATCAGGTCCGGCCTTTCGTTCGCGGCTTGAGTCAGGGCCGAGGCAAGCGCCATCCCAAGCAGATGCTCCTGGCCGAGATGAAGCGGGCCGGCGTGACGCCCTCCTATGCCCTGCCGACGCTCTTCTACATCCGCAGCGGGCTGTTCTGTCTCATGGCCAATCACGAGTACGGCGTGTCCGCCTTGGACGCGGCGCAGATTACCGAGGCCACGCTCCGCGCTCGTGCGGAGGTCCACAAGCTCATCGATGCGCTCCGCGGGCTCGGGGGGGTCTGGAAGAACGTCTTGCTCGTGGCCACCCCCGAGCACATCGGGGTCCGCGAGGGCCGCCGGATTCACGGGCGCTACCGCGTGACCACAGAGGACCTGCTTGAGGGACGGTCGCACGAGGACGCGGTCTGCCGCGTGACGTTCCCGGTCGATGTCCACTCGACGGATCCCAAGCAGTGCAAGGGCATCAGGAACGAGCGGGTCCGAGCCAAGCCGTATGACATCCCGTATCGTGCCCTGATCTCCCGCGACGTCGACAACCTCTTGATGGCCGGACGCTGCATCAGCGGGGATTTCCTGGCCCATTCGAGCTATCGCGTGACCGGCAACGCGGTGGCCATGGGCCAGGCGGCCGGTGCCGCCGCGGCGATCACGGCCAGGACGAAGCGGCTTGCCCAGAAGATCCCTTGGCTCGAGGTGCGCCAATCGATCGAGGGTCCGGCCCGGAAACCTCCTTCGTTGGGGGTAGATTAGGGGAGGCGTGCCTCCATTTCGCGGAGGAGGACGCCGGCCCACTCTACGGCCTGGATCCACGAGCAAAGCGTCATCTTGTCGGTCGTCGCCCGCTTGAACGGCGCCTTTTCAGGATCGGTCCGATTGCGCAGCTTCGCGTCGACGTGTTCCATGTAGCGCAGCGCAAGCGATCGCCACGGCTCGGTCTCTCCGGTCAGATCCGCGATACGCATCAACGAGGCGGCGGCCATGAAGCGGCACCAGGTGAACTTCGAGAACTTGAGCGTGCCGCGTGCCTGGCGGTCGTCCAGGTCGATCGTGGGCATCGGATCGGAACGGTCAAGACGGCTCATGCACAGCCACCATCGAGCGGCGCGTTTCGCTGCCTCTTTGACCCCGGGCTGGTCGCGGAACGTGGGCGTATCGCAGGCGACGAGGAAGTGGTAGGTCCCCATGCCCTGGTCCGGGAGGTTATGTTCGGAGAAGGCCTGTCCCCGGCCGATCTTCGCGAAGACGTAGGGCCAGCACCCGATCGCCTCTTGACCTTCGAGCCAATGTACCATCCCGCGCCTTGCGGCATCGAGCCAACTCGCAGGCGGCGGGTTCCCGAGGTCGGCCAGAGCGTGGTACGCCCGCACGATGGCCTCGGCGCCGAGCGCGTTGGAGTTCTGACAGTCGTGCGACGCGCCTTCGTGATGGCGGAACGTCCCGGGCGCGCACTCGTTGTTGATCATCCACACGGCCGCCGCGCGGAGGTGCTCGATGTCCTTCGCTGACGGCTTCAGGCCGAGTTCGATCGTCTTGGCCAGCAGGTTCACGATGATGCCGTTCTCCACGCCGACCGCGGCTCCCAGCGGCTCGCTGAGACGCTGCATTCCCTTCCCCCACGCACCGTGGACCATGTGGCCAAAACCGCCGAATCGCTCCTTGTTGTCCGGGTCGGCGATGTGCTGGCCCTTGTAGCAGTAGCGGCGGGCAAGGACCGCCCGGCGACGGTAGTCGTCGTCGCCCGTGTCGCGCCAGGCGTATGTGAAACAGACGGCGGCTGCGGCCGCGTCTCGGAAGTCGTACTTGTCCTCCTCGCTGTAGATGGCGCCGTAGTGGATGTCGTCCGGGTCGAGCACCTGGCGCCGCTTGCACCAGTCCACGACGTCGTTGAACATGGCCCGAAGCTGCTTTCTGCCGAAGCCCTTGCGATTCAGCACGTCATGGAACTCGCTCCAGTTCTCCTTGCGGAGGTGCTCGCGCTCGTGGCGACGGATGTCTCGTCGATAGCGCTTGTAGGTCTTGGTGGTGTCCTTCACCTGAGCGAAGGCCTCACCGGGCTTGTAGAGCCAGACGGATTCAAGGGGACCGGCGCCTTTGACGTCTGTTGCCTTCACGTAGAGGCTCAGCATGCGATTGCGGATGCCGAGTTTCGGCAGCTCGATGCGGCTGTTCTTGACCTGCATCTGCTCGAACGTGCGTCCGTCGAAGCTGATGGCAAGGGAATCGCGCCTGTTCCTGGGGACCAGCGCCACCGTGTACTCGCCCGCGGGCAGATCCAGGCCATTGACCTCGTAACTGTAGATGTCATGGTCGCGGGGCTTCTCGAATCCCAGGCCGTGGTAGAACCAGGGCAGCTGGGCCACGAAGTCGTCACCGTCGAAGCGGCATCGATCCGCCGGTTTGGACATGGGTTTCTCCGAAGCATGAGGGTGCGGCGATGCCTTGGGCTTCGAGGCCACGCCCTTCCTCATCCTCGTCTTGGCGCCCAGGTTTCGCAGAGCGGCCATCGTCCCGCGTGCCAGTTGGCGCCCCGTCTCGATGTAGCTCGCGTCGAACGTCTCGAAGCCCTTCTGGCGACAGAGCAGCAGCGTCTCTATCGTGTAGGCCAGACGCGTGATTCCCTTGTCGCCGAGGACGCCCCAGCATCGGTTGGACCGTCCGCGCGAGCGGAGTCCCTCGATCTCGAAGCCCACCTCCCGACGCCACTGGCGCATGAGCTCATCAGTTCCGGAACCGCCGAGGCCGTGGACCTCCATCGTCCGACGGTGACGCCCATTGTGCAGGCTGGCGAAGAAGACCGGGCGGAGCTTCACCAGCAGCGGCCAGATGGCCTTGTTCTCAGGCTCGGTGCGCTTGTCCCAGTTGGTGGATATGTTCCGGCCGCGTCCCTTCCCCAGCGTGGGCCCCATGTTGTAGTAGCTCGCGCCGTAGAACGCGCCGTCCACGTTGACGATGGGCACGAAGTAGAAGACGTAGCGCTTGAGCCAGTCGGGATGTGCCAGAACCTCCTTGATCCACCCCTCGCAGGCGTACATGCCGGCCGTCTCGGCGGCGTGCTCGCCCGCCATGACGAAGACGTTCTTTCGTTTCGTCGCGTCTCCGGGCGCGGCGATCCGAATCATGCGGATGGGATGCCCGTGGGTCCGGCTGTGATGGCTGTGGCCGATCGTGCGGACTTCGACCAGATCGGGGTGCTCCGCGTCGAGGCGCTGCAGCAGCGTCTCGCTTCGCTGGAGCGTGTAGGGCGTCGGACCGGCGAACCACATCACGGGGGTCTTCAGCTCGAGTCGGAACTGGACGCCGTAGGGGATGTGGGTGCGGTCTCCGTACTTGCCGTCGATGTCCTTGTAGCGCGTCGGCGTCCAGGGGACGATCTTTGTGTCCTCGGCTGCCATGGGCGTCCACGTCCGGCCGTCCACCGAGGTGACATTCGCGCTTTCCTGCCAGAGCTCCCGACCCCCATGATTCAGATCGGCCACCTCGACCGTGATGGTACGCCCGACTGACCGAGGACACTCGATCTTGAAGTAGAACCGCCATGCGTACAACCGCACCCCGGCCCTGGCCCGAAACCGGTAATGGTCCGGGCCCACCTTGACGAAATCCCACCCGCCCCCGCAGTGGATCGTACTGTCGAAGGTGATCCCATCGGTCGTGGTGCGTTCGCCGCCGGGCCTCCAGTCTTCGTACGACCATGAGCCTGCTGCCGCCGTCCTCGACATACACCAGGTCCCGGATACCGCGCCGAAAGCAAGGAGTGCCGCGATGGTGGTTCCCTGAGTCATAGGTGCATCCCCCGCCGCCAACAGGGCTGATTCAGTCGTCGGGTTCGAATCGACAGATGTTGACGGATTGGCGAGACACAGGCAAGAGACCTTCAGCCATATGGCAGGCTGGCGGCCGTGCCAACTCACTTGGTCATCTCTGCACGTGTCAGTACAATCCCTCGGGATCAGAGGCCACAGGATCTGTCCGCATACCATGGTTAGAGACGCGTTGAGGGAGAAGACTGTGAACGTCAGCAAGCGTGGGGGCGTCTTCCGTGTCATCGCCTGTTCGTGCCGTTGGGAGCTGGCCGCATGTGCCATGGTGCTGTGGGCAGGAGTTCAGTTGACTCACGCACAGACGGCGCCGTCGAGCAGCGCGAGGGACCTGTCGATCAACGACCCCATCCCCACCCCCGAGTGGGCCAAAGGCGCACGCATCCTCGGCGTTACGTACGACGACATCTCCCGGCTCGAGGCGCTTCGGAAGACATACCACGCCAGCGTCCTGTTCCTCTACCACGTGCCCGAGGTATCCAACGGCTGGTGTCCGCAGGGCACATGGAAGGAGGTGGAGGCGTTCGTCGCCGAGGCGCACCGCCATGGCTTCAAGGTGCTCGGGTACTTCGATGGTACGTACGCCGAGGAGAAGTTCCACACCGGCGAGCACAAAGACTGGGTGCAGCGAAACCGTCAGGGCAATCCGCAGCACTACCAGCCCAAGCACATTCCCCAGCATCGCTACTGCTACTGCTTCAACTCGCCCTGGCATGGTCGGTGGGTGCGTATCGCCGAGCGCGAAGCCAAGCTCGGCATGGACGGCATGTTCGTCGACAACCCGGACTACATGGACAAGTGCGGGGAATCCTGCTTCTGCCCCCATTGCCAGAGACGGTTTCGCCAGGAGACCGGATGCGACCTCTTGACGGTGAACGATGAGGTCCGGCGGCGCTGGCTCTCGCGATGCCTCGGCTGGCACGTGCGAGACGTTCACAGCGCCCTGAGTCGCACGAGGCCCGACAAGCAGTTTGTCGTCACCTCCAACACCTGCGGATCGTCTCGTCATCGCACCATGCGTGTTCTGGGGCGTAACGAGAACGTCCTCTTTCGAGAGAGCGGCAGCACCCGCCAAGACTTCCGGGCGATGGTCGAGCGTGATCAGTTTGACGGCGGGCACAAGCCGTTGTGGTTCATCCTGACAACGGGCAAGGAATGGACGGAGGCGACGGGGCGCGTGTACGAATCGCTGATCGCGTCCGTCGTGGCGGCGGGCGGTTGTCCGATGGTCTGGGCCCACAACTACAGCGACGACCCCAAACGGCCCGGGTTCAGCAAGACGGACACCATCTTCAAATCCGCCGAGGTCGGACGGGCCGTCGCCGACTACTTCGGATTCATCGAGAAACATCGCCGACGCCTCGCCGACAACACGTTCTTCCGGTGCCACGTCAAGGGCGCGCCCAAGTCGGTGTCCGTTACCATCTCGCGAACGCCCGACGATGAGATCGTCATTCAGGTCGTCAACGCCGGGACCCAAGACCAGGCCGATCTGGATCTGCAGATTCGTTTGCCCAAGTGGGTGGCCCCCGCACGGCTGGAGCGATTCTCCCCGCGCCCGCTTGAGGATCCGCATTTCACCTGGACCCCGTCGGGAACCAGCCGGAGCCGCCTTCAAATCAGCAAGATGCGTGCGTGGGACATCTACGTTTCGTGCAAGAAGCCCTGATCTGGACGATGTTGCTGCTGCTTGCTGCTTGCCCATGCATGGCCAGAATTGGTACGCTTCAGGAGGAGAGACGTGCACGTGGAGGCAGGAGCGATGGATAGGAGCTTGGCGCATTCCGCCGCATTCTTGGCGACCCTCTTGATAGTTCAGGCTGTTCTGCTTCCCTTGGCGCACGCGTGCACGATCGGGGTGGCGGACGGATCGGTGACGGAGGATGACCGACCGCTGCTGTGGAAGTCGCGGATGTGGAGCGGCAGCCCGGACAACTTCGTCGGGCATTTCTCCTGGGGAACGTACGACTACGTCGGCGTGGGGAGCCTGGGGGGCTTCCCAATGATGGGCGTGAACGAGGCCGGGCTGTGCACCGGAAATACGCTCGTCGGCGACGGCAGCAACTCGCTGTTTATGAACATCATCCTGGGCAGCTACAGCACGGTCGACGAGGTGCGGGACTACATCCAGCAGGAGTTCAACGCCGGCACGCTTGCCGCGTCCGGGTGTTTCCCGTTCCTCGACGCGGACGGCAACGCCACCCTATTCGAGATCGACCACGCCAACTGGGTCATCGAGTACGACACGTTGGACCCCGACCGGGCCGGGCAGGACATGCTCGGCTGGGTGGTCCGCGCGAACGAGTTCCACCAGAACGCCGACGGCACGGACGACACGTGGGTCGGCGGGCGGTACGCGTCGGGCGTCTACAACACGGACGGCCTGATCGACGAGGACCTGCTCAGCGCGCAGACGATCATGCAGGGCGACGACGGCGCGAGCGGGTACGAGTTCATGCGGTACGGCCCGGGGCGGTCGTTGAGCACGATCGCGACGAGCACGGTTTGCTCCTCGATGACCGTGCACGGCGTCTTGCCGGACGAGGACCCCGCCCTCGCCACGATGTGGGCCATGCCTGGACAGGCCAACTACGGCATCTCGGTCCCGACGTGGGTGGCCGTCTCCGACGTGCCCGATTGTCTGGGCGACGGCAGCATGGCCGCCCGGGCCAACTCGCTCTACGGCAAGGGCAACGAGGCGGACACGCAGGCGAGCGTCCTGCCCATCGAGGCCCACCTGTTCGAGGAGGCCGAGGCGCTGCTGGATCATTGGCGGTCGGAGGGCGTGCCCGCCGTTGACGAGATGACACGTGTCGAGCACCGGATGGCCGACGACGGTTACAGCCTGCTGAATTGCCTCGACAACACTGAGGACGACAACGCGGCGCCAACGGTCGTCATGGACGAGCCGAACGGCGCCGGACTGACGCTGCAGTTCACCGCGACGGCGGCCGACGCGGACGGCAGCGTTCAGTCTTGGTTCTGGGAGTTTGGCGACGACGCCAACTCGGCCGACCCGTCGCCCTGGCACACGTACGGCGCGCCGGGCTGGTACCTCGTCTCCTGCACCGTCAGCGACGACGACGGGGTCACCAACACGGACTGGCAGTACCTTTACGTCGACTACGAACCCACCACCTTGACGCTCGAGGTCGTCAACCCGATGTGGGGCAGCGTCGACGTCGATCCGAACCTGCCCGAGTACACCGACCCGAACACCGTCGTGACCCTCACCGCCGTGCCCATTGACGGTAAGACCTTCGGACACTGGGAGATCTATGACCCCAACCACCCCGGCGACGCCAACTACGTCGCTATCGACGCCAACGACTCGATTGTGCTCGTGATGGACGTCGACCGTGAAGTGATCGCCGTCTTCAAATGCGGCAGCGGCGTCGGCCAGGCCCTCCCGCTGTTGATGATCGGCGCCGCACTGTGTCGCTTCGGCTTCCGCGTGATTCGACGATCGTTCGGACGGCGGGGGGCCTGAAGGCCGCAGGCCGCTACTGTTCCGCGTACCCCAGCGACCGCAACCGCTCGAGGGTCTCTTCGCGCTGGGAGGACTCGAACCGGGTGGGCAACGGACTGGCCGATCGCGTCCAGCTTTCGAGCTTGCGTCGGAGCTCAGCCGCCGTGGCCGTGATCTCCGCCGTCGGCGCGGTCAGCAGATTCCGGCGCTCGAGCGGATCCTTCGCCAGGTTGTAGAGCTCCTCGGTCTGCGCGTACGGCGTCCGGACGTACTTCCAATCCCCCATGCGAACGCAACGTGCCTTCCGCTCGTTGAACCATCGAACGCCGGCTTCCAGGCGATCATGCGGCCTGCTGGCCTCCGCGAAGCGGACCCGCGACGGGGCGGGGCGGGCGTCTTCGGTCAGGTCGATGGTCTCGCCATCAAGGCCGTTCGGAATCGGGAGCCCCAGGAAGCTCAACACGGTCGGAAGGACATCGATACTGGCCACCAGCTCCTTGACCCGCGTTCCGCCCCGCTTGCCGCCCGGCAGCCGGATCATGCAGACCGCGCCGACGGTCGACTGGTACACGGTCAGGCCGTGATTGAAGTAGGCGGGGTGGTCCCAGAGATTCTCGCCGTGGTCGCTGGTGACGATCACGATCGCGTCGTCGAGGATGCCGCGCCGTCGCAGGTCATCGATCAGGCGGCCGACGTGCTCATCCATGTAGGACACCTCGCCGGCGTACCGCATGGCCATGGCCCGGGCGGCAGGGGTCTGGCTTCCCGGTTTGGCTGCTCGGGTCAGTTGCTGGCGGATTTCGCGGAGGGGGGGGAGCTTCTTGCTTGCCTCTGGCCCATACATCGTGTCGTAGGGAGCCGGCGGGTTGTAGGTGACGTGGGGATCGAAGTAGTGGACGAACAGGAACAGGTTGGGCGGCGTGCCCAACTGGTCCAGGTGGGCGATCACGGCGTCGGTGACTGCCGCCGCCGGGCGCTCGTTCTGGACGGCCCCCTCCTGCCCCACCAGCCGCGGGAAGGTCTCGTCGTAGTGCTCGAAGCCTTGAGCGAAGTCGAAGCGGCTGTCGAGGGCAAACGAGCCCAGAAAGCCGGCTGTGTGGAACCCGGCGTCGTAGAGGATCTCGGCCAGCATGACGTTCTCGTCGTTGACGGTGAATCCGTTCCGCGGCGTGCCGTGCGTATGGGGATACCTGCCGGTAAACAGGGACGTGTGCGACGCCAACGTCGTGGGTACGACGGTCATGTAGTCTGCGAACAGGATCGACTCGGCGGCCAGCGCATCCAGACGGGGCGTGCGGATCCGCGCGTTGCCGTAGCATCCGAGATGGTCGACCCGGGTGGTGTCCAGGGAGATGACGATCACGTGCCTGGCCGGGCCCTGGTACGTCGGTCGCGTCTTGAAACGCACGATCAGGTAGCCGCCGGCCACAAGCAGACCCAGGCCCAAGACCAGGACCACCCCCAAGCGTGTTCTCCGCCCCCTCGCGGGAGGGCGTTTCGGATCGGATTCGGCCATGATGGCGGTCCCCGTCGGGCCGCGGGCTGAGGGTCGAGGGTCGAGGGTCGATCGTTCCTCCGGGTCTAGCCCTGCGTCCTGCAGGGGGTCACTGGTTACCCGATCCCGTCAGGTTCTGCAAGCCAACCAGACGGGTCGGAACACGGCAGATAGGCCTTGTCGGTCGCGTCCGACACGCGTAAGATTAGAGTACGAGACGCAAGTCTATTTGCCTCAGATCGAGGGGATAACGCGTTTGGGGTTGATGGGGCGCGGGCCGCTCTTCGGCCGGGCGACCGGGCATTGTGCCTCGTCGCACGGCGCCTTGGGGCCCGGTGTAGACGACACGTCGGTTCGAGGGAGTAACCATGGCATTCAGGTCGAACGTTCGGGGGCGGTGTCCGTCTGGCTTTACGCTGATTGAGCTGTTGGTGGTCGTGGCCATCATCGCGCTGTTGATCTCGATCTTGCTGCCGGCGCTGAGCGGCGCCCGGGCGCAGGGGCGGACTGCGGTCTGTGCGTCGCGAATCGCGCAGTTGGCCAAGGCGATCTTCATGTACGCCGACGACTACGACGAGACGCCGCCCTTCATCGGCCTGGGCTTCGAGAACCTGCTCAACGACTTGCACAAGGAGTTCCCTGCCGGGTCGGGGCTGACGAGGGGCTACTGGGCGTCG